>DXIS01000017.1 GCA_019112735.1 Candidatus Mediterraneibacter guildfordensis
AAATATGCATTGTAAATGCATAAAAATACATAATAAAATGCATAAAAGTGGATCGGGAAGACGCACGGGTCCGGAACAGCGGGCATAAACTGAGATATAATGAAAGGCCGGAGAAAATCCTATGGTTACACTCAGTTTATGCATGATCGTCAGAGACGAAGAAGATGTACTTGGAAGATGTCTGGAAAGTGTAAAAGATCTGGCGGATGAGATCATTATCGTGGATACGGGATCCAGTGACCGTACGAAAGAGATCGCGGCATATTATACGGACTGGATTTATGATTTCGAGTGGTGCGATGACTTTTCTGCGGCGCGCAATTTTGCCTTTTCAAAAGGGACAAAGGATTTCCTCATGTGGCTGGACGCGGACGACGTGATCCCCGGGGAAGAGGCGGAGCGGTTTAGGAGTTTTAAAGAGAACCTCACACCGGATACGGATGTGGTGATGATGCCTTATGCGGTTTCTTTTGACGGGGCGGGGCGGAGTACATTTACCTATTACAGAGAGCGCATTTTCCGGAACCATGCGGGCTATTATTTTCAGGGCAGAGTGCATGAGGCGGTCACCCCGTCTGGGCAGATCATTTATTCGGACATCCGGGTGGAACATCATAAGATAAAGGCGTCGGACAGCGGGCGTAATCTGCGGATCTATGAAGAAATGGAGCGCTCGAAAGAGACGTTCGACAGCCGGGCGCTCTATTACTATGGGCGGGAACTTCTGTATCACCGGAAATATAAAAAAGCCGCGGATGTGCTGGAAAAATTCCTTGACCGTCCGGACGGCTGGATCGAGAACCGGATCGATGCGGCCCGGAAGCTTGCCGCCTGTTGTTACGGGGTGGGAGATGAGAGCGCGGCCCTTGGATGGCTGTTCTGTACATTTGAGTATGATGTCCCGAGAGGAGAAGCCTGCTGCGATCTGGGCCGGCATTTCATGGACAGAGGTAAATATGACCAGGCCGTATTCTGGTACAAAGAAGCGCTGCATGCGAAAAAGGCGGAAGCGTCCGGCGCGTTTATAGAAGAAGACTGTTACGGATTCCTTCCGGCAATCTGCCTGTGCGTTTGTTATGACAGGATGGGGCAGCGGGCGGAGGCTGTGAAATATAACGAGCTGGCCGGAACGTATAAACCGGAATCGCCGTATTATCTGGAGAATAAGAAATATTTTGCGCGTGAGCCGGCCCGGATAGGTTGACAAGAGATTTTAAAGCGGTATAATGTTTATTTGGAAACAGTTCATAAAGAAACTAATTGCAAAAACTGTCAGGAGAAAGATTATGGAAAGAACAACGGAAATATGGACGGGGCTTCGAAGTCTGCTCAGACTCTATGACCATATGTTGAAAGATGTGTGCAAAGAGCACGGCCTCACACTGGTGGAAGCAGAGGTGGTCAGCTTTCTGCGGAACAATCCAAAGAAAGATACGGCCGCAGATATCGTGGAACTGCGTATGATTTCCAAAGGCGCGGTCTCAAAAGCGGTGGAGGAACTGATCCGGAAGTCACTCCTGGAACGGATCCCGGATCCGGAAGACCGCAGGAGGATCCACCTGAAGCTCAGGCCGGAGGCTGTTCCGGTGACGGAAAGTATCGACCGGGCAGGAAAAGAGTTCAGAAAATATATTCTTGAGGGATTCGCCGAAGAGGAACTGGTCATGCAGGACAGGCTGTTTCAGCGCCTCACGGGAAATGCAAAAGCAGCAATGGAAAGGATGGGATCATGATCATGGAACAGACAAACGATAAAGAATTTCTGCGGACGGAACCGCTGGGAAAACTGCTTTTAAAGCTGGCGCTCCCCACGGTGGCCGCTCAGCTTATCAATATGCTTTATAATATCGTGGACCGGATCTACATCGGGCATATCCCGGAGATCGGCGCCGCGGCGCTGACCGGCGTGGGCGTGTGCATGCCGCTGATCATGATTGTCTCCGCGTTCGCCGCCCTGGTGGGATACGGCGGCGCGCCACGAGCGTCCATCTTTATGGGAAAGAAGGACAGGGCGTCTGCGGAAAAGACGCTGGGAAACTGCTTCGTGCTGCAGATCCTGATCTCGGTCGTGCTTACGGCCGTCCTTCTGATCTGGAACCGGGACCTGCTGATGGCCTTCGGAGCCAGTGAAAATACCATTGAATACGGCGTGCGGTATATGAATATCTATGCGCTGGGCACCGTGTTCGTGGAGATCACACTGGGGATGAACGCCTTTATCACCGCCCAGGGATTTGCAAAGACAGGCATGCTGTCTGTCCTGATCGGCGCGGTGGCCAACATTATCCTGGATCCGGTTTTTATCTTCGGACTGGATATGGATGTGCAGGGGGCGGCGCTGGCGACCATCATTTCGCAGGCCCTGTCCTGTATCTGGGTGGTCCATTTCCTGTGCGGAAAGAAGACATATCTGAAGATCCGTAAGGCCAACCTGCGCCTTTCGCCGAAGATCATACTTCCCTGTCTTGCACTCGGTGTGGCGACATTTATCATGCAGGCCAGCGAGAGTGTGATCTCCGTGTGCTTCAACAGCTCCCTGCAGAAATACGGCGGGGATGTGGCCGTCGGCGCGATGACGATCCTCACGAGCGTCATGCAGTTCGCCATGCTGCCGCTCCAGGGGCTGGGGCAGGGCGCCCAGCCGATCATCAGTTATAACTACGGCGCCGGGGATGCAGGACGGGTGCGCGGGGCATTCCGGCTTCTTCTGAAAGTCAGCCTGGGGTATGCGACCCTTCTGTGGTTGCTCGTGATGCTGCTGCCGGGCGGATTTGCGGCTATGTTTACTTCTGACGCGGCGCTGCTTGACTACACCAGGACCGCGCTCCGGATCTATATGGCGGCCATGTTCCTGATGGGGATCCAGATGGCCTGCCAGATGACATTCAACGCGCTGGGTAAGGCGACCGAATCGATCATCGTGGCTGTGATGAGGAAGTTTGTGCTCCTGATCCCGCTGATCTACATTATGCCGCACGTGATCCGCGGCAATCAGACCATGGGCGTCTATCTGGCCGAACCGATCGCGGACACCCTGGCTGTAACATTTACGGCGATCCTGTTTACGGTGCAGTTCAGGAAGATTATAAAGAAGATCGGGACACAGTAAATAGCCTATTCATGGCAATCTGACAATTCTTTCATATACTGGATATGAAAGGAGGTCAGAAGATATGGTATGGTTTAGAAAAAAGGATACAGAAGATCCATCGCAGGATATGGAGATCCGTGAGCAGTCCGCGGACTGCCGGTGCGGCTGCGGGTCGTCTCCGGGGTCAGGACAGTGGAATCCCTTCGGATGCCGCCCCTGCCCGCCGAAGCCCTCCTGCTGTACCGGGCCGACCGGTCCGACAGGTGCCACGGGACCGGCCGGGGCCACCGGAGCCACAGGACCAGCCGGAGCGACCGGAACTACCGGCGTAACCGGAGCAACGGGCCCGACGGGCGCAACGGGACCAGCCGGCCCGGCAGGAGGCCCGACCGGCCCGACAGGGGCAACCGGTCCAACCGGCCCAACAGGTGCGACCGGCCCAACTGGTCCGACAGGTCCTGCAGGTGCAGACGGAGCAACGGGTGCTACAGGCCCCGCCGGTGCGACCGGACTTACCGGGTTTACCGGACCGACTGGAGCTACAGGTGCAACCGGGGCCACCGGACCCACGGGTCCTGCGGGAGCAGATGGTGCGACAGGTCCGACCGGTCCGACGGGCCCGACAGGTGCAACGGGTCCGACAGGTGCGATTGGCCCGACAGGTGCAACGGGCGCCACAGGTGCAACAGGAACAGCCGCGCCGGCCAGCTTTCTTTCCGCCTATGCGACGCCGGCCCAGACCGGAACGAACGGGACGATGCTTGTTTTTGACCGGAATGCGTCCCAGGCAGGAACGGACATTACACATGACCAGAACAGTTCACAGATAACGATCCAGACGCCGGGATATTACAGCGTGTCGTTTAACGGGAATCTTGCGCCCACATCTACCTCAACGCTTCCTCTTACGACCGGACTGTATCTGGAGCAGAACGGTACGCCGGTCGCCGGGGCGGCCGCCCAGCATACGTTCCAGAATGCCACGGATTCGGCAAATCTGGCGTTCTCACAGATCCTTGATGTCACGTCCGTGCCGGCCACGCTTCAGGTAGAGGCGCAGGGCGGCGATTTCGCGTACAGCGGCATTAATCTGACCGTGCAGAAGATCGGCTGATTTTGGCACTGTCTTTTTTACCTGAAGTATGATAAGATTTCAGAACAGAAATGAAAGACAGGAGATAAGATGGTATGGGATTTTCTATCGAAGCCGGCGTATCGGTGCTGACCGTATTTCTGCAGGGGCTGCTCAGCTTTTTCTCGCCCTGCGTCCTCCCTCTGGTGCCTCTGTATCTGGGGTATCTCTCAGGAGGGGTTAAAGGAGAGGTGGAAGAGGCGGATGCCGGGGCCGCTGCTGCAAAGGCGAAGCTTTTCCTTCGCGTTCTCTGCTTTACGCTGGGGATCAGCGGCGCATTTTTCGTCCTCGGTCTGGGCGCCTCGGCCGCGGGCAGTTTCTTCGGGGAACACCGGATGCTGTTCGCGCGGATCGGCGGCGTGCTGATCATTTTGTTCGGCTTATATCAGCTGGGCCTGTTCGGCAGCTCCAGGGTGCTCGGGGAAGAGCACCGGCTGCCGTTCAGGCTGGAGAAGATGACCATGTCCCCGCTCACGGCGCTGATCATGGGATTTACATTCAGCTTTGCCTGGACGCCCTGCGTGGGACCGGCGCTTACAAGCGTGCTCCTGATGGCCGGAAGCGCGCAGAGCAGCGGGCTGGGATTCCTGCTGATCGGGGTGTATACGCTGGGGTTCATCCTGCCGTTCCTTGCGGCCGGGATCTTCACGGCGCAGCTGCTCGGATTTTTCCGCCGCCATATGAAGGTTGTCCGCTATACCGTGAAGGCGGGCGGTGTGCTGATGATCCTTATGGGTGCGCTGATGTTTACCGGGAAGATGAACGATATTACCGGATATCTGTCCGCCGTACAGACGGAAACGGTACAGGAGGATCCGGACCGGGAGAATGCCGGAGACGCAGCGGAAGAACCGTCGGACATAGACGGCGGTGCGGATGGCACGACTGGCAGCGCGGATGAGGGCACAGCGGATGATGAGGATGATAAGAAAAAAGAGGAGCGGGCTCTGACGCCGGCGCCGCTTGCAGACCTTGAACTGACGGATCAGTTCGGAAATGTGCACAGGCTGGAAGATTATAAAGGAAAGGTGGTCTTTCTGAACTTCTGGGCCACCTGGTGCGGACCGTGCCGCAATGAGATGCCGGATATCCAGAAGCTCTACGAGGAGTACGCCGCCCGGGGAGATGAAGCTGAAGTAGTGATCCTGGGCGTGGCCGGACCGGGGATCGGCCAGGAGGGATCGGCGGAAGATATCGCCGCATTTATGGAGGAAAACGGATATACCTACCCGGTGCTCATGGATGAGAGCTCGGAAATGTTTATGCAGTACGGGATCTCTGCATTCCCGACCACATTTATGATCGATAAAGACGGAAATGTATACGGATACGTCCCCGGTCAGATGACGGAAGATATCATGAGAAGCATCATAGATCAGACACTGAATGGCAGCGCTTCATAGGCGCTGTCATTTTGCGTTCAATTGTGGTATAATGATTGCATTGTGGTAACGGATATTCGATTCTGATTAGTGAGGTAAGGACAGATGAACGTACTTGTAGTTGTGGACATGCAGAAAGATTTTATAGACGGCTCTCTCGGGACGAAGGAAGCGGTGGCGATCGTGCCGGGCGTTGTGGACAAGATCCGCGGGTTTGAGGGGCAGGTGATCGCGACCCGGGATACCCACGGGGCGGATTATCTGGAAACAGAGGAAGGCCGGCATCTTCCGGTCGTTCACTGTGTAAAGGATACGCCGGGCTGGCAGATCCATCCGGATGTGGAAGAGGCTGTGCTTGCGAAAGCGGGCAGCAGGATCATTGACAAACCAACCTTTGGCAGTGTGGAGCTGGGCGGATATGTCCGGGAACTGGATGAGAAGGAACCGGTGGAGAAGATCACGGTCATCGGGCTATGCACCGATATCTGTGTGATCTCCAATGCACTGCTTCTGAAAGCGTATCTGCCGGAAGTGCCGGTTGAGGTTGACATTTCCTGCTGCGCGGGCGTCACGCCTGCGACGCATGAACAGGCGGCGGAAGCGATGAAGATGTGCCAGATCGGGATTGTGTGAGGATCCTGGATCCTCTGCAAATAGAACCATGAAAAGAAAGGGGAATGGTCATGGAAAATTTTCAGTATTACACACCGACAAAAGTTGTATTTGGCAAAGGAACAGAGGATCAGACCGGTGAGCTTGTAAAAGCGCAGGGCTGTAAAAAAGTGCTGGTCCATTACGGGAGCGGAAGCGTGGTAAGGAGCGGCCTTTTGGACCGCATTTACCGCTCCCTGGATGCAGCCGGGATCGACTATATTTCACTTGGCGGCGTGGTGCCGAACCCGAGGCTGTCCCTTGTATATGAAGGGATCGAACTGTGCAGGAAAGAAGGCGTGGACTTTATCCTTGCCGTTGGCGGGGGCAGCGTGATCGATTCTGCCAAGGCCATCGGCTACGGCGTGTACAATGGCGGTGATGTGTGGGATTTTTATGAAGGAAAACGTCAGGCGGACGGCTGTCTTCCGATCGGCGTCGTGCTGACGATCTCTGCAGCCGGTTCGGAGATGAGTGATTCTTCGGTCATCACGAATGAGGACGGATGGCTGAAAAGAGGATATAACTGCGATCACTGCCGCGCAAAGTTCGCGATCATGGATCCGGTGCTGACCATGACTCTTCCGAAATATCAGACGGCAAGCGGGTGTGTGGATATCATGATGCACACGATGGAGCGTTATTTTAACCAGTCCGACAATATGGAACTGACGGACGGCATCAGCGAGAATCTGATCCGTACGGTGATGAAGAATGCAAAGATCCTGATGGAGGAGCCGGACAATTATGACGCCCGGGCTGAAGTGATGTGGGCGGGGAGCCTCTCACACAACGGGCTGACCGGCTGCGGAACAGGCGGCGGTGACTGGGCGAGCCATCAGCTGGAGCATGAGCTGGGCGGCATGTTTGATGTGGCACACGGCGCCGGCCTTGCGGCTGTATGGGGAAGCTGGGCCCGCTATGTCATGGACGCACGGCCGGAGCGTTTCGCGCAGTTTGCCGTTCGTGTCATGGGTGTGACCCCGGGCGCGGATGATACGGAGACTGCGGTGAAGGGCATCGAAGCGATGGAAGCATTTTACCGTTCCATTGATATGCCGGTCTGCATCCGGGATATGGGCATCGATGTGACAGAGGAACAGCTTGAAGAACTGGCGATGAAATGCAGCAAATTTGAGACGCGTACGATCGGCTGCGTAAAGAAACTGGACCGTGAGGATATGTATCAGATCTATAAGAATGCCAGGGGATAACAGATACACAGCGCATGAATATAAGGAGGAGACAACAATGGAGTCGACATTGAAAGATTTAAAAGAGCGAAGGAGCATCCGGGCCTATAAGCCGGATCAGATCAGGGATGAGGAACTGCAGAAGATCCTGGAGGCCGGGACTTACGCACCTACAGGGATGGGGATGCAGTCTCCGAAGATCATTGTCGTGCAGGACAGGGCAACAAGGGATTATCTTTCGGAACTGAATGATAAATATATGGGCAGCGGGAGCGATCCGTTCTACGGGGCGCCAACCGTGCTGGTCGTGCTGGCGAGCAAAGAGCGCCCCACCTGTGTGGAGGACGGCTCGCTCGTGATGGGGAATCTCATGAACGCGGCCCATGCCATCGGTGTGGGATCCTGCTGGATCCACCGGGCAAGGGAAGTCTTTGACTCGGAAGAGGGGAAGGCGCTGCTTAAAAAGTGGGGCGTAGAGGGCGATTATATCGGAGTCGGCCACTGCATCCTGGGATACCCGGCGGATGATGTCTCGCCAGAGGCAAAACCGAGAAAAGACGATTATATTGTTATGGTACAGTAAAGTAAGAAGGGAGAGCGCATCACATGGAAACATATATGGAAATGCTTACAAGACGCGCAAAAGCCGCTTCTGCGGAAGCGGCGAAGCTTGGTACGGAAGATAAGAACAGAGGGCTTCTCTCTGTGGCGGAGGAACTGACCGCGCAGCAGGATATGATCCTTGCAGAAAACGAAAAGGATCTGGAAGCGGCAAGAGAGAAAGGGATCAAACAGTCTCTGATCGACCGGCTGGCTCTTTCGGAAAAACGGATCGCCGATATGGCGGAAGGTCTCCGGCAGATCGCGGCGCTGGATGATCCGGTGGGCGAGGTGCTCTATATGAAGACACGTCCGAACGGGCTCAGAGTCGGCCAGAAACGGGTGCCGCTGGGCGTAGTGGGCATCATTTACGAGTCCCGTCCCAATGTGACGGCGGATGCGTTCGGACTCTGCTTTAAGACCGGCAATGCGGCGATCCTGCGCGGCGGAAGCGATGCGATCCATTCCAATCAGGCGATCGTACATGCAATAAAGGCAGGACTTCGGAAAGAGCGGCTCTGCCAGGATCTGATCGTGCTTGTCGAGGATACAAGCCGTGCGGTGGTTTCCGAGATGATGAAGATGCACGGCGGCATCGACGTCCTGATCCCGAGAGGCGGGGCAGGGCTGATCGCAAATGTAGTGGAGAACAGTACGGTTCCGGTGATCGAAACGGGAACCGGAAACTGCCATATTTATGTGGATGAGACGGCGGATGTGCGGATGGCTGCGGATATCATCGAGAATGCCAAGACACAGCGTATGGGCGTGTGCAATGCATGTGAGTCACTGGTGATCCACAGCGGAATCCTGGAAGAAGCGCTTCCCCCGATCGTACAGAAACTGAAGAACCACGGCGTTGAGATCCGGGGAGATGAGCGCGCACAGGCGGTTTCGGATCACATTATCCCTGCATCGGAAGAAGACTGGGGGACAGAATATCTGGATGCCATTATCTCGGTGAAGACCGTGGATTCTATAGACGAGGCAATCGCGCATATTAATAAATACAATACCGGCCATTCTGAATCGATCATCACAAAAGACTATGACAATGCCCTGAAATTCCAGGACGAGATCGATGCGGCGGCGGTGTATGTGAACGCGTCCACCAGATTTACGGACGGATTTGAGTTCGGATTCGGCGCGGAGATCGGGATCAGTACACAGAAGCTTCATGCAAGAGGGCCGATGGGGCTTGAAGCGCTGACAACGACGAAGTACATTATTTTCGGAAACGGACAGGTGAGAAAGTAGCTGTTTCCGGAGAGCGGATCTCCGGATAAGCGGAAAAACAGGATATAAAATGAATTAGCACTTGCATAATATGCAGAAAAGATGTATTATTATGCAAGTGCTTTTATTTTTATACAGCCGGATTTCATGGAAACGCTTTACTTCCGGTGCATCCGGGTATATGATAAAAACCTGTATGACAGATAAGGTATGAAAGGATATAAAGAATGATCAGAGTAGGGATAATCGGAGCCACCGGCTATGCGGGCGGCGAGCTCGTAAGAATATTAACAGGGCATAAAGATGCAGAGATCAGATGGTACGGATCACGCAGCTATGTGGATCAGAAATATGCGGATGTATACAGAAACATGTTTCAGATCGTTGACGCGGCCTGCATGGATGACAACATGGAAGAACTGGCGTCACAGGTCGATGTGATCTTTACAGCCACACCGCAGGGCCTGTGTGCGTCTCTTGTAAACGAAGAGATCCTCTCAAAGACAAAGATCATAGATCTGAGCGCGGATTTCCGGCTTAAAGATGTGAATGTTTATGAAGAGTGGTACAAGATCGAACATAAAGCTCCCCAGTATATTGAGGAGGCGGTATACGGCCTGTGCGAGATCAACCGTGAAGATGTGAAGAAGGCACGTCTGGTCGCAAATCCGGGTTGCTACACAACCTGTTCCATCCTGACGGCTTATCCGCTGGCAAAAGAAGGGCTCATCGATATGGGCACCCTGATCATCGATGCCAAGTCCGGAACGTCCGGTGCCGGAAGAGGCGCAAAACTTCCTAACCTCTTCTGCGAGGTGAACGAAAACATCAAGGCGTACGGCGTTGCCACACACCGGCATACACCGGAGATCGAAGAACAGCTTGGGTATGCGGCAGGCGAGAAGGTAGTGCTGAATTTCACGCCCCATCTCGTACCCATGAACCGCGGCATCCTTGCGACAGAATATGCAAAACTGAAGAAGGACGTGAGCTGGGAAGAAGTAAAAGCGGTTTACGACAAATATTATGCAGATGAAAAATTCGTGCGCGTTCTCGACAGAGACGTTTGCCCGGAGACAAAATGGGTCGAGGGAAGCAATTATGTGGATATCGGATTCAAGATCGATCCCCGGACCGGCAGGATCATTATGATGGGCGCCATCGACAATCTGGTCAAGGGAGCGGCAGGACAGGCGGTCCAGAACATGAACCTGATGTTCGGACTGGAAGAGAGCGAAGGGCTTGAACTTGTGCCGATGTTCCCTTAGGGACGTAGTAAAATTCAATCTGACTACGTCCCGGATTGAGATTTACGGTGTCCCAGATTGGAAAATGGGGTGTCCCAAAATGAAGGAAAGGGAGAGAAGACAGCGATGATACGCACAATGACTATAGATGACTATGATGAGGTATATGCTTTGTGGAAGAAGATCCGGGGCTTCGGAATCCGCAGCATCGATGATTCCCGGGAGGGAGTGGAGCGTTTCCTGAAGCGGAATCCAACGACCAGTGTGGTTGCGGTTAAAGATGAAAGGATCGTCGGCAGTATTCTGTGCGGGCATGACGGGCGGCGGGGCTGTCTCTATCATGTATGTGTGGATGAAGCGTACCGGCGTCACGGGATCGGACGGGCAATGGTCGTTCATGCGATGAAGGCGCTCCAGGCGGAGAATATCAACAAGGTTTCGCTGATCGCATTTACAAAAAATGATATCGGAAATGCGTTCTGGAATACGATCGGCTGGACGGAACGTCTGGATCTTAATTATTATGATTTCACATTGAATGAAGAGAATATTACTGCATTTAATGAGCAGTAACATACATTTACAGATCAGAATAAAAGAAAGCGGGGAAATATCCATGCAGATTATCGAAGGCGGCGTAACAGTGGCGAAAGGATTTGAGGCGGCGGCAGCGGCGGCCGGGATCAAGTATCAGGACCGTACGGACATGGCGCTCATTTACAGCGAAAAGCCATGCAAAGTGGCCGGAACATTTACCACGAACCTGGTAAAAGCGGCGCCGGTCAAATGGGACCGGGCGATCGTGGAAAGCGGTCTGAAATCTCAGGCGGTCATAGTTAATTCCGGGATCGCAAACGCATGTACCGGCGAGGAAGGGATGAATTACTGTGCCGAAACGGCAAAAGAAGCCGCAAAGGTGCTGGGAATAGACGAGAAAAGCGTTCTGGTAGGCTCGACCGGCGTGATCGGAATGCAGCTTCCTATGGATCGTGTAAAAGCCGGGATCCGGGAACTGGCATTATCGAAAAAAACTGGAACTGAGGCGGGAACGCAGGCGGCGCAGGCTATCATGACGACAGATACGCGAAAAAAAGAAGCGGCGGTCACGGTGGAGATCGGCGATACGCTTGTAACGATCGGCGGTATGGCGAAAGGATCGGGCATGATCCATCCGAACATGTGTACCATGCTGGCATTTATCACAACGGATGCAAAGATTTCCAGAAAAGCCCTCCAGGCGGCGCTGAGCGAAGATGTACAGGATACATATAATATGATCTCGGTGGATGGCGATACATCTACAAACGACACGGTGCTGCTCCTGGCGAACGGCGCCGCGGGAAATGAAAAGATCACATACGGAACATGGGAATATGAAGCTTTCAAACAGGCGCTTCATTATGTAAATGAGACACTGGCAAAGAAAATGGCCGGGGACGGCGAAGGGGCGACCGCGCTTTTCGAGGCAAAGATCATCAACGCCGATACAAAGGAACAGGCAAAAACACTGGCAAAATCAATCGTCTGCTCCAATCTTACAAAGGCGGCCATCGCCGGACATGATGCCAACTGGGGCAGGATCTTGTGCGCAATGGGATACTCGGGAGCCAGATTTGATCCGGAAAAAGTGGATCTGTATTTTGAGAGTGCTGCCGGGAAAATACAGCTTATCGAAAACGGCGTAGCACTTGAATATAGTGAAGAAAAAGCGACGGAAATCCTGTCGCAGCCGGAAGTGACTGTTATCGCAGATATAAAAGAAGGCGATGTGGAGGCAGCTGCGTGGGGATGTGATCTGACGCATGAATACATCAATATCAACGCAGATTATCGCAGCTAGTTTAAAAAGGGACAGGGCAAAATCCAATTTGGGACACCGTAAAATTCAATTGGGGACGTAGTAAAATTGAATTTTACTACGTCCCCAATTGAAGGAGGTTAAGTATGAACAGTAATATGCAGCAGTATCTTGAAAAGGCGCAGGTGCTTATTGAGGCCCTGCCGTACATCCAGCGTTTTAACCGCAAGATCATCGTGGTGAAATACGGCGGCAGCGCCATGGTTGATGAGGAACTGAAGAAGCGTGTGATCGAGGATGTGACGCTTCTGAAGCTGGTCGGCTTTAAGCCGATCATCGTCCACGGCGGCGGCAAAGAGATCAGCAAGTGGGTCGGGAAAGTCGGCATGGAGCCGAAGTTTGTGAACGGTCTGCGTGTGACGGACGAGGAGACGATGGAAGTGGCGGAGATGGTTCTCGGCCGTGTGAACAAGAGTCTGGTCCAGCTGGTGGAAAGCCTGGGCGTACGTGCGATCGGCATCAGCGGCAAAGACGGGGCGCTGATGAAGGTGGATAAGAAGTATTCAAACGGCGAGGATATCGGCTATGTCGGAGATGTGAAAGAGGTGAACGGACAGATCCTCTATGATCTTCTGGAGAAGGATTTTCTCCCGATCGTCTGCCCGGTGGGACTGGATGATGAGTTCAATACATACAATATCAACGCGGATGATGCGGCATGCGCCATTGCAAAGGCAGTTAAGGCGGAGAAGCTGGCGTTCCTGACGGATATCGAGGGGGTTTACAAGGATCCGGACGATCCGTCCACGCTGATCTCAGAGCTTCATGTGGATGATGCGCGGAAACTGATGGACAGCGGCTATATCGGCGGCGGCATGCTGCCGAAGCTTCAGAACTGCATCGATGCCATCGAGGCAGGGGTTTCCAGGGTGCATATCCTGGACGGGCGGATCCCCCATTGTCTGCTCCTTGAGATCTTTACGAACAAAGGAATCGGCACGGCCATTTTAAACAGTGAAGAAAGCAGGTATTATCATGGTGAATAATAAAATACAGGCGGCGGAAGAGAATCTGATTCATGTCTACAACCGTTTCCCAGTTGTCCTGGACCACGGGGAAGGCATGTATCTCTATGATGCGGACGGAAAGGAATATCTGGATTTTGCCGCGGGGTTTGCGGTGACAGGCCTTGGATATGACAACAAAGAACTCAATGAGGCTTTGAAAGCGCAGATCGATAAGCTGTACCATACGTCGAATCTTTACTATCACGAAAGCTGCGGGGAGGCGGCACGGGAACTGAACCGTGCCTGCGGCATGGACCGGGTGTTCTTTACCAACAGCGGCGGCGAAGCAATCGAGGGCGCGCTGAAATCCGCGAGACGCTATGCCTATACAAAAGGAACGGGCAGATATGAGTTTATCGCTATGGAGCATTCCTTCCACGGCCGGACGTTCGGCGCGGTATCCGTGACAGGGCATGCGCCGTACCGGGAGCCCTTCGAGCCGCTGGTTCCGGGGGTGAAGTTTGCGCGGTTCAATGATCTGGACAGTGTAAAAGAGCTGGTGAATGACAAAACCTGCGCGATCATCCTGGAACCGCTCCAGGGCGAGGGCGGGATCAATCTGGCCACACAGGAGTTTATGGAAGGCATCCGCAGGATCTGCGATGAAAATGACATCCTGATGATCTGTGATGAGGTGCAGTGCGGGATGGGCCGGACAGGCACCATGTTCGCATGGCAGGGATTTGGAACCAGACCGGATATAATGACAATGGCGAAAGCCATTGGAAACGGGATCCCGGTGGGCGCATTTGCCATGACGGAAAAAGTGGCGGAGTATTCCTTAAGGCCTGGCGACCACGGGGCGACCTACGGCGGCAATCCGCTGGCCTGCACCGCAGTAAAAACGGTGCTTGAGATCTTTGAGCGGGACCGTATCGTGGATCATGTAAATGAAGTGGCGCCGTATCTGACCCGGAAACTGGATGAACTGGTGGAAGAACTGGACAGTGTGGTAAAACGGAAAGGAAAAGGCCTGATGCAGGGACTGGAGCTTGCAGTGCCGGTCGCCGAGGTCAACCGCCGCTGCGTGGAGAACGGCCTTCTGGTGATCCAGGCGGAAGGAAATGTGCTCCGTTTTGTGCCGCCGCTGATCGTGGAAGAGAAGCATATCGATGAAATGATCGGGAAACTGAAGAAAGCTCTTGGCGCATAAAGCGGTTTCCAAACAGGACAATATATGTATATAAAACCGGTTATAGGACATACTAACCGTTCAGCAGACATAAACTGTACGGGAGGGAAGTTTTATGACCGGTTTTTTTATCGCGCTGATCTCCGGCGCGCTGATGAGCATCCAGGGGGTATTTAACACACAGGTTACAAAAACGGCGGGCGTGTGGGTGAGCAACGGATGGGTCCAGATCACGGCCTTTGCGGTCTGCCTCGCTCTGTGGTTCTTTACGGGCAGGGACAGCATTGCCGCCATCGGAAAGGTTGAGCCCCGGTATCTGCTCCTGGGCGGCGTGATCGGTGCCGGGATCACCTGGACCGTGATCAAAAGCATTGAGGCGCTGGGCCCGGCGAAGTCGGCGCTCCTTATCGTTGTGGCGCAGATCGCCGTGTCGTATCTGATCCAGATCTTCGGTCTGTTCGGGATGGACCGGGAACCGTTTTCCTGGAGAAAACTCGGCGGGCTTATTGTTGCGGTTGTCGGAATTGCCGTATTTCAGTGGGAATAAAAAAAGGAAAACAAACTGTAATAAAGCTGTAACATAACGTCAAATCCTTAACAAACATTTAATTATCTATTGTAATTTTGGAAAAGATTCGTTACAATATTTGTGTCCGGCATTTAAGGGGTGTTTCTCCCGGCAGAAAGAGCAGGGAGAAAATGCAAGACACTTTTTGGAGAAAATTAAAAATCTGTTTGTTCGGAATGCTGGTCATAACAGCATTTTTATTTCCTGCGGGCTGCGCAGCAGAATCGGAGGAGCAGGGCCTCACCGAACTTGCCGCTGCCGGAGGACAGACGGACACTGATCCGGGATCCGGTCCGACGGAAGAGGAAAGTGCAGGCCGGAAGACAGACGGCGCGGACGGATCGGACAGTGAGCAGACGAAAGGCGAAAGACTGGTCTGCATCTATGTATGCGGTGCAGTTTCTGATCCCGGCATCTATGAGCTGGATGAAGGCGCCCGCCTGTATGAGGCGGTTGAGGTTGCAGGCGGTATGACAGAGGAAGCTTCGGCGGATTCTGTTAATCTGGCCCGTGCGGTGTCAGACGGTGAGCAGATCTATATTCCTACATTGGAGGAAACAAAAGCTCAGGGAATCATGCCGGGAACATACAGTGCGTCTTCGGACACACAGGAAAAAGTGAATATCAATACAGCTTCTGCGGAGGAACTGATGACACTGACCGGGATCGGCGAGGCGAAGGCGGAGAGCATTATCCGTTATCGTGAAGAGAACGGCGGTTTTCAGAGGATTGAGGATCTGATGGAGATCAGCGGGATCAAAGAAGGTGTATTTGAGAAAATAAAAGATGACATTATAATATGACACAGGAGTCGTGAACAGGGAGTATGAGCAAGAAAATATTGGTTGTAGATGACGAAAAACTGATCGTGAAAGGAATCCGGTTCAGCCTGGAGCAGGAAGGCATGGAAGTGGACTGCGCCTATGACGGCGAGGAGGCGCTGGAGTGTGCCAGAAAGTGCGAATATGATCTGGTCCTGCTTGACGTTATGCTGCCCAAGATGGACGGGTTTGAAGTGTGCCAGCAGATCCGGGAGTTTTCGGACATGCCGATCGTGATGCTGACGGCGAAGAGTGAGGATATGGATAAAATCCTCGGGCTTGAATACGGGGCAGACGACTATATTACAAAACCGTTTAACATCCTCGAGGTAAAAGCGAGGATCAAAGCGATCATGAGACGTACATCCAAGCGCAAAGAGACATCCGGAAGTCCTGTTCTTATCAAGGGGAATATGAAGATCGACTGCGAGAGCAGACGCGTGTTTATCGGGGAGAGAGAGATCAACCTGACGGCAAAAGAATTTGATGTGCTGGAGCTTCTCGCAACAAATCCGAACAAGGTATACAGCAGGGAAAATCTTCTGAACCTTGTCTGGGGATATGATTACCCGGGGGATGCAAGGACCGTGGATGTGCATATCCGCCGTCTGAGAGAGAAGATCGAACTTAATCCGAGTGAACCAAAATATGTACATACAAAGTGGGGAGTTGGTTACTATTTCCAGGGATAAACGCCCGTTTATACTTCGGGACAGAATATTTAAAAATATGCGGGTTCGCTTTATTGTTTTGTTTATGCTGGCAGGGCTTTTGCCCTGCCTGGCTGTGCTTTTCGGAGCAGAAAAATTCTATGAGCTCCGGGCCGTGGAGCTTCGGACCGCCGAGATCCAGAACCAGTGCACGATCCTGGGGAATCAGCTCGACAATTACAGCTATCTGACGGATCCCACGTCCGAGGTGATCAATACAAATCTTGTTCAGCTTACCAATATTTACAACGGCCGTGTGATGATCATCAACCGGGAACTCAGAGTGGTCAAAGACACATACAGTCTGGATGAAGGAAAGACGGATGTTTCAGAAAATGTCGTAAGGTGCATGTCCGATGGTGAGGCGACGAATCACTATGACAGGAAAAATCATTATATCGAGGTTACATCCCCGATCTATGAACCCGGCGGCGAAGATGTGATCGGCGTGATGCTTGCAAGTGTATCCACGGATACGATCGAAGTGACAAGGCAGATCATTTTTACACAGGGAAGCATTGTTGTCGGCATCCTTATGATAATCCTTGCCGTACTAAGTGTATTCCTTGCTGACCGGATGGTAAGGCCGCTGCACAGGATCACAAAAGGGATTGAGACCGTTACGGAAGGATACGGGGATGATGTACTTCATGTGGATACATTTACGGAGACGAGAAAATTAAGCGAAGCATTTAACAAGATGCTGGGACGGCTGAAAATCCTGGATGAGTCCCGGGAGGAGTTTGTTTCCAACGTGTCTCATGAGCTGAAGACGCCGATGACATCCGTAAAAGTCCTGGCGGATTCCCTTCTTGAGATGCCGGACGCACCGGTGGAGATGTACCGTGAATTTATGGAGGATATTGCAAAAGAGATCGACCGGGAAAATCAGATCATCACGGATCTGCTGTCGCTTGTTAAAATGGATAAGACCGGTCAGACGATGAATATTTCCTCGGTCAATATCAATGATCTGCTGGAACAGACGCTGAAGCGGCTGCGTCCGATCGCGAATAAGAAAAAAGTAGAAGTGGTAATGGAGAGTTTCCGCCCGGTTATCGCAGAGATTGATGAAATGAAGTTTTCTCTTGCGGTTTCAAACCTTGTGGAAAATGCGATCAAATACAACCATGAAAACGGCTGGGTCCATGTATCGCTTAATGCAGATCACCAGTATTTTTATATTAAAGTGGAAGATTCCGGCATCGGGATCCCGGAAAAGGATCAGCCTCACATTTTCGAGCGGTTTTACCGGGTGGATAAATCCCATTCCCGGGAAATCGGAGGCACGGGACTGGGCCTTGCTCTTGTGCGGAGTGCGGTGATCGCCCACAGGGGATCGATCAAAGTGCACAGCAGCGTGGGAGAAGGAACAACGTTTACCGTCCGGATCCCGCTGATCTACGTTGCGGCATAAATAAAGAAGGCACAGGAGGAATGAAAGATGTTAAAAAGAATACGGATCTTTGCGCTTATTATGGCTGTCGCCGTAATTTGCGTCTCTGTGCTGGCGGCATGCAGGAATTCTGCGCCGGAGGACGAATCATATGATTCTTATGTCTATTGCCTGAATGCTGACCGTACGGGGCTGGTGAAAGTTGAATACGACATTCCCGATGGGAAACCGCAGGAACAGGCGGAACAGATCCTGGAGAAGTTAAAACAGCCCTCGGATGATCTGGAATGCGTGGCTCCGATCCCGGAAGACGTGGAAGTGCTTAAATGCGTTCTTAACGGAAGCATCCTGGATGTGGATTTTAGCGGACAGTATCTGAATATCAAACGGATACAGGAAAAGCTTGTGCGGGCGGCGGTCGTCCAGTCTCTCGTGCGGGTCGAGGGGATCAATGCGGTCCGGTTTACAGTGGAGGGTGAGCCGTTTACAGACAGCAGCGGTACGGAGACCGGACTGATGAATGAGGATGATTTTGTGGGAAATACCAGTTCATCCCCGAGTTCTTACCAGACAGATACGCTTACGCTGTACTTTGCAAATCCGGAAGGAGACAAGCTGGTGGAACAGAAGATATCTGTCCGGTACAGCAGCAATGTGTCCAAGGACAAGCTGATCGTGGAGAAGCTGATGCAGGGGCCTGCCGGAAACAGTGCGGGACCGACCATTAATCCAAATGCGAACCTGCTCAGCGTGACGACAAAAGATGAGATCTGCTATGTGAATTTTGACAGTGCATTTTTAACCGGGGCGTATGACGTTCTCCCCGAAGTTACCGTATATTCGATCGTTAATTCTCTGATCGAGGGAACAGAGGCCGGACAGGTACAGATTACGATCAACGGGGAAACCAATGCAGAATACATGGATGCGGTGGATCTGTCCCAGCCGCTTTCTGAAAATCGGGATCTGCTCGCAGTCAAAGATGATGAATGAGAAAACGTCCGCTTTGTGCGATCTGTGTTTTATTTCTGATAATACAGGCCTTTCGGGTGCTCTTCTCCGGCGCGGGAGATATAGAAATCTCTGAGCTGGAGAGGGCTGCATCCGGAGAGGCAGGTGTCATCCTGACAGGGTCTGTATACAGGATCGAGAAAAAAGAAAAGGTTACAGCCTTTTATCTGAAAGATAACGCCGTTTCTGCGGCGGGCAGGGAACTTGCAGAAGAAAGAGTCCTTGTTTATTATTCCGGTGATACAGTTAAAAATGTAATAAAGATAGGGAATATCCTGCATGTGAGAGGCGAACTGCAGGTTTTTGACAGTGCACGCAATCCAGGGAATTTTGACCAGCGGGAATATTACCGGCGGCAGGAGATCCGCGTACTTGTCTGGGCGGAGCAGATGGAAGTCCTGTCGAAAGATACGGACCGGCTGCGGCAGAGCCTTTATGAACTCCGGCAGGCCTGGGATCGGCTTCTGGTCCGGCATCTCGGGGAATATTACGGCGGCACCATGAGCGCCATCCTGCTCGGACAGAAAAGCGGGCTGGATCCGGAGATGAAGACCATGTATCAGAAGTGCGGGATCAGCCATATCCTTGCCATATCGGGGCTTCACATGACTTTTCTCGGGATGGGGATCTATAACGCACTTCGCCGTGCGGGGTTCGGCTTTACAGTCTCCGGCGCGGCGGGCGCAGCCCTTCTGATCCTGTACAGCCTGATGATCGGGGCCGGCGTATCCAGCCTGCGTGCGCTCATCATGTTCCTGGTGCGGATCGGGGCCGAGATTACCGGACGGGATTATGATCTGCTGACCAGCCTGGCCGTGTCGGCGGCAATTTTATGCGCAGGGCAGCCCCTGTACCTGACGGATGCAGGGTTTCTTCTGTCTTACGGCGCGATCCTCGGAATCGCGCTCTTTGCCCCGGTGTTCGCAGAGGCTTTCGGCTGTGAACAGATCAGGAAAAAGCAGCACTGGAAAAGCGGAGTGAAGAAACGGATATCAGCAGCCCTTCTGTGGGTGCTGACCGGACTGTCCACCAGTATCGCGGTGAACCTCATGCTTCTGGGCCCGCTGCTTTATTTTTATTTTGAGATCCCGCCTTATTCGGTGTTCCTGAATCTGATCGTGATCCCGCTCATGCCGGTCGCCATGGGAGCGGGGCTTTTTGGTTCTGCGCTGGATCTTCTCTGGGAACCCGGAGGCGGCGCGGTGCTCCAGCTCTGCAGGGCGGTCCTTGCTGCGTATGACCTGGTATGTGAGTGGAGCAGCGGTCTCCCTTTCGGCCGGATCGTGACCGGACGGCCGGACATGTGGCAACTTATGTTATATTACATGATGATTGCCATTGTCCTGATTCTTTATATCCGGATGAAGAAGCGGGAGAAGAAAAGGATCGGCAGGCCCCACGGCATGGCGCTCCTGCTCGTTTCAACAGGCATGATCCTTCTGTGCAGGACCGCGTGCAGGGAAGGGTTCCTGTCCCGCGACGAGGTCAGTGTCACCGTGCTGGATGTGGGACAGGGGGACTGTATCCACATAAGAGGCCCGTCCGCGGATATTCTGATCGACGGCGGAAGCAGCGATGTATCGGATGTGGGGACATACCGGATCAGCCCCTGTCTTCTGAGCCGGGGCGCGGACAGCCTGGATTATGTCTTTGTGACCCACGGGGACAAGGACCATATCAGCGGCATCCGGGAAATGCTGGAAGATCAGACATTCGGGGTGCGGATATGCAATCTGGTCCTTCCGCCGGCAAAATATCATGACGGGGTGCTTCAGGGGCTGGCGTTCACCGCGGCAGAGGCCGGCACAAGAGTGCTGGTCATGGATGCGGGAGAGAAGATCACGGACGAGGGACTTACCCTGGAATGCCTGGCGCCGGAGGCGGATGCCGGCCTGGAGCCGGGCAATGAGGCGTCTCTCGTGCTGGAAGCAGAATATGGAGCATTCCGGATGCTGTTTACCGGGGATGTGGAAGGCAGCGGAGAAAATGCGCTGGTCAACAGCGGGCGACTGGAACGGTGCGATGTGCTGAAGGCTGCCCACCATGGTTCGAAGAATTCCGGCAGCGACGGATTCCTGGATATCGTGCAGCCTTCCCTGACCCTGATCTCGGCGGGGCGGGATAACCGGTACGGTCATCCGCATGCAGAGACGGTTGAACGGCTTAAAAAGACCGGCAGTAAAATATATTCCACGCAGGAGAACGGGGCGCTGACCGTGCGGACAGACGGACGCCGGATCCGGATCAGCGGAACGGTTTCCGGCGGAGTCTGAGAGAAAGGCTTGTCAAAGCGGGGGGATTTCCTTTATAATACAAGAGTTATGAAAAGCCTGAATGAAGATTTAAAAACAGGACAATTTAAACAGATCTATCTGCTGTACGGCGGAGAAAATTATCTCAAGCGGCAGTACAGGGACCGTTTTGTCAAAGCCATGATACCGGAGGGGGATACGATGAATTACACCCGGTATGAGGGGAAGAAGACGGAGATCAAAGAAGTGATCGATCTGGCGGAAACCCTGCCCTTTTTTGCAGAACGCCGTCTGATCGTGTTTGAGGACACCGGCTTTTTCAAAAGCGGCGGCGGGGATCTGGCGGATTATATCAACGGCGGCATGCCCCCGGCAACCTTTTTCATTTTCATCGAAAATGAAGTGGACAGGCGGAGCAGTCTGTACAAAGCCGTGAAAGCAAAGGGGCATATCGTAGAACTGACCGCGCAGGATGAAGCCACGCTGCGGAGATGGATCCTGAACCTGGTCCGGAAGGAGGAGAAAGAGATCTCACCGGCGGATGCGGCGTATTTTATCAGCAAGGTGGGGACGGATATGGAAAATATCACCCGGGAGCTGGAAAAGCTTTTCTGCTACTGTCTGGACCGGAAGACCCTGACCCGGGAGGATATTGACGCGGTGTGCATCACGCAGATCACGAACCATATATTTGATATGGTCAATGCCGTGGCGGAGCAGGATCAGAGGAAGGCGCTGGATCTCTATTATGACTTGCTGGCGCTCAGGGAACAGCCCATGCACATCCTGGTGCTGATGTCGAAACAGTACCGGGACCTTTTCCACGTAAAAGAACTGGTGAAGCATGGATGCCCGAGAAAAGAGATCGCTTCAAGGGCAGGGCTTCACCCCTTTGTGGCGGGGAAATATGAAAAGCTGGCCGGGCGGTTTACCGCGGGTGAACTCCGGGCCGTGATGGAAGAGATCGCGGATCTGGAACAGCGGATCAAGACCGGACTGATCACGGATCATCTGGCCGTGGAAATATTTATCGTTAAACATTCAGAGAAAAAACATGCATGAACATTTCCGGCGCCATGCCGGAGGCTGGAGGAATAAAATTGGCAGTAATAGATCAGAGTAAAATCAGAAATTTTTGTATCATTGCCCACATCGATCACGGCAAGTCCACGCTGGCGGACCGGATCATCGAGATGACCGGGCTCCTGACGGACCGGGAGATGCAGGCCCAGGTCCTGGACAATATGGAACTGGAGCGGGAGCGGGGGATCACGATTAAAGCCCAGGCGGTCCGTACGGTCTACAAGGCGGACGACGGGGAGGAGTATATGTTCAACCTCATCGATACCCCGGGACATGTGGACTTCAACTACGAGGTTTCCCGGAGCCTTGCGGCCTGTGACGGCGCGATCCTCGTGGTAGACGCGGCCCAGGGCGTGGAGGCCCAGACGCTGGCCAATGTCTATCTTGCGCTGGACCACGATCTGGACGTGATGCCGGTGATCAATAAGGTCGATCTGCCGAGCGCGGATCCGGAGCGGGTGAAAGAGGAGATCGAGGATGTGATCGGCCTGGATGCGGAGGATGCGCCGCTTATCTCGGCCAAGACGGGGCTTAACGTCCATGAAGTGCTGGAGCAGATTGTGGAGAAGATCCCGGCGCCCACGGGTGATCCGGACGCGCCTTTAAAAGCGCTGATCTTTGATTCCAAATACGATTCATATAAAGGGGTTATCGTTTTCTGCAGGATCAAGGAGGGAACGGTAAGAAAAGGAACCCCCATGCTGATGATGGCCACCGGTGCGAAAGCGGATGTGGTGGAGGTGGGAACCTTCGGCGCGGGCCAGTTCATCCCCTGTGACGAACTGTCGGCCGGCATGGTCGGTTATATTACCGCAAGCCTGAAAAATGTGAAAGAGACCCGTGTGGGCGACACCATTACCAATGCGGAACATCCCTGTGATGAACCTCTTCCGGGATATAAGAAAGTCAACCCCATGGTCTACTGCGGGCTCTACCCGGCGGACGGGGCAAAATACCCGGATCTCAGGGACGCCCTTGAGAAGCTGCAGCTTAACGATGCGGCGCTCCAGTTCGAGGCGGAGACGTCCGTGGCCCTGGGCTTTGGATTCCGCTGCGGATTCCTGGGACTGCTCCATCTGGAGATCATACAGGAGCGTCTGGAGCGAGAGTACAATCTGGACCTGGTGACGACGGCTCCCAGTGTTATCTACAAGATCCATAAGACGGACGGCGAGGTCATCGATCTGACGAACCCGACCAACATGCCGGATCCGTCGGAGATCGATTATATGGAAGAGCCGATGGTTAAGGCGGAGATCATGGTGACATCCGAGTACATCGGCGCGATCATGGACCTGTGCCAGGAGCGGCGCGGCATCTACCAGAGCATGGAATACATCGAAGAAAAGCGCGCCGTGCTTCATTATCATCTGCCGCTCAACGAGATCATTTACGATTTCTTCGATGCGCTGAAATCCCGTTCGAGAGGCTATGCATCCTTCGACTATGAGATGCTGGGCTATCAGAGATCGGAGCTTGTGAAGCTGGATATTCTTATTAATAAAGAAGAAGTGGATGCACTGTCCTTCATTGTATTTGCCGGAAGCGCCTACGAGCGCGGAAGGAAGATGTGCGAGAAGCTGAAACAGGAGATCCCGAGGCAGCTCTTCGAGATCCCGATCCAGGCGGCCATCGGCAGCAAGATCATTGCCCGTGAGACCGTAAAAGCGATGAGAAAAGACGTGCTGGCGAAGTGTTACGGCGGCGACATCTCCCGTAAGAAGAAGCTTTTGGAGAAGCAGAAAGAAGGAAAGAAGCGCATGCGCCAGGTGGGCAATGTAGAGATCCCGCAGAAGGCGTTCATGAGCGTCCTGAAACTGGACGACGACTGATTGACAACGAGAAAATGAGTAAACGTGGATTAGAACTGTATGTGCACATTCCGTTCTGCGTAAAGAAATGTGCCTACTGTGATTTCCTGTCCGGGCCGGCGGATGACCAGACAAAGCGCGTCTATGTGGATGCGCTGGCCCGGGAAATGGAATCAATGAAAGAAAAATACAGCGGTTACCGTGTGGACACGGTGTTTCTGGGCGGTGGCACTCCTTCCATCCTGGAGGGGAGCGAGACCGCCCGGATTTTTCATGCCCTTTTTGACAATTTTGACATTTCCCCGGATGCGGAGATCACCATGGAAGTGAATCCTGGGACCGTGTCCGAAGAAAAGGCGGAGGCGTGGAAAGCGTGCGGCATCAACCGGCTGAGCATCGGGCTTCAGTCGGCGGATGACAGGGAACTGAAAATGCTGGGGCGGATCCATACATTTGAAGCTTTTCTTGATACGTGGGGGATCGTCCGCCGGGCCGGATTCGACAATGTGAATATCGACCTGATCTCGGCGCTGCCCGGGCAGACGCCGGAAGGCTGGGAGAAAACACTGCGCGCTGCGGCGGAGCTCGATCCGGAACACATTTCCGCCTACAGCCTGATCGTGGAAGAAGGCACCCCTTTTTATGAAATATACGGGGAGCCGGGACAGGACGTGCAGGCCTGCTGTGCGAACGGGCAGATCCGGATCCTGCCGCCGTTGCCGGATGAGGACGCGGAACGTGAGATTTATAAGGCGACGGAGCGGATCCTGGCAGCGTACGGCTACCACCGGTATGAGATCTCCAATTACGCAAAGGAAGGATACAAGTGTCGGCACAACCTGGGCTACTGGGACCGGAAAGAATATCTGGGGCTGGGGCTCGGCGCGGCCTCGCTGATCCGGGAATGCCGGTTCCACAACACGACGGATATGGAGAAATATGTGAACATATTCGGAGGAGCAAAGGGGAAAATGTCAGATCCGGCAGCCGGAGAAAGCGCGGCGGAAGATTATGAAGAACTTACGCTCAACGACCGGATGGAGGAGTTTATGTTTCTCGGCCTGCGCAAAACGAAAGGGATCCGGGAAGCGGATTTCCGGAATCTGTTCGGGAAAGAGATCCGGCAGGTGTACGGGGACCAGATCGCCGGACTTATGGAGCAGGGGCTCCTTGCCGGGGTGGAAGGGCGGATCTTTCTTACGGAGCGGGGGACCGATATCAGCAATTATGTATTCAGTGAATTTATTTTCTGAAATGGTTGACAAACGGAAAACCGAGTGCTATCTTAGTATACGAAAGATGTTAGCACTCATAAAAAGGGAGTGCTAATAGCGCGAAAGGAGGAAATGAAGTGGCGGTCGATACGAATTTAAGCGAGCGAAAACTTATCATATTGAAAGCCATCATCCAGAATTACCTTGAGACCGGCGAGCCGGTCGGGTCGCGTACTCTTTCAAAATATACGGAGCTTAATTTAAGTTCCGCGACGATCCGGAATGAGATGGCGGATCTGGAAGATCTGGGTTATATTTTCCAGCCCCACACATCAGCCGGCAGGATCCCATCGGATAAAGGATACCGGCTGTATGTGGATATGCTCATGGAGGAAAAAGAACAGGAGATCACCGAGCGCGAGGACGCGATGCTCGAGAAGGCTGACAAGGTGGAGAAAGTCCTGCAGCAGGCCGCGAAAGTGCTGGCTTCTAATACGAACTATGCGACAATGGTCTCGGCGCCGATCAACAGCCGGAATACGCTGAAGTTCATCCAGCTCTCGCAGGTCGATGCGGAGCAGGTTGTGGCGGTGATCGTGCTGGGCGGCAATGTGATCAAGAATAAGATCATCGAGGTCGGTGAAACACTAAGCAATGAGACGATGCTGAAGCTGAATATGCTTCTCAACACAACGCTCAACGGAATGTCCATTGACCAGATCACACTGGGCCTGATCGCCAGGCTGAAAGAACAGGCCGGCATCCACAGCGAAGTGGTGGGGCATGTGCTGGACGCGGTGGCGGAGATCATCCATGTGGATGACGACATGAAGATCTACACCAGCGGAGCGACGAATATTTTCAAATATCCGGAGCTGAGCGATAAGCAGAGCGCGCAGGAGATCATCAGCGCGTTCGAGGAAAAGCAGCAGCTGGAGGATCTGGTCACGGAAACACTCGCCAGCGAGAACAGCAACGGCATCCAGGTGTACATCGGGGATGAGGCTCCGGTGAAGACCATGAAGGACTGCAGTGTGGTGACGGCCACCTATGAACTTGGCGAGGGCATGAAGGGAACCATCGGTATCATCGGTCCGAAAAGAATGGATTATGAACATGTCATGAAGACGCTGAAAACGCTGCAAAGCGAACTGGATGCGATTTACAATAAAAATCCGAAAGAATAGGAAGGTGGAAAGCTGGTGAGCGATAAAATGAGCAAAGAAGATATGGTAAAAGAAGCGGTGGAAGAAGCAAAAGCAAAAGCCGCTGAAGCTGAAGCAGCCGAAGAGACCGGAGAAGCTGAAGAGGCCGCAGAGACCGGGGAGGCTGCCGGGACTGAAGAGACAGAAACGGAAACGCCGGAAGAGGATGCCGGAGTAAGCGATCCGGAAGACGAGGCTTCAAAGACCGAAAAGAAAAAGCTTTTCGGCAAGAAGAACAAGAAAGACAAGAAGGATGAGAAGATCGAGGAACTGACCGATCGTCTTACCCGCCAGATGGCAGAGTTTGATAACTTCCGCAAGCGTACGGAAAAGGAGAAATCCCAGATGTACGAGATCGGCGCGAAGGATATCATAGAAAAGATCCTTCCGGTAGTGGACAATTTTGAGCGGGGCCTGGGCTCCATGTCCGAGGAAGACAAAGCCACTCCTTTCGCTGAAGGAATGGAGAAGATCTACAAACAGCTGATGACCACGCTGGACGGGATCGGCGTGAAGCCGATCGAGGCAGTGGGGCAGGAATTCAATCCTGATTTCCATAATGCGGTCATGCATGAGGAGAACGAGGAGGCCGGTGAGAACATCATCACCGAAGAATTCCAGAAAGGCTATATGTACCGTGACAGTGTCGTGCGGCACAGCATGGTAAAAGTTGCAAACTAATATCCCAAATTCAGAATAGAAACATTTTAATCATTAGAAGGAGGAACTTTACAATGGGCAAAATAATTGGTATTGACCTTGGTACAACAAACAGCTGCGTGGCTGTTATGGAAGGCGGTCAGCCGACAGTCATCGCAAACACAGAGGGCGCAAGAACAACACCGTCAGTCGTGGCATTCACAAAGACAGGTGAGCGTCTGGTAGGAGAGCCTGCAAAACGTCAGGCCGTAACAAATGCGACCAGAACGATCTCTTCGATCAAGAGAGAGATGGGTACAGATTACAAAGTAGACATTGACGGAAAGAAATATTCTCCGCAGGAGATCTCCGCAATGATCCTTCAGAAGCTGAAAGCGGATGCAGAAGGATACCTTGGCGAGAAAGTGACAGAGGCGGTCATCACTGTTCCGGCTTACTTCAATGACGCACAGCGCCAGGCGACAAAGGATGCCGGCAAGATCGCAGGACTTGACGTAAAACGTATCATCAACGAGCCGACGGCGGCAGCGCTGGCATACGGACTTGACAATGAGAAAGAGCAGAAGATCATGGTATACGACCTGGGCGGCGGTACATTTGATGTATCTATTATCGAGATCGGCGACGGTGTGATCGAGGTTCTCTCAACCGCAGGCAATAACCGTCTCGGCGGCGATGACTTCGACCAGAAGATCACAGATTACATGCTGGCTGACTTCAAGGCAAAAGAGGGCGTAGACCTCTCAGGCGACAAGATGGCGCTCCAGAGACTGAAAGAAGCGGCAGAGAAAGCAAAGAAAGAGCTTTCAAGCGCAACAACAACGAATATCAACCTTCCGTTCATCACCGCTACGGCTGAGGGACCGAAGCACTTTGATATGAACCTTACAAGAGCAAAATTCGATGAACTGACAAGAGATCTCGTAGACAAGACGGCAGAGCCGGTAAGACGAGCGCTCTCTGATGCAGGCATCACAGCAGCGGATCTTGGCCAGGTGCTTCTGGTCGGCGGTTCCACACGTATCCCGGCTGTACAGGATGAGGTGAAGAGACTGACCGGTAAAGAGCCGAGCAAATCTCTGAACCCGGATGAGTGCGTGGCGCTCGGCGCATCCGTACAGGGCGGAAAGCTTGCAGGCGATGCAGGTGCAGGCGACATCCTTCTTCTGGATGTTACTCCGCTGTCACTGTCCATCGAGACAATGGGCGGTGTGGCTACAAGACTGATCGAGAGAAATACAACGATCCCGACAAAGAAGAGTCAGATCTTCTCTACAGCTGCCGACAATCAGACAGCCGTAGACATCAACGTGGTACAGGGTGAGAGACAGTTCGCGAAGGACAACAAGTCCCTAGGACAGTTCAGACTGGACGGAATCCCGCCGGCTCCGCGCGGAATCCCGCAGATCGAGGTTACATTCGACATCGATGCCAACGGTATCGTAAATGTATCCGCTAAGGATCTGGGTACAGGCAAAGAGCAGCACATCACGATCACAGCAGGCTCCAATATGTCTGATGCCGATATCGACAAGGCTGTCAAAGAGGCGGCTGAGTTCGAGGCTCAGGACAAGAAGAGAAAAGAAGCCATTGATGCAAGAAACGAAGCGGATGCAATGGTATTCCAGACAGAGAAAGCACTCAAAGATGTAGGCGACAAGTTGGATGCAAATGATAAGGCGGCTGTTGAGGCTGACGTTCAGGCGCTCAAAGACGTTCTGGCTAAATCAACGCCGGAGACAGCGGCAGACGCAGATGTCGGAGAGATCAAGGCTGCAAAAGAAAAACTGATGGAGAGCGCTCAGAAACTGTTCACAAAGATGTATGAGCAGGCAGGAGCAGGTGCAGGCGCTGCAGGCGGCCCGAATCCGGGAGCAGGCGCAGGCCCGAACCCGGGTGCAGGTCCGGCTCCGGACGGCTTCCAGGGCGACGATGTGGTAGACGGAGACTACAAAGAAGTTTAAATCTCCCTCAGATCAGAGATATAAATAAGAAAAATTCTACGGGACCGCGCAGGCGGTTTCGTAGAATTTTTCGTGAAAGGTAGAGTATTCCAGTTATGGCAGAGGCAAAGAGAGATTATTACGAAGTGCTGGGCGTGGGTCGGGACGCAGATGAGGCATCCATTAAAAAAGCCTACCGTGCACTGGCGAAAAAATATCATCCCGACATGAATCCGGGTGACAAGGAAGCGGAGAAGAAGTTCAAAGAAGCTTCCGAGGCATATGCCGTTCTGAGTGATCCGGACAAACGCCGTCAGTATGACCAGTTCGGTCATGCGGCCTTCGAGGGCGGAGCAGGCGGCGCCGGCGGATTCGGCGGATTCGACTTCAGCGGTGCGGATTTCAGTGATATTTTCGGGGATATATTCGGGGATCTGTTCGGCGGCGGACGCCGGGGCGGACGTGCCGGCAACGGGCCGATGAAGGGCGCGAATATCCGAAAGAGCATCCGCATCACGTTTGAAGAGGCTGTGTTCGGATGCGAAAAGGAACTTGACCTTGTCCTGAAGGATCCGTGTGAAGACTGTAACGGGACGGGGGCGAAGCCGGGAACATCTCCTGAGACCTGTCCGAAGTGCGGCGGCCGGGGACAGGTGGTTTACACCTCCCAGTCCTTCTTCGGCACCGTGCAGAATGTGCAGACCTGTCCGAACTGCGGCGGTTCCGGCAAGGTGATCAAAGAAAAGTGCCCGAAATGTGCGGGTACAGGCTATACATCCAGCCGGAAGAAGATCCAGGTATCGATCCCGGCAGGTATTGACAACGGTCAGAGCGTGCGCATCCGTGACAAGGGCGAGCCGGGGCTCAACGGCGGCCCGAGAGGAGACCTGCTTGTGGAGGTCAATGTATCCCATCATCCGGTATTCCAGAGACAGGACGTGCATATCTTTTCAACAGTCCCGATCTCATTTGCCGTGGCTGCGCTGGGCGGCGATATCCGGATCAAAACGGTGGACGGAGATGTGATTTATACAGTAAAACCGGGAACAAAGACCGATACAAAAGTCCGTCTGAAAGGCAAGGGTGTGCCGTCACTGCGCAATCCGCAGGTGAGGGGCGACCACTATGTCACCCTTGTGATCCAGACGCCGGAGCGGCTGAGCGCCGAGGCAAAAGAAGCACTCAGGAGATTCGATGAACTCACCGGAAATACCCTGCATCAGAACGATGATGCGGACGACTCCGGAAAAGGAGAAAAGAAGAAAAAGAAAGGCTTCATGGACAAGATGAAAGAAGTCTTTGAGGATTAACAGGAGCTGGCAGCATAGAATATAACAATAACTTTCCATTACAATGCGGATTCACGGAATACGGGATAATGCCTTTCCGTCTCCGGTTCCGCAGCCTAATGAAAAGTTAAAAACCGGATCATTGACAAAAAACAGAGCCGCAGATGAGGAACTCACTAACGTTCAGACAACCTCATCTGCGGCTCTAAAGTCAATTTTCCGGTTTTTGCTTTTCCTAAGACCGCTCCACAGTCACCGGTCCGGCATTATCCCGTATTCCGTGAAAGTCGCATCCGATCTAAAAATAAAGAAATGGGATGATGTTTTTATAAACACCGTCATATTTCTAAAAATTTGAATCTGGTCCGTATGAAATTTATTAATAATACGGACCAGATTCGCAAAATAAGGATTTGATCCGTATTCCAGAAAAAATTTTACGGTTCATTTGTCTAAAACGGACATTTAGACCGTATATCAACTCGTCAAAATACGGGTGAAATGCAGGAATCGTAAAATATGTCCGTATTCACTTGCTAAATCATACCGACGGAATAGTTGATTCCTTTATATTAACCGTATAGAGGTTCTAAAAATACGGACTAAATATATAAATGCTATTTTTAAACCGTAAATCCTTTAAGTGGTTTCCATTTATGCTTCAAGATTGTAGAACAGATCCGGCAAACAACAGAATAACAGCAAATTTCCTGTTTTCCGAACGGGCGATTTAAAAGTATCGGGCAGTCGATTCTGTGATGGGGAGATGATTCTGCGCAGCAAAGATGTGGGCAGGTGAATCTGAGAGAATTATAGAAAAAATCAGGCCACAAAAAGTCGGCGTTAAAAGAGGAATTGGAGTTGTCTGAGCCTGAAAGGCGAGTTCTCCAATTCCTCTTTTTGTATTTAGCCGGCTTTTCGTGGCCTTAGATTTTTCATAATTCTTGAACTGAACCTGTACACATCTTTTGCTGTGTCAGAATCCATTCACTATTCCCTGAGCGCTGCCATGTTCATTAATGGATCAGCTCGTCCGGAAAACAGGAAGTTACAGCAATTCTTCGAATGTATCATAAAATGCAGGATAGGACACATCCACGCACCTGCTGTCCAGGATCATGGTATTCCCCTCCGCCACAAGTGCGGCGATGCTGAATGCCATGGCAATGCGGTGGTCGAGCAGGGTATGGATCACAGCCCCTTTCAGCTTCCCGCCGACGATGATCATACCGTCCTCGGTGGGGGTGACATTGCAGCCCATGGCTTTGAGGTTGTCGCATATGGTTTCGATGCGGTCTGTTTCTTTTACTTTCAGTTCAGCGGCGTCTTTGATGACAGTCGTGCCTTCTGCAACAGCGGCCATGACAGCGATGACCGGGATCTCATCGATCAGGGTCGGGATAATGTCCCCCTGGATGGTTGTGCCGTGTAATCTGCTTGTGCGGACGAGGATGTCAGCTATCTTTTCGCCGCCTTCAGTGCGCTCGTTCAGGAGCGTGATATCGCCGCCCATGTCTTCGCATACTTTCAGGATGCCGGCACGGGTCGGATTGATCCCGACGTTTTTGATAAGGATCTCAGAGTCCGGAACGATCAGGCCGGCTGCGATAAAGTAAGCGGCTGATGAGATGTCTCCAGGCACAGTGATCTTCTGGCCGTACAGCCCGCTGCACGGGTTGATGACGGCAGTTGCCTTCGTACTGCCAAGTTCGTGTATGGAACGGATATCCGCGCCGAATTCCTTCAGCATCAGTTCCGTATGGTTGCGGGAGAGTGAGGGCTCGCTCACGGAGGTTTCCCCGTCTGCGTAGAGTCCGGCCAGCAGGATGCAGGATTTCACCTGGGCGGATGCGACCGGTGATTCGTAATGGATCCCGTGGAGTTCTCCCGGAGTGATATAGAGCGGGGCGCAGCCGTTGCGCAGGATGCTTGAAATATTGGCGCCCATCTCAGTCAGTGGATCGATGATCCGTTTCATCGGACGTGAGTTCAGTGATTCATCGCCGGAAATCTTGGATTCGAAGGGCTGTCCGACCAGGATCCCGGACAGCAGACGTGTTGTCGTCCCGCTGTTGCCTACATCGAGGATGTCCGTTGGTGCCGAGAGTCCGTGCAGTCCCTTCCCGTGCACGAGCACTGTATCTTTGTTATCATCTATATCGATCCCAAGCGTGCGGAAACAGCGGATCGTGGCAAGGCAGTCCGCCCCTTCCAGAAAGTTGTGGATCTCAGTTGTCCCGTCTGCGATGGAGCCGAACATCACGCAGCGGTGGGAGATGGATTTGTCCCCCGGAACGCTGATCGTTCCTTTCAGCCCTGTAATACTGCATAATTCCATGGTTCATGTTGTCCTTTCTTCTATGAATTGAATATCCGGTTATGTCTCGTAAACAATATAATGGAACTTCTGAAGCAGTTCCACGGCTTTTACGGATGAATCTTCATCATAAAATTCGATCCGAAGCGCCCCTTCCTCAAATTCCCGGTTATGGATGATCCCGATATTTTTGATATTGATATTGTTACTGGCAAGGATGGTCGCGATGGTTGCGATCCCGCCGGCCTCGTCGATGATATCGCAGTAAAGCGCGTACTGTTTCTTGATCGGGCCGGCCGAGGCGCCCGGCATGGAGTTCCGGTAATCCCTTGATGTCTCGAACAGGGAATAGAGCGCGCTTTCACTGCCGGAATCAACTGCGTTCTTTACATTTTCAAGTGCCTGGATATAGCCGTCCAGTATGCGGGAAATATTTTCCCCGTTCTTCAGACAGATCTGCTGCCACATGACGGGGGAGGAGGATGCGATCCTTGTGAGGTCTTTGAATCCGCCGGCCGCCAGCGCCTTCATAAGCTCATCCTTTGTATCGTGGTCTTTCACGTAGTTGACAAGCGTCGCTGCGATGAGATGGGGCAGATGGCTGATGGTCCCGGTAATGCAGTCGTGCTCCCTGTAATCCAGGATGACCGGGATGGCTTTCAGAGATTCGACGAACGCCCGGTAGGCGTCGATCTTATCCCGGGATACTTTCCCGGATGGCGTCAGGATATAGTAAGCGTTTTCAATAAGGTGCGGCCTGGAATTTGCGAAGCCGCTTTTCTCAGAACCGGCCATGGGGTGGCCGCCGATGAAGTTTTCTTCCATACCGAGTGCGATGATCTCTTCGTGGATGGACGTTTTAACACTGCCCACATCCGTGAGGATGCAGTCTTCATTTATGATAGTCTTAAGCTGTGCCAGATAAGCGGTGTTGCAGGAGACAGGCGCGCACAGGAAGATATAGCTGCAGCTTCCGAAATGTTCGTCGATGGAAGCGCAGGCCGTATCGATCGTATTGTCCTGTACGGCAAGCGCCAGCGTTTCCCTGCTTTTGTCAAATGCGATGATCTCATGATCCGGATAATATTTCCGGATGGCTTTGGCAACAGAACCGCCGATCAGGCCCAGCCCGATAAATCCGATCTTTACAGAATCCATATAAGTCAAAATCCTTTCTCTGTTTTTCCCTGTTTTTACGGGAAAAATCAGAACTGATGTACAGGGATATCTTAGCACTTTACATCGTAAAAGTAAACGATAAATAATATATGTGAAAAATGAATAAAATAGTTGTAATTATGCGCTGATTTTAGTACAATATATCCATGATGTGCCTGCCGGATAGATTATGAGGCAGGCGGAATAACTACATAACAAGGAGGCAGCAGCATGAAGGTTTACAGAACGGACGAAATTAGAAACGTGGTATTGCTCGGACACGGCGGAAGCGGAAAGACAAGTCTTGTTGAGGCAATGCTGTACGTATCGGGTGCGTCGAACCGCATGGGCAAGGTTTCAGATGCCAGTACGGTGAGTGATTTTGATAAAGAGGAGCAGAAACGCGGATTTTCTATCAGCACAAGCCTGATTCCCATCGAGTGGGAAAAAGCGAAGATCAATATTCTTGACACGCCGGGATATTTCGACTTCGTGGGCGAGGTCGAGGAAGCGGTCAGCGCAGCGGACGCGGCGGTCATCGTCGTATCCGGCAAGGCGGGCGTGCAGGTCGGCACGGAGAAAGCATGGGAGCTCTGTGATAAATACAATCTCCCGAGAATGGTCTATGTGACAGAGATGGACGTGGATGACGCCAGCTTCCGCCAGGTAGTGGAAGATCTGACGGCGCGCTACGGCAAGAAGATCGCGCCTCATTTCCAGCCGATCCGCGAGAACGAGAAACTGGTAGGCTACATCAATGTGATCAAGAACGCAGGAAGAAGATATACGGGCATCGGACAGAGAGAAGAGTGCGAGATCCCGGATTACTGTAAGCCGAATCTGGAGATCCTGAGGGATTCTCTTATGGAGGCGGTTGCAGAGACCAGTGAAGAGTTCATGGAGCGCTACTTCAACGGCGAGGAATTCTCGATTGAGGAGATCCGTGCGGCCATGCGTACAGAAGTTATGGAAGGCGATATCGTTCCGGTAGCCATGGGATCCAACATCCAGGCACAGGGCGTTGCAAACCTTCTGTCCGATATCGTTCGTTTCTTCCCGAGCCCGGACAAGAGAAAATGCGCGGGCATCAACCGCAGGACGAACGAGATCCTCGAGGCGGATTATGATTTCTCCAAGGCGAAGACCGCATATGTATTCAAGACAATGGTTGACCCGTTTATCGGAAAATATTCCTTTGTAAAGGTATGCTCCGGCGTGCTCAAGGGCGACGATGTTCTCTATAATGCAGATACGGACGCAGAGGAGAAGCCGGGCAAACTTTATACGATGAGCGGCAATAAGCCGTCAGAAGTAAGCGAACTGTTCGCCGGAGATATCGGCGCCATCGCAAAACTGGCGAATACACGCACGGGCGATACGCTTTCCACGAAGGCGTCACCGGTATCCTACGCGAAGACCGACTATTCCGTACCGTATACATTCATGAAATACACGGTTAAGAATAAGGGCGATGAGGATAAGGTGTCCCAGGCTCTGGCAAGGATGACGGCGGAAGATGTGACGCTGAAGGTTGTAAATGACAGCGAGAACCGTCAGACGCTCCTCTACGGCATGGGCGACCAGCATCTGGAGATCACGGCGAGCAAGCTTGCCGCAAGATATAAAGTGGAGATCAATCTGGAGACGCCGAAGGTTGCGTTCCGTGAGACGATCCGCAAGAACTCCGATGTGGATATGAAGTACAAGAAACAGACCGGCGGACACGGCCAGTACGGACATGTCAAGATGAAGTTCGAGCCGTCCGGCGACCTGGATACACCGTATATCTTCGAAGAATGCGTTGTAGGCGGCGCGGTTCCGAAGAACTATTTCCCGGCTGTGGAAAAGGGGCTTCAGGAATCGGTTGTAAAAGGACCTCTTGCCGGATATCCGGTTGTGGGTGTGAAAGCGATCCTGTACGATGGATCCTATCATCCGGTAGACTCTTCGGAGATGGCGTTCAAGACCGCTACATCCCAGGCGTTCAAGAAAGGCTTCCTTGAGGCTTCACCGGTGCTCCTTGAGCCGATCGCATCCATTAAGGTGACGGTTCCGGACGAATACACCGGAGACGTCATGGGCGATCTGAACAAGCGGCGCGGCCGCGTGCTCGGCATGAATCCGATCGCCGGCGGCAAACAGGTCATTGAGGCGGATATCCCGATGACCGGCGTGTTCGGCTACTGTACGACGCTCCGTTCCATGACCGGCGGACGCGGAACCTATGAGTATACCTTCGCAAGATACGAGCAGGCTCCGTCAGACGTACAGGAAAGAGAGATCGCAGCGAGAGCATCAGAAGAATAAAGGATCATGCGGGATGAAGATCCCGTCAGCAGGGCAGGAAATCATATGGTTTCCTGCCCGTTTTTTGCCGCCTGTATTAAGATAGTGTTAAGATACTTGCTAAGAAAGCGCTAAAATATTGTACTTTATATGCAAAGGTGATATAATTGCTCTGCTCCTTGAGAAAAGGAGGATTAGTGTCGGCCCGTGCCGGCACTAAAATATTGACATTACAGAGGAAAAAGGAATGAAGATTGTTATCATCGGAGATGGAAAAGTAGGGTATAAACTCGCAAAACAGCTTTCTGTCGAAAACTATGATGTGGTGATGATCGACAGCAATGAAAAGAAGTTAAAATATGCCGTTGACCGTCTCGATATTGCCTGCGTGACCGGCGATGCGGCTGATGCGGAGGTTCAGAGGGAGGCCGACGTGCCCCACGCGGATCTTGTGATTGCCTGTACGTCAGCAGACGAGTGCAATATGCTGAGCTGCCTGATCGCCAGGAGACTGGGGGCAAGACATACGATCGCGCGCGTGCGCAACCCGATCTATTTTAAGCAGATCGGGCTTCTGAAGGAAGACCTGCATCTGAGCATGGCGGTAAACCCGGAACTGATCGTGGCGGATGAGATCAGCAGGCTGCTGCTGTTCCCGGATGCCAGCAAGATCGAGACATTTGTAAAGGGAAGAGTGGAGCTGATCGAATATGCGATCCCCGAGGACAGCAAACTGATCGGGGTCACACTTGCGAACATGTACGCGCGGTTCCAGATCAAACTGCTTGTCTGCGCGGTGGAGCACGGCGGAGACGTGCTGATCCCGGACGGCGACTACGAGATCAGCAAAGGCGACCGTCTGCATATCGCGGTTTCCCATATCGAGATGGAGCGGTTCTTCCGGATGTTCGGAAAACATCGTGGAAAGATCCGGAAAGTCATTATCTGCGGCGGCGGAAGAGTATCTTATTATCTGGCGACGCAGCTCTGCAAGCTGGGCATGCAGGTCAAGATCATCGAGCGTGACGTGAAGCGCTGTGAGGAGCTTTGCGAACTCCTGCCGAAAGCGACGATCATTAACGGCGATGCGACGGATCACGATCTGCTGATCGAGGAAGGAATCGATGAGGCGGATGCGTTCGTCGGTCTGACCGGCATGGACGAGGAGAATATTATCACGGCGCTTTTCGCCAAGAGCCAGGGCGCTTCGAAGATCATTGCAAAGATCAACGAGGACCGGCGGGCAAGCATGGTGGAAGATTTCGGGATCGACAGCATCGTGTCGGCCAAAACGGCTACTGCGGATGCCATCCTGAGCTATGTGCGCGCCAGAAAGAACTCCCAGGGAAGCGCCAATGTGGAGACCCTCTACCAGCTTGTGGACGAGAAAGTCGAGGCGCTGGAGTTTATCATCAAATCTGCGACAACCTATACGGGGATCCCGCTTAAAGAACTTAAGCTCAAGCCGAACAACCTGATCGCCTGCATCGCAAGGAAGCGGCAGATCATCATCCCGGGGGGTGATGACTGCATGGAGCCGGGCGACAGTGTGATCGTGGTAACCATGGACAATCATATCGAAGATTTAGAGGATATTCTGGTATAGGTGCGGAAAAATGAATAAACGAATGATCATATATATACTTGGCAGAATGCTGGGCGTTGAGGGGGCCGTCCTTCTGATCCCGGCATTCGTGTCCCTGCTTTATCAGGAGGAGAGCGGATTCTCTTTCCTGATCGTGAGCCTGATCCTGGGCGTGGTCTTCCTGATCTTCGGAAGAAAACGGCCGAAATCCACGAGGATCTACGGCAAGGAAAGCTTTGCCATTGTTGCGCTGGCCTGGCTTCTGTGGTCGGCCTTCGGGGCGCTCCCGTTTGTCATCTCGGGCAGCATCCCGGCGTACATCGATGCATTTTTTGAGACGGTGTCCGGTTTTACAACGACCGGTTCCACGATCCTGCAGGAGATCGAAAGCCTGCCGAAGGGGATCAATTTCTGGCGGTGCCTGACCCACTGGATCGGCGGTATGGGTGTGCTCGTATTCGTGCTTATGATCACATCCCTGGACGATGAGAACTCCATGCCCCTGATGCGGGCGGAGATGCCCGGGCCGGAATCAGACAAACTGGTGCCCAAGGCGAGAAATACGGCGACCATCCTGTACGGGATGTATTTTGCCCTGACAGCGGTGGAAGTAATCCTTCTGATGCTGGGCGGGATGAACCTCTATGACGCGCTGGTCCATTCTTTCAGTACGGCCGGCACCGGCGGGTTCAATAACCGGAACAACAGTGTCGCGTTCTACGACAGCGCATATATCGACGGAGTGATCACGGTGTTCATGATCCTGTTCGGCGTGAATTTCAACCTGTACTTCCTGCTCCTTCTGAAAGACTGGAAGAGCGTGTTTAAGAACGAAGAGCTCCGGGCTTACCTCGGCGTGATCGCGGCGTCCATCGCAGTGATCACAGTAAATACGCTGAATATCTATGAAAATGTGCTCCACGCGTTCCGCTATGCGTCGTTCCAGGTGGCTTCGATCATCACAACGACCGGATTCTACACGGCGGACTATGAGCTGTGGCCCGAATTGTCGAAAGCCATCCTGCTGGCCATCATGTTCATCGGCGCCTGCGCGGGTTCCACCGGCGGCGGTATCAAGGTGTGCAGGTTCGTGATCCTTCTCAAGTCCATCCGGCATGAGATCCACAAGATCCTGCATCCCAATGCGGTGACGGTGGTCAAGTTAAACGGCAAAAGAGTCGGACAGGATACGCTGCGTGGGATCAACGTATATTTTGCGGCGTATGTGTTTATACTGGTTGCATCCGTGCTGATCGTGTCCATCGATAATTTTGATTTTGCCACATCGTTCAGCGGCGTCCTGACAACGATCAATAACGTGGGACCGGGTATCTCGAAAGTGGGCCCGGTGGAGAACTTCCATATGTTCTCGCCCCTTTCCAAGATCGTGTTCAGTTTTGACATGCTGGTGGGAAGGCTGGAGATCATCCCATTCCTTCTCCTGCTGTCCCCGGCGCTCTGGAGAAAAAAATTCTGATTTTTATTGCCCCGCAGGTTTCCTGCGGGGTATACTTATATCAGTGCCAATTAAAAGAGACAGGAGAATAAGCAGAATATGAACAAAGTAAAACGCACGATCCTTATTATCGTGGCTGCAGTGATCGCGCTCGGGATTTATTATTATGCCGCGCTGCCGCCGCTCAACATCCATTCGGCGGAGATCTGGGTATTTGCAGGGATCCTTATCCTTATTATCGCTGCAATCTATATCCGCAGGAAGAGACTGAATGCATATGAACTGAAGGAGTCGAAGGGGCTGAAAGTGATCATGGGGATCTTTGCTGCCGGGGTAGCCGTCTACCTGATCGGTGCGCTCTTTTCCTCACCGATCGTGAACGCGAAGAAATATCAGCAGCTTCTGACGGTGGAGACCGGCGAGTTTACGAAAGATATCGAGGAACTGTCCTTTGACCAGATCCCGCTCCTGGACCGGGATTCGGCCGCCCTTCTCGGGAACCGCGAGATGGGGAGCATGGTGGATATGGTTTCCCAGTTCGAGGTGGATGAGCTGTATTCCCAGATCAATTACCAGGACCGCCCGGTGCGTGTATCGCCGCTCCGGTATGCCAGCCTGATCAAATGGCTGACCAACAACAGCGAGGGCATTCCGGCCTATATCAAGATTGACATGGCGACCCAGGACACGGAACTGGTGAAGCTGGACCAGGGGATGAAATATACGACCAGCGACCATTTTAACCGGAATATCTACCGGCATCTGCGTTTCCGGTACCCGACCTATATCTTTAACGACCTGAGCTTTGAGGTGGATGAGGAAGGGACGCCTTACTGGATCTGTCCGGTGAAGAAATACAACATCGGACTGTTCGGCGGCGTGACCATCGGCAGGGTCGTGCTCTGCAACGCGATCACCGGGGAGACGGAAGATTATGCCATCGCGGATGCGCCCCAGTGGATCGACCGGGCGTTTTCCGCGGATCTTCTGGTGGAACTCTATGACTATCACGGGACACTGAAGCACGGGTTCCTGAACAGCGTGCTTGGACAGAAGGACTGTCTGGCGACGACGGACGGGTACAATTATCTGGCTATCGATGACGATGTGTGGGTGTACACCGGTGTTACGTCCATCACCGGAGACCAGTCCAATGTGGGGTTCGTGCTTATGAACCAGCGGACCATGGAGACCCGTTTTTACGAGGTGGAAGGTGCCACAGAGGCCTCGGCCATGGCTTCCGCGGAAGGGCAGGTGCAGAACCTGCATTATACGGCCACATTCCCGCTTCTCCTGAATATTTCGGGAGAGCCGACCTATTTCATCGCGTTGAAGGATGACGCGGGCCTTGTGAAGATGTATGCCATGGTCAATGTGCAGAAATATCAGATCGTGGCTACCGGTGATACGGTCAGCGAATGTGAGGAAGAGTACACCCGTCTGATGTACCAGAGCGGGATCAAGGAAGTGGAAGAGGACACAAGAGAGATCCAGACCGTCACTGGCGCAGTTACCAAGATCGCCCAGGCGGTTGTCGAGGGGAATTCCCACTATTATCTGATGATCGAAGGATCGGATGAGATATTCGACGTATCAGTGGCGGATTATATCGATGTGATCCGGTATAACGTGGGGGATCACGTGACCATCGAATACAAAGCAGGGGAAGAGACGAACACGGTGCTCTCGGTGAACAGGGCAGAATAGAATCAGGCAGAATAAAACAGCGGCGGCAGATTTCATATCTGCCGCCGCTGGGTTTATATCGTGATATCTTATGCGATCACATTGTAATCGTCAATACCTGAAATCTCATTCTTATCTGCGCCGATGCTCAGATAGAAGTCGATGTTGTTTTCTTTGCCGATCTTATCTACTTTCTGAAGGAATACAGGCAGGCTCTCCAGTGTGATATTTGCCTGTTTCAGCACGCTGTCGATGAAGACTGCCTCGATGTCGTGGTTGCCGGCCGACATGCCGTATAAGAATCCTACAAATTCCTCGAGTGTCAGTATATCCGGATAATCAGCCATACGGATCGCACGGATGTTAAAGTCTACCGTGTATGTGTCTTTGTGGCTTTTCTTGATAAATACTACGTTACCGTTGGATGTTTTCACCTTCTCGTTTGCAAGGTCGATCATTTGCTGTGTCTTTCCGCTGCCTCTTGGGCCTGTGATTAAATTTACCATGGCGAATCTCTCCTTTATGTATGTATTATTTGAGATTTTCAACCCTCAAATATCATATACCCATTATACACTAAAGCGCTGTGAGGAACAACTAAAAAAAGGATAAAAATATAAAAATGGATGAGCATATTTACTATATATGACAAATGGTTGACAAAAACTTCTTCCTGTGCATATGATAAAATATCGGGAAAATAAAAGGCTTATAAAGGAGAACATATATGAACCTGAATGTATGGATTGGGATCCTGATACCTTTTGCAGGCACCGCGCTTGGTGCGGCGATGGTATTTTTTATGCGGAAGGAAATGAATGAGAAACTTCAGAAGATGCTTCTTGGGTTCGCGTCGGGCGTGATGATGGCGGCTTCTGTGTGGTCGCTTCTGATCCCGGCGATCGATATGGCGGAAGAGAAGGGCGGACTTCCGTGGATGCCGCCGGCGGTGGGCTTCCTGCTCGGCATGGGCTTCCTGCTCCTTCTGGACACCCTTACGCCGCATCTTCATTTCACAGAGGAGAAACCGGAGGGCGTGCCCGCCCATTTAAAAAAAACAACCATGCTTGTCCTTGCCGTCACCCTTCATAACATCCCGGAAGGTATGGCGGTGGGCGTTACATTTGCCGGAGCGATGACCGGAAACGCTGCGATGACGCTGGCCGGGGCGTTCGCCCTGTCGGTCGGCATTGCCATTCAGAATTTCCCGGAGGGGGCGATCATATCCATGCCGCTTCAGAGTCAGGGGCTGTCAAAGAGACGATCTTTCGTATACGGTGCGCTCTCGGGCATCGTGGAGCCAGCAGCGGCCCTCCTGACGATCCTGCTGACCGGTCTGGTCGTTCCGCTGCTTCCGTATCTGCTTTCCTTTGCAGCCGGAGCCATGATCTATGTGGTGGTTGAGGAACTGATCCCGGAGGCGCAGACGGGGCCCCACTCCAATATCAGTACGATCGGAGTGGCTGTGGGATTTGTGATCATGATGATCCTGGACGTGGCGCTTGGATAAAATGAATATAAAATGAGATAAGATAAGAGCGGCGTTTTGCCGCTCTTATTCGTTGATCCTGCTGAATTCGCATCCGGTCAGCCGGGCGAAGAGCTCCTGGCCGACAAGGGGGCGTTCTTCAAGCGGGATGTGATCATCCCCGGAACAATAGTAATAATATTCTGACAGATAGTCTCCGTAAGCGGACTGCCGGGGCTTAGTCCTGTATGAATAGGAAAATGAATATGCGGTCCCGTCAGCTCCGGTGAAAGAGAATTCTTCCGGCGTACCCTGCACATTGTAGCAGCCTTCTCTGAGCAGGACTTCGTACAGACAGCCAAAAGACATGGAGTCTGAAGTGGAAAGGATGAGCTCCGGATAGCAGATGTCAGGTCTGCCCGGCCGGGTGAGGGTAAAGCGGTAATCGCTGTTCTTCTTTGCAACGTTCTCCAGTGCTTCCTCTGTGCACAGATCCATGCCGGTCCGGTAAGTGAGCACATACAGTGTCAATGTATTTTCTGCGGCTGATCTAAGCTGCTCTGACACAGATTCTTCCGTCCCGTCCGGATCAGGATCATTGTTCTTTACGGCATAGCCGGTGTTGTTTGTGCTTCCGCCTGTTGCATAGACATAAGTTTCAGGCAGGGGAGCGTCTGATAAGGGGATCTCTTCTGCAGACGGGAATATTTCCGGCAGTGTCAGCGGCTCCCGGTAAGAGAGCGCATAGGTCATCCGGCACGGATGTTCCTGCGAAGCCAGATAATCGTCCAGACGCTGTATATTATGACACAGGCTTTCAATCTCTGAGGGAGTATCGTACACTGCGTAGAGGGTCAGTTCGTCCGCGTATCTGTCCGGCGAAATTTCAAATCTGTCCAGAGCACCCGGGTTCCCTTCAAGGAACCGGTCCAGATAATATTCTCCCATTACCAGGTCATAGTCTGTTTCCATTTTGTAGCTGAAAAAGAGGCTGTAGTATCCGGTGCTGACCAGTTCAAACTCAACCTCAGGCAGATCCTTAAGGTGGGCGGTCCACACCCGTTCCGTATACCCCTCTTCATTTTCGCGTTCTGTATACTCTTTCGAGACGGCTACCGTCTCGTCAGCGATGTTCTTGCGGAACCATTCGGCCGCCTCTCTGCGCGTGTGCGGGGAGGCGCATCCGGACAGGGCTAGAATGGCTGCCAGAGACAGCAGGAGCAAAAACAGCCGTTTCGCAAGTCTATTTTTCACAGGCGAGTTCACCTCCCGGTGTCTCAGGGGCCTTTCCGGTGGATCCGCGGGTGATCAGTTCCGCGTGGAGAAGGACCGTTCCGATGGGAACGTCGTTCATCAGCATACGGAGCGTATCGAAACCACTTTTCCCGAGCTGGATGCGGTTCTGGCGGACCGTCGTAAGCGGCGGGTCGGTATAGGCGGACATGGGGATGTCATCGAATCCGATGATGCTGATATCTCCCGGAACCCGATACCCCAGCTGTTTGCACTGGGTTACGGCGGCGCTGGCGAATGTGTCCTGGCAGCAGATGATGGCCGTCATGCCCATATCAAGGAAACGGGGCAGGTGTTTCTCCATACATTCAGACAGATAATAGGAGCATCCCGCGTATGACGGGTCGGCTTTCAGGCCGTGGCTCCGCATCGCCTGGAAAAATGCGCGGTGGCGGACCTGCATGATATGGGAGCCCAGCGCGCTGGAAATATAGCCGATCTTCTTGTGTCCTAGTTCCTTGAGATGGCGGATCGCCAGATTCATTCCCTCTTCGTTGTCAATCCCGACGTAGGTTGTCATCGGGTTGCCGATGATATGGTTATCATAGAGCGCTGCCGGGGTGTGGCTGGTCTTCAGGTCCTTCATCCACGGTTCGCCCAGAGAGAATCCGAGCAGAAACGCCCCGGAGAAATCGTGCTGCAGCATAAATGCATCGTAAGAGATCTCGCGCTGGAGGGCGACGTCTACCGGTACGACGGAGACCTCACACCCGGACGGCTCGGCGGCCTGGCGGAATCCCATGACAATATCGTAGGCGAACTGGTGGGGCTCCTCATATTCAATATTGTCCCGCTGTACGATGATGCACAGTTTCCGGACCGGTTTTTTATAGCGCCGGAGTTTCGTATAGCCCAGTTCTACGGCAGTCTCCAGCACCTGTTTCTGTAAAGTTTCGCTGATGTCAGGGGCGTTGTTGAGCGCTTTGGAAACCGCGCTTTTTGAAATGCCCAGCTTATCGGCAATATCCTGGATCGTAGTCATACCTGTTTTCCTCTTAAATAATAAATCTATAAATATTATATAGAACAAATATCTTTAAATCAATGAAAAAAGTTTTGAAAAGTTTAGAGAGTTTAGCAAAGTTTATAATCAAAGAAGAATAGAACGGAAACAATTAATAATGCACAAAAATGGAACTGAAAAATTGTATGATATATATAAAAATAAGGCGATTTCAATAATACAATTGACGGATTAGTGCAAAAGGCGTAATATATCCATAACGAAACAATACGAAACATATTAAGGAAGCGAGGAATGAAGAATGAGAAGAAGAGCGGTGGCGCTTATGCTGGCGGCGCTGATGACTGCGGGTCTTGCCGTAACCGGACTGACCGGATGCGGATCCGACGCCGATGGAGTGGAAAAGGTCCGTCTTATGGTCTGGTCGCCTACGGCGGATCAGTCAAAAGATAACGGGGAATGGCTGCAGACATGCTGTGAGGCATTTGCAGATCAGCATCCGGAATGGGATATTGATTTTGTGTACGGGATCATGGATGAGGCCAGTGCATCCAGCCAGGTCGGACAGGACCCGGATGCCAGTGCGGATGTGTTCCTGTATTCAAATGACGGGATCGCATGGCTTACGGATTCCAAGGCGGCAGCAAAGTTCGGAGGCAAGTACAGAGAGGAGATCGAAGCGACCAACTCTCCGGAGATCCTCCAGTCTCTGATGCTCGGCGACGATCTGTACGGCGTGCCGTATACAACGAATACATGGTATATGTTTTATGATAAATCCGTATTCTCTGAGGAAGATGTGAAGAACCTGGATACAATGCTGGAGAAAGGGGTTGTATCTTTCCCGTTTACCAATTCCTGGTATCTCCCGGCGTTCTACGTGGGCAACGGATGTACACTGTTCGGGGACGGTACGGATGAATCGGCAGGGGTTGATTTTACAGGTGATAAAGCGTATGAAGTGACCGATTACCTGATCGACCTGGAGAGCAATCCGAATTTCCGCATCGACCAGGACGGCTCCGGCATCGCGGGCCTGCGTGACGGAAGCATCAATGCCATGTTCACCGGTTCCTGGGACGCCAATGCGATCAAAGAGATCCTGGGAGACAACATGGGTGTGACGTCCCTTCCATCCTTTACACTGAACGGTGAGGAAGTACAGATGAAGGCTTATGCCGGTTCCAAGGCGGTGGGTGTCAACTCGCACAGCAAATATATGGAACAGGCGGTAGCGCTTGCGGTTTATCTTGGCTCGGCGGAGGTACAGCGTCTGCACTATGAACTGCTGAATGTGATCCCGTGCAATACAGAGCTGCTGGCGGATCCGGCGATCTCAGCCGATGATCTGGTTATCGCGCAGAACGATACATTCAACTATACTTCCATTCTTCAGCCGTTTGTGACGCAGATGAATAACTGCTGGACGCCGGTCGAGAACCTTGGCAAAGGGATCCGGAACGGCAGTGTAACGCATGACAATGCACAGCAGCAGACGGACGCGATGAATGAAGCAATGAACAGTGACGGTATTTCATAAGGAGGCAAATGAGGATGGGTGTTTTTAAGAAGAGAGTAAATGAATTCCCTACGCCGTATACCTGCATGAATGCGATCAGGAAAGGCGGGATCGAGACGAAGCTTTCCATGATCCTTATGGGATTTGGAAATATTGTCCACGGTCAGCTGATCAAAGGACTGATCTATATGGCGCTGGAAGTTGTCTATGTTGTGTTTATGGTTATGACAGGCGCGCACTGCCTGGCCATGCTCCCGTCGCTTGGAAGCGTGGAGCAGCAGGAATACTGGGATGAGGCAACGCAGGTCTATATGTATACAAAGGGCGATCAGTCGGTGCTGATCCTTCTGTACGGCGTGGCAACGATCCTGATCACGGTCCTGATGGTGCTGGCATGGCGCGGAACCCTCAGAAGCGCATATAAGGCGGAATGCCTTGCAAAAGAAAGAAGGCACATCAACAGTTTCGCGGAGGATCTTAAGACCCTGCTTCACGAGAACCTGCAGAAGCTTCTGATGACGCCGCCCATGGTCTTAATCTCCCTGTTTACGATCCTGCCGCTGATCTTCATGATCTGCATGGCATTTACCAACTACAGCAAGATCGACGATCACCTGATGCTTTTTGACTGGGTGGGGCTTGATAACTTTGCGGCTCTGTTTGATTCCAGCAGCATCCTTGGAAGCACGTTCTGGTCTGTCCTTGCGTGGACGCTTGTGTGGGCGTTCTTTGCAACATTTACAAACTATATCTTTGGTATGATCGTATCCCTTCTGATCAACCGGAAAGGGACAAGAGGCAAGGCATTCTGGCGGTTCTGCTTCGTGCTGTCCTGCGCGATGCCGATGTTCGTATCGCTGCTGATCATGAGGACCATGCTGCAGCCGGAAGGCGCGGTGAACGTTCTCTTAAGGAATCTGGGCCTGATCGCTGCTGACGCCAGCCTTCCGTTCTTTACGGATCCGACGTGGGCGAGGGTAACCGTTATTATCATCAATATCTGGGTCGGCGTTCCCTATACGCTTCTCCAGCTGACCGGCGTTCTCCAGAATATACCGGAGGACCTCTATGAGGCGGCGAGAGTGGACGGAGCCAATGCGGTGCAGATCTTTTTCAAGATCACACTGCCGTATATGCTCTATGTAACGACCCCGTACCTGATCACGACATTTACGGGAAATGTCAACAACTTCAACGTGATCTACCTGTTGTCAGGCGGAGATCCCGTTACGGATCTCGGGGCCACGGCAGGCAAGACCGATCTGCTCGTGACCTGGCTCTACAAGCTGACGATTGATAAACAGTACTACAACATCGGCGCGGTCATCGGCATCCTGACCTTTATCATCCTGGCAATCGGGGCGCTTATTACATACCATAACAGCAGATCTTATAAAGAAGAAGGAGGGTTCTAAACATGGCTGGACAGAAAATACATTCCGCAAAGAAAAAAAGATTTATCACGAACAGTGTTGTCCATATCGTGCTTGCGGTCCTGGCGGTGATCTGGGTATTCCCGGTCATCTGGGTCGTGCTTACCAGCTTCCGTGCGGAGCAGGGCTCCTATGTGTCAACCTTCCTGCCCCAGTCCTATACGCTGGACAATTATATCCGGCTGTTTACGGATACGTCGATCCTGAACTTTCCGCAGATGTTTTTTAACACGCTGTTCATCGCGATATTTTCCTGTATCCTGTCAACCTTTTATGTGCTTTCCGCATCTTACTGTCTGTCAAGGCTTCGTTTTAAGATGAGAAAGCCATACATGAACATGGCGATGATCCTCGGCCTGTTCCCGGGATTCATGTCCATGGTGGCCGTGTACTTTATCCTGAAGGCGCTGGGATTGTCGGAAGGCAACCTGATCAAACTGGCGCTGATCCTGGTATACTCGGGCGGCGCGGCGCTGGGATTCCAGATCGCCAAAGGGTTCTTCGACACGATCCCGTTCGCGGTCGATGAAGCGGCGATCCTGGACGGTTGTACGAGATGGCAGATTTTTACAAAGATCACCCTTCCGTTAAGTAAACCGATCGTTGTGTACACGACGCTGACGGCATTCATGGGACCGTGGGTTGACTTCATTTTTGCCAAGGTTATCTGCCGGGCTAACTCCGACCAGTATACGATCGCCATCGGACTGTGGAGAATGCTCGAGAAAGAATATATCGACAGCTGGTACACCTGTTTCGCGGCCGGCGCGGTACTGATCTCGATCCCGATCGCCGCACTGTTCCTGTACATGCAGCGGTATTACGTGGACGGACTCTCAGGAGCGGTAAAGGGTTAGGAGCAGAATATATGAGAACAGCATTAGATTGGAAAAAGTATTATTCAAGTCCGGAATTCCTGGACAATTACATCTACGCTGGAAATGATCTGGGGGTGACCTGTACAGACAGCGGGGCTTCATTTAAACTGTGGAGCCCCTCTGCAGACAGGGTCACCCTGAATCTGTATCAGGACGGCAGCGAGGGAAAGCCTTTTTTCCGTGTCCCGATGACGAAAGAGGAGAAAGGCGTATGGCACTGGAGCACGGCGGAGCGGCTGCACGGGATTTATTATGACTTCCTTCTGGAGATCGAAGGGAGGGAAGTGCGCTCGGCCGACCCGTGGGCAAAGGCCTGCGGACTGAACGGACAGCGCAGCATGGCGGTGGATCTTGCCCGGACGGATCCGGAAGGCTGGGCGGACGACCGGGCGCCGGAGCGGACCCGGGAGCAGATCATCTACGAACTCCATGTGAAAGAATTTTCCTGGGATCCGGCCGGCGGCTTCCCGGAAGCTTACCGCGGGAAATATAAAGCGTTTACCTGTACGGATACGACGCTGAACGGCGACGGGATCCATCCCACAGGGCTCCGGTATATGAAAGATCTGGGTATCACCCATGTGCAGATCATGCCGGCCTATGATTACGGTTCCGTAAATGAAGCGGGGGAAGACACGGAGTTTAACTGGGGCTATGACCCGGTGAATTACAATGTGCCGGAAGGATCCTATTCCACGGATCCGGCCCGCGGAGAGGTGCGTATCCGCGAGATGAAGGAAATGATACAGTCTCTTCATGCCAGCGGCTTCCGCGTGATCATGGATGTGGTGTATAATCATACTTATACAACAGACTCCTGGTTCCAGCGCACGGCGCCCTGGTATTTCTACCGGGTGTTTGAGGACGGGCGGATCTCCAACGGCTCAGCCTGCGGCAATGACGTGGCCAGTGAGCGGGAGATGTGTGCAAAATATATCCTGGAGTCGGTACTCTACTGGACGGAAGAGTACCATATAGACGGATTCCGCTTTGACCTGATGGGGCTTCTGGATGTGGATCTCATGAACCGGATCCGCAGAGCGCTGGACGACCGGTATGGCAGAGGCGAGAAGATTCTGTTCGGGGAACCGTGGGCAGCGACGGAGACGGCGATGGAAGGAAATGCCGTGCCCGCACTGAAGAAGAATATTGCACTGCTGGATGAGAATATCGGCATGTTCTGTGATGATACAAGGGACGCGGTTAAAGGTTCCGCATTGAAGATCCGGCGGCCGGGCTTTATAAACGGCGCGAAGGGGATGGAGGCGGACATCCTCCGAGGCGTCCGGGCATGGTGCCTGGATTCCGGGGAATATGGCGAAGATCATGCCGCCGTAAAGGCGCCGTCCCAGATCATTACCTATGTATCATCCCATGACAACCAGACGCTCTGGGACAAGTTGACGGAAACCCTGCCGCAGGCGGATGATGCCGAGAAAATGCGGCTCAACCGGATGGCGGCGGCGCTCTACATGACCTGCCAGGGGACCCTGTTCTTCCTGTCAGGGGAAGAATTCGCCCGTACAAAGAACGGGATGGAAGATTCCTTTAATGCGCCGATCACGCTGAACCGTCTGGACTGGACGAAGGCCTGGGAGAATCATGAACTGGTGGAATATTACCGGGGGCTGATCGGGCTGAGAAGCCGTCTGCCGGGACTCTGTGATAAATCCGCAAGGGGGCCGGAGCGGATCAGCGGTATGAAACGGTCGGAGGGGCTTGTAAGCTTTATCCTGGACAACCGGAGCGCGGACGGCTCTGAGCGGTGGGACTGTGTGAAGATCATTTATAACAGCAGCCGGGCAGTCCGGCCGGTTTCAGCCGGCGGCGGGGACTGGGAGATCCTCTGTAACGGGGAAGACAGTTCCCTCTGGGAAGGACATCATCCGGCGGAAAAAGGACTGATGATCGCCCCTCAGAGTGTGCTGATCCTTGGAAGAATAAAGAGAACATAAAGACAGGAAGGAATGTAAGGTATGAGTATAAAATGGATCTACGGCAGACAGGACTGGAAAACTTTTGTCAGGGGACAGGAGAACTGCTACCTGATGACGAACGGCCTGGGCGGCTATTCGTCTCTTACGATGACCGGATCCGCGGCGCGGGGAGATCACGCGTTTCTGATGGCCTGCCTGAAGGCACCGAATAACCGGTGGAACATGATCCACCGTCTGGCGGAGACGCTGGAATATCCGGGAAGCCGGGTGATCCTGTCCTCACAGGACTTCCCGGACGGCACCCGGGAGGAAGGATACCGGTTTCTGTCGGAATTCTCCTTTGAGGACACGCCGGTATGGCGTTTTCTTGTAAACGGGGTAGAGATCGAAAAAGAGGCCGGGCTGCGGCAGCAGGAGAATACGATCGCCCTCCGGTATCGTGTCATAAACAGGAGTAGGAAGGACGTGCGTCTTGTTGTAACGCCGTTTTACCGGTTCAGCCCGAAAGGGGAAGAGCGTGAGCAGGACAAAAACTTTTCTTTCGTCCGGGAAAGTGGATCCGTAAGCCGGATAACGGAATCAGACCTGTCGCTTTACTGCATGACGGACGGTTCTGACCGGGAGATCCCGCAGGAGGAAGAAGTCTGTTATTATGCGTATGATGCCTGTGACGGCCGGAAGGACACCGGGCGGGCTTATGCCTGCCACCGCGTCGGACTGGATGTGCCGGCCGGATGTGAGAAGACCCTGTCCATTCTTTTTACGATGGATGAAAAATATGCCGGGAAGATGCATGATGCGAAGAAAGCCGGAAGTATTTCTGTTCGGGCGCTGGTGGAGAAAGTGATCGGAGAAGTGAAGGCGCAGCGGATGGAACTGGAAAAACAGGCCCGGCTTCAGGATGAGACAGCGCAGACGCTCGTAAAGAGCGCGCACCAGTTCATCTCCCTGCGTGCGTCTACCGGAGGAGAGACGATCCTGGCCGGCTTCCCGTTCTTCGAGGACTGGGGCAGGGATACCATGATCGCCCTGCCCGGGATCTGTCTTAGCACCCGCCGGTATGCGGACGCGGCCTCCATTCTGAGGACATTTGCACAGTACGAGCGGGACGGCCTGATGCCGAACCTGTTCCCGGAAGGGAAAAATGATCCGATGTACAATACAGTGGACGCGGCCCTTCTCTTCATCAACTGTGTGTGGCTGTACCGGCAGGCGACAGGGGATGCGGACTTCGTGCGGGAGATGTTCCCGGTCATGGAGCGGATCATCGCATCTTATAAAAAGGGAACAGATTATAATATCCATATGGACCGTGACGGGCTGATCATCGCGGGAAGCGGTCTGGATCAGGTGACCTGGATGGACGTCCGGGTGGGAGACATCCTGCCCACGCCCAGGCACGGGAAGCCGGTGGAGATCAATGCATACTGGTACAATGCTCTCCGTATTATGGCAGAATTCGCAAAGCCTGCGGGTAAAGACGCAGAAGCGTATGAAATGCTGGCGGACCGCGTGCGCATGTCCTTTATCCGTGAATTCTGGATGGAAGAGAAGCAGTGCCTTCGGGATGTGGTCTCGGGTACAGCGGCGGACGCCCAGATCCGCTGCAACCAGATATGGGCCCTTTCTCTGCCCTTTACCATGCTTGAAGAAGAGAAGGAACGGCAGATCATGGATACCGTGTTTGAAAAGCTGTATACGCCATACGGGCTGCGGACGCTGGATCCGGCGGATCCGGAGTTCCGGCCGGAATACGGGGGCGAAGTGCTGAAGCGGGACCTGGCCTACCATCAGGGAACGGTGTGGGTTTATCCCCTGGGCGCTTATTATCTTGCATATCTGCGGATTAACGGCTATAGTGAAGATGCGAAGCAGTATGTGCGCGCTCAGCTGGAAGTCCTGCACAGCGCGCTCCGGGAAGGGTGCATCGGACAGCTTCCGGAGATCTATGACGGGCTGGAGCCGGTTTCCTCAAAAGGATGCTTCGCCCAGGCGTGGAGCGTGGGAGAACTTCTCCGCGTATATGAGGCGCTGGAACGGTAAATTATAAAGAAACCGGGAGGGGATAAGATGGATTTTGCAGCAGTATATCATAAAACAACCGAACAGATGAGCTATGCGCTGGATGAGGATCATCTGGTGGTCAATCTGAAGACGGGGTACGATGTGAAACAGGTTTTTATCGTACACGGGGACCCTTATGCCGCCGGGATCCTGGGCGGAAATGAAAGATGGAGCGGGCAGCGGGAAGAGATCATTTATCAGAAGCGTCTGCCCCATCAGATCTGGTGGACGACCACTCTTACGCCGCCTTACAAACGGTGCAAATATTATTTTGAACTCCATACAGATGATGAAGTCTGGTATTACTTCGAGGACGGCTTCCTGACAGAAAAGCAGCTGAACATGCCGGGACGTCTGCTCCAGTACTTTATCGTGCCCTGGATGAACCCGGCGGATGTGAACCGGACGCCGGACTGGGTCAATGAGACGGTGTGGTATCAGATCTTCCCCGACCGGTTCTGCAACGGCAGGCCGGACCGGAACGGGAAGGATATCCTGCCCTGGCAGACCGGCCCGGTAACCAACTATGAGAAATACGGCGGCGATCTGGAGGGAATACGGATGAAGCTTCCGTATCTTGCGGATCTGGGGATCACCGGTATCTACCTCAATCCGGTGATGGAATCGGAGTCGAACCATAAGTACGATACGACGGATTACACGAAGATCGATCCGTCCTTCGGAGATAATGCATCCATGCGCCGGATGGTGGACGAAGCCCACAGGCTTGGGATCCGGGTGATGGTGGACGCGGTGTTTAATCACTGCGGAAGAAAATTCACCCCCTGGCTGGACGCCATGGAGAAGGGGGAAGCCTCCCGCTATGCGGACTGGTTCATGGTCAATGACTGGTCCGGCGTGGCGAAACGGGGCAATACCCGGGACGGCCGGTTCTATACATTCGCCTTTACCGACGGCATGCCGAAGCTCAATACTAACAATCCGGAAGTGATCGATTATTTCTGCGGGATATGTGAGCAGTGGATCCGGGAATTCGACATCGACGCCATCCGGTATGATGTGGGAAATGAGGTATCCCATACATTTCTCAAAGAGATGCACCGCCGTCTGAAAGCCCTGAAGCCGGACATCTATCTGCTGGGAGAGATCTGGCATGACGCCAGCCAGTGGCTTATGGGGGATGAATATGATTCCGTGATGAATTACCCGCTGATGAGCGGCATCCACGACTTCTTCCTGGATGCCTCCATGGATAAGAAGGAGTTTGAGTACATGGTAAACCGGTGTTATACCATGTATATGCAGCAGAACAATAATGTGCTTTTTAATCTGCTGGATTCTCATGATACAGAGCGTCTTATGAACCGGTTCCATGATCTGGACATTTTCTATCAGCAGCTGGCGGTCCTTTTCACATTGCCGGGAAGCCCGTGTATTTATTACGGGACGGAGATCGCCATGGAGGGCGGGTTCGATCCGGACTGCCGGCGCTGCATGCCCTGGGATGAGATCCATACACCGGAGAATCAGGAGCGGATCGGGTACATGAAGGAACTGATCCGGCTGCGTCAGACGGAAGAGGTGTGCAGGAGTCCGCATTTCCATTTTCCGAACCGGTATCCGGGCAGCAGGTGCGTGGATTACATCAAGATCGGTCAGGAGGGGCACAGGCTGGAAGTTGTGTTAAACTGTTCCGGTGAAGCGGCGGACGTGCAGGAGGGCGGAGAGATCCTCTTTGCGAGGAATTATGAGGGCGGAGTCCTCGGGAAAAACGGCACGCTCATCCGCCGGCTCCCGTAGAGGATTTTTGTTATTAAGATGATAAAAACAGAAAGGGGCGGTATTTATGACAGAAATGAAGAAACCATGGTGGAAAAATGCAGTTGTCTATCAGATCTATCCGAAAAGTTTCCAGGATTCCAATGGCGACGGGATCGGGGATATAAAGGGGATCATCGGCAGGCTTGACTATCTGGAGGAACTGGGGATCGACGCGGTATGGCTCTCGCCCGTGTACTGTTCCCCTCAGGATGACAACGGATATGATATCTCGGATTATCAGGACATTGATCCCATGTTCGGAAATTTATCTGATATGGAAGAACTGATCGGGGAAGCGAAAAAGCGGAATATCCGCATCGTCATGGACCTGGTGCTCAACCATACTTCGGATGAACACCGGTGGTTCCGGGAAGCGAAGAAATCAAAAGATAATCCGTACCATGATTATTATGTGTGGCGGGATGGTGTGGAGGGCGAGTATCCCAATGAAATGAAAGCTGCCTTCGGCGGACCGGCCTGGGAGTGGGTGCCGGAAGTAAACCAGTATTATTTCCATCAGTTCTCGGTGAAGCAGCCGGATCTCAACTGGGAGAATCCGAAGGTGCGCCGGGAGATCTACGACATGATCCTCTGGTGGATGGATAAAGGCGTGGGCGGATTCCGGCTGGATGTGATCGACCAGATCGCCAAGGAGCCGGACCGGATGATCACGAACAACGGGCCCAGGCTCCATGAATTCCTGCAGGAGCTGAGCCGGGAGACATTCCAGAAGGGCGATCTGATCACAGTGGGGGAGGCCTGGGGCGCGACTACCGAGATCGCAAAACTCTACAGCAATCCGGACGGCAGTGAATTCTCCATGGTATTCCAGTTCGAGCATATGGTCATGGACCAGCAGGAAGGGAAAGAAAAGTGGGATCTGGCGCCGCTCCCCTTTGTCCGTCTGAAGAAATGTCTGGCAAAATGGCAGAACGAACTGTACGGCAAAGGATGGAACAGCCTGTTCTGGGATAACCACGACCTGCCCCGCATCGTATCCCGGTGGGGAGATGACGGGAAGTACCGCGTGGAATCCGCAAAGATGCTGGCGGTGATCCTTCACGGCATGCAGGGAACGCCCTATGTATACCAGGGCGAAGAACTGGGCATGACCAACGTAAGATTCCCCGACATCAGTGATTACAAAGACATCGAGACGCTGAACCTGTACCGCGAACGGCTGGAAGGCGGATATGAAAAAGAGGATATCATGCGGTCCATCTACGCCAGAAGCCGCGACAACGCCCGCACGCCCATGCAGTGGAGTGCAGGGGCAAATGCCGGGTTCACAACCGGAACGCCGTGGATCGCGGTCAATCCGAATTATACGGAGATCAATGCGGAGGAAGAACGGAAAGATCCCGATTCCGTATATCACTTCTATCAGAAGCTGATCCGTCTCAGAAAGACACATCCGGTATTCGTGGATGGAAAGTTCGACCTGCTCCTTCCGGAAGATGAGCGGATCTTCGCCTACACCCGGACAGACGGGACGCATCAGATGCTCGTCTGTGCAAACTTTACGGGAGAAGCGGCGGCGTGCCCGTTGGATGTAAAGTGGAAAGACGCGGAAATGCTGATCCATAATTACAGAGAAGATCCGGCGTGGAGCGATGACGGAGAGCGGATCATGCTGAAACCGTATGAAGCGGTGATGCTGTATATGTAATAATGATCAGTGGGCCTCAAAACGAGGCCCACTGTAACGAGTGGAGAATCCCATTTATTTTATGCCTTTTTTAGGAACAAAGACAATGCCGAGTTCCATATTCAGTCCATCAGCCAGACGTTTTAAAAGCTTTAAAGTCGGATTACGTGTACCATTTTCTAGTCGGCTGATATCCGCCTGGGGAATGCCTGTCTTTTCAGATAATTCTTTTTGAGTCATATTCTGTGAGGATCTGGCATTAACAATGGCTTTAATAATGTCGAATTCGGGTTCTAATGCGTCCCATTCTTTTTTAAATTCAGGATTTTTTAACTGTTGGTTTAATGTTTCCCGGAAATTCTTCCCCATTTTAATCACCTGCTTTCTTCATATATTTTTCTGCATCGCTTAGCTAACTGAATTTCACGTTTTGGTGTTTTTTCTGTTTTCTTAACAAATCCGTTTAGCATTTCCGTTTAGCTCCAGAAGTTCGATCATCCGGAAAATTTTAGCCTGCATTTTATATTCCTGGGATAAAATGAAATCTTCTACCGGATAGGTTCCGTCTCTGTTTTGAAAATACTCTACATTAAAGCTCATTTAACCCCTCCCTATCTTTAGTATATATTCATTATATGTTGTATATCACATAAAGTCAATTATCGAATATAATTTCATATTCAGTACATCTGTTTTATGAAGAATCCGGCTTGACACATGCCGGCTCCCTGCGGTAGAATAACCGGTGTAGAAAGCGTTGAAGAGGACAGTAGGCTGTCTGCGCATCCAAAGAGAGGGATCCGCATGGTGAGAGGATCCTGATGCGGGACATGACTGAAGACCACCTCCGAGCGGCCTTAATAGGGCACGGTGATTCCGTTATCATCACATGAATTAAGATGGTTTTCCATGGAAAACAAGCAGGGTGGAACCGCGGGAGCATCTCCCGTCCCTGTGTGGAGTGTTTCCGTGCGGCCGCATCGATTTCAGAGTGATCAGGAGACATTCTTTCGGGAGTGTCTCTTTTTTCGTTGCGGACGGCATGCGAATGGCAGTTTATAAAGCTCCGGAATAAAGACGCCGGAGCGGATATCAGGGAAAGGAAGAGGAAAGATGAAGATCACATTGAAAGACGGTTCATTCAAAGAGTATCAGGAACCAAAGAGCGTGTATGAGATAGCGCTGGATATCAGTGAAGGGCTTGCAAGAGTAGCGACAGAGGGCGAGGTTGACGGTGAGGCAGTGGATCTGCGTACCGTGATCGACCATGACTGCGAACTCAATATCCTGACATTTAACGATGAGAAAGGCAAAGGTGCGTTCCGTCACACCGCATCCCACATTATGGCCCAGGCCATCAAGAGACTGTATCCGGAGACAAAGCTGGCGATCGGTCCGTCCATCGCAGACGGATTCTACTATGACGTGGACAGAGAGACGCCGTTTACCGCGGATGATCTGGAGAAGATCGAGGCGGAGATGAAGAAGATCGTCAAGGATAATTTGGAAATTAAGCAGTACACGATGCCGAGGAATGAGGCGATCGCGTATTTTAAGGAGAAAGACGAGCCTTACAAAGTGGAACTGATCGAGGACCTGCCGGAGGATGAGGTTATCAGCTTCTATTCCCAGGGCGAGTTTACCGATCTCTGTGCCGGTCCTCATCTGATGACCACCAAGCCGGTGAAGGCGTTCAAGCTGACAAGCCTGGCGGGCGCATATTGGAGAGGCGACGAGCACAATAAGATGTTGCAGAGGATCTACGGTACGGCATTCCCGAAGAAGGCGGAACTGGAAGAATACCTGACTATGATCGAAGAGGCGAAGAAGCGCGACCACAGAAAGCTTGGCAAAGAGCTGGGACTTTTCATGATGCGCGAGGAGGGCCCGGGATTCCCGTTCTTCCTGCCCAACGGCATGGTATTAAAGAATACGCTGCTTGACTACTGGAGAGAGATCCACCGCAGAGCCGGCTACGTGGAGATCAGCACACCGATCATGCTGAGCCGCCACCTCTGGGAGACATCCGGCCACTGGGATCATTATAAAGAAAATATGTATACGACTGTGATCGACGATGTTGATTTTGCGGTAAAACCGATGAACTGCCCGGGCGGAATCCTTGTATACGAATCCGAGCCCCGTTCTTACCGCGATCTGCCGATCCGCATGGGCGAGCTCGGTCTGGTACACCGTCATGAGAAATCCGGCCAGCTTCACGGCCTGATGCGCGTGCGCTGCTTCACACAGGATGATGCACATATCTTCATGACGCCGGAGCAGATCAAAGACGAGATCAAAGGTGTAGTAAAACTGATCGACGAGGTATACAGCCTCTTCGGATTCAAATATCATGTAGAGCTTTCCACCCGTCCGGAGGACAGCATGGGAAGCGACGAGGACTGGGAAATGGCGACAGACGCGCTGAGAGCCGCGCTCGACGACATCGGACTTCCGTATGTGGTAAATGAAGGCGACGGCGCATTCTACGGACCGAAGATCGACTTCCATCTGGAAGATTCCATCGGACGTACATGGCAGTGCGGAACCATTCAGCTTGACTTCCAGCTTCCGCTCCGGTTTAACCTGGAGTACACGGGCGCAGACGGAGAGAAGCACAGACCGATCATGATCCACCGCGTGGTATTCGGCTCTATCGAGCGGTTCATCGGAATCCTGATCGAGCACTTCGCAGGCGCATTCCCGACCTGGCTTGCACCGGTACAGGTGAAAGTGCTTCCGATCTCAGATAAGCACATGGAGTACGGAAATAAAGTCCTTGCTGCTCTGCAGGATGCAGGCATCCGTGCGGAGATCGACACAAGGGCGGAGAAGATCGGATACAAGATCCGTGAAGCGCAGATGAAGAAGATCCCGTACATGCTCGTCGTCGGCGCAAAAGAAGAGGAAGAGGAGAAAGTGTCCGTCAGAAGCCGTGCAAACGGAGATGAAGGACAGAGCGGACTTGGAGAATTCATCGCGAAGATCAAAGAGGAGATCGCACAGAAGAAGTAAGGATATATTTATCTGAATGAAAATCAATCAGCGCGAAGATATGTTGCTCTAGCACACGCTTTCGCTCGGGACGCAGCATAGCAGTACATAAGGCGGCAAAAAACGCCGCCAAAGTACTGATGCTGCTTTACGGTGCTCTCGCAACATATCTTCGCGCTGATTTTCCTTTCACAGACAAAATCTTCCCCCGTTCTGCAGTATTCCGCTATAGAGGTGGTGCTGGGGAGCATTGCGGGAGCCTGCCCACGGCTGATTCCTTCCGGGGAGTGGTTTGCGGCAGTGTGCAGCCGGTGAAGTGATGGGGCGATGATCCCGGCAGATAAAGGGCGGATGGATGAATCTGAGAAAATTGTATGATAAAATTCGGATACGGGAATCCGGCGTTAAAAGCGAAATTGGAGGTGTTTGAGCCGTAAGGCGAGTTCTCCAATTTCGCTTTTTGTATTTAGCCGGATTTCCGTATCCGTTATTTTATCACAATTTTTGAACTGAATCCGGACGCCCTTTTATCTGTCCGGGATCTCTCGTACCATTAATTAATTGTCTGCCCGCTGCCGCAGGCCGCGCACCCCACAAACACGATCACCGACCGCTCCCCGAGCGTCAGCACCTTCTCCGCTGTGGGCATTTTATGCTCTTTGAATGTCTGCTGTTTCGGATCTCCGGTGTTGACGGCGATCTTCCAGCAGTATTCTTCGGGCAGGTCGGGCAGGGTCAGCTCCGCAGGGTACCAGTGGGCGTTGACCGCCACATAGACCAGGTCTTCCTGTTCTTCTTCCTCATCGTAGCCGGAGAAGAGTACACAGGATACATAGCCTTCTTCCAGATGTTCGTTTTCCCAGGGCCTCAGCCCGTGGATGCTCATGGACGGAAAGCCGATGTAGCTCGGCTCCAGATCCCGGCGGATGGCCGGATGTTTGTGCCGGAAGGCGATCATATACCGGAAGAATTCAAAGAGGTCTTTGTTTTTCTTAAGCAGGTTCCAGTCCAGCCATGAGATCTGGTTGTCCTGGCAGTATGGATTATTATTGCCGTGGCGCGTGTCGCCGAACTCGTCGCCAGAGAGGAACATGGGCGTTCCACGGCTGCACATGAGCACGGCACAGGCGTTCTTGATCATGCGGAAGCGGAGTGCCATGACATCCGGATCGTCCGTTTCGCCTTCTGCGCCGCAGTTCCAGCTGTTGTTGTCATCGAAGCCGTCGGTATTGTCCCAGCCGTTGGCTTCATTGTGCTTTACATTATAGCTGTACAGGTCGTACAGGGTGAATCCGTCGTGGCAGGTCAGGAAATTGACGGATGCGTTGCCGCCCCGGTAAACTGGGTCATAGAGGTCCGGGGATCCGGTCATCCGCTGGGCTGCGATCCCGGCCATCTGCAGATCTCCTTTCAGGAAGCAGCGCATGTCGTCCCGGTAGCGCCCGTTCCATTCCGCCCATCGTTTCCAGGACGGGAATGAGCCGACCTGGTAGAGCCCGCCGGCGTCCCATGCTTCGGCGATGAGCTTGACATTTCCGAGGATCGGGTCAAAGGCCAGACTGCGGAGGAGCGGCGGCTGGTTAAGGGGCGTGCCGTTCTCGCTGCGTCCCAGGATGGAAGCCAGGTCGAAGCGGAAGCCGTCCACCCGGTAATCCGTGACCCAGTAGCGCAGACAGTCCAGGATCAGGTCCTGCACCACCGGATGGTTGCAGTTCAGGGTATTGCCGCACCCGCTGAAATTATAGTATTTGCCGTCAGGAGTGAGCATGTAGTAGATGTTGTTGTCAAATCCTTTGAAACAGAAGGAAGGACCGATCTCATTGCCTTCGGCGGTATGATTGAACACTACGTCCAGGATCACGTCGATCTCGTTGTCGTGGAGCGCTTTTATGAGTTCTTTCAGTTCCATCCCTTCCCGGTTGTATTCAATCCGGGAGGAGTAGCTTGTATTCGGGGCGAAGAAACAGACCGGATTGTACCCCCAGTAATCCAGAAGGTCGTTGCCGTCGATGTTCCGCACGTCCCGCATCTCGTCAAATTCAAATACGGGCATCAGCTCGACCGCGTTGATCCCCAGCTTCTTCAGATAGGGGATCTTTTCTTCCAGCCCACGGAAGGTTCCGGGGTAATTAACCTTTGCGGAAGGCGACTGGGTGAATCCGCGCACATGGAGCTCGTAGATCACCAGGTCTTCCATGGGGATGGGCTCGCTGCGTTCCAGTCCCCAGTCAAAGTTGTTCTGTACCACGCGGGCGCGGTAGCCGTGCTTTGAATTGTTCGTGCAGCCCCAGCGGCTCTGGCCGGTCACTGCCCGGGCATAGGGATCCAGCAGGATCTTGGTCTTATCGAAGCGGAGCCCTTTTTTCTCATCATAGGGGCCGTCCAGCCGGTAGGCGTACTCGAATTCTTCCACGTCCAGGCCGAAGACGATCATGGAATAGACGAAGCCGATCCGGTAATTATCCGGAAACTTCAGCGCGGCGTAGGGCTCTTCCGCCTCCCGGTGGAAGAGGAGCAGTTCGCAGGAAGTGGCTCCGTGGGACTGGATCGTGAAATTCACGCCGCCCGGGATCGCGGTGGCGCCGAAGAACCGGAAGAATCCGGGGCGCACCGGGAAACCGGCGATCGTATCAAGTGGTTTTAGCTGGTCTTCGGGCTGGATGACCAGGTCTATTGTGTGAAGTGCCATAACGGTTATCTCCTCAAAATAATCTACTTCCATTATAGTCGAAAATTGCGGGAAAGAAAAGAATGGACTTGACTTCCGACCTCATTTTCATTATTCTTTATTAGGTAATTAAATAGTACTCTTCTTAAGGAGGTCATTATAAATGGGTGGATTTTTTGGCGTTGCATCGAAACAGGATTGTGTGCTGGAGCTTTTCTACGGCGTGGACTACCATTCTCATCTCGGCACGAGAAGAGGCGGAATGGCTGTTTACGGTAAAGACGGGTTTAACCGCGCGATCCATAATATAGAGAATTCTCCGTTCCGTACCAAGTTTGAACGGGATGTGGAGGAACTGAAAGGAAATCTGGGGATCGGCTGCATTTCTGATTATGAGCCGCAGCCGCTGCTTCTGCAGTCCCATCTGGGCAGCTTTGCCATCACGACGGTGGGTAAGATTAACAATCAGGAAGAGATCCTGAAGAAAGCGTACAGCGACGGACGGACCCATTTCCTGGAAATGAGCGGCGGACAGATCAATGCCACAGAGCTCATCGGCTCCCTGATCTGCCAGAAAGCGACGATTGAAGAGGGGATCCGCTATGCCCAGGAGATCGTAGATGGTTCGTTAAGCGTGCTGATCATGACAAAGGACGGCATTTACGCGGCGAGAGACCTGATGGGCCGTACGCCGGTTGTGATCGGTAAGAAAGAAGACGCCTACTGTGTGTCCTTTGAGAACTTTGCGTACCTGAACCTGGGTTACAGCCACGACCGTGAGCTGGGACCGGGCGAGATCGCATATATCACACCGGAGAGTGTGGAGACCCGGGTAGAGCCCCGGAAAGAGATGAAGATCTGTTCTTTCCTTTGGGTGTATTACGGATATCCGACTTCTTCCTACGAAGGGGTAAATGTAGAAGAGATGCGCTACCGCTGCGGAAGCATGCTGGCGAAGCGGGACGGAGATTCCGTGCATCCGGACATCATTGCAGGCGTACCGGATTCCGGTATCGCGCATGCCATCGGTTATTCCAATGAGTCCGGCATCCCGTATGCAAGACCGTTTATCAAATATACGCCGACCTGGCCCCGTTCGTTCATGCCGACGAACCAGAGTCAGAGAGATCTGATCGCCCGTATGAAACTGATCCCGGTGCAGGCGCTGATCGAGAACAAGCGTCTGCTGCTGATCGACGACTCCATCGTGCGCGGCACGCAGCTTCGTGAGACAACGGAATTCCTGTACCGCAGCGGTGCGAAAGAAGTCCATGTGCGTCCAGCCTGCCCGCCGCTTGTATACGGCTGTAAATATCTGAACTTCTCCAGATCCAAATCCGAGATGGAACTGATCACAAGACGGGTGATCAGGGAGCAGGAAGGCGGAGAGTGCACAGAGGAAGTACTGGAAGAATATACGAATCCGGATTCCTGCCGTTATGCAAAGATGGTGGAGGAGATCTGCAGGATCCAGAACTTTACGACCCTCCGGTTCCACCGGCTGGATGACCTGCTTGCATCCATCGGGATCGAACCGTGCAAAGTATGTACGTACTGCTTCAGCGGTAAGGAGTAATTATGTCTCGTAATAAAATGAAAAAGGATCACGCCCTGGGTATTGACTGGGGCGTTTTCTATCGGACAGTTATCGCACTGGTGGTGCCGATGGCGCTCCAGAATCTGATCAATGTGGGCGTGACGGCGGCGGACGTCATCATGCTCGGGGCCGTGGGAGAGACGGCGCTGTCGGGCGCATCCCTGGCCGGTCAGGTGCAGTATATCATGACTCTCTTTCTCTTCGGGCTGACGTCAGGGGCCACGGTCCTGACAGCCCAGTACTGGGGAAAAGGCGATGTAAAGACCATCGAGAAGATCCTGGGAATGACCGTGAAAGCGGCCATCGCGGTGACCGCCCTCTTCACTCTGGCGGCGCTGGCCATACCGGAGCTTCTGATGATGATCTTTACAAGCGACCCGGCGGTGATCGCGGAGGGCGTGCGGTATCTCCGGATCGTGGCTTTCACTTATGTGATGATCGGTATAACACAGGCTTATCTGTATGTCATGCGAAGCGTGGAGCGGGTGATCGTGGCGACAGTGGTGTATCTCTGTTCGCTGCTGTGCAATATCGTGATGAACTCGATCTTTATCTTCGGGCTCTTCGGCCTGCCGGCCATGGGCGTTGCAGGCGCTGCGCTGGGAACGTTGTGCGCTCGGATCCTGGAAGTGATCCTGACCTTCGGCTATGCCCGGATATTTAATAAAGAGATCAAGCTGCGGCCGAAATATATCCTGCACACGGACCGGGAACTCTTCCGGGATTTTATGAAGTACGCCCTCCCGGTGGTTGCCAATGAGATCATGTGGGGACTGGGAACAGCGGCCAATACCGCGATCCTCGGGCATTTGGGAAGCTCTGCGGTGGCGGCCAATTCGGTGGCCCAGGTGGCAAGGCAGCTGGCGACGGTCGTTTCCTTCGGCCTTTCCAGCGCGGCGGCCATCTATCTGGGTAAGACCATCGGGGAGAAGAAGCTGGAACACGCCAGGGCTTATGCGAAGCGGTTCATCTGGCTCAGTCTCATTATGGGCGCACTGGGCGGCCTGGTCATCTTGGCGGTATCGGGCCCTGCCGCGGCGGCGCTGTCGCTTACGGACACGGCGAAAGGATACTTGCGGATCATGTTCTTCGTTATGTCTTATTTTGTGATCGGACAGGCGTTCAACACGACTATGGTGGTGGGGATCTTCCGTTCAGGCGGAGACACCCGGTTCGGTCTGATCCTGGATGTGAGCACCATGTGGGGCTGCTCGATCCTGCTCGGATTTATCGCGGCGTTTGTATTTAAGTTCAGCGTCCCCGTTGTATATGTGATCCTGATGAGCGATGAGATCATCAAGATCCCGATCACGCTGTGGCGGTACAGGAGTTATAAGTGGCTGAAAGATGTGACGCGGACGGAAGCATAAAATTGACAAAACGGTTGGAATTCGGCATGATAATAAAAAACAGACCGGATTTCAACCGTTTATTATTTCTCTGTCCGACAGGGAGAAAGGAGCGTATGATGAACCTGAAGCAGCTGATGTATTTTAAAGAGAAGAACGGCTATACATTTGAACAGCTCTCAGAGCTGTCCGGTGTCCCGGTGGGCACCATCCAGAAGATCTTCAGCGGAGAAACGCGCACGCCGAGGCACAAGACAATACAGGCGCTGGAGATGATCATGAAATTTGATGAGCAGAACGAAGATTCGGGCTATTGTTCCGGAGACAGTCATAATGATGTGGTGCGCGAAGCGGCTCCTGCGTATAAGGCAAGGCAGGGCAGCTACACGCTTGACGACTATTTTGCGACTCCGGAAAATGTAAGGGTGGAACTGATCGATGGGGTGATTTATGATATGGGGATGCCGAGTACAGTGCATCAGTATCTTATCACGAAGATCTGTCATGCAATTTACAGTCATATTGAAGAAAAAGGCGGATATTGTATGGTATTTCCGGCTTCGCCCGGGGTTCAGATCGACTGTGATGACCGCTCCATGCTGGTGCCGGATCTGGTTGTGGTCTGTGATCCGGCTAAATTACGCCGGAGAAATATTATGGGGGCGCCGGACTTTGTGATCGAGATCCTGTCTCCGTCTTCGGTCCGCCGGGATACGAAGATCAAACTTGCCAAGTATGCGGCCGCGGGTGTGCGGGAGTACTGGGTGGTGGATCCGGATCGGGAGCGCGTGTGTGTCTACTGGACTCCGGAAGATGGCATCGCGGCTGTATACGGGCCGCAGGATGATGTCCCGGTTGGTATATTCAGCGGTGAACTGAAGATCCCGATGCGGGAGATCTTTGAGCAGATCCGCCAGATGTGGCCGGAGGAAGAATAAGACAGATGTGACTGATCGTAACCGACAAATGTCGGAAATTCATTTTTATATATGTACAAAAACCGCCGGAATGTGGTATACTATCCAAAGCGGCTGATCCGGACGATATCCACCGGATCGGCTTTCAGTGAAAGAAAGAAGGGATTATACAATGGCTGAAGAACAGAATACAAATAATGAATGTACTGAAGAATCCTGTGCAGGCTGTGCGCATGCGGATACGTGCACGAGCAAGAAGACGGACTTCCGCGAGCCGGCGAACATGTACTCATCCATTAAGAAAGTGATCGGAGTCGTGAGCGGCAAGGGCGGAGTCGGTAAATCTCTGGTAACGGCGTCTCTTGCAAGGATGATGCGCGAGAAGGGCTATACGGTGGGCATCCTGGATGCGGATGTGACCGGTCCGTCCATCCCGAAGATGTACGGCATCCACACGAAAGCGGGAGCCACAGAGGAGAATATCATCCCCTGTACGGCCAAAGACGGCACGAAGATCATGTCTGTGAACCTGCTGCTGGAAGACGAGTCCGCTCCGGTTATCTGGAGAGGACCGATCATTGCCAGCGTGGTAAAGCAGTTCTGGACAGACGTTATGTGGGGCGACCTGGATTATCTCTTTGTGGATATGCCGCCCGGAACAGGCGATGTGCCGCTGACGGTATTCCAGTCCCTGCCGGTGGACGGCGTGGTGATCGTGACATCTCCCCAGGATCTGGTGCAGATGATCGTGAAGAAGGCGGCCAATATGGCTGAGCAGATGAACATCCCGGTACTCGGCGTGGTTGAGAACTACAGCTATGTAAAATGTCCGGACTGCGGAAAAGAAATCAAAGTGTTCGGCGAGAGCCATATCGAAGAGATCGCCGGAGAGATGGGCGTGCCGGTACTCGGTAAGATGCCGATCGACATGGACCTGGCAAGATCCGTGGAAGAAGAGCGGTTCTACGAAGTGAAGAACCCGTATATCGATGAGGTAGAGCTGTAAGGGCAGAGATGCCGCTCTATGGATGAAGAAATGTACCTGCGGCAGACAGTAAGAGATGGATTACCGTCTGGCCGCAGGTATTGTGTTTAGAGGAAAGGAAAATCAGATGACAGGAGAGAAGATCCTCCTCTGGCGGGAAGGAGAGTATCATTATCCCGCCGCATACGGCTTTGCACCGTTTATGATCAGCTATATCCATGAAGACCGGGAGATCCATCCCGCCATGGTCATTGTGCCGGGCGGGGCGTACCGCAATGCCTCTCCGTCTGAGGCGCATCTGCCGGCGGAGACATTCTACCGGTATGGGTATAATGTATTTGTGTTGGTTTATACGGTCAATCTTCTGGATACGCCGCTTAAGATGCAGCCCCTGCAGGATATTTCCAGGGCCGTGCGCATGATCCGTTCAAAAGCGGACCGATATTCAGTGGATCCGGACCGGGTGGCAGTGTGCGGATTTTCCGCCGGCGGACATCTGGCGGCAAGCCTGTGCGTGCATTATAAGGATGTCGCGGATCCTGACGAGAGATTCAACGTGTGGACGAACCGGCCGGATGCGGCGATCCTGGCTTACCCGGTGATCACATCCGGACAATACACGCACGTGGATTCCATGCTGGCCCTTCTGGGATCAGAGCCGGGTGCGGATGAACTGGAATATATGTCGCTTGAGAAACATGTGTCCGCGGATACGCCGCCCTGTTTTCTCTGGCAGACCGTGACGGATGCATCGGTGCCTGTGGAGAACAGCTATCTTTTCGCGCAGGCTTGCAGAGAGCAGGGGGTACCTTTTGCCCACCATGTATTTTCAGACGGGGTGCACGGGTTGTCCGTGGCTACAGAGCAGTGGCTGGAGCGTGATTTCGGCGAACCGTATACACTGGAACAGATCCGTCTTCTGGCCGGGGCGGTAAGTGCCGGGAAGACGTCGTACCCGCCGGAGAAAGGCCGGGAGATCCTGGCGGATTTTGGCCTGGACGGCAGGAAGAAGGAGAAGTGGGACCCGGAGCAGAAAGACGAGATCCGTAAGACGCTGAAAACGGTCGGGATCTGGCCGGAGCTTGCGAAAGACTGGCTGGATCAGATCTGGAAGCAGGATCAGTAAAAAGAGATAAGGAGACGGAAGATGAGATTATTATTTGTCCGGCACGGAGATCCGGATTATGTACACGATACCCTGACGGAGAAAGGACACCGGGAGGCGGCGTTCCTTGCGGAACGCGCTGAGGACCTGGAAATGGGAACATGCTTTGCCTCGCCCCTCGGGCGGGCGCAGGCGACGGCCGGATACTGTATGAAAAAACTGGGCCGTACGGCGAAAACGCTGGGGTGGCTTTAGGAATTCCCGGCGGTGATCGATCTCAATCAGGCCCTGCATCTGGAAGAGGCCTATCCCATGAGCCGGAAAGAAAACGGGCGCTACGTGCCGCGGATCGTGTGGGATGTGGTCCCGTCCTACTGGGGCGCCCACATGGACTGCATGGATCCGGTGCGCTGGCGGGACTGCGATATCTGCCGCCATTCAGATACAGTGGAGATCTACGACCGGGTGACGGAAGAATTCGACCGGCTGCTTGCGGGATACGGCTATGTGCGTGACGGGAACATTTACCGGGTGGAGAAGGAGAGTACAGAGACACTGACCTTCTTCTGTCATTTTGCCATTACCTGTGTATTCCTTTCTCATCTCTGGAATGTCTCGCCCTTCCTTCTGTGGCACAGTCTGGCGCTGGCGCCCACATCGGTGACAGAAGTTGTGACCGAGGAACGCCAGCAGGGGATCGCCTGCTTCCGGGGACTGAAGCTGGGGGATGTATCCCATCTCGTGCTGGGCGGGGAGCCCGTGTCCACGGCAGCCCGGTTCTGCGAAGTGTTCAGCGGGAAGGAGCGCCACTGATCTTCGGATGCAGGGATGAAATCAACATGGGGCATCTTCGGTCCCATATGCATAGTATAATAGAAAAGCGTCTGGGAGTTTTTTGATTATGGCATATGAGACTTTTGAAAAGGTGGAGGGGCTCATCCGGAATATTGACCGGAGCGATGACTGCTGCTCCATGATCCTGGCACTGTCCGGCGACGGGGAAGTGACCAACGTGGTCGTGTCCGGTGACACGGCGGTGATCGATCATGTCCGTCTCCGCCCGGGGATGCGCGTTGCCGCGTTCTATGACACGAACCTGCCCACGCCGGCAGTGTATCCGCCCCAGTACCGGGCGGAGCTTGTGGTGCCTCTGCGAAGAGGCCAGCAGGTAATGCTGGACTATTTCAACGATCAGATGGAATCGGCGGATGGGTCCCTGAAGCTGAACATCGGACCGATGACAAATGTAATGACTCTGAACGGGCAGCCGTATACATGCAGTCCGGAAAACATGGAACTGCTCGTATTCTACACGGCGGCCACATTCAGCATGCCGGCGCAGACCACGCCCCAGCGGGTGATCGTCATGTGCGGATATTAAGCGGATGTGAGGGAAAAATTCCCGCATACGCTCCTTTCGTGTTGATTAGTGTGAAAATACAAGAAAATATCGTTGATATTTACACGAATATATGCAATACTATATTTAATTTAAAACGAAAGGAGAAGTGTCATGTACAGAAAGATTATGCAATTTCTGGAATCGTGGAAGAAAAGCGCTCACCGCAAGCCTCTGATCCTGCAGGGGGCAAGACAGGTCGGGAAAACCTATACGATTTTAGAGTTTGGACGCAGGCATTATGATAATGTGGCATATTTCAATTTTGAAACAAATCCGAAGCTGAACAGGACGTTTGAAGAAAATATCAGTCCGGATTATCTGATTCCCATTTTATCGCATATTGCAGGCCAGACGATCGTAAAGGGCAGGACATTGATCGTATTCGATGAAGTGCAGCTTTGCGAACGGGCACTGACTTCTTTGAAATACTTTTGTGAAGATGCTCCGGACTATCATATCGCAGCACTTGGCAGTCTGCTTGGTGTAGCGGTAAGCAGGGCAAAATTCTCTTTTCCGGTCGGGAAAGTCGATATGAAAACCCTGTATCCTATGGATATGGAGGAGTTTATGCTGGCTATGGGTGAGGACGCTCTTGTAAAGCAGATCAGGAAGTGCTTTGCAGCCGATACGCCTATGCCGGACGCTCTGCACGATGCGGCAATGCAGCTTTACAGGCAGTATCTTGTAGTGGGCGGTATGCCCGAGTGCGTTCTCCTGTTTAAAGAGACGAAAGATTATCTTCTTGTGCGCCATACGCAGGATACCATACTTGTAAGCTATCTCAATGATATGAGCAAATATAATACCGTAAATGAAATCAAGAAAACAAGACTTGCCTATGACAACATTACCGTTCAGCTCTCAAAGAAAAACACTCGTTTTCAGTATAAGCTGATCAAAAAAGGCGGGCGGGCGTCTGAATTCGAAAATGCGATTGAATGGCTCTGTCTCTCCGGTATTGTTTCGCGGGTGTATAAAGTGGAGCAGGTCCGTAAACCTCTGGAAAATTATCGTGATATTGATGCGTTTAAGATTTATGTTTCAGATCTGGGGCTGCTTTGTGCGAAGAAAGATCTGGCGGCAAATGATGTTCTCTATATGGTTGAGGAACTTGATGACTTCAAGGGCGGCATGGCGGAAAACTATGTGGATGTGCAGCTTTCGGTCAACGGATATAAAACATACTACTGGGAGTCCGCGCGCGGGGCAGAGGTTGATTTCATCATTCAGCGTGACGGTCAGCTTATCCCTGTCGAAGTAAAATCGGCTGACAATACCCGGGCAAAGAGCTTAAAGGTCTATATGGATGCTTATAAGCCTGCCTATGCGATCAAACTATCAGCAAAAAATTTCGGGTTTGAGGATAATAAGAAGACCGTCCCGCTTTATGCTGCATTCTGCATCTGATAAAAGATTAATTCTTCTCATATATCTGCGACAGTTTTATGTAAAATGTGCTCAGCGCCTCGCAGTAGGCGTTTGAAACCGGGCAGATCATAGGGATCCGTCTGTCGGCGATCATGATCTCGTTGTCAAAATGGATTATGTAGTCATACATGTATTTCAGAAATTCTTTATTGGTCGGTTTCCGGCTCCGGCCGGACCGGCTGAAGATGGTTTCGAGGAGTTCAGTGTTATGTGAATCCCATACGTGATTCACGACCGTGCGCATGTTCTTCTCTACACAGTTCCAGTTGGTGTGGAAGTGTTTTGCCACATCGAGGTACAGCGTTTTCGTGATGCATTCGATCCGTTCACTGTCCTCAAGAATGAGCAGTAACCCGTACACCACATAGTTGTAACCGGTGTAGGAGCGGCTGACTCCGAAGGAGTCCAGAGTATTGATGATAACTTTTTCATAATTCATCTGTATTTCCTCCTTATCTGATCAACCTGTCCTTACACCGATATTATCGTAAAATGTAAAAATCTGTTAAACAATAATAAGATTTCGAACATTTTCGACTGAAAAGGTCGAAAATCGGTCAAAAGAAAAATCCGGAAACCTGCACGGTTACCGGATTTTATATTAGCGGAGACGGAGGGATTCGAACCCTCGTGCCCCGGAGGGCAAACGCATTTCGAGTGCGCCCCGTTATGACCACTTCGATACGTCTCCATTTATTATGAGCTGTGCACGCCCTGTGGACGTCCACAGCTTTTTTATTATATCAGAATCACTTCAAAAAGGAAACCCCCAATGTGAAAATACACCGGTTTAGTCGTCTTCCTCCGTCTGCACGGAATAAGTCTGTCTCTTTCTCGCCATCTCGTCGCTTTCCAGGTATTCATCATAGGTGGTGATCTTGTCGATCAGGTGTCCGCCCGGCACGATCTCCATGATCCGGTTTGCCGTGGTCTGGACGATCTGATGGTCTCTGGAAGTGAAGAGCAGTACGCCCGGGAATTTGATCATTCCGTTGTTGAGGGCAGTGATGGCTTCCATATCCAGATGATTGGTCGGCTCGTCCAGGAGCAGCACGTTTGCTCCGGAGATCATCATCTTGGAGAGCAGGCAGCGGACTTTCTCACCGCCGGAGAGCACTTTCAGCTTCTTCACGCCGTCCTCGCCGGAGAAGAGCATACGGCCAAGGAAGCCGCGGACGTAGGTGACGTCCTTTTCTTCCGAATACTGGGTGAGCCACTCGGTGATATTGTAGTCGCTGTCGAATTCGCCGCCGAAATCCTTCGGGAAGTAAGCCTGGGATGTAGTGACGCCCCATTTGTAAGTACCCTCATCCGGCTCCATCTCGCCGATCAGGATCTTGAAGAGCACGGTCTTGGCCAGCTCGTTGCTGCCCACGAATGCGACCTTGTCGTCATGTCCCAGGGTAAAGCTTATGTTGTCCAGGATCTTCTCGCCGTCGATGGCCTTTGACAGACCTTCAACCGTGAGAACTTCATTTCCAATCTCGCGGTTCGGGCGGAAGTCGATGTAAGGGTACTTCCGGCTGGACGGCTTGATCTCGTCAAGCTGGATCTTCTCCAGCGCACGCTTTCTGGAAGTCGCCTGCTTGGACTTGGAAGCGTTGGCGCTGAACCGGGAGATGAACTCCTGCAGCTCTTTGATCTTTTCTTCTTTCTTCTTGTTCGCCTCTTTCATCTGGCGGATCAGAAGCTGGCTGGACTCGTACCAGAAGTCATAGTTTCCGGTGTAGAGCTGGATCTTGCCATAGTCGATATCCGCAATCTGCGTACATACTTTATTTAAGAAGTAACGGTCATGGGAGACCACGATCACGGTATTGTCAAAGTTGATCAGGAATTCCTCGAGCCATGCGATGGCGTCCAGATCCAGATGGTTGGTCGGCTCGTCCAGGAGCAGGATGTCCGGGTTGCCGAACAGTGCCTGTGCCAGCAGGACTTTGACCTTCTCCGGTCCGGTCAGATCCTTCATATATTTATAATGAAGCTCTGTATCGATGCCCAGGCCATTCAGAAGAGAAGCCGCGTCGGACTCCGCCTCCCAGCCGTTCATGGTGGCGAATTCCGCCTCCAGCTCGCTGGCTTTGATGCCGTCCTCGTCGGTGAAGTCCTCTTTGGCGTAGATGACCTCTTTCTCCTTCATGATCTCATAGAGTCTTGCATTTCCCATGATAACGGTGTCGAGCACCAGGAATTCATCATATTTAAAATGATCCTGCTGCAGGAAAGAAAGCCGCTCGCCCGGTGTAATGGCGATCTCGCCCTTTGTCGGCTCAAGCTGGCCGGAAAGGATCTTCAGGAATGTAGATTTTCCCGCGCCGTTGGCGCCGATAAGGCCGTAGCAGTTGCCCTCGGTAAACTTAATATTCACGTCTTCAAAAAGCGCTTTTTTTCCTACGCGCAGCGTCACGTTGTTTGCACTGATCATACTGATCTCTCCTTATAATAATATAAAATATAAAATCATAGCGCACCAACGCCTATATTACCATGAAAATATACCAAAAGGCAAGGGGTTTCCGAACACATAAAAAAGGGGTATAATGTACCCATAACAGTTCACCTGCTCAGCGCGGGTGAACTGCGAACTGCATATAGGAAAGAGGTAATTATAATGTCTATAGAGAGAGCAACACTTGTACTGGAGGGCGGCGCCACCCGCGGTGTTTTCACTTCCGGCGTACTGGATTATCTGATGGATCAGGACTTGTATATGTCCCATGTGATCGGGGTGTCGGCAGGCGCCTGCAATGCCGTGGATTATGTGTCGAAGCAGCCGCGGCGGACCCGGGACTGTATGATTCCCGCAGATAAGGAGAACAGTTATTATTACGGCATCCGGGAATTTGTGAAAGAGAAGAGTTTGATGAATATGGATCTGATCTTTGACAAATATCCGAATGAACTGTTCCCGTTTGATTTTGACACGTATTTTAATTCAGAGATCCACTGTGAACTGGTGACGACCAACTGCATCACAGGGAAAGCCGAATATATGACGGAAGACCACGACCGGGACCGGCTCATGAAGATCTGCCGGGCTTCCAGCAGCATGCCGCTCCTTACGCCCATCGTCAATGTGGACGGAACGCCTTATCTGGACGGCGGACTGGCGGATTCGGTGCCCCTGGGACGGGCCCGGAAGCTGGGAAATAAAAAGATCGTTATCGTCCTGACCAAGAATCAGGGCTACCGGAAGAAAGTCATATCCCCGGCGCTCCAGCGGGTATATAAGCGTGCATACAGATCTTATCCGAACCTGGTCCGGACCATTTTCCGGAGAAGTTTTGAATATAATAAACTGATGAATCATATCGACCAGCTGGAAAAGGCGGGGAAGATCTTCGTGATCCGTCCCCAGGTGAAGCCGGTTTCCAGACTGGAGCGCAGCAAAGAGTCACTGGAGGCATTTTACGAGCACGGCTATCAGCATATGGAAGAGCGGATGGATGAACTCCGGGCTTTCCTGAAAGCGTAGGATGCTGAAAATAAAGGAGAATAAACGAGATGGGAAAACAGGAGATACTTGACTACACGCAGAACCGGGAGCTTTCATGGCTCCGGTTCAACCAGAGAGTGCTGGAAGAGGCGCGGGATGAGACGGTGCCTCTGATGGAGCGGATGAAGTTTGTGGCCATCTTCACCAGCAACCTGGACGAATTCTTCATGATCCGCGTGGGAAGCCTCTATGACATGGCTGCGGCGGACAACCGGAAGCTGGATATCCGGTCCGGTATGACGGCAAGCCAGCAGCTGGACGCCATCTATGCGGCCGTGGCGCCCCTTTACAAAGAGCGCGACAAGACTTACGCGGAGATCAAGAAACAGCTGAAGCCCTACGGGGTGTGCGGGCTGGATCTGAAGGAACTGGAGCAGCAGGAGAAGAAGTATGTGAAGAAATATTTTAAGGAACAGATCCTGCCGGTCCTTTCTCCGCAGATCATCGATGCGAATCATCCGTTTCCCCACCTGATCAGCAAAGAGATCTATGTCGTGGCCAATCTGAAACAGAACAATAAGACTATGATGGGGATCGTTCCGGTCCCGGAATACATTTCCGATGTGCTCTATCTCCCGGGCCATGACATCCGCTATATCCGCATGGAGAAAGTGATCATGGAGTACCTGGACCTGGTGTTTGACCGGTATGAAGTGTCGGATAAGAACTATATCTGTGTGACCCGCAACGCAGACATTTCTCCGGATGACGAGGCCTATGCGGACCACGATGATTTCCGGCATATCATGAAGGAAACGCTCCATAAGCGCAGGAGAATGGCGGTCGTGCGTCTGGAGACGGCCTCTCCCCTTGGCAAAGAGATGGAGAAATATTTCTGCAGCCGGTTCAAGATCACACCGCAGTGCATTTTCCGGACGAAGGTACCGATGAAGCTTGGTTTCATCTTTGCCATCGCTGACAAACTGCCGGAATCCATGAAGCGGGCGCTCACGGATGAGCCGTTCAGTCCGCAGCCGTCTTCCGCCCTGGCGGAGGGCAGTGTGATGGAGCAGGTGAAGCATAAGGACGTGCTGCTGTCATTTCCTTATGAGAGCATGGATCCTTTCCTGCAGCTGATCCGTGAGGCGGCGTCCGATCCGGATGTGATGACCATCAAGATCACCATCTACCGTCTGGCGAAAAAGGCCAGACTGGTGGAATACCTGTGCGCTGCAGCCGAGAACGGCAAGGAAGTGACGGCGCTGATCGAGCTGAGGGCGCGTTTTGACGAGCAGAACAATATCGACTGGTCGGAGCGTATGGAAGAGGCGGGCTGCCGGGTCCTTTACGGATTCGAGGATTACAAGGTCCACTCCAAGCTCTGCCTGATCACATACCGGAATAAAAATGAGATCCGCTACATTACCCAGGTCGGGACCGGGAACTACAATGAAAAGACTGCGAAAATGTACACAGACTACTCCCTGATCACCGCCAACCAGGAGATCGGAGAGGATGCGGCTGTATTTTTCAAAAATATGTCCATCGGCAACCTGGACGGCGTCTACGATCATCTGATCGTATCGCCCACCAGCCTGAAGCAGAAAGTCCTGTCCCTCATCGACGAAGAGATCCTCAAAGGCGACCAGGGGCGGGTGCTGATGAAAATGAATTCCCTGACGGATATGGATTTTATCCGCAAGGTGTCGGAGGCATCCAATGCCGGCGTGAAGGTGGACCTGATCGTGCGCGGGATCTGCTGCATCCTTCCGGGGATCCCGGGAAGGACGGAGAATGTGAGTGTTACGAGCATCGTAGGCCGGTATCTGGAGCACCCGAGGGTATTCGTGTTCGGCCGGGGAAGCGAGGCGAAAGTCTACATCGGATCGGCCGATATGATGACCCGGAATACAGAGAACCGGGTGGAGGTGGCCTGCCCCATCTTCGATCCGGAGATCCGCAGGAAACTGATCCATGATCTGAACATCATGCTTTCAGATAATGTAAAGGCAAGAAAGATGCTGAGCGACGGTACATACCGGAAAGTAACCCGGGGACCGGAACCGGTCAATGCCCAGGCTGCATTCATGAAAGAGGCGCTGAATGCGAGAAGACCTTCCGCAGCGGCGGGGACAAAAGAGAAACCGTCCTTCTTTAGCCGGCTGCTTGGCATATTCAGAAAGAAATAAAGGAGAGAAGAAATGATGGAGAATCAGACAGTAACAACATTCGGAACGACGAAAGACGGGAAAGAGGCACAGCTCTATCTGCTGAAAAACCAGAAAGGAATGAAGGCTTATGTGTCAGACTTCGGGGCGTCGCTGGTGCGTCTGTTCGTTCCGGACAGAGACGGGAACATGGCGGACGTGGTGCTCGGATATGATGATGCCGCAGGATACGAGCGCGGCACGGCGGGAGTCGGTGCCACCGTTGGCAGGAATGCCAACCGGATCGGCGGGGCGTCGGTTGAGATCAACGGCGTAACCTATCCTCTTGAAAAAAATGACAACGGGAAAAACAATCTTCACAGCGGCAGTGATTATTATCAGAAGCGGATCTGGAACGTGGAAGACCGCGCGGACGACCGGATCACCTTCCTGCTCCACAGCCCGGACGGCGACCAGGGATACCCGGGCGCCCTGGATATGCGCGTGACTTATCATCTGGACGATGAGAATGCGCTGAGCATCCATTACGAGGCGGTGCCGGACCAGGATACCATCATCAATATGACAAATCACAGCTATTTTAACCTGAACGGACACAACAGCGGGTCCGTGCTGGAACATAAAGTATGGCTCAATGCGGACAGCTTTACGCCGGCGGATGCAGAGTCTATCCCCACCGGCGAGATCCGGAGTGTGGAGGGTACGCCGATGGATTTCAGGACAGCGAAAGAGATCGGAAAAGAGATCGATGCAGATTACGAACCGCTCCGTTTCGGCGGCGGTTACGACCACAACTGGGTATTGAAAAACAACGGCAGATTTGCTAAAGTAGCAGAAGTGACGTCAGAAAAGAGCGGGATCCGGATGGAAGTATATACAGACCTTCCGGGCGTGCAGATGTACACCGCCAACTTCCTTGACCATGAGCCGGGGAAGGACGGGGCGGTCTATGAGAAACGAAGCGCGGTTTGTCTGGAGACCCAGTACTATCCGGACGCCATCCATCATGACAACTTCCCGTCCCCGGTGTGCAGGAAAGGCATGAAATACGACAGCCGCACGGCATACCGTTTTCTGACGGATTAATAAGAAAAGAGAACAGAAACAGACATCTATGGCAAAATCAGTATATATTGCGGAGAAGCCCAGTGTGGCGCAGGAATTCGCAAAGGCATTGAAACTGAAGACAAGACGGGGCGACGGATACCTGGAATCAGACGAGGCCATCGTCACCTGGTGCGTGGGCCATCTGGTGACCATGAGCTATCCGGAAGCCTATGATCCGGCGCTGAAGAAATGGAATCTGCATACGCTTCCGTTTATCCCGGATGACTTCAAATACGAAGTGATCCCTGCCGTGGCAAAGCAGTTTAAGACGGTCAGCGGGATCCTGAACCGGGAGGATGTGGATACGATCTACGTGTGCACCGACTCCGGACGGGAGGGAGAGTACATCTACCGTCTTGTCGAACAGGAAGCCCATGTGACCGGCAAGAAGCGGCGGCGCGTGTGGATCGATTCCCAGACAGAGGAAGAGATCCTGCGGGGGATCCGGGAGGCGAAGGACCTGTCAGAATACGACAACCTGAGCGCATCCGCTTACTTAAGAGCCAAAGAAGACTACCTGATGGGGATCAATTTCTCCCGTCTTCTGACGCTGAAGTACGGGAACAGTATTTCTTCTTATCTGAAAACGAAATACGCCGTCATATCCGTGGGGCGTGTCATGACCTGCGTGCTCGGCATGGTGGTCCGCAGGGAACGGGAGATCCGGGAATTCGTGAAGACGCCTTTTTACCGGGTTATAAGTACGGTCGATGCGTCCGGACATACGTTTGAAGGAGAGTGGCGGGCGGCGGCAGGCTCCCGTTACGCAGAGGTGAAAGACTCCGGCGAACTTCTCCTTGTGCCGGAGCTGTACAAAGAAAACGGATTTAAGGAAGAGAAGGATGCCCGGGCGCTGATCACATATCTGTCGGAGGAGCAGCCTCTTTCCTGCCGGATCGAGTCGGTGGAAAAGAAGAAAGAGAAGAAGAATCCGCCCCTCCTTTACAATCTGGCGGAGCTCCAGAATGACTGTTCCCGCCGGTTCAAGATCAGCCCGGATGAGACGCTGCGGATCGTCCAGGAACTGTATGAGAAGAAGCTGGTGACCTATCCGAGGACCGACGCCAGAGTCCTGTCCACGGCTGTGGCAAAGGAGATCAGCCGGAACCTGAACGGCCTGTCAAAATACCCCATGGCCGGGCCGTATCTCCAAGACATCCTTCAGTTCGGAAGCCATAAGAACCTGGCAAAGACCCGCTATGTCAATGATAAGCAGATCACGGACCACTATGCGATCATCCCGACGGGGCAGGGGCTTGCGGCGCTCAACGCGGTGTCTGCGACCGCCCACCGTGTATATGACCTGATCGTCAGACGGTTTTTAAGCATCTTTTATCCGCCGGCAGTGTATCAGAAAGTATCCATTGTCTCGAAGATGCGGGGCGAGAGCTTTTTCTCAAACTTTAAAGTCCTGGCGGAAGAAGGCTACCTGAAAGTGGCCGGCGTTCCGAGGAGCCAGGGGCAGAACGGTCCCGACAATGAAGATGCGGGAGCGCGGGATCAGGACAATCCGGATCAGCCATCGGATCAGGCGCTTTTCGAGGCGATAAAGACACTGAAAAAAGGCGACGTCCTCCCGGTGCGTTCACTGGATATCAAAGAGGGGGAGACATCCCCGCCGAAGCGCTATAATTCCGGTTCCATCATCCTGGCCATGGAAAATGCCGGGCAGCTTATAGAAGATGAAGAACTGCGCGCGCAGATAAAGGGCAGCGGCATCGGCACCAGCGCCACAAGGGCGGAGATCCTTAAAAAACTGATCCACATCAAATATCTGGCGCTCAATAAGAAAACCCAGATCATCACCCCCACACTGCAGGGGGAGATCGTGTACGACGTGGTGGACAATTCCATCCGCTCCCTGCTGAATCCGGAACTGACGGCCAGCTGGGAAAAGGGTCTGACCTATGTGGCGGAAGGAACCATCACATCAGATGAATATATGAAGAAGCTTGATGACTTCATTACCCGGAGAACGGTGGGGGTCAAAGGGCTCAATAATCAGTATCAGTTAAGGGCCTGCTACGACAGGGCGGCGGGTTTTTATAAAAAGGGCCGGAAGAAGACCGGCGGAAAGGAAGAATAAGAAATGGAGACATTAACGGCACTTACAGTGAAGGAACTTTATACACTTGATGAGACGATCGCAAAGGACATTTTCGAAGGCGCGACCTACCCGTGGGAAGTCCTGCCGAAGATCAGCGCGTTCATCGTAGAACTTGGCAATACGCTCAGCGAAGAAGAATACGAGAAGCGCGGAGAGAACGTCTGGGTCGCAAAGTCCGCCAAAGTCGCACCGACTGCATTTATCAACGGGCCGGCGATCATCGGCAAAGAGGCGGAAGTGCGCCACTGTGCATTTATCCGCGGCAATGCGATCGTGGGCGAGGGCGCAGTCGTAGGAAACTCCACAGAGCTTAAAAACGTGATCCTGTTCAATAAGGTGCAGGTTCCCCATTATAATTACGTCGGCGACTCGATCCTGGGGTATAAGTCCCACATGGGCGCCGGATCCATCACATCCAATGTAAAATCCGACAAGAAGCTGGTTGTTGTAAAGACTCCGGACGGAAATATCGAGACCGGTATGAAGAAATTCGGCGCCATGCTCGGCGACGAAGTTGAGGTGGGATGCGGAAGCGTCCTGAATCCGGGCACGGTAGTCGGAAGCCACAGCAACATCTATCCGCTCTCCTCGGTGCGCGGTTTTGTACCGGGAAACAGCATTTATAAAAAGCAGGGCGAAGTGGCGGAGAAGCTGGAATCTTAATATAAAATTAACCAGAAACCGATTGACAAAAATGTGGACATCCTGTATCTTTGTATTAAACCAATAATACAAAGATGCGGGATTTTTTTACCGGTAAAATTTTCCGCAGACAGGAGGATATATGCTGGAAATACAGGATCTGAGTAAGAATTATGGGAAGAATAAGGCCGTGGACCACGTGACATTTACGGTCCCGGACGGACAGGTGGGGATCCTGCTTGGGCCGAACGGCGCTGGAAAATCCACCATTATCAAGAGCATCGCAGGACTTCTCCGTTATAAGGGGATGATCCGGATCCAGGGGATGCCGGCCCGGTCGCTGGAGGCGAAGAAGGTCTTTGCCTATGTGCCGGAGATCCCGAATATGTTTGACGCCCTGACGGTCCGGGAACATATCGAGTATGTGCGGATGGCGTACGGCAGCGATATTACCGATGAGGAAGTGACGGAGATCCTCCGGGATTTTGAGATGGAAGACAAGCAGGAGAAGCTGGGCAATGAACTGTCCAAAGGGATGATGCAGAAGGTGAGCATCTGCTGCGCCCTGGCTGTAAAGCCAAAAGTGATCCTGCTGGACGAGCCCATGGTCGGGCTGGATCCGGCGGCTATCCGGATGCTGAAGGAAGTGGTGCTCGAGCTCAGGAGCCGGGGCGTCACCGTGCTCATCAGCACCCATATGCTGGAGATGGTGGAAGACCTCTGGGACGTTATGTTTGTCATGGAAAAGGGACATATCAAAGCGTCCTATACAAAAGCAGATGCGGAAGGACGGGATCTGGACGAACTGTTCTTCGCGGTGACAGGCGGTGAGAAAGAATGAAAGCGCTGATCTATCTGACGAAACGAAGCCTTATTAACAACCTGAAGCAGGCGTGCAGGAAGCCGCTGACCCTGATCCTTCTGATTTTCGGGATCGCATACGGGATCTTCGTGGTGGCGATGCTGGGCACCCTGGCGCTGACGATCCACATTGATTCGCCGAAGGGACTGCTGGCGGTCCTGATCATCTGGAGCATATACGGATTCCTGGGTAATTTTATGTCCTATTCTTCCAGAAAGGGGATCCTCTTCCGTCCCGCCCACGCACACTTTGTATTCCCGTCGCCGGTCAGCCCGAAGCTGGTGCTGCTTGAGAGCGCCTGGATGAACTATGTGATGTCTGTGTGCATCTGGATCGTGATCGGGATCGGGGCGTTTACCGTGTTCGGGATCCATCCGGTGAAGGCGGTCCTGGTGGTCCTGTTCGGACTGGTCATCGAGCTGGCTTTCGAGATCGCGGTCATGCTGTTCCTGTATACCAATGACCGGCTGCCAGAGAAACTGATGAAAGGGATCCGCTGGGCGATCAAGATCTTTATGGCGGCGTTCGCGCTGGCGGTGGTGCTTTACTTCCGGGTAAACGGTCTTTCCATTGAGAGCGCCTGGGCGCTGGTGGATCTCCCGGCGCTCCAGATGATCCCGGTCATGGGCTGGCAGATCGCGGCCTACTGGCTGATCCTGCTTGGCCCGACCGTCCTGAATGTGATCTGCACGGTCCTCTATGTGGCGGTGGTGGCCGTTTCCGTTGCCGCGGCGGTCCGTATGAAATGCGACGGCGGCTATTATGAGGAGGCGGCGAAATTTGCCGACGATTATGCAGAGGTCATGAAGCGCAAGAAAGCCGGGGAAATGGTCTGGAGCATGAACGAAAAGAAGCGGAGCTTCCGCCGCGTCCGTGAAAAGATCACCGGGAAGGGCGCGAAGGCGGTCTTTCACAGGCAGATGCTGGAATACCGGAAGGAGAAGTTCTTCTTTCTTGACAAGCTCACACTGGTCTCTCTGTTCATCGCCGTCTGCTTCTCCTTCGGTTTCGGTAAAGACGCGGTCGGTTCTTCGGAAGCGCCCATCGTCCTGCTGGGCGTGGTGGCCTATGTGTCCTTCTGCATGAGCGGGTATCTGGGGAAATGGGAGACAGAGCTTAAGAATCCTTACATATTCATGATCCCGGACACGCCCCTCCGGAAGATGTGGTATGCTACGCTGACGGAGCATATCAAGGCGGTTATCAACGGGACGGTCATCTGCCTGCCGATCGGCCTTTACTGGCGGGTGCCGGTATGGAAGATCATATTCTGCATCCTGATCTATGTGGTCATCCAGGCCAACCGGCTGTACACGATGGTGATCACTCAGTATCTGGTCGGGGAGACGTTCGGGAAGACGGGGCAGAACATCATCCGTATGTGCATCCAGATGATGCTGCTCGGTACCGGGGCCGGCGTGGCGGCGCTTGCGGCAGTATTCATAAATATGGATTTAATCTTCCCATTCGTGCTGATCTATAGTATGATAGTTACAGTGGCAACCGGCGTGGCGGCTTCATTCCGGTTTGAAATGATGGAACAGCTGTAGTAAAATATGCAGGCAAAAAACAGTTGACACGGGCGTAATGCCCGTGTTATTCTATGACAAGAAACTTTAATGCTTTAAAGCGTAACGGTTTAAAGTGTAACGCAATAAAGTAAATATAAAGTGAAAGAAACAGAGCAGGAAAGGCGGAAAGAACAATGGGAATCAAAGTTGCAATGCTGATCATATTTTTTGCGGTAATGGCGGGCGTCGGGGTCTATGCGCGCCGGCATACCTCCAGTGTGGACGGATTCGTCCTGGGCGGCCGCTCGGCGGGGCCCTGGCTCACTGCATTTGCATACGGTACTTCCTATTTTTCCGCGGTTGTATTTGTCGGATATGCCGGTCAGTTCGGATGGAAGTACGGCATTGCCAGCACCTGGATCGGCATCGGGAACGCCGTGATCGGAAGTCTTCTGGCCTGGGTGGTACTTGGCAGGCGGACGAAGATCATGACCCAGCATCTCCAGTCAAGGACGATGCCGGACTTCTTCGGCGAGCGGTACGGATCAAAGGCGCTCAAAGTGGCGGCGTCCATGATCGTTTTCATTTTCCTGATCCCGTATACGGCTTCCGTATACAACGGGCTGTCCAGGCTGTTTGAGATGGCATTTAACATCCCGTACACCTGGTGTGTGATCGCGATGGCGCTTTTTACGGCGGTATATGTCATCCTGGGCGGATACATGGCGACGGCCATCAATGATTTTATCCAGGGCATCATCATGCTCATCGGGATTGTGGCGGTGATCGCCGCCGTGCTGAGCGGACAGGGCGGTTTCATGAACGCCATATCGGAAATGGCACAGATCCCCAGCGACGTTCCGCTGACCGTAGGACAGCCGGGCGCCTTTACATCCTTCTTCGGGCCCGATCCGCTGAACCTCCTTGGCGTGGTCATCCTGACCTCCCTCGGAACCTGGGGACTGCCGCAGATGATCGGCAAATTCTACGCCATCAAAGACGAGAAGTCCATCAATACCGGAACCGTGATCTCCACCGTATTTGCCATCGTCGTGTCCGGCGGCTGTTACTTCCTGGGCGGATTCGGCAGGCTGTTCGACAGCCCGGCGATCTACGATGCATCGGGTGCGGTCGTATTTGACAGCATTGTACCCCACATGCTCTCCGGACTGCCGGATATCCTGATCGGAATCGTCGTGGTGCTTGTACTGTCTGCGTCCATGTCCACTCTGTCTTCGCTGGTCCTGACGTCCAGTTCCACGATGACGCTGGATCTTCTGAAAGACAATGTGATCAAAAATATGAGCGAAAAGAAGCAGATCATCACCATGCAGATCCTGGTTGTATTCTTCCTGGTCGTTTCGGTCGTGATCGCGCTGGATCCGCCTACCTTTATCGCGCAGCTCATGGGAATCTCCTGGGGCGCGCTGGCAGGTGCCTTCCTGGCGCCCTTTATGTACGGCCTGTACTGGAAGGGCGTGACCCGTGCAGGCGTCTGGGCCGGCTTTATCAGCGGCGTCGGCATCACGGTGGCGAACATGTTCATCGGATTCATCGAGTCCCCGATCAACGCCGGGGCAGTGGCCATGGCTGCAGGACTTGTCGTTGTGCCGGTGGTGAGCTTCATCACACCGAATCCGGATAAAGAGAAGATCGATGAAATATTTGCATGCTACGATGAAAAAGTGACCATATCAAGAAAACGGTCGTTACAGGAGTAAAATCCGGGATGGCCCGGCCGGGAGATCAGCAAATGATTTCCCGGCTATTTTTTTGAAAAAATTTCCGTATAACCTCTTGATTTTTTCAGAAACTATATTATAATAAGGCTTGTAAAGAAATCCTAGTAAAATACTAGGGAATAAAAATGAATTTCAAGGAGGTTATAATTATGGTGAATATACAGAAAGCAGCAGTGATCGGATGCGGATTTGTCGGATCGACCATCGCCTATACGCTGATGCAGCAGGGAACTTTTTCAGAGCTCGTCCTGATCGATGCAGTCCAGGCGAAGGGAGAAGGGGAGGCGATGGATATCAGCCACGGCATCCCGTTCGCTCATTCCATGGACATCCATGCGGGAACATACGAGGATATCGCGGACGCATCCGTGGTGATCATCACGGCGGGGGCGAACCAGAAGCCGGGGGAGACACGGCTTGACCTGGTGCAGAAGAATTCCCGGATCATGAAAGGGATCATCGCGGAGATCAAGCGGGTGAAATGCGAAGGCATCCTGATGATCGTATCGAACCCGGTGGATATCCTGACTGAAGTGGCGCTCAGGGAATCCGGATTCCCGAAGGAGCGGGTGATCGGATCCGGTACGGTTCTTGATACGGCGAGATTCAAGTATCTGATCAGTCAGAAGCTGGATGTGGACAGCAAGAACGTCCATGCATTCATTGCAGGAGAGCACGGGGACAGCGAGCTCGCGGTGTGGAGCTGTGCGAATGTGTACGGCATCCCGCTGGATGAATTTGCCCGCATACGGGGCATCGGCAATCTGGACCGGACAAAAGATGAGATCTACCATGCGGTGCGTGACAGTGCTTACGAGATCATCGAGCGCAAGGGGGCGACCTACTACGGCATCGGGATGGCGGCGGCAAGGATCGCGGAGGCCATCGTCCGGGACAGTCACACGGTAGCGCCGATCTCCGTATCACTGAACGGGGAGTACGGACTGGAAGGGCTGTGCCTGAGCATACCGACCGTGATCGGAAATAAGGGGGCAGAGCAGATCCTGGAGATCAGCCTGAGCGAAGAAGAGAAGGAGAATCTTAGAAAATCGGCTGAAGAACTGAAAAGTGTGCTTGCACAGATCGAATTTTAGAAAGAATAAGGAGCATCAGTTTAAAATTGATGCTCCTTACTTTTTAGGGTTTACATGCTTTTTGATCGCTTCAAAACTTTCCGGGCTGATCACATGCTCGATCCGGCAGGCGTCTTCGGCTGCGATCTCCGGATCCACGCCGAGCCGTTCCAGCCAGGTGGAGAGGAGCGTATGGCGCTCATAGATGCATTCAGCGATCTTTTTCCCGGATTCCGTCAATGTGATATATCCCTCATGGGATACCGTGATATGTCCGCTTTCACGAAGCTTTTTCATGGCCACGCTGACGCTTGGCTTCTTAAAATTCAGTTCTGTCGCAACATCCACCGAACGGACGACCGGGAGCCGTCTGCCAAGGACAAGGATCGTCTCCAGATAATTTTCAGATGATTCATTTCCGTGCACAGGGGTCACCTCTCTTTTCATATGCAGGTATTTCCGTTAAGTATACCATAATTACAGCGCATGGGCAAATCTGGAATTTTTTTGAAAAATGTTCTCAAAAACTATTGACAGCGCATATGAGTTAGTATAAACTATCAAATGTTAGAAAGAACAAATCTTGAAACGCAGGATTTTATCTGAAATGAAGGGTTGGTTGATATGACGTTACTTGATGCGGAAGAAGGCAAAGAGTATATTGTGAAAGGGATTGCGACAGACGATGAAGAGCTGGAAGCGTTTCTGTTTTCACTGGGCTGTTACAGCGGGGAGCCGATCACGGTGGTCTCCAGGGTGCGGGGCGGCTGTACCGTTTCCATCAAAGACGGCCGGTACAATATTGATACTGATTTAGCGAAAGCTATTTCAATATAAAATAAAAAATGGTGATGCAGATCACTGTTTTTTTTGAAACAAGGTTAGTTAAAACTAATCGGAATGAAGGAGGAGATTTGTAAAATGAGAATTGCTTTTGCAGGGAATCCGAACAGTGGAAAAACGACCATGTACAATGCCCTCACAGGCAGAAATGAAAAGGTGGGGAACTGGGCCGGCGTTACGGTGGAACGCAAGGAAAGCCTGATCAAAAAGTCGTATTATGACGGCGTGGAGGAACTGGTGGCAGTGGATCTGCCCGGCGCCTATTCGATGTCGCCTTTTACGTCTGAGGAGAGTATTACAAGCAGTTATGTCAGGAACGAACATCCGGATGCGATCATCAATATCGTGGATGCCACGAACTTAAGCCGGAGCCTTTTCTTCACCACGCAGCTTCTGGAGCTTGGCGTTCCGGTGGTCGTGGCGCTCAACAAGAGCGATGTGACAGATAAGAAGCAGACCGAGATCGACGAAAAGCGTCTCTCTGAGAAACTGGGCTGCCCGGTTGTCAAGACGGTGTCCACATCGGCGGGGCACACCGGGCTGAAAGAGGCGGTCAGAGCCGCAGCATCTCTGAAGGGCGCGGGACAGACGGCGCCGTATGTACAGGCGGACATCGACCTGACGGATAAGAAAGCGGTGGAGGCGGCCGACCGGAAGCGGTTCGAGTTCGTCAACGGCATCGTAAAGCAGGTAGAGAAGCGGAAAGTATTTACGAAGGATAAAAACTTCCAGGATAAAGTGGATGAGATCATCACCCACAAGGTCATCGGCATCCCGATCTTTGTGGTTGTGATCTTCCTGGTATTCTACATATCCCAGACGACGCTGGGGACATGGATCGCCGACTGGCTGGTCGGCTGGATCGAGACCTTCCAGGGCTGGGTGGGCGGCCTGATGGAAAATGCCAACCCGCTCCTTTATGCGCTCCTCGTGGACGGCATCATCGGCGGCGTCGGCGCGGTAGTCGGCTTCCTTCCGCTTGTTATGGTCATGTACTTCCTGATCGCGCTTCTGGAAGACTGCGGATATATGGCAAGGGCGACGGTCGTGCTGGATCCGATCTTCAAGCGTGTGGGCCTTTCCGGTAAATCCGTGATCCCCATGGTCATCGGCACCGGCTGTGCCATCCCGGGCGTTATGGCGTCCCGTACGATCCGCAATGAGCGGGAGCGCCGCACAACGGCTATGCTGACCCCGTTCATGCCCTGCGGCGCGAAGATCCCGGTGATCGCCCTCTTCGCAGGCGCGTTCTTTGCGGATGCCTGGTGGGTATCGGCGACCATGTATCTGGTGGGCATCGTGCTCGTCCTTCTGGGCGCACTGCTTGTAAAGCGGATCACGGGACAGAAATACCGTAAATCTTTCTTCATTATCGAACTTCCGGAATATAAGATCCCGAGCCTGAAGCGTGCATGCGTTTCCATGCTGGAGCGCGGCAAGGCGTATATCATCAAGGCCGGAACGATCATCCTTGTGTGCAACACGGTGGTCCAGATCATGCAGACCTTCAACTGGCAGTTCCAGCTGGTGGAGGAAGGCGCGGAGAGCACATCCATTCTTGCAAGTATCGCCCATCCGTTTGCGATCCTGTTCATCCCGCTGGGATTCGGCGTATGGCAGCTTGCTGCGGCAGCGATCACAGGATTTATCGCGAAAGAGAATGTGGTCGGCACGCTTGCGGTTGTATACGGAGTGACAAATCTTATCGATACAGATGAACTGGCACTTGTGGGAAGCGGCAGTGAAGTGGCAACAGTCATGGGACTGACGAAAGTGGCGGCTCTTGCATACCTGATGTTCAATCTTTACACTCCGCCCTGCTTCGCGGCCCTGGGCGCCATGAACTCGGAGATGAAGAGCGGAAAATGGCTGTTTGGCGGCATCTGCCTCCAGCTGGCTACCGGATATACGGTTGCCTTCCTGGTATATCAGGTCGGAACCCTCGTTACGACCGGTTCTCTTGGAACCGCGTTTGTTCCGGGACTGATCGCGGTACTCGCATTTGCAGTGATCATCCTGTGGCGGATCCGCAAATCTGACCGGGAATTTGCCGCAGAATACAGCCTTCACGGCAAAAGTGTGGTACAATAAGTCTGGAAAGGCAGGGATCTGATCATGGCAGACATTATTGTGGGGATCATACTGATCCTCCTGATCGGCGGCGCAGTCGCCTATATCGTTAAGGAAAAGAAAAAAGGAACGAAGTGCATCGGCTGCCCGGCGGGCGGAAGCTGCCCCCACAGCGGGAAACTTCCGAAGAAAAAGCTTACCGGCATGCACTGTGCCCACTGTGATTCAGATAAAAATATATCAGATTAAAAAAATCCATCCGGTCGGATTAGATTTCCGCACCGGATGGATTTTTGTTCTTATTCTTCTGCGGCTTCGGCGTCAGCCTCTGCGTCAGCGGCGGCATCAGCAGCTGCATCAGCTGTGTCGGCCGTTGTATCAGCTGCATCATCAGCCGAGGAAGCGGCATATTCTTTGGAGATGATCACTGTGCCGTCACTTGCGGAATATTGTACGACTACAACCGGATCTTCCACGTCGATCGCAGCCGTGAGTGATGCGGCAACGGCCGAATACGTTGAAGCCTGAGAGTCAAGTGTTGATTCGAGAGACTCTGTCTGAGTGGACAGAAGTTTGGAAAGACTCTCGTCCTCAATGATGAAATTGTAGATCAGCTTGTTGTCTTCCCCTTTCAGTTCCATTGTCATTCCGGAATCTTCGAGGCTTTCCATCTGTGAAGCGAGCTCTTCTTTCATTATATCGGAATCTACAAATTCCTGGATAGAGGCATATTTGCCGGATACTTCGGGCTCTTCCTCTTCCGCGGGAGCTTCTTCCCCGGCAGTATCTCCTCCGGCGGCATCATCTTCAGCCTGTGCAGTATCGTCAGCAGGCGCTTTGCTTCCGCCGCCGCATGCGCTGAGGGCAAATGCGGCAGTAACGGCACACATTGTCAGTAAGAGTTTACGGATTTTGTTTTTCATAGTCTTTTTCCTCCTGAATTAAAAACTTTCTGCATCTATTATAGCGGATAAACCATCTGCGTAGCAAGATAAGAATGTAAAAGTATATGAAATGAGGAAAAACAAGTTGATGTATTTATGGATTTGGTAAAATACTATATTTTGTGGTAGGAACGAGTAATTTTTATTTGTCAAGCCTTGATATTTATTTTTTCTGATGATAACATTTACTGTGCCACGTTCCGTGGGGTACAGAGCGGATGTCGCTGGAACGGAAACTGTATCCGCGGAGATAACAGGAAGTAAGAATTAAAAAGAGGTACAGGAGAATGACGGTAGAAGAATGGCTCGGTAAAGAGAATCAGCTTGGGACAGATATCTGGACCAAAAAGTATTGCAATGACGGGGAGAATTTTGATCAGTGGCTGGATCGTATCAGCGGCGGAAACAGGGAGATCGCCGCATATATCCGCCAGAAGAAGTTCCTGTTCGGGGGAAGGATCCTTTCCAACAGAGGGCTAGACGAAAAGGGGAGAAAGGTTACTTATTCAAACTGCTACGTGATCGAACCGCCGGAGGATAATATTGAAAGCATCTTTGACTGCGCGAAAAAGCTTGCCCGCACGTACAGCTACGGCGGCGGCTGTGGCGTGGATATTTCAAATCTGAGCCCCCGCGGCGCGAAGATCAATAATGCGGCAAAGGAGACAAGCGGTTCCGTTTCCTTTATGGAACTGTACTCTCTGGTGACGGCGCTGATCGGACAGAACGGCCGCCGCGGCGCGCTGATGATCTCCATTGACTGTTCACATCCGGATGTGGAAGAGTTCATTGACCTGAAGACAGATCTGGATAAAGTGACCAAAGCGAATATTTCTGTCCGCATCCATGAGGATTTCATGGAAGCGGTGAAGAAGAACGAAGACTATACGCTCCGTTATACGAGAGAGGCGACCGGCGAAGTGATCGAGAAGACGGTCAATGCCAGAACGCTGTTCCACCGGATCGCCGAGACGAACTGGGACTATGCAGAGCCGGGCGCTCTTTTCTGGGACCGGATCGACAACTGGAATCTTCTGAGCAATACGGCGGAGTTCTCCTATGCCGGTGTGAACCCGTGTGCGGAGGAGCCCCTGCCGGCAGGCGGAAGCTGTCTGCTCGGAAGCATCAACCTTTCCGAGTTCGTACAGAATCCGTTCACGGATCATGCACAGTTTGATTTTGAAGGACTGAAGCACTGCGTGGAAGTGTCCGTCGGCGCGCTTAATGAAGTGCTGGAGGAGGGGCTTCCGCTCCATCCGCTGAAGGAACAGCAGGAGAGCGTGGGCCAGTGGCGTCAGATCGGCCTTGGCATCATGGGCCTTGCGGACTGTCTGATCAAACTGGGCCTGACCTACGGTGAAGAGGACGCCATTGAAATGTGCGACAATATCGGATTTGCCATGGCGGATTCTGCCATCGCCGCATCAGCGCTGCTCGCGAAAGAAAAAGGCGCTTTTGAAAAATGCAATATTGATGAGATCATGTCCACGCCGTATTTTAAGGCGAATACATCTGAGAAGACGAGGGAACTGGTTCGCAAGTACGGCCTGCGCAACTCCCAGCTCCTGACCATCGCTCCGACAGGCACCCTTTCCACCATGCTCGGCATCTCCGGCGGGATCGAACCGGTGTATGCGAATTACTATGAGCGGAAGACAGAGTCCCTGCACGGAACAGACGTTTACTACAAAGTCTATACGAAGATCGTGGAGTCCTATATGAAGCAGCACGGGCTGAGAAGCGATTCCGAACTGCCGGATTATTTCGTGACCGCGATGACCCTGGGATACCGCCAGCGGATCGACATGCAGTCCGTATGGCAGACCCATATTGATGCATCCATCAGTTCCACGGTCAATGTCCCGAACCGCTTCACTGTAGAGGAGACGGAGAGCCTCTATATGTACGCTTACGAGAAGGGGCTGAAGGGGATCACCATCTTCCGCGACGGCTGCAAGCGGATCGGCATCCTCAACACCAGTGAGAAGAAAGAAAAAGAGAAGGACAAAGTGCTGGCAGGGGAGGGCCTGAAGCGCGGCGAGATCCTGCTCGTGACGGATGACGTCGTAGGAAAGAAGAGAAAGCTGACGACCGGCTGCGGAAGCCTGCATAGTATCGCCCTTTTTGATCCGCATACAGGCGCGCTCCTTGAGACATACCTGAGCAAGGGATCCACCGGCGGATGCAACAACTTCATGGTCGGCCTGTCCCGTATGATCTCCATCAGCGCCCGCGGCGGCATTGATATCGAGACGATCGTGGACCAGCTCAATTCCAGCGGCTCCTGCCCGTCTTACACGGCAAGGAGGGTGTCCAGAAAGGATACGAGCAAAGGCGCATGCTGCCCGATGGCGGTCGGAAACGCGCTGCTGGATATGTATAATGAGATGCAGACGGAGCTGGCGGAGCGAAAGGGCAATACAAAAGCAAAGACCGTCCGCACGGATAAAGCGCCGAAGCCGAAGGCGGTGAGCGCGGAGGCGGATACGAACAAGATGTACTGCCCGGAGTGCGGCGAGCCGCTTGTCTTTGAAGAAGGCTGTAATATCTGTAAATGCTGCGGATGGAGCAAGTGCCATTAATACTGAATGATGAGGAAAATGCCATATCGGCGCAATGACGCCCGGTATGGCATTTTTTTGTATATTCGGCAGGTTTTAAGGCATCCTAGAAGATAGATTTAATTTTATCCGGGGATGTGCGTATGAATGAGCTGCATAAAGAGCTGATCGTGATATTTGTATTGTCTGAAGTTCTGTCTGCGATCATTTTTACGGTCAGTTTATGTTCCGGGAGATCAGCGGAAGGCATGATCTTTCTGCTGTTCGGGATCAATCTGGCTGTGATCGGTCTGAACAACGGGATTACGATCCTGCTGGTAAGACATCACGTGCGAAATTACATGGACCAGATGAATAAAGTCCGCATGGAAGCGGAACATGACCGGCTGACCGGACTGTACAACCGGAACGGGTTCGAACGGCGGGCGGAAGAATTCCTGGAGAAGGAGTGTCCGGGCGGCGCGCTGCTCCTCCTTGACCTTGATAATTTCAAACAGATCAATGACCGGGAAGGACATCCGGAAGGAGACCGGGTGCTCCAGATCTTTGCGCGGTGCCTGACGGATTCATTCCGCAAAGAGGATCTGATCGGGCGCCTGGGCGGCGATGAATTCGCTATCCTTCTGGGCAATCCGGTGCCGGAGCGTATCCTGGCCGGCAAGATCACCGGACTGCGGACAGAGATCCGCAGCCGCCTGTCCGGGCGGTACGGGAAATATCAGCTGTCAGCCAGTATTGGGGCAGTGCCGGTGGATGGCAGGATCCGGGACTACAGGAAACTGTACCGGTGTGCGGATGCGGCCCTGTATATATCGAAGTACCGGGGAAAAGACCGGTTTTATATAAATGAGAAGATGATCGACTGTATGAGGCGGGAGTGCATCGGATGCAGGACAGAGTGTCCGAGGAGCGGTATTATAAAGGCACGTCCGGGAAAGGATGGAGAACAGTGAAAGAGGTTTATATCGTTATACCTGCTTTGGAGCCTTCGGAGGATTTCCCGGGATATATCCGGACGCTGCGTCAGATGATCCGTGCGCGGACAGTCGTTATCGATGACGGATCGGGCGAAAAGTATGCCGGGGTATTTCAGGAGATTGAAGCCATGCCGGGATGCAGGGTGCTGCATCATTCGGAAAACCAGGGGAAAGGACGGGCGCTTAAGACCGGATTCCGGTATATCCGGGACCATTCCGGGGAGGACAGCCTGATCCTGTGTGCGGACTGTGACGGGCAGCATCTGCCGGAGGACGGCCTGAAACTCATAAAAGCGGCCGAAGAGTATCCCGGAGAGATGGTGCTCGGCGTGCGGGATTTTTCGGAAGAGGGGGTGCCCTGGAAATCCCGGTTCGGGAACCGGATATCCTCCCGCCTGTTCCGGTTTTTCTCAGGGGCGGAGCTTGAGGATACGCAGACTGGATTCCGGGCATTTGGAGGGGAACTCCTGGATCTTCTCCTGGGTATCCCGGGAAATCGGTTTGAATATGAACTCCGCGTCCTTCTGGCCTGTGTGGAGCGGCGGATCCCGCTTCGGACGGTGACGATCCGGACGGTCTATCTGAATGATAACAGAGGCACCCATTTTCATCCGCTCAGGGACAGTGTTCAGGTGACCGGCGTGATGCTGTCGACCGGGACGCACAGGAAGCGGAATTTCTGGTTTATGCTGACGATCCTTACGTCGTCCGTTTATCTGTTCTGGCGGATCTTTTTTACGATTCCATGGGAAGACGGGGTCTTTCAGACGGCGGCCGGGATCATCCTTGTCCTGGCTGAGACGGTGACATTTCTCGGAACAGCAGAACTGATGATCAGCCGGATGAAAAGCGCCCGGTATGAGATCCCGCTTCCGGCTGTGCAGGCGGAAGATTTCCCGGACGTGGACGTGCTGATCGCAACGCACAACGAGCCGGCGGAACTGCTGTACAAAACGATCAACGCCTGTACGTTCCTTAAATATCCGGACAGGTCTAAGGTCCACATCTACGTATGTGACGACGGGGACCGGCAGGAGATCCGGGCGCTGGCAGAGTCGTTTGGCGTGGGATATCTGGGGCTTGCGGAAAATGAACATGCCAAGGCAGGCAATTACAATCACGCCCTTTCCCGTACCACGTCCCCTCTTGTGGCTACGTTTGATGCGGATATGATCCCGCGGAGCATATTTCTGCTGCGGACCGTGCCTTATTTTCTCATCCCGGACAGGCGGATCGGGCTTGTGCAGACGCCGCAGAGTTTTTACAACCAGGATCTGTTTCAGTTCAATCTGTTTTCTGAGAAGGATATTCCAAACGAGCAGGATTTCTTCTCCCGGGAGATCAATGTGCTGCGCAATGCCACCAATACGGCGGCCTATACGGGGAGCAATACGGTGATCCTCCGCACCGCGCTGGAGGAGATCGGCGGCTTCCCGTATGATACAGTGACGGAAGATTTTGAAGTGAGCATCCGGCTGCAGAAGGCCGGATATATCACTTATGCATCTTCGGAGGTGCTGGCGGCCGGACTGTCCACGACGACCGTCCCGGCGATGATCCGGCAGCGGATCCGGTGGGCCAGGGGCGTGATCCAGAGCATCCGGAATACCAATGCGGTATTTACGGGGCAGCTTTCGCTTGCCGCGCGGATATCTTATCTGAATGCATTCTTTTACTGGTGGTCGTTTTTCTGCAGGCTGGTGTTCATCCTGGCGCCGATCCTGTTCGCTCTGTGCGGGGTCCGTCTGGCGGACTGCGGGTTTGGCGAACTGCTTTTGTTCTGGCTGCCGGCGCACCTGTCTTACCGGGTGTCCGTAAAGTATCTGAGCACGAATATCCGCAATGCCCGCTGGAGCCGGATCATTGATACGATCCTGGCGCCGTATCTGGTGATCCCGGTTTTGCTGGAATCCGTCGGCATCCATAAACGGGAATTCCATGTGACCGGAAAGGAGCGGCAAAAGGGGCGGACGGTATCCGCATGGTATCTGATCCCGCACGGGATCCTGATTTTTTTAAGCATTGTGGCGGTCCTCACCTTTATCCGGGGAAAATACGGGATGGCGCTTGTCTACAGCAGTGTGATCCTGTACTGGCTGGGTTATAATCTGACAGCGCTTCTGTACGCGGTGTTCTTCATGAGCGGCCGGACTGTGAAGCGGGTTTCCGACCGGATCGGTGCCCGGATCCAGGTTGAGATCGGATCCGGGGAGGACTGTTGTGCCGGGAAGACGGTTGATGTATCGGAGGAAGGGGTCGCGATGCGGGTGGAGGGACCTTTCAGACCGGATAAAGGAAGCCGTTTCCGGATCACGGCGGATACCGGGGAATACAGGGCGGAACTGGGCTGCCTCTGTGTGCACTGCCGCAGGGAGAAAGACGGAAGTCTCTTCCTGACAGGTGTCGTCAGTCCGTTAAATGAGGAGGACCGCCGCCAGTGGCTGCAGATCATCCATGACCGGGAGCATTCATTGCCGAAAGAGATCGATCCGTGGATGACAGTCTATGATGAGATCGACCGGAATATAAAAAGACGGCTGCCGGACAGCCGGAAAAGGGATATGAAATCATGAAACTGATCGGGGTTGTTTTGTCGTTCTGGGGATATTCTTTTCTTCTGCACCGGTTTGCACGGATCCGGAGCTGGTTCGTGCCGGTGATCTGTATGTCCGGTACAGGGCTGATCCTGTATCTGGGAGCTCTGTCGGATATTCTGCCGCAGACGGCGGATCTCATTCTGGCAGGTGGTCTGGCCGGCACGGCCTGCTTCCTCGTGTTTCTGCTTTGTGGAAAGATCTGCATTCCGAGGCCGGACCTGGTCCATCTCTGCTTCTGCATTGGGGCGGCGGTGTTTGCCGGGCTGTCGCTTACGATGAAGCTGACGCATTATGATAATTTCTCTCACTGGGCGGTGATCGTAAAGTATCTGCTCAGTGCAGACCGGCTTCCAGGGGCGGACACCGCGATCGTCGCTTCCCGGGATTATCCGCCGGGCAGCAGCCTTCTGATCTATTACGTGTGTCGGTATGCGGGGCATTCCCAGGGGATCATGCTCCTGGCCCAGAACAGCCTGATCCTGGCCTGTTTCTATGCGGTGTTCGGGATCGTGAAGGAGAGGAGAAGATTCCTGCTTTATTCCTTCCTTGGGATGGGCTGTGCCATGCTGTCTTACCTGAATCTGACGATCCGGATCAATAATCTGCTGGTGGATTTTCTTCTGCCGCTTATGGCGCTTGCTTCCGCGGCGGTCTCATACCGCTTAAGAGAAGGGCCGTTGAAGCTATGCCTGCTCCAGGCCGTGCTCCTCGGCTACACCGGGATCCTCAAGGAAACCGGGCTTTTCTTCGCGGGCGTGGCGGGGATCTATGCATTTGCCGAAATGGTACACGGTCTGATGCTGCCTGCGCGGAAGCGATGCCGGCGGGCGCTGCTGATCCCCTTTGGCAGCGCGGTCCTGTCTCTTGGCATCCTGCTGCCGTCTGCTGCATGGCGGATTCATCTGGATACGGATCTGGCGGGCTTCGGGCGGACGGTGATCCCGGCAGAGCCGGAGCAGTACGCCCGGGTGGCGGAGCTTTTTCTCAGGACCGCAACGGATCCTTCTGACCGGGCTTTTCAGGCGGTTTTCCTGTGTACGGCGCTCTCGGTCAGTGCGATCATATATGGGCGGATAAGACTTGGGAAATGGTGGCGGCTGACCTGGATCCTGCCGGCTGTGATCCTTGTGACGGCGGGATATTACGCCGGGATGCTGTACATGTATCTTTATTCCATGCCGGCGGAGGAAGCCCTGCGGCTGGCGGGATTTGAACGCTATGCCTGCAGCGCGGCGGTTCTCTATGCAGGTTTTCTTCTCATGGGGGCAGTGGTGGATATGGAGCACTCTTTTGCGGTCGGGATCGACGAACGGGGGCCCTGCCGGGCCTATTCCTCACCGGGCGCGAAGCGGCGGTATCAGTACGCCGTGCTGGTGACAATGGTTGTGGGGATCAACTTCCTGTATTCGGAATACAGCGGGCTTCTGCATATCCGTTCGGCATATGGATCCTCGCTGCCCGCACAGGCACAGCGTGCGGTGGGCGACCGGTGGTATGAAGGCGCGCAGACGGATGGGCGTCCGTACCGGATCAGCGTGCCGGGCGGGGCGGATCAGGCAGCGGAAGGGGAACTCAGATATATCTACAGATATTTCCTGTGGGCCGAAGACGTGGAAATATATCAGTGAGCCTTTCTGTCTTTTAAAATATAATATCCGATAAATGCCAGCGCGGTGGCCACCCAGGTCACCGGATAGCTCAGGATGATGGCGTGGATCGTCGGCGACAGCTTCAGTACGCCTGCCAGCCAGATGATCCGCAGGACGCATACGCCAAGCAGGGTGATGACGACCGGGACGATCACATTTCCCCGTCCTCTTAAGGAACCGCCCAGGATCTCGATGAACACGTAGACGATGTACCAGGGCGCGATATAGAGCAGCATGTCGCATCCGATGGAAATGACGTCCGCGTCTGATGTAAACAGGCGGAAGAGGATCTCACGCGCAAGGATGAGAAAGGATGCAAGCACAAAGGAGACCGCCAGATCCATGATCAGACAGATCCGGGTGCTTTTGCGGACCCGGTCCGTCCGTCCGGCGCCGTAATTCTGTCCCACAAATGTGGTGATGGAGATGCCGAATGCCGTGCTCACCATCCAGAAGATCGCGTCCAGTTTGCCGTAGGCGGACCAGGCGGCCGTGGTGTCCGTCCCGAAGGTGTTGATGGCCGCCTGGATGGCGATGTTCGTGATGGCGAACAGGATGGATTCGAAGCCGGTCGGCAGACCCAGTTTCAGCTGGAGCTTCAGAAGGTCGCCATGAAAACGGATCTTCTGAAGCGACAGACGTAGGATCCCGCCGGAGCGCATGAGCCGCCATGTGACGAGGAAGGCGCTCACGGCCTGTGCGATCAGTGTGGCGATGGCCACGCCGGCTACGCCGAGCCCGAAGACCAGGACGAAGACGGTGTCCAGGACAATGTTGACGATGCAGCAGATGATCAGGATGTACAGCGGGCTCCTGGAGTCCCCGGTGGCGCGCAGGACGGCCGAACCCATATTGTAGACGAGGACGAACAGGATCCCTGCAAAATAGATCCGGAGATAGGTCAGGGACCCGCTCATGATATCCGCCGGTGTGTTCATCAGGTTCAGCATGAAAGGCGCGGCGAGGATGCCGGCCAGGGTAAGGACGATGCCGCCGGCCACGGCGATGGCATAGGCCGTGTGAAGTCCTTCATTGGCTGTCTGTTCCTTTCTCGCCCCGACAAACTGGGCGATGGTCACGGCGGCGCCGGAGGAAAGCCCGGTGAAGAAGCCGACCACCAGATTGACGATCTGGGCGGAGGAGCCGCCAACGCTGGCAAGCGCCTCTTTCCCGACGAACTGGCCTACGATCACGCTGTCGATCGTATTGTATAACTGCTGGAAAAATGTCCCCAGAAGGATCGGAAAGAAGAATAAAAGGAGCTGTTTCCAGATAACGCCCTCCGTAATCTCATTTTTTGTCTGACGTATATTTTCCATATGAATATTCCCCGCATTTTCAAGTGATTTTTCTGGCAGTATGTATTATACGACTCCCTTGAAAAAAGAACAAGAATTTCCAGGAAAGAACACTTGTTCGATTTTAGAAAATGTGTTATCCTTTCTGTAAAGGTTAAAGAAAGTTTTACAAAAATCTGAGAAGGGAGCGGGGACAGATGCAGGAGAGGACTTATATCGCGATCGATCTGAAATCATTTTACGCGTCGGTGGAATGCATGGACCGGGGGCTGGATCCCCTGACCACCAATCTGGTGGTGGCGGATTTAAGCCGCACAGAGAAGACCATCTGCCTGGCGGTATCCCCTTCCCTGAAAGCCTATGGGATTTCCGGCCGGGCGCGGCTCTTTGAAGTGGTGCAGAAGGTGCGGGAAGTGAACGCCATGCGGCAGCAGAAGGCGCCCGGACGCCGGTTTACCGGCTCTTCCTGCCAGGATCCGGAGCTTCGGGCGGATCCGTCGCTGGCCCTTGACTATGTGACCGCCCCGCCGCAGATGGCGCGCTATATGGAGATCAGCGGCAGGATCTATGAGGTCTATCTTCGATACATCGCGCCGGAGGACATTCATGTCTATTCCATTGACGAGGTGTTCATTGACGCTACGGCTTATCTGAAGACGTATGGGATGAGCGCCCGGGAGCTGGTCCGGACGATGATCCTGGATGTCCTGAAGACGACCGGGATCACGGCCACGGCCGGGATCGGCACGAATCTCTATCTCTGCAAGGTGGCGATGGATATTGAGGCGAAGCATATCCCGGCGGATGAGAACGGGGTGCGCATCGCACAACTGGACGAGGAATCCTACCGGAGATCCCTGTGGGACCACCGCCCGCTTACGGACTTCTGGCGGGTGGGCCGGGGGTATGCGAAGAAACTGGAGGAGCGGGGGCTGTATACGATGGGGGATATTGCCCGCTGTTCGCTGGGCGGCCCGGCGGATTACTATAATGAGGATCTTCTCTATCAGATGTTCGGCGTCAATGCGGAACTGCTGATCGACCATGCCTGGGGCTGGGAACCCTGCACGATCGCGGATATCAAATCCTACAGGCCCAGGAGCAGCAGCGTCGGCTCCGGGCAGGTGCTACACTGCCCGTATCCTTTTGATAAAGCAAAGCTTGTCGCGAAGGAAATGGCGGATCAGCTGGCTCTGGATCTGGCGGAGAAGGGGCTGGCGGCAGACCAGATCGTGCTGACTGTCGGATATGACATCGACAACCTGAGGGACGTCCGCCGGCGGAAGGAATACCGCGGGGAAGTGAAGACAGACCGTTACGGGCGGAAAGTCCCGAAACACGCCCATGGAACGTCGAATCTCACATATCATACTTCATCCGCAAGACAGATCATACAGGCTGTGACCGGCCTGTTCGACCGGATCGTGGATCCGAAGCTTCTCATACGGCGCATCACCATATCCGCGGAACATGTGATCCCGCGAAATGAAGTGGAGGAACAGGAGACCTGCGGGTTCGAACAGATGACTCTTTTTACAGACTATGCGGCGCGTGAGAAAGAGCAGGAGCAGAAAAAGGCGGAAGAAGAGCGGGAGAGCCGGATGCAGGAGGCCGTCCTGGAGATCAGGAGAAAATTCGGGAAGAATGCCCTGCTGCGGGGAATGGACCTGCAGGAGGGAGCGACGGCAAAAGACCGCAACAGCCAGATCGGAGGCCACAGAGCATGAGTGTACAGGATGATCTTATAAATGCATATGAAGATATTATTCATTTTCCACATCATATGTCCCCGAACCGTCCGCATATGCCGGCTGCGGACCGGGCGGCGCAGTTTGCGCCGTTTGCCGCACTGACCGGATACGGGGATGTGATAAAGGAGACGGCGAGGCGGACGGATGCCGCTCCGGAACTGACGGAGGATGAACAGGAGCGGCTGGATCAAAAGCTCCGGAGTCTCCTGAATATGCCGGACGGCCCGCCGGAACTGCTGATCACTTATTTTGTGCCGGATGGGAAAAAGACGGGCGGAGAATACCGAAGGGTATCCGGACGGATCCGGCGGATAGAAGAGGTGAGCGGACACATTCTGATGGAAGACGGGATAAGGATCCGCAAAGACTTTGTGGTTGATATTGACAAGAAGCCCTAGAACAGCTATCATTTTATCCGTACGTATTGAGAATATTTCCGACAGGAGATCAAGAATGACTGATACAGATAAGAAAAATAACCCGCAGAATAAAATACTGACGATCCCGAATCTGCTTTCTTTCTTCCGGCTCTGCCTTATCCCGGTATTCATGTGGCTCTACTGCGTGGAAGACAATTTCCTGTGGACCGGGATCCTGCTGATCATATCCGGCGTGACGGATACGGTGGACGGTTTTGTCGCCCGGCATTTTAATATGATCAGCGACCTCGGGAAAGTGCTGGATCCGATCGCGGACAAGCTGACCCAGGCGGCCATGCTGTTCTGTCTGCTGACCCGGTTCCCGCTGATGATCGTGCCGCTGGGCCTGATGGTGTTCAAAGAATTCTTTATGGGCGTGACCGGATTCCTGGTGATCCAGAAGACGGGAAAAGTATTCGGTGCGGACTGGCACGGCAAGGTGAACACCTGGCTTCTGTACGCCATGATGATCCTGCATGTGTTCTGGTATAATATCCCGGATACCGTGTCCAAAGTACTGATCGCGGTCTGCGTGATCATGATGACGATCTCCCTCGTGCTCTATGCGCGCCATAATATGAAGGCCTTAAAAGAAGGAGATATGTAAAAAACAGAAACTGCCGATGAGACATCAAAATGAGAATGGATATCAAAAAACACTTGATATCTGTTCTCATTTTTTGTATGATAACAATATAAGTTAGATACAACTAACTAAAGCGGATCATAAATCATCTTTTCAGGAGGTTTCATATGAGTGTTGTTATCATTGGCGGTCATGACAGAATGGTATGTCAGTATAAGAAAGTATGTAAACAGTTCAACTGTAAGGCAAAAGTATTCACCCAGATGTCCGGCTCACTGGGGAAGCAGATCGGGAGTCCGGATCTGATCGTGCTGTTCACAAACACTGTATCCCATAAAATGGTGAAGTGTGCAGTAGAAGAGGCGGGGCGGTGCAACGCCTGTGTGGTGAGGAGTCATACGAGCAGCAAAAACGCCCTGGAAGAGATCCTGGAGAATGTGTGTGCGTAAGGATTTTTAGCTGACAAAGCATACAGGACCGGAGATGAAGCCCTCTGAGTAAATGTGGGCTTTTCATCTCCGATCCTGTATTGGGAAATCTGGATTTACAGTTTCAGATTCTTGAAGAGGTCGCCGAGGCTTGTTCCGATATCCTCGCTCTTCGGGATCACGACTTTCTCCACCGGCTCTTCCTTTACTTCTTCAAGCGCCTTCATGCTCAGACTTACTTTGCCGTCTTTGATGCCGATCACTTTGACTTTGACCTCATCGCCGACGCTGAGTACGTCTGACGGTACTTTTACGCGCTTCTGTGAGATCTGGGATACGTGCACGAGACCGGACAGACCGTTCTCCAGTTTGACGAATGCGCCATAGTTCTGGAGTGTCTCCACGGTTCCGTTTAAGACGGTTCCGACTTTCAGGTTCGCGATCTGCTCTTCGCGTGCTTTGCGCTCTTTTTCCTTCAGGATCTCCCGGGCGGACAAGACAAGGCGGTTATTGGCCTGATCTACGTCGATAACCTGGACTTCGATGTCCTTCAGGAGATACGTTTCAAGATCTTCGATATAGGTAAGGGAAAGCTTGGATGCCGGGACGAATCCTCTCAGGCCTTCTACCATGGCGATGACGCCGCCATTTACAACACCCTCTACCTTAACAGGAAGAACGGTTTTCTTTTCCATGTATTCTGTAACACGGTTCCACGGATTGGCGTCGTCGATATGGTCTTCATAATCAGCCATCGTTTCAACAACTTCGTTTTCCTGTAATTCTTCTCTCATTTCTTCACTCATTGTACAGCACCTCAACTTAAATTAATTATCAGTGACCTCAGTATATCATAAATGTATTGGAAAAAAAAGCGCAAAAAGGCAAACAGCAGGAGAAAAGCGGGTTGACGAACGGAAGAAAAAATGGCAATCTAGTTATCAGATGAATATAGCAATTGATCATATATACATATGTAAAGGGTGATTTTATGAATAAAGAGAAAAATAAAAAAGTTTATGTAGTAGGACATAAAAATCCGGATACGGATTCCATCTGCTCGGCGATCGCCTATGCGGCCCTGAAGACAAAGATCACAGGCATCCATCATGAACCGAGAAGGGCAGGGCAGTTAAATGAGGAAACCCAGTATGTGCTGGAGCGTTTCGGGATAAAGGTGCCCCGGCTCCTGTCGGACCTGCGGGAGCAGATCAAGGATGTGGAGCTTAAAGAGGTGGAAGGACTGAAAAGCAGCGTCTCCATCCGCACGGCATGGGAGAAGATGCAGGAGTCCAATATACATACCCTGCCTGTGACAAGGGACGGGAAGCTGGAAGGCGTTATCACGATCGGAGATATCGCAAAGACTTACATGGAAGTGTACGACAGCACGATCCTTTCCAAAGCAAGGACGCAGTACCGCAATATCGCCCGCGCGGTAGACGGCGAGGTGCTTACTGGAAACGAACACAGCTATCTGTTGAAAGGAAAGGTCGTGATCGCCGCATCCAGCAGGATCCTGATGTCGGATTTTATCAATAAAGACGACCTTGTGATCATGGGCGACCGGAAAGACGCCCAGCAGTGTGCCATTGATGTGGCGGCAAGCTGTATGGTCGTCTGTCAGAATGCGCCCATATCGGATCATATCTTGAAACAGGCGGAAGAGAAACAGATCGTGATCATCCGGACGCCCCACGATACCTTTACCGCGGCCCAGCATATCAACCAGAGCATCCCGGTGAAGTACTTTATGACGAAGTCCAATCTGGTGACTTTTAAACTGAGGGATTATGTGGATGATGTAAAGGATATTATGGCGCGCAAACGGTTCCGGGATTTCCCGATCGTGGATAATAAGGGGAAATTCCTGGGGCTGATCTCCAGAAGACGTCTTCTGAATGTCCGGAAGAAACAGGTGATCCTGGTGGACCACAATGAGAAGAACCAGGCGGTAGAAGGCGTGGAAGAGGCGGAAGTGCTGGAGATCATCGATCACCACAGACTGAGCAGCATCCAGACGATGGCGCCGGTATTCTTCCGGAATCAGCCGGTGGGCTGTACGGCCACCATCGTATACCAGATGTACCAGGAGGCCGGCGTGGCCCCGGATCCGGTGAATGCGGCGCTGCTCTGTGCGGCGATCATTTCCGATACACTGATGTTCCGGTCGCCCACCTGCACACCGCTTGATGAGACCACGGCGCGGACACTGGCACAGATCGCCGGGGTGGATGTGGAAGAGCTGGCCCGGGAGATGTTCAATGCAGGCAGCAATCTGAAAGGAAAGAGCGCCGAGGAGATCTGCTTCCTCGACTTTAAGCAGTTTACGGTCAATGATACGGTGTTCGGCGTGGGACAGGTGAATTCCATGAGCGCGGATGAACTGAAAGAGATCCGAAGGATCGTGGGCCCGCACCTGGAAAAAGCGCGCACCGCCCACGGACTCAATATGATCTTCTTCATGCTGACCAATATCATCACAGAGTCCTCGGAACTTCTGTGCTGCGGACCGGAGGCCCGGGAGAAGATCCTGAGCGCCTATGATCTGCCGGAAGATACGGAAACGATCATGCTGAGAGGCGTGGTCTCACGAAAGAAACAGCTGGTGCCTACGCTGGTGGGCGCGCTGCAGCAGTAAAAAGGAGAATAAAACGGTATGGCAAAACAGACATGGAAACCGGGCAATATGCTCTATCCGCTGCCGGCGGTCATGGTGAGCACGGCTGATAAGGCGGGCAACAGCAATATCCTGACCATCGCCTGGACAGGGACCGTGTGCACGAATCCGCCCATGGCCTATATCTCCGTCCGGCCGGAGCGGTATTCCTATCATATGATCAGAGAGAGCGGCGAGTTCGTGATCAACCTGACCACGAAGAAGCTGGCGCGTGCGGCGGATTACTGCGGCGTGCGTTCGGGGAAAGACGTGGACAAGTGGAAAGAATGCCATCTGACAAGAGGAACGGCCTCTACGCTGAAATATGCGCCTGTCATCGAGGAGTCTCCGGTGCAGATCGAGTGCAGGGTCAAAAGTATCCAGGAGCTCGGCAGCCATCATATGTTCCTGGCGGAAGTGACAGCCGTGCAGGTGGATGAGTCCTATATGGACGCAAAAGGAAAGTTTGACCTGAACAGGACCGGGCTGATCGCCTATTCCCACGGAGAATACCTGGATCTGGGGAAGAAGCTGGGAACCTTCGGGTACAGTGTGCGTAAAAAACGGATAAAGAAGAAAACAACGTGAAATATTTGACTCTGAACCGGCTTCGTCGTATTATAGAAATGTATGAAAAAATACAAGGAGATCTTTTTTCCAGAAAAGGAGGAACTGATAAATTATGGATTACGGAAAAGAATCTTTAAAGATGCATTATGATCTGCGGGGAAAGATCGAGATAAAGACCAGAGCTGCAGTTGATTCAAAAGAAGCGCTCAGCCTGGCGTATACACCCGGTGTTGCAACGCCCTGTCTGGAGATCCAGAAAGACACACACAAAAGCTTCGACCTGACAAGACGCTGGAACACGGTTGCTGTCGTTACAGACGGAACGGCTGTCCTTGGACTTGGCGATATCGGACCGGAAGCGGGAATGCCCGTCATGGAAGGAAAGTGTGTTCTTTTTAAAGCCTTCGGGGATGTGGATGCGATCCCGCTCTGCGTGCGCTCCAAAGATGTGGACGACATTGTGAAGACGGTAAGCCTCCTTGCCGGAAGCTTCGGAGGGATCAACCTTGAGGATATTTCCGCGCCGAGATGTTTTGAGATCGAGAAGCGGCTGAAAGAATGCTGCGACATCCCGGTATTCCACGACGACCAGCACGGGACGGCGGTGATCACGCTTGCCGGCCTGATCAATGCACTGAAGCTGGTCGGAAAGAAAATAGAGGACGTGAAGATCGTTACTTCAGGCGCCGGCGCGGCCGGGATCGCGATCATCAGGCTTCTGATGGCAATGGGACTTAAAAACGTCATCATGACAGACCGCAAGGGCGCGATCTACGAAGGCCGGGAGGGCCTGAACCCGATTAAGGAAGAGATGGCGAAGATCACGAACTTTAACCATGAAAAAGGCTCACTGGCCGATGTGATCAGAGGAGCGGACGTATTCATCGGTGTATCCGCACCGGGAACGCTTACAGGAGATATGGTGCGCACCATGGCGGACAAGCCGATCATCTTTGCCTGCGCCAACCCGACGCCGGAGATCTTTCCGGAAGAGGCGAAGGCAGCAGGAGCGGCTGTTGTCTCCACGGGCCGTTCGGATTATCCGAACCAGGTGAACAATGTCCTCTGCTTCCCGGGAATCTTCAGAGGTGCGCTGGATGTGCAGGCTTCAGATATTAACGATGAGATGAAGATCGCGGCTGCCTATGCGATCGCAGGCCTGGTAAGCGATGAAGAACTGAATGCGGACTACATCCTTCCGGCGGCATTTGATCCGCGCGTAAAGGACGCAGTAGCGAAGGCTACCGCAGAAGCGGCTGTAAAAAGCGGCGTGGCGAGGATCCGCACAGAAGAAAAATAAAACCGGCTGATCTGATTCAGGATCCGCTTTTAAAGAAAGGATTTACAGATGATAACAGTAAAAGAATACCGTGGACATATCAGAAACTGGGAAGAACTCTGCGAACGGCTGGAACTGCCCCTGGATCTTTCCAGAGAGGAAAGGGAAGAGCGCATCCTGGTCAGGGCATACGAGACCTGGGGACATGAGATGGCAGACCACATGTACGGCATGTTTGCATTTGCACTGTGGGATGATGAGGCGAAGAAGCTTTTCTGCCTGAGAGACCAGTTCGGAACGAAACCGTTTTATTACTATGAGACGGAGGACGGACAGCTCCTGTACGGAACGATGATCCGTCAGATCATCGGCCAGCCGGGATTCAGGAAAGAACTGAATGAAGAAATGCTGCAGATTTATCTGAGCCTCACTTATGTTGCCGGCGAGAATACATTTTTCCGCGGACTTAAGAAGCTGATGCCGGGCCATTATCTGGTATGGCAGGACGGAAAGCTGGAGATCACGCGGTACTGGACGCCGACGTTCCATCCGGATGAGAGCCGGACGCTGGAAGACTGGGCGGATGAGATCCACTCAACGATCAAAGAGATCATGCCCGAGGTAAAGACGGCCGATGAGACGGCGGATTCTTTCCTCTCAGGAGGCGTGGATTCATCCTATGTGCTCGCCATGTCGGATGCGCAGATGTCCGATTCCTGCGGATATGAGGAAGAGCGCTTTGATGAATCCGGTCTGGCAAAACAGACGGCGGATATCCTCGGAAGAGAGAATTCCAGATGCCTGATCACACCGGAAGAGTATTTCGGCATCGTTCCGTATGTAATGTATAATATGGAGCAGCCGCTGGGCGACGCGTCGGCGATCGCATTCACCATCGCATGCAATGAAACGGCAAAACACACGAAGCTCTGTTATTCCGGCGAGGGTGCGGACGAGTTCTTCGGCGGCTACAATATGTACCGCAATGCCGAGCGCTACGGGGACAACCTGAAGACATTCTATGTCGGAAATACCAACATCATGAAGGAAGATGAGAAGAAGCAGATCCTGAAAAAATATGATCCGGACGTGCTTCCCATCGAACTGGTGCAGCATATTTACGAAGAGACCGAAGGCCTTGATCCGCTGACAAAGATGTCAGATGTGGATATCCAGATCTGGCTGGAGGGAGATATCTATCTCAACGTTGATAAGATGAGCACAGCGGCCGGGCTTGAGATCCGGATGCCGCTCACAGACCGCAGGATCTTTGATATCGCGTCAAGGATGCCGGCAAGATTCAAGGTTAATGAGGAGCAGAACAAGGTGGCGTTCCGCACGGCGGCCGCAAAGGTCCTGCCGGATGAGATCGCGTTCCGCAAGAAGCTGGGCTTTATCGTTCCAATCCGTATATGGATGGCGGATGAACGCTACAATGGCGATGTGAGGAGACTGTTCCACAGTGAGATCGCGGAGAAGTTCTTCAAGGTGGATGAGATCCAGGTGATCTTTGACGACTATGTGGGCGGAAATTCCGACAACTGGAGAAAGGTGTGGACGATCTACACATTCCTTGTATGGTATGAAGAGTATTTTGTAAAGAGATAGATTTTATTTAAAATGATCCGATCCGGGATGCGGCAGAGATGATTTTGCCGCATCCCGGTTTTTTTATTCAGAAATCAGCCATACTAACGGTGTATAAAAAACGGAAAGGAAGATGAAAGTATGGCTTATCTGGAAATTGAAAAAGTAACCGGAAGGGAGATCATCGATTCCCGCGGGAATCCGACGGTTGAGGCGGAGGTCCGTCTGGCGGACGGAACCGTGGCAAGAGGCGCGGCGCCAAGCGGCGCATCAACCGGAGAATATGAGGCGCTGGAACTGCGGGACGGCGACAGGGGGAGGTACGGCGGAAAAGGCGTCCGCAAGGCCGCGGAAAATGTCAGGACCGTGATATGCGAAACGCTGAAAGGGATGGATGCATGCGACATATATGCCGTGGACAGGGCCATGATCCGGGCGGACGGCACAAAAGATAAATCAAAACTCGGGGCGAATGCCATCCTGGCGGTTTCCATTGCCTGTGCAAGGGCAGCGGCGGCTTCGCTTGATATTCCCCTGTACCGTTTCCTTGGCGGGGTGAACGCCAACCGCCTTCCGGTGCCTATGATGAATATTCTGAACGGGGGCGCCCATGCGGCGAATACAGTGGATGTCCAGGAATTTATGATCATGCCGGTCGGGGCCAAGTGCTTTGCAGACGGTCTCAGATGGTGCACCGAGGTATTCCACGCCCTTCAGGCATTGCTGAAATCAAAAGGACTGTCGACGGCAGTTGGCGATGAAGGCGGGTTCGCACCGGATCTTTCAGGAGATGATGAAGCCATCGAATATATCCTTGAGGCCGTGACCCGGGCAGGCTATGAACCGGGAAAAGAATTCGTACTGGCCATGGACGCGGCGTCCAGCGAATGGAAAGGCGGCCGGACCGGGGAGTATATCCTGCCGAAGAGCGGAAAGAGATATACTTCGGAACAACTGGTGGATCACTGGAAGATCCTGACCGCGAAATATCCGGTCTATTCCATTGAGGACGGGCTGGACGAGGAGGACTGGGACGGATGGCAGATCCTGACAAAAGAGCTGGGAGACCGGGTGCAGCTTGTCGGGGACGACCTTTTTGTAACCAATACAGAACGGCTGAAAAAGGGGATCGAACTGGGATGCGGCAACTCCATCCTGATCAAGCTCAATCAGATCGGGTCTGTATCCGAAACGCTGGAAGCTATTAAAATGGCGCATAAAGCCGGTTACACGGCTATTGCCTCCCACCGGTCCGGCGAGACGGAAGATACGACCATCGCAGATCTGGCGGTGGCTCTGAATACGCGCCAGATCAAGACCGGAGCGCCCAGCCGGAGCGAGCGTACAGCCAAATACAACCGGCTTCTGCGGATCGAAGAAGAACTGGGTCCGGGTGCGGTATATCCGGGATTCGGAGCGTTCAATATCAATCGCTGAAACCGGATTTTCTAAATGCTGAAAAAATATAAAAAAGAGTCTTGTCATGTGTTTTCACAGGGCGTATAATTACCCTCGGTTTTTAATATGATACAGCTGAAAATGCTGAATAATATGATGCGAGGAGAGAGTATGAGCAGCAGTTCCATACATGACATGACAACCGGAAGTCCGGTAAAACTGATCATCCGTTTTATGATCCCGATGTGTCTGGGAAATATTTTTCAGCAGTTTTATAATATTGCAGATTCCATTGTCGCAGGACAGTTCATCGGCGTGGACGCGCTGGCCGCGATCGGAAGCACCGGGTCACTGATGTTCTTTGTGACCGGATGGCTGAACGGGCTGAGCAGCGGTTTTGCGATCCTTGTGTCCCAGTGGTTCGGGGCGAAGCAGTATGACCGGATGCGGCACTTTGTAGCCATGTCCATCTATCTGTCCGCTGCATTTGCGATCCTGATGACGGCGGGATTCCTGATCGCCAATGAACCGATCCTGCGGCTGATGAATTATTCCGACAGCATCATGCCAGATGTAAAGCTTTATATGGGGATCATTTATGCCGGACTGATCGTGACAGCGGCCTATAATGCACTGGCGGCGTTCCTGCGCGCACTGGGGGATTCCCGGTCGCCGCTTTATTTCCTGATCATCTCAGCGGTGATCAATGTGGTCCTGGATATCGCATTTATCGTTGTATTCGGGATGGGGGTGGAAGGCTGCGCCTACGCGACGGTAATCGCACAGGGAATATCGGCGCTGCTCTGTTATATTTATATCCTGAAACGCTTCCCGATCCTCCATCTGAAGAAAGAGGATTTCCGGATCAGTTTCCAGAGCTTCGGACGTCTGCTGGCCCTGGGCATCCCGATGGGGCTTCAGTTCTCCATCACGGCCATCGGCACGATCATCGTCCAGGGCGCGGTCAACGTGTACGGCGAGATCTACATGGCCGGATTCTCGGCGGCCGGGAAGCTTCAGAATATGTTGATGACAGTGTTCACGGCATTCGGTGCGACCATTGCCACCTATGTGGGACAGAACCGGGGCGCCGGTAAGATCGACCGGGTCAAACAGGGCGTGCGCTGCACGCAGCTGATGGTCTTCGGATGGAGCATTGTCACCATGTTCGTTATGTATTTCTTCGGAAAATATATGACCTGGCTCTTCATCAGCCCGTCAGAGACCGAAGTGATCAATGCTTCGGTTACATATTTCCACACCGTATTCTGGTGTTATCCCTTCCTGGGCAGCATCTTCCTGTACCGGAATACACTTCAGGGCATGGGATACGGCCTGGTGCCTATGCTGGGCGGCATCTTTGAACTTGTGGCCAGGAGCACGATCGTACTGGTCGTGGCAGGGCATACAAGTTTCGCGGGCGTCTGCATGGCGGACCCGGCGGCCTGGATCGCGGCGCTGATCCCGCTTGTACCGTACTATTTTTACCGGATGCATAAATTTTCAAAAGAGACGGCGGGGATGCCGGCTGTATAAAATCAAATTGAGAAAGGGGAAATCATTATGTCAGTTGAGTCATTCAGTTTCTGGTTCTTTGCTTCACGCTCAGATGCAAAGCGCGACCGCGGGCTTAAAACCCCGGAGGACATCAGACGGATCGACCGGATCCCGTACGGGCCGGATGCAAGGTGGAATACACTGGATGTGTACCGCCCGCGCGGGAAGGCGGGGAAGCTTCCGGTCATCGTAAATATCCACGGCGGCGGTTATGTGTACGGCAGCACAAAGCAGTATCAGTTCTACTGTATGGGTCTGGCGCAGAGAGGGTTTGCCGTGGTCAGCTTTAATTACCATCTGGCTCCGAAGTACAAGTTCCCGACGCCGGTCCGCGATACGAATCTGGTGATGGAGTGGATCTGCAGGAAAGCGGAGATCTACGGATTTGATACGGATAATGTGGTGATCGTGGGAGATTCTGCGGGGGCACAGCTTGCCAGCCAGTATGCTGTGATCTGCACGGATCCGGACTATGCGAAGATCATGGAAATAACGCCACCGGAATTCACCTTAAGGGCGGTGGGGCTCAATTGCGGAATGTATGATCTGAAAAAAAGAGCCGGGGAAATCCCCGGCAATAAACTGATGATCGATTATTTTACGAAAGATCCTTCGGTGTACGGAAAGAAGCTGGATGTACTTTCCCATGTGACGGAGAAGTTCCCGCCGGCCTATCTGCTTTCCGCGAAAGGAGACTTCCTTGTGGAACAGTGCAGACCCATGGCGGAACTGCTCCGCTCAAAGGGCGTTCCCTGCGAGTACAGGATCTACGGCGATGAGAAGACCGGACATGTCTTCCATCTGGATATGCGTTCAGATCTTGCAAGGAAGGCCAACGACGAAGAGATCGCCTTTATTCGGGAACATCTACACGGCTGTTGAACCGGTCAAGGGCCAGCGCCGCGGCAATGCCGGCTGCGATGCAGACGAGGTTGACAACGGCTGCCCCCGGATCGGCAAATCCCGCGAAGGGGATCGTCATGATGGTTGCCGCGATGACGATGCCGATTATGCCGTGGAAGGCGATGGAGTAGAAGTTGTCAAACAGCGCATTGATCGCTTTTGCAAGGCAGATCACTGTGATGACGGCGCCGATCCCGCCGGGGATCAGGATGGACATATCGAAGTGTCCAATGCCGTCCACGAACGGCGTATAAAGGCCAAGCGGCATGAGCAGGGTGGAGAAGCTCATACCCGGTGCGATGATGCTCAGCGCCAGGCAGAATCCGCAGAACAGGAACCAGAAGAAGTTCGCGTTCACTTCTACGGAGAACAGCTGGAATCCGATCAGCACCGCAAAGATCACGATCATGCACACGATCATGGAGATGAAAGAGCCTTTGCTGCGTCCCTGTTCGCCGGCCTCCCGGAACAGGGAGGGCAGCATGCCGGTGATCAGTCCGATGAAGACGCATACGGACGGATCCGGATATTTCTCCAGAAAGAAGGAGAGGATGTTCGCCACACCGAGGAATCCGATGACGCCTCCGATGAATACCGGGATCAGCGGCGGGACATGGCTCTTAAAGTTCTTAAACGGGTGGGACAGAAGTTCCATGATCGGTTTGTAGATGCCGAAGATCACCCCGAGCACGCCGCCGGAGATGCCGGGAAGCACAGCGCCCAGTCCGATGAGCGCGCCCTGGAAGATCCGGAAGACGAACTGCATCGGGGACATTTTTTTATCCAGATTATGATTCATATATTTCTTATTCCTTTCATTTATCTGATTTTATTTCACAAACGTTATATTTATACTATGTTTTCAGCCGGTTATCAAGCATAAGTGAAAACTTTTACTCTATCTTAACAACTGTGGCATATAACTGACGTTTGCTTTTCTCCCGGAAATGAATTACAATAACAGAAGATGAGCGGCTCCTTTGGCGGAGCAAAATACTGCGATCATCAGGAGGTATAAGATTATGAAGAAACCGGTTCTTGTCATTATGGCGGCAGGTATGGGAAGCAGATACGGCGGTCTCAAGCAGATCGACCCGGTTGATAACGAAGGGCACATTATCATGGATTTCTCGATCTTTGACGCAAAGCGCGCCGGGTTTGAGAAGGTTGTGTTCATCATTAAGAAAGAAAATGAAGCGGATTTCCGTGAGGCCATCGGAAACCGTCTCGAGAAATATATGGAAGTTGCCTATGCATATCAGGATATCAACAATATCCCGGAAGGATACAGCGTTCCGGACGGACGGACAAAGCCGTGGGGAACCGCCCATGCCGTGCTGAGCGCCATCGACGTGGTGGACGGACCGTTCGCCGTGATCAATGCGGATGATTATTATGGAAGCCACGCGTTCCAGGTGATCTACGATTACCTTACGACTCATGAGGACGATGACAAATACCGCTATACGATGGTAGGCTACCGTCTGAAGAATACGGTTACGGAAAACGGCTATGTATCCAGAGGGATCTGCGAACTGAACAGCGACAGGGAACTGGTCAGCGTGACGGAGCGTACACGGATCGAGAAGAAAGAGGACGGCATCGCTTATTCAGAGGACGGCGGCGAGACCTGGACCTACGTGGATGAGGACGTGCTCGTTTCCATGAATATGTGGGGCTTTACAAGAAGCATCCTGGATGAGATCAAAGCAGGCCTGCCGGCATTCCTGGATAAGGGCCTGAAAGAAAATCCGATGAAGTGCGAGTATTACCTTCCGGCAGTGGTGAGCGACCTTCTTGCAGAGGACAAGGCAGTCGTTAAAGTGCTCGAGTCAGAAGACAAGTGGTACGGCGTAACCTACAAAGAAGATAAACCGGTGGTCGTAGCGGCGATCCAGGCGCTGAAGGATGAGGGGCTCTACCCGCAGAAACTCTGGGACTAAAGAATGTTCATGCAACATTTTTACCATAAGATGATTTAAAAGTATAAAGCTTTTCCGTGAAGGCTGTGCTATACTTGGGATGTAAACAAAGAGACATTACAAGGAGGAAATGATATGTCTATCTTAGTAACCGGAGGCGCCGGATTTATCGGAAGCCACACATGCGTGGAACTTTTAAATGCAGGCTATGACGTTGTTGTAGCGGACAATCTTTACAATGCATCTGAAAAAGCCCTTGACCGTGTAAAACAGATCACAGGAAAGGATCTTACATTCTATAAAGCGGATATCCGCGACAAGGAAGCGATGAATGAGATCTTTGAAAAAGAGGAGATCGAATCTGTCATCCATTTCGCAGGCCTGAAAGCGGTAGGCGAGTCCGTGAGAAAGCCGCTGGAGTACTATGAGAACAATATCGGGGGAACCATCAACCTCTGTGATGTGATGAGAAACCACGGCGTGAAGAACATTATCTTCAGTTCTTCCGCAACCGTATACGGAGATCCGGCATTTATCCCGATCACCGAAGAGTGCCCGAAGGGAACCTGCACGAATCCGTACGGCTGGACGAAGTGGATGCTGGAGCAGATCCTCACAGACCTTCATACAGCGGATCCGGAGTGGAACGTGGTCCTCTTAAGATACTTCAACCCGATCGGCGCACACAAGAGCGGACTGATCGGCGAGGACCCGAAGGGCATCCCGAACAACCTGATGCCGTACATTACACAGGTTGCCATCGGCAAACTGGAGAAGCTCGGTGTATTCGGCAATGACTACGATACACACGACGGCACGGGTGTACGCGATTACATCCATGTGGTTGACCTGGCGATCGGCCATGTGCGCGCGGTAGAGAAGCTGAAAGAGAAAGCCGGCGTATCTGTCTACAACCTGGGTACAGGAAACGGATATTCCGTTCTTGACATGGTAAAAGCAGTCGAGAAGGCCTGCGGCAAAGAGATCCCGTACGAGATCAAGCCGCGCCGCGAGGGCGATATCGCCACATGCTACTGCGATGCAACAAAAGCAAAGAACGAGCTGCACTGGGTGGCTGAGCGCGGACTGGATGAGATGTGCGAGGACGCATGGAGATGGCAGAGCCAGAATCCGAACGGATACAATGACTGAGGCGTTGGCGGATCTCAGACAGGAAACAGTAAAAAAAATAAAAAGTAAAAAGGCTGTCTGGCTTCGATTTTTCGGGGCTGGACAGCCTTTTTTCTTGACATGGGCAGGCAGATGCGCGAAAATAGCAAAGGCAAATCTTAGGAGAAAGAGATATAACTTATGAAGCGAAATATTGACATTAGCGAAATATCAGACGGCCGGCTCTATTCATCGGGAGATATGGTGAAGGCGGACTGCCGTGACTGCGAGGGGTGTTCGGCGTGCTGCCGCGGCATGGGCAGTTCCATCATCCTGGATCCGATGGACATCTGGCGGTTCTTGCAGGGGATAAAGCAGGACTTCACCGCACTGATGAGCGCCGGAACCATTGAACTGGGGATCGTGGACGGCATGATCCTACCCAATCTGAAAATGGACGGCAGGACGGACGCCTGTCCCTTCCTTGATGAAAACGGACGGTGTTCGGTGCACGCCTGCAGACCGGGACTGTGCCGGATGTTTCCCCTCGGGCGCTATTATGAGGAGAATGGATTCCGCTACTTTATCCAGATCCATGAGTGCCGGAAGAAAGACCGGGGGAAGGTCAAGATCCGGAAATGGCTGGGGATCCCGGACCTGAAATCCTATGAGCGGTACATCCTTAGGTGGCATGACTTCCTGAATGAATGTGAGGCCGCGCTTGAGACGCTTGATGAAGAAAAGAGGCGGATCCTGACTCTCTATGTCCTGCGGAGCTTTTATGAGACAGCATATATGGTATCGGATGACCACGGATTCTATGAAGCGTTTGATGCAAGGATGGGGCAGGTCAGAGAAAAACTCGGAATGGCAGAACAAGAATAAGAGAAGAGGGACAATATACATATGAGTTTATTTTCAACACTTAGAAACTATAAGGTGGAATATCTGCCGAAAGATATCTTTTCCGGGATCATCATCGCGGCGGTATCCATCCCGATCGCCATGGGGTATGCGCAGATCGCAGGGCTGCCGGCCGTGTACGGACTGTACGGCTCGGTATTTCCGATCCTGTTTTTTGCGCTGTTTTCCACGTCCAGACAGTTTGTCTTCGGGATCGATGCGACGCCGGCCGCGATCGTAGGCGGCGCCATCGCGGCCCACGGGTTTGCGGCGGAGTCGGAGCAGGCCATGCTTTATATTCCCATGGTCGCACTGTTTACAGGGCTGTGGCTGGTCCTTTTCTATTTCCTGCGGGCGGACAAGATCGTGGATTTCATCTCCACGCCGGTCATGGGCGGATTCATCAGCGGCATCGCCGTGACCATCATCCTCATGCAGGTGCCCAAACTGATGGGCAGTCCGGCGGGAAGCGGAGAACTCCTGGAACTGTCAAAGCATATCGGACATGCGCTGGGGCAGATCAACGTGCTGTCCCTTGCCATGGGTGTGGGTGCGCTGATCCTGCTGATCCTGGCAAAGAAATTCGTGCCGAAATTCCCGATGGCCATCCTGATCATGATCCTGGGCGTGCTGGCCACGGTATTCTTCCATGTGGATAAATATGGCGTGACCCTGCTGTCAGCCGTAGAACCGGGACTGCCGCATTTTGTAGTCCCGCAGTTCCAGGAAGTGGATCTGACCCACGCGGCGGGGCGCGGGCTGATGATCGCCGTAGTGGTTATGGCGGAGACTCTGCTGGCAGAGAATAATTTTGCCGTGAAGAACGGCTATAAACTGGACATCCGGCAGGAGATCCTGGCCTGTGCAGCCGGCAATCTGGCTGCGGCGGCAGTGGGGTGCTGTCCGGCGAACGGAAGCATCTCCAGGACGTCCATGAACGAGCAGTATGGCGGAAAAACACAGGGCGTGTCAGTTGTAGCTGCGATCGTCATGGCGGTGATCCTGCTGACAGCGACCGGCTTTATCGGATATCTGCCGGTGCCGGTCCTTACCGCCATCGTGATCTCCGCGCTCCTGAGCGTGGTGGAGACCCATCTGGCGATCCGGCTTTTCAAACTCAGCAGATCCGAGTTCTATATCTTCCTGGCTGCCGGGATCGGGGTGCTCTGCCTGGGCACGATCTACGGTGTGCTGATCGGCATCGTCCTGTCCTTCGTGGCGATGACGCTGAAGGCGACGAACCCGCCGCGGGCGCTCAGAGGTATGGTGCCGGGGAAGCCGGGATACTATGATCTGGACAAGAACCGCTTCGCCTATCCGATCAAAAACGTAATCCTGTACCGGTTCAGCGAGGATATGTTCTTTGCCAATATTAAGATCCTGCAGAGCGATATCGAGCAGGCGGTTGAAGATACACAGGATGAAATAAAAGCTGTGATCATTGATTCCGAGGCGGTCAACAGCATTGACTTTACCGCTGCAGACGCCATCGGAATGCTTTCTGACAGTCTGGAGAAGCGGGGCATCCGGTTCTACATGACCGGTCACACAGACAAGATCAATGCCCAGATGCGTCATCTGGGACTGGGGCATCTGATCGATGAAGGCCGGGTGCGGCGTACGGTCCTGTCCGCACTGAAAGACGCCGGGATTGAAGTCCCCTGTGTGCTGGATATTCCGGAGAAAGATAAAAGCCGGCTGGAACGGGTCGGAAACCGGGCATATCCACAAGGTGAAGAGTACACTCTGGAAGAATTCGTCTGGGCGTTCGGTGAAGGGGCTGGAAAAGAGATCCGAAGCAGGGCGGCATACGTCCTGGCGCAGATCCGGACCATGGATGACGTACATACACTGGCGGTTCATGGCGTGGACAGTCTGGTCAGCTCCTGGGGATTCCTGGGCGAACTGGACGAGGAACTGCTGCTTCGCTCCATGCTGTCACAGCTTGACAATCTTCCGGAAGAACTGAAAGGCAGAAAAGAGGAGATCACAAAGCTCATCGAGACACGGCGCAATGTACTTAAAGACCGGCTGCTTCGGGATCATCCGGAGATGACTGCGTATCTGGAGGAGAGCAGAAGCCGCCGGATGGAGCGGAAATACAGCTTTTGACAAAACTGTAAAAAAATCCGAAAAACAGTAATGCTGATTGACAGAACTTCGCAGGGGGGTATAACTTTTAAGGCAAATCGCACTTTTTACGGAAGGAGGAGAGCAAAGATGAAATTGAACAGTACAAAAGAGTTTCCGTTTTCTATAGACGTGGCATGGGCAGCGCTCCATCAGCCGGCAAAACTTGATGTAGAGCCGGGTGCGGAGGTGCATGAGATCTCTGACACGAAATGGGAAGCGCACAGTAAAGATGCAGGAACAGTCAATACATACGAGGCGTCGTATGATGATGTAAACAAAGTGATGACGATCGAGTCTGAGTGCAGTGCGATGCATGGTCATGACCATATGTATTTTACGCTCAAAGAAGTTGGACCGGAGCGCGTGTCTCTGGATATCGTGATCGAGATCAACACAGGCGTGCATCTTCTTGCAAAAGCGCTTGGATATTTGTTTGCAAAACCGATGCAGGAGATCATATGCAGACAGATCTTCCATAACTTCGAAGCGCTGTGTAAAGGAAGCGAGACAAAAAGGATGTCCATGGATGAACTGAGAGGCATCGCAAAAGAAAAATTTGATAAAAAGAAAGACTGAAGAGGAGAGGGATTTACTTATGAAAAATACTAACTCAGGGGCTTTAAAAGCCTGCGGGATCATTATGATCATTTTTGGTGTTGTTTACGCACTGGTAGGAACAATGGCGCTGGCGGGCGTTGTATCAAACGTGCTTCCGGGACATGAGGCACAGGAAGTGATCATCGTTGTGCTTGCATATGCGATCGCACTTCTTGGACTGATCTGCGGTATCGTCTGCATCAAAGGCATTACAGGCGCTGCAAAAGTATGCGGCATCATCTTTGCCGGTATCGGGCTTGCTTCTCTGATCTATCAGCAGGTGGCATATGATACATTTGCGATGGCAGACTGCCTGGCAATGTGCTATGGCGTTGCGATCTTCTCTATCGCATCAAAGGTTGAAAAAGAGAACTAATCAATTATATTTTAAAATGGTTATAAAAGCGGCAATCCGGTTTAAACGGACTGCCGCTTTTTTGCTGATCATATGACAGGTTGTTTAAGCTATACCGCCCGGTTCTGTGTCTGCACGGAATCAGATGGAAGCACAGGCTGTGCACTTGCCTCAATGTCCGTGACACCCTTTCCGGCGTTGGGATGAAACTGGGAGTATATGGCGTCTGCTGCAAAAAGCACCATCAGGACGGAGCATACCGCCATGACGCGTTTTTCGTTTACTTTCGCGAGCAGGCTGTCGATGATGGGCGCCAGCATATAGGTGATCGCCAGGCCGCCGGTGCCGAATACGAGAAGTCCTTCCGCGCAGATTCTGCCGTTCAGGTTCAGGAAATATCCGCTGTAATCCCACCATTTCGTCCCGCCTGTGGCGATCTCCATGACAAGGGAAGTCATATATTCCAGGAAACCGCACAGCACAACAGTGGTGCCAAAGAGCAGGGCGGGATTCCGGCGGAACCGGTACAGGAATGTCAGGATCAGGACTGCGCCTGTGCCGTAGATCGGAAGCCACGGGCCGTGGAGTGCGCCGCGGTTTACGAACTCACCGTAGGATACCAGATGCATGCCCACTTCCCACAGCCATCCGAAGAAAGACATGCTCAGGAAGATGGTGATCAGCGACCAGACGGAGTAGTGACGCATATAGTTCAGGGACTGAACCAGCATCCGGCGTTCTTCCTCCGCGATCGGATAGAGCCGTACCGGATAAGCCTCGAGCTGTACATCGTCGATCATGGAGTGGATGCGAATGTATTCAGCCTGGTGCTTTTCCCAGGCACGGTCCTGCTGTCTGCGCAGGATCAGGATGCCGAAATTATTGGCCAGGAAACCACGCCAGCCGGTCAGTTTCTCCCGTTTCTGTTCAGGCGCGTTCATGACCTGGATCACGTCCGGGTATTTTGCAGCGATCAGAGACGGGTCAGCCTTCTCATAGAGATAAGTGTCGTGCAGAAGTTCTGATCCCGGGATCTTCTTTTCAATCGCTTCAGCCCGGAGTTGTGCGTAGTACCGGGTGAATGCTGAAACCATATACGGGTTGGTGTAAAAGACATTGAACAGTCCCATGGTGAAGATTCCGAGGATCTGCCAGCCGATAAAGGAAAGCTCAAATACGAAGCATTCCCACTTATGACCGTCCATCATCTTACGGGAGAGGGTGATCGCTTCATTTGCCTTCATGGACGGGTTTTCCGCCGCGATGTAGGGAACCAGATAGTAGGAGTATCGTTTCACGGCAATCCCGACAATGGTTACGCACCAGAGCGTATAGTAAACGTATTTTACAAACATGATCCAGGAGGCTTTCAGCCACTTCTTGATTCTCAGAAGGAATGTAAAGCGCTGGGATGTTACCTGGTCGTAGATCATGCCTTCCATGAAGATCCTGCGGACGACCACCTGGAACATATTGATGACGAGGAACCAGAATGCAAAAGTGCCCAGGGCGCCCAGAAGGATCAGGATCAGGATTCCGAGATTGTCAGAACCGGTGATGGATGCGAAGGCCGCCACCATGGTGACGATGATCGAACCGGAACTGAGCTGGTTTACAAGGCCGGAGAGCACGCCGCGGGTGCGTCCGAATATGGGGCTTCCGGATTCGGCTTCGCGGATCTCATCCTCTTCGATCTGCTCGGACATCTCCCGACCGGCTTCCGTGTCATTTTCAGCGATGGTGCGAAGCACATCATCCCAGGTAGTACTGCTGTTTACCTCTGTCTTCACGGCGGACGAAAAATCGCCCTGCAAATTTTTTTCGAATTCCTGGACGGTTTCTTCACGTTTCTGGGCGGAAGAAAAGTCCAGAGATGTCGTGAATTCCGACCCGAGGAAGGCTGCGATCAGACAGGCAGCCACAAAGATGACATAGTGTTTCTTCAGGGACTTTCGCCCCAGTTTCTTTAAATCTTTTCTTGATTTCATATTCATTTATATACGACAGTGAATACTGTCCCTCCTCTGTAAGTCTAAACACAGTATAATAAGAAGAAAATCAAATAGCAAGCGCAAAAATATTAAAAAAACACGTGTTGTCAAATCTTTAACAATATGGTATGATAGAAAAAGCGAAATCTGATTAATGAGTGAGGAGTCACAGCCGATGTAAAGAGACATGGAATAAGAAAGATATATTCTGATGTAAACGCACAACGGTAGGTTAATCATGATTTCTTTTTTTATTTTCAGTAAAAGAAATAGAAAAAAGAAAGGCAGAGGAAGAAACAATGAGCAGCAAAATCACAATCATCGGCGCAGGAAGCGTCGGCGCAACAATCGCGTACAAACTTTCCTATGAAGAATTCGTATCCGAGATCGTCATGATCGATATTAACAATGACAAGGTCGAGGGCGAAGTAATGGACATCGAGCAGGGCACCTGCTTCAGAAGCCCGATCTCCATCATCGCAGGAAGCTACGAGGATGCAAAGGATTCCGATATCGTGATCATCACATCCGGTATCGCACGTAAGCCGGGCCAGACAAGGATCGAGCTTGCACAGACAAATGTCAACATTATCAAGTCTATCACACCGGAGATCGTGAAAGCGGCGCCAAATGCGAAGTACATTATCGTAAGCAACCCGGTTGACGTACTGACTTATGTATTTACAAAGATTTCCGGACTTCCGGAGAACCAGATCATCGGATCCGGTACACTTCTGGATACTGCACGTCTTCGTTACGGCCTGTCCAGACATTTCAACGTTGCACAGAAGAACATCCATGCATACGTATACGGCGAGCACGGCGATTCTTCCTTCGTTCCGTGGTCAGGCGCAAATATCGCCAGCATGCCGATCGATGACTACTACAAAGAGATGACCGCACGCGGCGTAGAGCTTAAAGAGCTGGACAAACCGGCAATGGAAGAGTACGTACACAAATCAGGCGGACAGGTTATCGCGAAGAAGGGCGCTACATTCTACGCAGTATCCATCTCTGTTGTAGAGCTTTGCAACCTTGTGCTTGCAGCTTCCAACTCCGTTGCGACTGTATCTTCCATGATGCACGGCGAGTACGGCATCGATGATGTATGCTTAAGCGTTCTTTCTCTCGTAGGACCGGACGGTGTGGTTGACAAAGTTCCGATGCACCTGACAGACGAGGAGATCGAGAGACTCCAGGCAAGTGCGAATAAGCTGAAAGACGTTATTGCCCAGTTAGAGATCTAAAGGAGGTATACACTATGAAATACAGCTATTTTCCCGGCTGTACGCTGAAGAACAAAGCTGTGGACCTGGATCATTATGCCAGGATCTCCGCGGAGGCTTTGGGCTTCGAGCTGGAGGAGATCAGCGAGTGGCAGTGCTGCGGCGGCGTATATCCGCTGGGCACCGATGAGATCGCCACAAAGCTGGCTTCTGTCCGTGCCCTCAACGATGCGAAAGAGCACGGCCAGGATCTGGTAACGGTCTGCTCCGCCTGTCATCATGTGATCAAGCGTGTCAACGACGACATGCAGAACGTGGATGACATCCGCACAAGAGCGAACAATTACCTGAAGCTTGACGAGCCCTATGAAGGCGAGACGACGGTGCTCCATTATCTGGAAGTGCTCCGCGACCGCGTGGGATTCGACGAGCTGAAGAAAAAAGTCGTGAAACCACTTACGGGTAAGAAGATCGGCGCTTACTACGGCTGCCTGCTCCTTCGCCCGGGCAGGATCATGGCATTCGACGATCCGGAGAACCCGACCATCCTTGAGGACTTTATCCGTGCCCTGGGCGCTGAGCCGGTGATCTATCCGTACCGGAATGAGTGCTGCGGCGGTTACATTTCCCTGAAGGAAGAGGACATGTCAAAGAACATGTGCCGCAAGATCGAGGAGAGCGCGGCGGGATTCGGCGCGGATATGCTTATCACGGCCTGTCCGCTGTGCATGTACAACCTGAATAAAAACAACGGCGGCAACCTGCCGGTATACTATTTCACAGAACTTCTTGCAGAGGCTCTGGGACTCAAAGAGGAGGTGGATGAGCAGTGAAAACAGAACAGAAACGCGCAGAGATGATCAAAGAGATCAGCGGCGTCAATCCGCTCAAATGCATGAAATGCGGCAAATGTTCCGCTTCCTGCCCGTCCTACAATGAGATGGATATCAAACCTCACCAGTTCGTATCCTATGTGATCAATGAGGACATTGAATCTCTCGTGAAATCCAAATCACTCTGGAAATGTCTTTCCTGCTTTGCCTGCATAGAGAGATGTCCGCGCGACGTGAAGCCGGGCAAACTCATCGATGCGGCGAGACAGATCGTTGTGCGTGAGAGAGGACAGAATTACCTGCTGGCGGATGAGATCCCGGAACTGGTGGATCCTGATACGCCGCAGCAGCTTCTCGTAAGTGCATTAAGAAGATACAGGAGGTGATAACAGGTGCAGAGGATAGGAGTATTTGTCTGCCACTGCGGATCAAACATCGCCGCAACGGTAGACGTTAAGAAAGTCGCTGAGATGGCGCTCCATGAGCCGGGCGTTGTGCATGCGGAAGACTATCAGTATATGTGTTCCGAGGCCGGCCAGGAGAAGATCAAAGAAGCCATTCAGCAGAAACATCTGACAGGACTTGTCGTCTGTTCATGTTCTCCGCGTATGCACGAGACGACATTCAGAAATGCAGCGGAGAGAGCGGGCCTGAACCCGTATATGGTGGAGATCGCCAACATCCGTGAGCACTGTTCATGGATCCATAAAGATATCGAAGAAGCTACAGAGAAGGCAGTCATCCTGATGCGTGCGGCTGTTGCGAAAGTGAATCTTGACGCGCCGCTGCAGCCGGGCGAGAGCCGTGTAACGAAGCGTGCGCTTGTGATCGGAGGCGGCATCGCCGGCATCCAGACCGCGCTCGACATCGCGGAAGCGGGCTACCCGGTTGATATCGTGGAGAAGACGCCGAGCATCGGCGGAAGGATGTCACAGCTTGACAAGACATTCCCGACCCTGGACTGCTCATCCTGTATCCTGACCCCGAAGATGGGTGAAGTGAACGCACATCCGCTGATCAACATCTATACATACAGCGAGGTGGAGAGCGTATCCGGCTTCGTGGGCGACTTTACAGTCGAGATCCGCAAGAAAGCAAGAAGCGTGGATATGAACAAGTGTACAGGCTGCGGCCTCTGCCAGGAGAAATGCCCGAGCAAGAAGACGCCCAGCGAGTTCAACCGCGGCTTGAGCACCAGAAGCGCGATCTACACACCGTTCGCACAGGCGGTCCCGAACGTTCCGGTGATCGACCGTGACGCATGTATCAAGTTCAAGACCGGAAAATGCGGTCTCTGCTCGAAAGTGTGCCAGGCGGGCGCTATCGATTATGACCAGATCGATGAGATCGTAACAGAGAAGTACGGCGCGATCGTTGTCGCTACCGGATTCGACATGATCAAGCTGGATAAATATGACGAGTACGCATACAGCCAGAGCAAGGACGTCATCACATCCCTGGAGCTGGAGCGTATCATGAATGCGGCAGGACCGACAGGCGGACATCTGGAGCGCCTCTCCGACGGCAAAGCGCCGAAGGAGCTGGTATTCATCCAGTGTGTGGGCAGCCGGTGCGCAGACGACCGGGGCAAGAGTTACTGCTCCAAAGTCTGCTGTATGTACACGGCAAAACATGCCATGCTGATCCGCGACAAGTATCCGGATACAAATGTGACCGTGTTCTACATCGACGTGCGTACGCCGGGCAAGAACTTCGATGAGTTCTACCGCAGAGCCGTTGAGGATTACGGGGTAAACTACATCAAAGGCCAGGTCGGAAAGGTCATCCCGCAGCCAAACGGCAAACTGCTTGTACAGGGCGCGGACCTGATCGACAACAAGCAGATCCTGAAAGAGGCGGATATGGTCGTTCTTGCAGCTGCCATTGAGCCGAACCCGGATGTTCGGAAGATCGCGACCATGCTCACCGCGAGCATCGACACAAACAACTTCCTTACAGAGGCGCACGCAAAGCTGCGTCCGGTGGAGTCTCCGACAGCCGGCATCTTCCTCTCGGGCGTATGCCAGGGACCGAAAGATATCCCGGAAACTGTATCCCAGGCAGGAGCTGCCGCTGTGAAAGCCATCGGCCTTCTTGCAAAAGATAAACTGCTGACCAATCCGTGTACGGCACATTCCGATGAACTCCTGTGTAACGGATGTTCCCAGTGTGCGAATGTCTGCCCGTACGGTGCGATCACCTACGAGGATAAAGAGGTGAACGATCACGGAATCCGCGAGACAAGACGCATTGCGGTTGTAAATGACGCACTGTGCCAGGGCTGCGGTGCCTGCACCGTAACATGTCCGTCCGGAGCAATGGACCTGCAGGGATTCTCGAACAGACAGATTCTAGCGGAGGTGGATGCGATATGTCGATAGAAAAGAATGAAGAATTCAGACCAAAGATCGTGGCGTTCTGCTGCAACTGGTGCAGCTACGCCGGAGCAGACCTGGCGGGAAGCAGCCGTATGTCCTATTCGGCAGACGTGAAGATCATCCGCGTTCCCTGTTCATGCCGCGTCAATCCGATGTTCATCTTAAGAGCATTCGAGAAAGGCGCCGACGGCGTGATCATGTGCGGATGCCATCCGGGAGATTGCCACTATACGTCAGGCAACTACTATGCGAGAAGACGTATGACGCTTCTGTTCTCCATGCTGGACTACATCGGAGTGGAGAACGGACGTACCCGCGTTGAGTGGGTATCCGCCGCTGAGGGCGCGAAATTCTCACAGACCATGCATGAGTTTGTGGACAAGATCAAATCCCTTGGCAAGAATGTAAGATTGGAGGATTTAAGATGCAGGAATTAATCAACCGCGCAAAAGAGCTTCTGGCCGACGGAACCGTGGCAAGAGTGCTCGGATGGAAAGCCGGGGACCTGCCTTACAATCCGGAACCGGCTTACTTTGAGAAAGAGGAAGACTTCGCGGATTTCGTTTACAACGGCTTCTGCGGGGCCAACTTAAGCAAATATATGATCGAGGCTTCCAAGCTGGAGGGCAAAACCCTCGTATGCCTGAAGCCGTGCGATACATACAGCTATCAGGAACTGTTGAAAGAACACCGTGTGGACCGCGAGAAAGCGTATATCATCGGCGTGGGCTGCAAGGGCAAGCTGGATATCGAGAAGATCCGCGCCATGGGCATCAAAGGTATCAAAAACATCTCCGGCGCAGAGATCGAAGATGAAGCGGAGACGCTGACCATCGATACGATCTACGGTGAGAAGACATGCGCGTATACAGACGCCATGCTGGAGAGATGCCACGTATGCAAGGGCAAGGACCATATGATCTTTGACGAGATCATCGGCGAGTCCAAAGAGACGAAAGATGCGGACCGTTTCGCGGAAGTAGAGAAGATCGAGGCCATGAGCCCGGAAGAGAAGTTCGCATTCTTCCAGAAAGAGCTGAGCAAATGCATCCGCTGTAACGCCTGCCGCAATGTATGTCCTGCATGCAGCTGCCGCAAGTGTGTATTTGACAGCAACAAGTTCGACAGCTCACAGAAAGCGAACGTGGATTCCTTCGAGGAAAAGATGTTCCACATCATCCGTGCTTTCCATGTGGCCGGAAGATGTACGGACTGCGGCGAGTGCAGCAGAGTATGTCCGCAGGGCATCCGCCTGCATCTCTTCAACCGCAAGTTTATCAAAGATATCAACGAGCTCTACGGCGAGTATCAGGCCGGAGCGGACCTGGAGCCCAGGACTCCGCTGACCAACTATACGACGGAAGACGCAGAGCCTGGAATTGTGGCAGAAAGGGGATAATGTTATGTATAAGATCGCAAAAGAAAATCTGACGGCATTATTTCAGAAGATCGCCGCAGAACAGGAATTATATCTTCCGGTCCGCAATGAAGGACAGGTGAACTTCGGCGCCTGGACGGAAGAGGCGGATGTGGATATTGATACGCTCAAGACGGTCAAATCTCCGAAAGACGCGTTCTTCCCGCAGAGCGAGACGCTTTACACCTGCGTGAAGGAAGGGAAGAAGATTAGCGTGACGCCGGAGGCGTTAAAAGAGCAGAACTTTGTTGTATTCGGCATGAGAGCCTGCGATGTGAGAGGTGTGGAAGTGCTGGATAAAGTGTTCCTCGTTGACCCGCTGGATACATTCTATGCGGCGAGACGCGACCACGGTACGATCGTAGCCCTTGCCTGCCACGAGCCGGAAGAAACCTGCTTCTGCAAGGTGTTCGGAATCGATGCGGCAGAGCCGGCGGCAGATGTCGCAACCTGGCTCATCGGAGATGAACTGTACTGGAAACCGCTCACTGAGAAGGGTAAGGCGCTGACAGACGCTGTGAAAGACGTACTCACAGAGGACGGAAGTGCAGATGAGACGGTAGAGAAAGAAAAAGAAGCGATCCGCGGCATCGTGGAGCAGCTTCCGTACACCCACCTTTCCCTGAAGGGATGGAACGGCGACGTCCTGATGGAGAAATTCGAGGACCCGCTGTGGGATGAACTCTACAAACCGTGCCTTGCATGCGGCACCTGCACATTTGTGTGCCCTACATGCCAGTGCTACGATATCAAAGACTATGACACAGGAAAGAACGGCGTGCAGAGATACCGCTGCTGGGATTCCTGTATGTACTCAGACTTTACGATGATGGCCCACGGCAACAACCGTAAGTCACAGAAAGAAAGATTCCGCCAGAGATTCATGCACAAGCTCGTATACTTCCCGGCGAACAACGACGGGATGTACTCCTGCGTAGGCTGCGGCCGCTGCGTGGAGAAATGTCCGGAATCCCTGAACATCGTGAAGGTGATCAAAGCATTTGCAAAAAGGGGAGGTGAAAAGTAATGAGTGAATGTACATGCCATAAGAACTATACACTGGATACCCTGATCCCGAAGGTAGGCGTGATCACAGATATCCGCGAGGAGACGCCGGACGTTAAGACATTCCGCGTCAATGCGCCGGAAGGCGGCAAGCTCTTCGAGCATATGCCGGGACAGTGCGCGATGCTCTGTGCGCCGGGGATCAGCGAGGGTATGTTTTCGATTACTTCTTCGCCGACCAACAAAGAATACCAGGAGTTCAGCATTAAGAAGTGCGGAATGCTCACAGATTATCTCCACAGCCTGGAAGTGGGGGATGAGATCACTGTCCGCGGACCGTACGGCAATCATTTCCCGGTAGAGGACAAGCTCAAAGGTAAAGACCTGCTGTTCATCGCCGGCGGCATCGGCCTTGCGCCGCTTCGTTCCGTGATCAACTATGTGCTGGACAACCGTGACGACTACGGCACCGTGGATATCGTATACGGTTCCCGCTCCGCAGACGACCTGGTACAGTTAAAGGAGATCCAGGAAGTGTGGATGAACGCACCGGATGTGCATGTCCACCTGACCATCGACCGCGAGCAGGAAGGATGGGACGGCCATGTGGGATTCGTGCCGAACTATGTGAAGGAGCTTGGCTTCGATGTAAACAAGACGGCGCTGATCTGCGGACCTCCGATCATGATCAAGTTCACGCTGGCCGGACTGGAAGAACTGGGATTCTCCAGAGATCAGGTCTACACGACGCTGGAGCTGCGTATGAAATGCGGCATCGGCAAGTGCGGCAGATGCAACATCGGATCAAAATATGTATGTAAAGACGGCCCGGTATTTCGTTGCGATGAGATCGATGAGATGCCGAATGAGTACTAGGGAAAGGAAGAAATATCATGGAAAAGATGGTAAATGTATATTTTTTCGGTAAGAAATACAGTGTGCCGGCAGACCTGACGATCATGACAGCGATGGAATATGCGGGTTATACACTGAAAAGAGGATGCGGATGCCGTCACGGTTTCTGCGGTGCCTGCGCGACGATCTACAGGATCAAAGGCAAGAATGAGCTGAAAACATGCCTGGCCTGTCAGACACAGGTAGAAGAGGGCATGTATGTGGCAAGCATCCCGTTCTTCCCGACAGACAAGAGAACCTACGACATTAACGAAGTGAAACCGGAGCAGCGCATCATGATGGATCTCTATCCGGAGATCTACAGCTGCATCGGCTGTAACGCCTGCACAAAGGCCTGCACACAGGACCTGAATGTAATGCAGTACATTGCATATGCACAGCGCGGCGAATTCGAGAAGTGTGCGGAAGAGTCCTTCGACTGTATCGGATGCGGATGCTGTTCCGTAAGATGTCCGGCAGAGATCTCCCACCCGATGGTCGGAGTCCTTGCAAGACGTCTCACAGGAAAATACATCGCGCCGGAGTCCAAACACCTGACCGAGCGTGTTGAGGAGATCCACCACGGCGACTACGATCAGCTCATCGAGCAGATCATGGAGAAGCCGATTGAAGAGATGCAGGAACTTTACAACAACAGAGAGATCGAGAAATAAGGAGGGAAGATCATGTTTACACCGGAAATGATGGAATCCGTTAAGAAAGTGGAGGCCACCAGAGAAGCGCGTCTGGGCGTTGAACCGAGACGTATGACTGCGGATGAGAAAGATGCTCTCCTTAAGGAGTTCCATCCTGATTACAAGGAAGACGCATTCGCGGAGATCAAGGTAGGACCGAACAAAGGGCAGAAAGCGCCGAGGGAGCTGGTACATCTTCTCCACTCCAACAGCCGTCTGCTCACAGACAAAGTAGATATCAGCAAAGTGGATTATGACGTGGACGTTCTCGTGATCGGCGGCGGCGGAGCGGGAGCTTCCGCAGCCATCGAGGCAAATGAGGCGGGCGCCAATGTTATGATCGTGACAAAACTCCGTATCGGCGATGCCAATACGATGATGGCAGAGGGCGGCATCCAGGCTGCAGACAAAGAGAACGACTCTCCGGTACAGCACTACCTGGACGCATTCGGCGGCGGACATTTCGCTGCAAGACCGGAGCTTTTAAGACGTCTTGTCATGGAAGCGCCGGACGCCATCAAATGGCTCAATGAACTGGGCGTTATGTTCGACAAGGATGAGACGGGCCGTATGATCACCACACACGGCGGCGGAACATCCAGAAAGAGAATGCATGCCTGCAAGGATTACTCCGGAGCAGAGATCATGCGTACCCTTCGCGACGAAGTCCTGAACCGTCAGATCCCGGTCGTTGAATTTACGGCTGCGGTAGAACTTATTAAAGACGACAGAGGACAGGTCGCGGGTGCGGTTCTCCAGAACCTGGAGACAGACGATTACCTGGTGGCAAAAGCGAAAACCGTCATCATCGCCACAGGCGGTGCGGGACGTATGCACTATCAGGGATTCCCGACATCCAACCATTACGGAGCAACAGCAGACGGCCTGATCCTCGGATACCGTCTGGGCGCACCGCTCCTTTACCAGGATACGATCCAGTATCACCCGACAGGCGTGGCATTCCCGTCACAGATCTTCGGCGCGCTGGTTACAGAGAAGGTACGTTCCGTAGGCGCACAGCTTGTCAATGTGGACGGCGAGGCATTCATGCATCCGCTTGAGACCCGTGACGTGGCTGCGGCATCCATTATCCGTGAGTGTACGGCGCGCGGCAAAGGCGTGACCACACCGCTCGGAAGCGGCGTATGGCTTGATACGCCGATGATCGAGATGCTCGGCGGACCGGGAACGATCGAGAAACGCATCCCGGCGATGCTGCGTATGTACATGAACTATGATATCGATATGAGAAAACTTCCGATCCTTATCTACCCGACCCTTCACTATCAGAACGGCGGACTTGAGATCGGAGGAGACGGCTTTACAAAAGTCATCGACAACCTGCTCGTTGCAGGTGAGGCTGTCGGCGGAATCCACGGAAGAAACCGTCTGATGGGCAACTCTCTCCTTGATATCATCGTATTCGGACGCAATGCAGGGAAGGCTGCAGCGGCCAAAGCAAAAAATGTGGAACTGGGCAATATGAACCTGGATCACATCGAAGCATATGCGGAAGAACTGAAAGACGCAGGATTAAGCACAGGAGATGTATCTCCGCTGATCCTTCCGAAATATGCGAGACACGAGAGATAGAAAGGAAGAGTAAGACAACATGTTTTTAGTTAACTGGTTTCAGGAGAGCGTAATGAGCGAGACGCTGATGGTCCTTTTCCTGGTGGCTTTCATCGGCTACCTGGTTGGAAGCATCACGATCAAGGGCGTAGAGCTGGGAACAGCCGGCGTCCTGATCGTCGCTCTGGTATTCGGCCATTTTCTCGGCCACGACGAGGCGCTGGTGGAAGGTCTTGGCATGTTCCAGGACCTGGGCCTCATCTGCTTCGTTACGTCCGTCGGTTTTATTGCCGGACCGAAGTTCTTCCGGAACTTTAAGATCAATGCAAAATCCTATATCCTGCTTGGCTTCATCATTATCGCCATCGGTGCGCTGACAACGGTGGGCGTTATCGAGATCGCAGGCGTGCCGACTGATATCACGGTAGGCATGATGTCCGGAGCCCTTACAAGTACGCCGGGACTTGCGGCAGCGCTTGACGCTACCGGTTCTGCAAATGCATCCATCGGATACGGTATCGCCTATCCCTTCGGAGTGATCGGCGTTGTGCTGTTCGTACAGCTCATGCCGAAGATCCTTCACACAGATATGGATGCAGAGCGGGCACAGTTCGAGGCGGCTCAGAATGTAGGAGACATTCAGAAGAAAGACAAACTGTTCCATGTTGATCCGATGGGCCTGTTCGCATTTTCACTGGCGATCGCACTCGGCATCATCCTGGCGAAGATCGTTATCCCGCTTCCGGGCGGCGCACAGTTCTCACTGGGAACTTCCGGCGGTCCGCTGATTGCAGGCCTGATCCTTGGACATTTTGGACATGCGGGTAAGATCAGCTTCCATGTGGAGAAATCCGTGCTCGAATGCCTGAGAGAGTTCGGTCTTGCACTGTTCCTGATCGGAGCGGGCGTAGAGGCCGGCGCAGGTTTCATCGAGATCCTCAAAGAGCAGGGACTGATCCTCTTCGTATACGGCGCGCTGATCACACTGATTCCGATGATTGTTGGATACTTTGTTGCAACCAAGTTCATGAAGCTGAGCCTCTTCAATACGCTCGGCTCCATCTGCGGCGGTATGACAAGTACACCGGCCCTGGGAACACTGATCGCCGTGACCGGAACAGACGACGTGGCAAGCGCATATGCTGCGACTTACCCCGTGGCGCTGGTATTCGTCGTACTGGCGTGCCAGTTTATCGGCATATTCTTATGATATCAGGGTTCAAAAGTCCTGACCGGCATGCGTGCATGCGCGGACAGGACCTTGGAACCCGTAACAAAATGAGAAAGAAGCCCGGCAGGGCGGATTTTGAATTTTGTTAGAATCGTGGGAGCGCAGAGCGCGGAGCGATTCGTAGATATCATAAAAGATACGGCTGCTCTATGTATGAGCAGAGCGCGGGCCGAACGAAATTTTAACAAACATTAGAAAGGAGTTGACTTCCAATGCGTGAAATCAATGTAAGTACACTCACCGATGTGATCGAGAGACTGTGCATCGATGCAAATGAGCACCTTCCGGAAGACGTAAAATGCGCCATCCGCAGCTGCCGTGCATGCGAGGACGGGGAGATCGCAAAAGGCGTTCTCGACAATATCATCGAGAACTTCGAGATCGCGGACAACGAAGACGTGCCGATCTGCCAGGATACAGGTATGGCATGTGTTTTCCTTGAGATCGGACAGGACGTACACCTTGTGGGCGGCGACTTAAGAGAAGCGGTTGACGAGGGCGTACGCCGCGGATATACAAACGGATATCTGCGGAAATCTGTTGTAAAGGATCCGGTGCGCCGCGGCAATACCGGCGACAATACGCCGGCAATGCTTTACACGGAGATCGTTCCGGGTGAAAACATCAAGGTTACAGTCGGACCGAAGGGATTCGGAAGCGAGAATATGAGCCAGATCCGTATGTTCAAACCGTCAGCAGGCCTTCAGGGCATCAAGGATTTCATCCTCGAGGCGGTAGAGACAGCCGGCCCGAACCCGTGTCCGCCTATGGTAGTGGGCGTGGGCATCGGCGGTACATTTGACAAATGTGCGCTCCTTGCAAAGAAAGCGCTCATGAGACCGCTTGATTCTTCCAATCCGGATCCGTTCTATGCAGATCTTGAGAAAGAGATGCTGGAGAAGGTAAACGAGCTGGGCATCGGACCGCAGGGATTCGGCGGAAAGACGACAGCCATCGGCCTGAACATCGAAACAATGCCGACTCATATCGCAGGCATGCCCTGTGCAGTCAATATCAACTGCCACGTGACACGCCACAAATCGGAGGTGATTTAAATGGCAAGAAAGATCACATTACCACTCACAGAGGAACTTGCTAAGACACTCCACGCGGGAGATCAGCTGCTCCTTACCGGAACGATCTACACATCCCGTGACGCCGGACACAAGAGAATGTGCGAGGCGCTGGCAAAAGGAGAGGAGATCCCCTTTGATCCGAAGGATGCCACGATCTACTATGTAGGACCGACACCGGCGAAACCGGGACATGTCATCGGCAGTGCAGGCCCGACAACAAGCGGACGTATGGATGCATACGCACCGACCATGATGTCCGTGGGCGCGCGCGGCATGATCGGAAAAGGCGCACGTCTTCCTGAAGTAGTGGAAGCCATGAAGAAATACAGCGGCGTATACTTCGGAGCCATCGGCGGCGCCGGCGCACTGCTTGCAAAATGTATCAAAAAAGCGGAGCTGATCGCGTTCGAGGATCTCGGAGCAGAAGCTCTCAGAAAACTTTATGTGGAGGATATGCCGGTGGTTGTTATCATCGACAGCGAAGGCAATAACCTTTACGAAGAGGGAAGAAAAGCATATCTGGATTCAAAGAAATAGTCATTAAAAAAACTGCCGGGATATGATATTCATATCCCGGCAGTTTTTTTGAATGGATTATTCAAGTATCTTATTTACCTTTTCCAAAGAAATACCGCACTTTTCCGCAATTTCATCCGGTTGTAATCCATCTGCTGAGAGCTTGAAGACCTGCTTGGTCAAAATGATTCCATGGTTTGTTGCTTCCTCCAATTCATCAGAGAACAATTCTTTTAATGCATCGCACATGTTTCGTTCAACCTCCATTTCTTTCCAGTTTGCGCGTGTAATCAGATCCATAACAGCTTCGTAATCTTTCATATTTCTGTGCTGCTCATATCGTGCAACCAGATTCCGGATCTCTGTTCCGGCTTTCAGGTCAGTGCGTAGATTCTGCAGCCAGTAGTTTTCTTCATCAGAAAGCCGGGGTGTGACCAGAAGCTGCAAGATGCCTCAAAAGTTCCCTTGGATAATGACTGCATACAAAAGTAATTGTAATCATCGATGGGTCAATTTCATTTACTTTGTCAGTATCAGATTGATACAGACAGGCGTAGGCGTACACTTTATAAAAATCATTAATACTTAGATAATCCTCCGGGGATTTGTATTCAATAATATTATGTGCTCTGAATATTTGTCCGATTGATTTTTCTATCTGGACATTTTTAGTTTTTTTAATGAGAAGAACATCCATCTGTAAAGGCTTTTTGGCCAGCAGATATTCCTCATGCATTTCAAGATATTTCATTTCATCCTGCAGGGTGATGCGCAGGGCGGCACTAAAGGCAGGATGCCACTGTAGTTTTGTTTTCTCCATGTGTTCTCCTTTAGTATAATACTACAAGTTCTCGTTACGCAATAACTGATAAATAATTTATTGTTTTTCTACGCTCAATGGCATCACGCTCCGTTCATTGATTTTAACTGCTGATGAAATATACTCCGAAAGTGGAGTAGAAAATTTAGAAAGATTAAATCCCCTGCCATCGTTTAGAAAGATGGTGAAGATAGAGTAACATATATGTTGATGAAGTACAAGAATGATTTTGAATGTTCAGATGGATAATTACAGAATGAATGCAACAGCCCGGGCCGGAACATTATCGTTCCGGCCCGGCTGTATTTATGAGAGGGTTATCAGCATTGTTCAGATCGCGCCTGTTTAAAGTGCATCGATGAACCGGTGGAATGCCCTGAGTCCTTCTTCGTTGTACTTGTAGACGCCTGCATCTTCGAGTACCTGGCAGAAGACTTTTCCGACTTCCTGTTCCAGGATATGATCAATGTTGTCTGCGTTGATCTCCGGATAGGACGGAAGGAACTCGTCCACCCAGTCCGCGTGTTTCTCAATCTGTTCGTTGCTCCGGATGTCTTTGCCTTCAAGGATGTACTCTTTCAGCAGTTCCATCTCGCCTTTCAGACGTGCCGGAAGTACGGCAAGTCCCATGACTTCGATCAGTCCGATGTTTTCCTTCTTGATGTGATGAAGCTTCGCGTGGGGATGATAGACGCCCAGCGGGTGCTCCTCGGTGGTGATGTTGTTGCGCAGGGTAAGATCCAGTTCGTACATGCCGTCTTTCATACGTGCGATCGGTGTGATCGTGTTGTGCGGCGTGCCGTCTGTCTCAGCGAAGATGAATGCCTCCTCGTCAGTGTAGGAGCGCCATTTTCCGAGGATGTGGTCGGCAAGGTCGATGATGCGCTCTGTGTCTTTCCCGCGCAGACGGATCACGGACAGCGGCCATTTTACGATGCCGGCCTCCACATCTTCGTATCCGGCGATGGTGAAGTGCTCTGTGATCGGCGCTTTCGCCATGGCAAATGTATAGTGTCCGCCCTGGAAATGATCGTGGCTTAAGATGGAGCCTCCGACGATCGGCAGGTCGGCGTTGGAGCCGAGGAAGTAATGCGGGAACAGTTTGATGAAGTCAAAAAGCTTCGCAAATGCGCTGCGGTCGATCTTCATCGGCACATGCTGACCGTTGAATACGATGCAGTGCTCATTGTAATAAACATACGGAGAGTACTGGAATCCCCATTTATTTCCCTGGATGGTGATCGGGATGATCCGGTGGTTCTCACGGGCCGGATGATTGACGCGGCCGGCGTATCCTTCATTCTCCATGCACAGCTGGCATTTCGGATAGGAAGAGGATTTGGCAGCGCCTGCGGCTGCGATCGCCTTCGGATCTTTCTCCGGCTTGGACAGGTTGATCGTGATATCCAGGGTGCCGTACTCGGTTTCCACGGTCCACTTCCGGTCCCGTGCGATACGGTAGCGGCGGATATAGTCGCTGTCCTGGCTGAGTTTGTAATAATAAGCAGTGGCGTCTTCCGGAGATTTCTCATATTCTTTCCAGAATAGATCCTGGATCTGCGCCGGACGGGGCACGAGGCAGTTCATCAGCTTCGTGTCGAAGAGATCACGGTAGGTTACACTGTCTTCGATGATCCCGCGTTTTACGGCTTCGTCGAGAAGATCTTTTAATACGTCCTCAAGTACGATATGGTCGAGGTCGCAGTCAACGTCCTCATAATCATCTTCTTTCATCAGGTCGAGCAGAAGATTGGTCGTGTAAATGCGTTCGCTTTCAGGTATAAGTCCGGTGTTGATCCCGTACTGTACCAGTTTCTTGATTGATTCGTAAAGCATATCTGTTCTCCTTTCAGAAATCTTAATCGATCCGGGAAGCTCCGTCACCGATATCTACGGTATAGAACTCTGCCTCGTGTCCGACTTTCTCTTTGTAGATCCTGCCGATCTCGGTGATAAACTGATCTACAGAATCATTTTTAACAATGCTTACTGTACAGCCGCCGAATCCGCCGCCTGTGATACGGGAACCGATCACGCCCGGGATCTTCCATGCCAGGTCAACGAGGATGTCGATCTCTTCGCAGGATACTTCGTAGTCGTCGCGAAGGGATACGTGGGACTGGTTCATAAGCTGGCCGAATTTTTCAATATCGCCGTTTCTTAAAGCTGCCACTGCATCGATGGTGCGCTGGTTCTCGTATACGGCGTGTTTCGCACGCTTCAGCTGGACCGGATCTGTGATGAGCTCTTTGCTTGCTTCGAATTCCTCCGGCGTCAGGTCGCCCAGCGCGGTAATGTCAAGTTTTGTCTTCAGTGCGGCCAGTGCCTCTGTACATTCGCGGCGGCGGTCGTTGTACGCAGAATCAACCAGACTGTGTTTCACCTTGCTGTTTGTGATAACGATCTTCGCGTCTTCCAGATGGATCGGCGCATATTCATATTTCATTGTATTCGTATCAAGGAAGATCGCATTATCCTTTTTGCCCATGGCAACGGCGAACTGATCCATGATGCCGCAGTTGCAGCCGTTGAAATTATTCTCAGAGTACTGTCCGATCAGCGCCAGATCAGTCATCGTGAGGTCTGTAATGCCGAACAGGTCGGTAAGGATAACGCCGGTCAGGACTTCAAGGGAGGCAGAAGAAGAGAGGCCGGAGCCGTTCGGGATGTTGCCCCAGATGACCATGTCGAAGCCGGTGTCAATCGGATGTCCTTTTTCTGCGAAAGCCCATACCACGCCGAGCGGATAATTTGCCCAGTTGTATGCCTTTTTGTTTGTCAGATCGTCCAGTGAAGCCTCGACAACACCGAAGTTGTCCAGGTTCATGGAATAGAAATGTACCAGACGGTCATCACGTTTTCTGGCTGCGCCGTATGTACCCATTGTAAGGGCGCAGGGGAATACGTGTCCGCCGTTATAGTCCGTATGCTCGCCGATCAGGTTGACACGACCCGGTGAGAAGTAGAAGCGGGCGCCCTCTGCGCTACCGAAAAGCTCTGCGAATTTGTCAAACAGTTTCTGTTTCATCTGATGATCCTCCTCAATTTCTGAAATAAGATTAATTCAGCTTGTTCTGTAAATAATTATAACTGCGAAGCGCCGGGGAGTCCATATAAAATGTGTGCAAAACCATGTAAAAATGTTGCACATGAAGTGCCTGTTATATTATAATGATTTCTGCAAAATGATGGGGAACCAGAAGGAGATGTCAAACATGTCAGATTCATACAAACACTCCTATAAAACCGGAGAGAATCTTCTGAATTCACTTTCCGTATATAACGTAGGCTATCAGAAATGCGAGCCGGACTACCAGTGGGGGCCTGGCGTGCGCGATCACTACTGTATCCACCACATCCTTTCCGGGAGCGGGGTATATACAACGGGAAAGGTGTCCGTCCGCCTGAGTGCGGGTGATACGTTCATCCTTTTCCCGGGCACGGAGCTTCAGTACCAGGCGGACAGCGAGGAGCCTTGGGAGTACTGCTGGGCCGGCTTTATGGGCGCGGATGCGGCGTCCATTATTCGGAATACGGATTTCAGCCGTGACATGCCCTATATTCCAGGCGGCAGGATCCCGGAAGAGGAGATCCGGGACGGGATGGAGCAGATCTATCTGAGCAAGGGCAATACCTATGAGTCAGCGGTGGCCATGGCGGGGAAGCTGTACAGCCTGCTTGCTGTATTCATGCATTACGCGGAGAAGCCGGAGCCGGAGAAGGACGCCCACGTTACGTACGTGGAGAAAGCGCTGACCTATATTGAGACCAACTATTCCTATCCGGTCACGGTGGAGGATATCGCCTATTACGTGGGGATCAGCAGGAGCCATCTTTTCCGTTCCTTCCAGCATTACATGAGCAGGTCGCCAAAAGAATATCTGACAGAGTACCGGATCAAACAGGCCTGCCATCTCTTAAGAGAAACGGATCTCTCGGTATCGGCCATTGCATACTCGGTGGGGTTTGAAAATAATCTGTATTTTTCCAAGGCGTTCCGGAAGCAGAAAGGGCTGAGCCCTTCTGAATACAGAAAAGAAAAAGCAAAGATGACAGGAGAGAAAAATGATTGATCAATATGCAAGGACAGAACTTCTGATTGGGGAAGACGGGCTGAAAAGGCTGAAAGATTCATCCGTTATGGTGTTCGGCGTGGGCGGCGTGGGATCCCACTGCATCGAAGCCCTGGCAAGAAGCGGGGTGGGCAGGCTGATCCTGGTCGATAATGATGCCGTGTCCGTTACCAATATTAACCGCCAGTCCATCGCTTATCACAGCACCATCGGACGGATGAAGACGGAAGTGATGCGGGAGCGCATCCGGGATATCGATCCTGCGATCACTGTGAGAACATATGAGACATTCGTGCTGCCGGATAATCTGGCTGATCTTCTGGATCAGGCGGAGAAAAGCACGGAAGGAAAGATCGATTATATCATAGACGCCATTGACACGGTGAGCGCGAAGATCGCGCTTGTGGAAGAGTCGCTGAAGCGGGGCATCCGTCTTATCAGCAGCATGGGCACGGGAAATAAACTGCATCCGGAACTCTTCGAGATCGCTGATCTGGCGGATACGAGCGTCTGCCCGCTCTGCCGGGTCATGAGAAGGGAACTGAAGCAGAGAGGAATCATGCACCTGAAAGTGCTCTATTCAAAGGAAAAGCCGGTTGACACATGCGGCCGGAGCACGGGTGAGGACAGCGGTGCGCGCCGTTCTCTGCCGGGGAGCATCTCGTTCGTTCCGCCGGTGGCGGGGCTTCTGATCGCGGGCGAGGTGATCCGTGAACTGGCCGGGATCAATGCGGGGAGCCGGAAGTCATAAAGCAGGAATAAAGGAGAAGGAAACAGTATATGGATTTATTTGATTATATGAGAGAGACCAGTCAGGAAAAGGAAGCGCCTCTTGCGTCCAGAATGCGTCCCGCAACGCTAGATGAAGTGGTGGGACAGCAGCATATCATCGGCAAAGACAAGCTGCTTTACCGTGCGATCAAAGCGGACAAGTTAAGTTCCGTGATTTTTTACGGGCCGCCGGGGACCGGCAAGACGACGCTGGCGAAGGTGATCGCCAATACGACCAGTGCCGCGTTTAAACAGATCAACGCCACGGTCGCCGGCAAGAAAGACATGGAAGAGGTGGTGAAAGAGGCGAAGGACCTGCAGGGGATGTACGGGAAGAAGACCATCCTCTTCATCGATGAGATCCACCGTTTTAATAAAGGACAGCAGGACTATCTGCTCCCCTTTGTTGAGGACGGGACGGTGATCCTTATCGGCGCCACCACGGAAAATCCGTATTTCGAAGTGAACAGCGCGCTGATCTCCCGGTCCGTGATCTTCGAACTGAAGCCGCTTGAAAAAGAGGATATCAGGACGCTCCTTCAAAGGGCCGTCAGCGATACGGATAAAGGGATGGGCAGCTTCCGCGCCCGGATCGATGATGATGCGCTGGAATTTCTGGCGGACATGGCCGGCGGAGATGCAAGAAGTGCGCTGAATGCAGTTGAACTGGGCATCCTGACGACGGAGCGCAGCGCGGACGGACTGATCCACATTACCGTGGATGTGGCTTCAGAATGCATCCAGAAGCGGGTCGTGAATTATGATAAGCGGGGGGATAATCATTACGACATAATTTCTGCGTTTATCAAGAGCATGCGGGGATCGGACCCTGACGCGGCGGTTTATTATCTGGCAAAAATGCTGTATGCCGGGGAAGATGTGAAGTTCATTGCCCGGCGGATCATGATCTGCGCGTCCGAGGACGTGGGAAATGCAGATCCCATGGCGCTTACCGTGGCGGTGGCGGCCGCCCAGGCGGTGGAGCGGATCGGAATGCCGGAGTCCCAGATCATCCTGTCCCAGGCGGTGACCTATGTGGCCTGCGCGCCGAAGAGCAATTCCGCATGCAATGCCATCTTCGCGGCAAATGAAGCGGTGAAGAGAATCCGGACGACCGTGCCGGCCCATCTCCGGGACGCCCATTATAAAGGTGCCGCGAAGCTGGGGCACGGGACCGGGTATAAGTATGCCCATGACTACCCGGGGCATTATGTAAAGCAGCAGTATCTGCCCGATGAAATAAAAGACGCCAGGTTCTATGAACCCGGCGTGCTCGGCTGTGAGAAGCAGATCGGTGAATATTTAAAGAAGCTTCGTGAGGAGTAGGGTATAGATCTCCTGGCTCTTCGCGTTCCAGCGGTTGGCGATGGCCTCCGCTTCCTGCTCGGTGGGAACGGTCAGTTTCAGATCGATGAGATTGGAGCCGTTCTCCTCGATGCGGCAGCGCACCTCATATTCATTTGTCCTCGTTGTGTAGTAGTCCGCTTTGACGGAAGCTTCTTCTTTCAGGTCAAACTGTTTTTCCTTCAGATATTCATCAATGTCTTTTTTGATGGCAGGCGGCAGATTCCTGCTGAAATAGTGGATCGTCTCGCAGCCGCCTTCGGTCAGGTGATAAAGGGTGCGGTTGTGGGTGGATTCTTTGCGGATCAGACCGGATTCTGAGAGCTCGGAGAGAGCTTCCTGCAGTTTGAAATACGTGGTGTATCCCTCATCCAGGATGAATTCCGAGATCTGGGATGTGGTGAGCGGAAAATCCACCTTGTTCAGCATATATAAGATGATCAGTTTATAGAGTGTAAATGTTTCAGCCATGATAATCCTTTCCCTGCCACAGATCATTTTCTTTCAGGTATCTGTGGAAATTATTTAATACTGTGCGTTTGGCGCCGGTCCAGCGAGGTGCGATGAGCAGGTCCTTCGGTCCGTCGCCGGTCAGCCTGTGGATGACGATGTCCGGGCGGATTGCGCAGACACACCGGCCGAGCAGGCGGATGTATTCGTCCATATCCGGTACATGGAACGGTTCGGATCCATAAAGTTCTGCAAGATCCGTCCCTTTCAGGATGTGGAGCAGCTGGAGCTTGATCCCCTGGATGTCTGTATGGTTCAGATGATCCAGCGTCTGCAGCATCATTTCTTCTGTTTCTCCGGGAAGGAAGAGGATCACGTGAACGATAACCTCGATCCCGGCCGCGCGCAGATCTCTTACGGCCCGGTCAAAGACATCCAGCGGATAGCCCCGCCGGATAAACCCTGCTGTTTCCGGATGGATCGTCTGCAGTCCCAGTTCGACCCAGACTGGTTTGATCCGGTTCAGGCGGGCGAGAAGAGCGACCACGTCGGGGCCCAGGCAGTCGGGCCGGGTGGCGATGGACAGGATCTTTACATCCGGATCCCGGATCGCTTCCGTAAATATTTTCTCAAGATAGTCCACAGGGGCGTAAGTGTTGGTAAATGCCTGGAAATAGGCGATATATGAGTGGATCGGGCGTTTCTTCTGAAGGTCTGCCTTCCCCTGCATCAGCTGTTCTGTGACGGACAGGGATGCGTCTCCGGCAAAGTCGCCGGATCCGTGCGCACTGCAGAAGATGCAGCCGCCGGTCCCGACACGGCCGTCCCGGTTGGGGCAGGTCATGCCGCCGTTCAGTGTGATCTTGTATATTTTTTCACCAAATCTGTTCTTCAGTTCCCAGTCCAGTGAATGGTACCGCTTTTCACCCCAGCGCACGATACGATAACTCCTGTGATAATAATGATATGGGTATCATAACACTTCGCCCCTGACTTGACAAGGGCGGGGGGTGAAATGTATAATAGACGCATATTTTAATGCAGTAATCGTATTTGAGTCAGTTCAGACGACATTTCCCGAAGCATTTAAGTAGTCAAAACAAATAAGAAAGGACAGAGATGTATGACAAGAGAAAGGTATGAATCACTGCCGCTTGCAACGCTTCGTGAGCTTGCAAAGGCAAGAAAGATGAAAGGTGTATCTACATTAAAGAAAGGCGAACTTATTGACGCCATGCTTGCCCTTGATGAGCAGGAAGAACAGGCGGAGGCTGCTTCTGAAGCGAAAGAAGAAGTAAAGGAAGAAATGAAAGAAAAGAAAGCGGAGACGGACATCGAACAGCTTGACAGCGGATACACGGCGAGCGGGATCCTTGAAGTCATGCAGGACGGTTTCGGATTTATCCGGAGCGACAATTATCTCCCCGGGGAAAATGACGTCTACGTATCGCCTGCGCAGATCCGCAGATTCGGCCTGAAGACAGGGGATATCCTGACCGGAAATACACGGATCAAGACCCAGAGTGAAAAGTTCAGCGCGCTCCTCTATGTGTCCACCATCAACGGCATGAGGCCGGCGGAAGCGATGAAGCGCAAGAACTTTGAAGATCTGACGCCCATTTTCCCGAACCGCCGGATCCGTCTGGAGACGCCGGGGAGTAGCACAGCCATGCGGGTGATGGACCTGGTATCCCCGATCGGAAGAGGGCAGAGAGGAATGATCGTCTCCCCGCCGAAAGCCGGAAAGACGACTCTGTTAAAAGAAGTGGCGCTTGCCGTACAGAAGAGCGAGCCCCATATGCATCTGCTCATCCTCCTGATCGATGAGCGTCCGGAGGAGGTAACAGATATTAAAGAAGCCATCTCCGGTCCGAACGTGGAAGTGATCCATTCCACTTTTGATGAGCTCCCGGAACATCATAAAAGAGTATCCGAGATGGTGATCGCCAGGGCGAAACGCCTGGTGGAGCACGGCAAGGACGTTATGATCCTCCTGGACAGCATTACCAGACTGTCCCGGGCCTACAACCTGATCGTGCCTCCGTCCGGAAGAACCCTGTCCGGCGGTCTTGACCCGGCGGCGCTCTACAGCCCGAAACGGTTCTTCGGTGCGGCGAGAAATATGCGCGAGGGCGGAAGCCTTACGATCCTTGCGACCGCACTTGTGGATACAGGAAGCAAGATGGATGATGTCGTATACGAGGAGTTCAAGGGAACCGGCAATATGGAGCTGATCCTGGACCGTAAGCTTCAGGAAAAGAGGGTGTTCCCGGCGATCGATATCGCAAGATCCGGTACGAGACGTGAGGACCTTCTTCTTAATAAGGAAGAGCAGGAGGCCGTCTACATCATGCGCAGGGCGCTGAACGGAATGAAGGCGGACGAGGCGACAGACAATCTCCTGAACATGTTTGCAAGGACGAAGACGAATGCGGAACTGGTACACCAGGTGATCCGTCAGAAGTTTATATAAAAAACAGTTGCAAAACCCTATATCTTGTGCTACAATGAGAAAGCTGTTTAGAGAGTATTATATTATATTTTAAAATAGAGAGGTGAAAATCATGCGCGAAGGAATCCATCCGGAATATCATCAGGCAACTGTAACCTGCAACTGTGGCAATACATTTGTGACAGGTTCTACGAAAGAGAACATCCACGTTGAAATCTGCTCCAAGTGCCATCCGTTCTATACAGGACAGCAGAAAGCAGCGCAGGCACGCGGCCGTGTTGATAAGTTCAACAAGAAATACGGTATGAAATAAGTAAAGACACAGCAGGCTGAGGTGGAAGCATCTCAGCCTCTTTGTTTGGTGGAGGAATTATGAAGTCATCGAATATAGGCGGACAGGCTGTGCTTGAAGGCATTATGATGCGTAACGGCGGAAAATACTCTGTCGCTGTCCGCAAAAGCGACGGAGAGATCGCCGTCGATGTGCAGGATTATCACAGCGTGATCCCCTGGAAGACGCCGCTTAAGATCCCGTTTATCCGGGGAATCTTCAGTTTTATCGATTCTCTTGTGCTGGGCATGAAGACACTGATGTTTTCGGCCAGCTTTTTTGAGGAGGAAGAGGAAGAGATCCTGACTGAGAAGGAAGCGGCGAAGCAGGAAAAACAGGATAAGCTTTTTATGACCCTTACGGTCATCCTGGCTGTTGTGATCGCCATTGCCCTTTTTATGGTCCTGCCGTATTTCCTGAGCAGTTTCGTGGAAAAATATACCAGATCTCGTACGGCTATGACGATCTTCGAAGGTGTGATCCGTGTGGCGATCTTTCTGATCTACATATTTCTGATTTCCAGGACAAAGGATATTAAGCGGACATTCATGTATCACGGGGCGGAGCATAAATGCATCAACTGCATTGAACACGGGCTGGAGCTGAACGTGGAAAATGTGCGGAAAAGTTCGAAGCAGCACAAGCGGTGCGGGACCAGCTTTCTCTTTTTCGTCATGATCGTAAGCATCATTTTCTGCTTCTTTATCACGGCAGAATCCCAGATCGCAAGAGTGCTGATCCGGATCGCGCTATTCCCGCTGATCTCCGGCGTATCCTATGAGATCATCCGGCTGGCGGGCAACAGTGACAATGTACTGGTCAATCTTCTGAGCCGCCCGGGAATGTGGGTGCAGAACATGACGACGAAAGAGCCGGACGACAGCATGATCGAGGTCGCCATCTGTGCGGTTGAGAAAGTATTTGACTGGCGGACCTGGCAGAAGGAGAATCTATGAACCTGAAATCAAATCTGGAGAGGGCTGCCGGGGAACTGATGGCGGCCGGCGTGCCGGAACCGGACCTGGATGCCTGGTATCTTCTGGAATATGTGACCGGCGTAAGCCGGGCGGCGTATTTCGCGGATCCCGACCGGGAACTGACGGAAGCGCAGCAGGAAGCGTTCGACGCCTGCGTGAAGAAGCGCGTCGGGCGGATCCCGCTCCAGCACATCACCGGGACCCAGGAGTTCATGGGACTTTCGTTCCGGGTAAATGAACATGTGCTGATCCCGAGACAGGATACGGAGATCCTGGTAGAAGAAGCGCTGGAGATGCTGAAGAAGAGAGCGGTTCCGACAGAAAACCGGGACGGTCAGACGACGGAGATCCTGGATCTGTGTACCGGATCCGGATGCATCCTGCTCAGTGTGCTCCATTATGCGGGACAGAAAGAGCATATGAACCTGCGCGGCACCGGAAGCGACCTGTCTGGACAGGCCCTTGAGACGGCCCGGGGAAATGCAGAACATCTGGGGATCCGGGCTCATTTCGTACAGAGCGACCTCTTCGGCAGCCTGCCGGGGCGGTATGCCATGATCCTGTCCAATCCCCCGTATATACGAAGCGGCGATCTTGAGGAGCTGCAGCCGGAAGTCCGGTTCCACGATCCGGGGATGGCGCTGGACGGCGGTGCGGACGGTCTTGCCTTTTACCGCCGGATCACAGAGGAAAGTCCGGCTCATCTGGAGGACAACGGGATCCTGATGCTTGAGATCGGGTGCGATCAGGCGGCGGACGTGTCTGAACTGATGCGCATGAACGGATTCACGGACATTACGGTGAAAAAGGACCTGGCAGGGCTTGACCGGGTGGTTTACGGACGATATAGTAAATAAGGTGAAAATTGATTCAAGAAAAGGACGTATGAGAAATGTTTGACAGATTAGATGATCTACTGATCCGATATGAGGAAGTGATGGGCGAGCTCCAGGAGCCGGGCGCGGCGGACGACCAGGCGCGGTTCCGGAAGCTGATGAAAGAGCAGAGCGACCTTGCCCCCATTGTGGAAGCTTATAATGAATATAAAAGCTGTAAACAGAATGTGGACGACAGCCTGGCTATGCTGGAAGAGGAGTCCGACGAGGAGATGCGTGAGCTGGCGAAAGAAGAGCTGAATGAATCCAGAAAGCGGATCGAGGAGCTGGAACAGGAACTGAAGATCCTGCTCCTTCCGAAAGACCCGAATGACGACAAGAACGTTATCGTAGAGATCCGCGCCGGCGCCGGCGGAGACGAGGCGGCCCTTTTTGCCGCCGAGATCTACCGGATGTATGTACATTATGCGGACGGGCGCGGCTGGCGCACCGAGCTGATCTCACTGAATGAGAACGGGATCGGCGGATTCAAAGAGTGCGTATTCATGATCACGGGACAGGGCGCTTACTCCCGTCTGAAATACGAGAGCGGCGTGCACCGTGTGCAGCGTGTGCCGGAGACGGAGAGCGGCGGAAGGATCCATACTTCGACTATTACGGTTGCGATCATGCCGGAGGCGGAGGAAGTGGACGTGGTCATCGATGAGAAAGACATCCGCATCGATGTCATGCGTGCATCCGGAAACGGCGGCCAGTGTGTCAATACGACGGACTCTGCCGTGCGTCTGACCCACTTCCCGACCGGGATCGTGATCTACAGCCAGACTGAGAAGTCCCAGCTTCAGAATAAAGAAAAAGCGTTCCGGCTGCTCCGTTCCAAACTGTATGACCTGGAACTGGAGAAACAGCAGGCTTCCGAGGCGGAGGCGAGAAGAAGCCAGATCGGCACGGGCGACCGCTCCGAGAAGATCCGGACCTACAACTTCCCCCAGGGACGTGTGACGGACCACCGGATCAAACTGACGCTGCACAAGCTGGATTCCGTCCTGAACGGAGATCTCGATGAGATCATCGACAGCCTGATCGCGGCGGATCAGACGGCGAAGCTTGCGAAGATGGAAGACTGACAGAGGTGAAAGGATCATATGACAGAACAGATGACAGACAGGACAGCGCAGGAACCGCTGTTTAAGCGGCCGGAGCTGGAAGATAAAGAGATCATTACGGCGTATTTTGACAGGTCCCCGAGCCGGAGCTGTGAACGGACCTTTGTAAACGTCTACCTGTGGTCCAGACATTACCGGGTACAGTACGCGGTGATCGAAGACGCGCTGGTATTCAAAAGCAAAGACCACGGGATCGCATTTTCCTATCCCGCAGGTGAGAAGGAGAATATACGGAGAGCAGTGGATTATCTGACCGGATACTGTAAGGAGCTGGGGTGTCCCCTTGTATTCTACAATGTGACGCCGGAGATGTTCGCCCAGCTGGAGGAGTGGTACCCGGGACGGTTTACGGTGGAATACAACCGGGATTACGCGGACTATGTCTATGAGCGGGAGAAGCTTGCGACCCTCGCAGGCAAGAAGCTCCACGGCAAGCGCAATCATATCAACAAGTTTAAGACGCTGTATCCGGACTGGACTTATGAAGCCCTGTCCGATGACAATGTGGAGGACTGCTTCCAGATGGCGCTTGAATGGCGCAATGAGAACGGATGCGAGGACGACCCTGAGAAGAACGCGGAAATGTGCGTGACCCTTAATTCCCTGCGGCTCTATAAGGAGCTCGGCTTAAAAGGCGGCGTGCTGAAAGCGCAGGGGCGCATTGTCGCATTTACGGTGGGCGAGCCGCTTTGCGACGACACATTCGTGGTCCATATTGAAAAGGCATTCCCGGATGTGGAGGGAGCCTATCCGATGATCAACCAGCAGTTCGTACAGCATGAATGTATGGATTATAAATACGTAAACCGGGAGGAGGACACCGGCGCGGAAGGGTTAAGAAAGGCGAAGCTTTCATACCGGCCGGCATTCCTGGAAGAAAAAGGCATTGTAAAAGAAAGGTCGTGACAGCTATGATATCAAAGAAAATGGAAAACATGGTGGCAAACAGTTCGGCAATCCGTGCGATGTTCGAGGAGGGCAACCGCCTTGCGAAGATCTACGGGCCTGAGAATGTATTTGATTTCAGCCTGGGCAACCCGAATGTTCCGGCGCCTGCGTCTGTGAAAAAGGCGATCATCGAACTTCTCGATGAGGAAGACCCGGTGGTGCTCCACGGCTATACAAACAGCAATGCCGGATATGAGGATGTGCGGCAGGCTGTGGCGGAGTCCCTGAACAGCCGGTTCGGGACGGCATTTGCGGCAAAGAATATCACCATGACGGTGGGCGCGGCCGGCGGGCTGAACGTAATCCTGAAAGCCCTGCTGAACCCGGGCGATGAGGTGATCGTATTCGCGCCGTATTTCGGAGAATACAGAAGCTATGTCAACAACTACGACGGAGTGATCGTGGAGATCTCCCCGAATACGGCGGACTTTCAGCCGAAGCTGGATGAATTTGAGGCGAAGATCACGCCGAAGACTCGCGCCGTGATCGTAAATACCCCGAACAACCCGACCGGCGTTGTTTATTCAGAGGATACGATCAAAAAGCTGGCGGCGGTCATGGAGAAGAAGCAGGAAGAGTTCGGGACGGACATCTACCTGATCTCCGACGAGCCGTACCGTGAACTGGCCTATGACGGCGTGGAAGTTCCGTATCTGACAAAATACTATGACAATACAGTTGTGGGCTATTCCTACAGCAAGTCCCTGTCCCTCCCCGGAGAGCGGATCGGCTATCTGGTCATCCCGGACGAGGCGGCGGACAGTGAGAACCTGATCTCGGCGGCCAATGTGGCAACCCGGATCCTGGGCTTTGTCAATGCGCCCACCCTGCAGCAGAAAGTGGTCAAGGCATGCCTGAATGAAAAAACAGACATTTCATTCTATGACCGGAACCGGGAAACGCTTTACAACGGGCTGAAGGAACTGGGGTTCGAGTGCATCAGGCCGGAGGGCGCCTTCTATCTCTTTGTGAAATCCCCGGTCGAAGATGAGAAGGCATTCTGCGCAGAGGCGAAGAAGTACAATATCCTCGTAGTGCCGGGAAGTTCTTTCGGCTGCCCGGGCTATGTGCGGATCGCGTACTGCGTATCCTATGAGACGATCGTCAACTCCCTGCCGAAATTCGCGGAGCTGGCAAAGGAATATAAGTAATCCGGACGGGGGCATAAAAGATGAAGATCAGACAGGAGTTACTGAAGAATATCAGACAGGTAGAACCTTACGTGCCCGGCGAACAGCCCCAGGGACGCGTGGTCAAGCTGAATACGAACGAGAATCCCTACCCGCCGTCACCGGAAGTCCGCAAAGCGCTTGACGCGCTGGATACTGACGCTTTCCGGCTTTACCCGGATCCGGCGTCCAGCGTGCTCATAAAGGCGCTGGCAGAGCAGTATCAGGTGGGAGAGGACCAGGTATTCGCCGGGGTCGGGTCGGACGATGTTCTGTCGCTGTGTTTCCTGACGTTTTTTAACTCGGATAAGCCGGTCCTGTTCCCGGATATTACATATTCTTTTTATAAAGTATGGGCGCAGCTCTACCGCATCCCGTACGAGTGCCCCGCGCTTGATGAGGATTTCCGCATTGTAAAAGAAGATTACTACCGGGAAAACGGAGGCGTCATCTTCCCTAATCCGAATGCGCCGACCGCCATCTATGAGGAACTGGATTTTGTGGAGGACATCCTGGCACATAACCGGGATTCCATCGTGATCGTGGATGAGGCATATATCGATTTTGCCGGCAGATCAGCGGTGGAGCTGGTGGATAAATATGACAACCTGATCGTGACCCAGACATTTTCCAAGTCCCGCAGCATGGCGGGGATGCGGATCGGTTACGCGATCGCATCGCCGGCGCTGATCCGGTGCCTCAATGATGTGAAGTATTCGTTCAACTCCTATACGATGAGCCGGGCGGCGCTCGTATGCGGCGCCGCGGCTGTAGAGGACCGGGCGTATTTTGAAGAGAATGTGCGTAAGATTTGTGAAACCCGGACGCGGACGCAGAATGAACTTAAGGAGTTAGGCTTCGAGATGACCGGATCGGACGCCAATTTCCTCTTCGCCCGACAGCCGGAATATGACGCGGGCTGGCTCTTTCAGGAGCTGAAAAAGTGGGGCATCTATGTTCGGCACTGGAATGCCGAGCGGATCCGCCAGTATCTGCGGATCACCATCGGCACGGACGAGGAGATGGATATCTTCTTCCAGGCGCTGAGGGATATTTTGAATAATAAATAAAAGTCAGGAGACAGAAACTATGATCAAGAGATTACTGCAGGGAATGGTCGTGGGCATCGCCAACATCATCCCCGGCGTGAGCGGCGGCACGATGATGGTCGCCATGGGACTTTATGACAAGTTGATCCATGCGATCACACATCTGAAATCAGAATTCAAGGAGAGCATGAAGCTGCTGGTTCCGATCTTCCTCGGGGCAGGCATCGCCATCGTGGCGCTCTCAAGACTTTTTGAATTTCTGCTGGAGAATTATCCGATCCCGACGAACTTTGCATTCTGCGGGCTGATCGCCGGAAGCCTGCCATTTATCTTTAAGAAAGTGAAAGGCCATTCCGCATCTGTGGGCAGGATAGTCTGCTTTATCATTTTCTTTGCCATCGTCATCCTGATGGCAGTCATGGGCGAGACGAGCGGCAATGCGGCGGATGTAAGCTTCGGACTGATTAATGTGGTCAAACTTCTGTTGGTGGGTATCATCGCAGCGGCCACCATGGTCATCCCCGGGGTGAGCGGTTCCATGATGCTCATGCTGCTGGGGTACTATGATACGATCCTGAAGACGATCAACAACTTTATGGATGCGCTGGTTGCATTTGACATGCAGGATATCCTGGTGCAGTGCGGCATCCTCATCCCCTTCGGCATCGGCGTGATCCTCGGGATCTTCCTGATCGCGAAGATCATTGAATTCATCTTCTCAAAGGCGGAGATCCATGCTTATTACGCGATCATCGGACTGATCCTTGCATCACCGATCGCCATCCTTTTAAAAACAGACTGGAGCGGATTCTCCATCCTGACGCTTATCATCGGACTGATCACATTCGCGGCCGGATGGTTCGTATCCTCGAAGCTTGGCGGGGAGTAGGCACCTTTGTGCTGGCCGGCTGACAGCTCCGGATGCGGGGCGTTGACAGCCTGCGGCGGAATCCGTATAATGATAAAAGGAATGAAAAAAGGTGTGAGGGATATATGATTTACGAGAATAATGAAGAAAAAAGAAGTACACTGTGGCGTACGGTGCTGACCGTTTCTTCCGTTCTGATCATTATAATTGCCGTGTTTTTTGTCGTGAAGCTCTTTACCGGCAATCCCCTGGAAGGCAAATGGACCAGTGAGTCCACAGGCGGTACGATCGAAATCACGGACAAGGATGAACTGATCATCCAGCCGGAGGATCAGGAGAGCACCACCATCGTTAAAGGATTTGTGGACACAAAGAACAAGACGCTGACCGTGGGCTTAAGCGGCGGGGGATCACTGGATCCGGAGGTTGAGATGATCATCGGGACCGGAAGCTACAATTATAATGTGGAGCAGGACATCCTGACTCTCACAGAACGGGAATATGGAGACCAGTTTGTATTTGAACGGACCGGGAAATAAAAAAAGATGGAGAGTTCCGCTTGCGGGACTCTCCTGTTGTGCTGTAAACAGAACCTGTAAATGATTCGGAATGAAGGAGAAAAGCCATGTTAAGGGAAGAAACGAAAGTGATCGATATCGGCGGCGTGAAGATCGGCGGGACATATCCGGTCGCGATACAGTCCATGACCAACACAAAGACAGAAGATGTGAAAGCAACGGTGGAGCAGATCCTCAGGCTGGAAGCGGCCGGCTGTGAGATCATCCGCTGCGCGGTCCCGACCATGGAAGCCGCTGAGGCGCTGGGCGAGATCAAAAAACAGATCCACATCCCGCTGGTGGCGGACATCCATTTTGATTACAGGCTGGCCATCGCGGCGATCGAGAACGGGGCGGACAAGATCCGCATTAATCCGGGCAACATCGGGGCAGAGGACCGTGTAAAAGCCGTGGTGGACAAAGCGAAAGAATACGGCGTGCCGATCCGGGTCGGCGTGAACAGCGGCTCCCTTGAGAAGCCTCTTCTGGAAAAATACGGCGGTGTGACGGCGGAAGCGATCGTAGAGAGCGCCCTTGACAAAGTGCATATGATCGAAAACATGGGATATGGCAATCTGGTTGTCAGTATTAAGTCATCGGACGTCCTGATGTGCATCCGGGCCCACGAACTCATTGCGAAGCAGTGCCCGTACCCGCTCCATGTGGGGATCACGGAATCCGGCACGGTTTATTCCGGCAATGTCAAGTCTTCCGTGGGACTTGGCATCATCCTTCATGAAGGCATCGGCAATACGATCCGCGTCTCCCTGACCGGGGATCCGGCGGAGGAGATCCGGACGGCGAAGCTGATCCTGAAGACGCTGGGCCTTCGCAAAGGCGGCATCGAGGTGGTGTCCTGCCCGACCTGCGGACGGACGAAGATCGACCTGATCGGCCTGGCCAATGAAGTGGAGAAAATGGTGGCTGACATCCCCCTTGACATCAAAGTGGCGGTCATGGGCTGCGTGGTAAACGGACCGGGAGAAGCAAGAGAGGCGGACATCGGCATCGCCGGCGGCATCGGCGAGGGCCTGCTGATCAAAAAAGGCGAAGTTATCAGAAAAGTAAAAGAAGAAGAACTGCTTGATACGCTCCGGCAGGAACTGCTGAACTGGAAAGAGTAAGTCCCTGCCTGTGCGTAATCAGATAAACAGGAGTGTTGACAGTGGAAAAGACCAGAAATGACAAATCATTTTTCTATGTATTTCCAACACTGAAAGTAGAGGATGATATCCAGATTCTCTTCACAGATGTGGAGGTTCAGAAGATCACGACGAATTCCCGGCGTGATTTTCTTCATGTGTACATATACAGCCGTCATCTGATCCAGAAGAGACAGATCCGGCAGATGGAACAGCGGATCAAGGATCAGCTCTTTTCAAAAGTTCCGGTCGATGTGCAGATCGAGGAAGAGTACGCCCTGTCGGGACAGTATACGCCGGAAGCGCTCCTGCGCGAATACCGTGACAGCATCATCCTGGAACTGAAAGAACGAAGCATCCTTGCGTCCAATATGTTCGCGCAGGCGAAGATCCATTATGAGGACGGAAATGTAGTCTGCCTGGAACTTCTGGATTCCATCGTGTCTGAGGGGAGAAAAGAGGAGATCCTTGCGTTCCTTAAAAATCTCTTTGCGCGCCGGTTCCATATGAAGGCGGATATCCGCATTACATATCGTGAAGCGGACGGTGAGGGGACCCGGGAATACGACGAACAGCGGGTCCAGCAGGAGATCAATGCTATCTTCGAGCGGCGTGCGCGGCAGAATGGCGGGACAACCGGTGATTCGGACGATGCGGGAATCGGTGGAAACGCCGATGTGGATGGAGTGACTGCGTCTTCTTCATCCGACAAGACATCTGCCAAAAAAGAGAAAAATGAAAAGATTGCATCCAGAAACGGCGGACGCACAGACCGGAAAAATAGTAAAAAAGGTGAATTCCGCAAAAAGGATTTCTACCGTCCGGTGAAACAGGGCGATGATCCGAATCTGATCTACGGGAAAAACTTTGATGACGAGCCGATCTCCCTTGACCAGGTTGTCACTGAGATGGGCGAGATCACGATCCACGGAAAGATCATTAATTTTGAGACCCGTGAGATCCGCAACGAGAAAACGATCATCATGTTCGCGGTAACAGACTATAATGACACGATCACGGTAAAGATGTTCGCCCGCAACGAGCAGCTGCCGGAGATCCTGGGTGAACTGAAGAAGGGCGCATTTGTCAAGGTCAAGGGTGTGACGACCATTGATAAATTCGACGGCGAACTGACCATCGGCTCCGTTACCGGGATCAAAAAGATCGGCGACTTTACGGTTTCCCGGAATGATCTGAGCCCTGTGAAGCGGGTGGAACTTCACTGCCATACGAAAATGAGCGATATGGACGGAGTGTCCGAGGTGAAGGACATTGTGAAGCGCGCCCACGACTGGGGCCATCCGGCCATTGCTATCACGGATCACGGCGTGGCCCAGGCTTTCCCGGATGCTAATCATTATATTGAGACACTGGACAAAGACGACCCCTTCAAAGTTATCTACGGGGTGGAAGGCTATGTGGTGGACGACCTGACGGAGATCGCCGTGAATGCGGGCGGTCAGACGTTGGATGATACTTATGTTGTCTTCGATATTGAGACCACCGGTTTCAGTTCCATCCGGGACCGGATCATCGAGATCGGCGCGGTAAAAGTGAGCGGCGGGAAGATCACGGACCGGTTCAGCACCTTCGTCAACCCCGGGCGGCCGATCCCCTTTGAGATCACCAATCTTACGAGTATTACCGATGAGATGGTCATGGAATATCCGGAGATCGGGGTGATCCTTCCGCAGTTCCTTGAATTCGTCGGGGACAGCGTGCTGGTTGCACACAATGCGGGATTTGACGTGGGATTCATCGAGCAGAACTGCAGGAACCTGGGGCTTCAGGATCACTTCGCTTATCTGGATACGGTGGCGCTGGCCAGAGTCCTGCTTCCGACCCTGTCCAAATATAAGCTTAATGTGGTGGCAAAAGCCCTGAATATTTCACTGGAAAATCACCACCGGGCGGTGGATGACGCGGGGGCTACGGCGGAAATCTTTGTGAAATTCGTGGAGATGCTGAAAAAGGACGGCATTTTCACGCTGAAAGAGGTCAACCGGTACGGCGACCGCAATGTAAACGCCATCCGCAAGATGCCGACCCACCATATCATTATCCTGGCGAAGAACGACATCGGCCGGTACAACCTCTACCAGCTGATCACGGAGTCCCATCTGACCTACTACGCGAGACGGCCAAGGATCCCGAAGAGCCTGCTGAATGAATACCGGGAAGGCCTGCTCATCGGCAGCGCCTGTGAGGCCGGGGAACTCTACCAGGCGGTCCTGGAGAAACGGTCCGCCCAGCAGATCGCGAAGCTGGCGGAATTCTATGATTACTATGAGATCCAGCCCCTGGGGAACAACCGATTCATGATCGCCAGCGACCGGACGCCGGATGTGACGTCCGAGGAGGACCTGAAAAACATCAACCGGGAGATTGTGGAGCTGGGCGAGAAGTTCGGCAAGCCCGTTGTGGCAACCTGCGACGTGCATTTCCTGGATCCGGATGACGAAGTATACCGCCGGATCATCATGGCCGGGAAAGGATTCGATGATGCAGACAACCAGGCGCCTCTTTTCCTGCGTACGACGGAGGAGATGCTGGATGAGTTCGCCTACCTTGGCGCGGCGAAAGCCCGGGAGATCGTGATTGATAATCCGGTGAAGATCGCAGGCATGATCGAGAAGATCTCGCCGGTGAACCCGAACAAGTGCCCGCCGGTCATCGAGAACTCGGACCAGGAGCTCCGGAACATCTGTTACCGGAAAGCCCATGAGATGTACGGGGAAGACCTGCCGGAGCCGGTATCGGCAAGACTGGAGCGGGAACTGAATTCCATTATATCCAACGGCTATGCGGTCATGTATATCATCGCCCAGAAGCTGGTGTGGAAATCCAATGCGGACGGCTACCTGGTTGGATCCCGTGGATCCGTCGGTTCCTCGTTCGTGGCTACCATGGCCGGGATCACGGAAGTGAATCCCTTAAGTCCGCATTACTACTGCAGCAAATGCCATTACAGCGATTTCGATTCGGATGAGGTAAGATCCTATGCCGGCGGCTGCGGCTATGATATGCCGGACAAGACCTGCCCGGTATGCGGCGAGCCTTTGGTGAAAGCCGGATTTGACATCCCATTCGAGACATTCCTCGGATTCAAGGGAGACAAGGAGCCGGATATCGACCTGAACTTCTCCGGAGACTATCAGGCCAAGGCTCACAAATATACGGAAGTGCTTTTTGGAGAAGGGCATACATTTAAGGCCGGGACCATCGGTACGCTGGCCGACAAGACGGCTTACGGTTTTGTAAAGAACTATTACGAGGAGCGGGAACAGCGCAAGCGCCGCTGCGAGATCGAGCGGATCACGGAAGGATGTACTGGGATCCGGCGCAGTACCGGCCAGCATCCGGGCGGCATCGTTGTGCTCCCGCACGGCCATAATATTAATGAATTTACGCCGGTCCAGCACCCGGCAAACGATATGGAGTGCGGCATTATCACGACTCATTTTGATTATCACTCCATCGACCACAACCTTCTGAAGCTGGATATCCTGGGACATGATGACCCGACCATGATCCGTACGCTGGAGGATTATATTACGTCCGACGCCATGGACAATGAGTATAATGCGGAACATCCTTTTGTGGCGACGGAGATCCCCCTGGATGACAAACAGGTGATCGAACTCTTTCACGGGACGGATGTGCTGGGGATCAAGCCGGAGGACATCGGCGGTTGCAAGCTGGGATGTCTCGGCATCCCGGAGTTCGGGACGGACTTCGTTATCCAGATGGTGGAAGATACAAAGCCGCAGACCCTCTCGGACCTGATCCGGATCTCCGGTCTGTCCCACGGGACCAACGTGTGGCTCGGCAACGCCCAGGAACTGGTGAAGACGGGCAAGGCCACCATTTCCACGGCGATCTGTACCCGAGACGATATTATGATCTACCTGATCAACAAAGGGGTGGAAAGCGCCCTAGCGTTTACGATCATGGAGAGTGTCCGTAAGGGAAAGGGCCTGAAGCCGGAATGGGAAGAGGCCATGACTGCCCAGGGCGTGCCGGACTGGTATATCTGGTCGTGCAAGAAGATCAGTTACATGTTCCCGAAGGCGCATGCCGCAGCCTACGTTATGATGGCGTACCGCATCGCCTACTGCAAGATCAACTACCCGCTGGCATATTATGCGGCTTATTTCAGTATCCGCGCGGATGCGTTCTCCTATGAGATCATGTGCCAGGGGAAAGATAAACTGAATTATTATATCCAGGATTACAAGAAGCGCAGCGATTCTCTCAGCAAGAAGGAACAGGATGTCATGAAGGACATGAAGATCGTGCAGGAAATGTATGCCCGGGGATTTGAATTCGTGCCCATCGACATTTACCGGGCGAAGGCACGGATGTTCCAGATCGTTGACGGAAAGCTCATGCCGTCCCTGGCCAGCATCGAAGGCATGGGGGACAAGGCGGCCGAGGCTGTGGAAGAAGCGGCAAAAGACGGAAAGTATCTGTCCCTTGACGACTTCAGGCAGCGGACCAAGGTCAGCAAAACGGTCATCGACCTGATGCAGGAGCTTGGCCTGTTCGGGGACCTGCCCCAGAGCAACCAGCTGTCCCTGTTTGATTTTGCTTAGAGTTCCGTTGATGAAAATGCGTAGACGCGGCGGACGTGCTGTGCTATAATGACTTCAATGCGTTTGTGCAGTGAAGTAAAATTCAGATTGATATTTTATGGAGGATTATGAGATGTACGACTTCGATGAGATCATGACGACAGACCGGGAAGTGGCCGACGCGATCAAAGCCGAGATGGAGAGACAGAATTCCCACATCGAGCTGATCGCCTCCGAGAACTGGGTGAGCAAGGCCGTGATGGCGGCTATGGGCAGCCCGCTGACGAATAAATACGCGGAAGGCTATCCGGGAAGAAGATATTACGGCGGATGCCAGTGCGTGGATGTAGTGGAAGACCTGGCGAGAGAGCGGGCGAAAGAACTGTTCGGCTGCGAATACGCCAATGTTCAGCCCCATTCCGGCGCACAGGCGAATATGGCTGTATTCTTTGCCATCCTTGAGCCGGGCGATACATTCATGGGCATGAACCTGGACCACGGCGGACATCTGACCCACGGTTCACCGGTCAATATGTCCGGAAAATATTTCAACGTCGTTCCTTATGGCGTCAATGACGACGGCGTGATCGATTATGACGAGGTGCGCAGGATTGCTTTAGAGTGTAAACCGAAGCTGATCGTGGCAGGCGCCAGCGCCTATGCCCGCACCATTGATTTTAAACGTTTCCGTGAGATCGCGGACGAAGTCGGCGCATATCTGATGGTGGATATGGCGCACATCGCCGGGCTTGTTGCGGCAGGCCTGCATCCGAGCCCGATCCCGTATGCACATGTGACGACCACGACCACTCATAAGACGCTGAGAGGGCCCCGCGGCGGCATGATCCTCTCCAGCAACGAGATGAACGAGAAGTTCAACTTTAATAAAGCAATCTTCCCGGGCATCCAGGGCGGTCCGCTCATGCATGTGATCGCGGCCAAAGCCGTATGCTTCAAAGAAGCGCTCACACCTGAGTTTAAAGAATATCAGAAACAGGTTGTCAAAAATGCCAAGGCGCTCTGCAAAGGACTGAAGAAACGCGGCGTGAAGATCGTATCCGGTGATACGGACAATCATCTGATGCTGGTGGATCTGACCGGAAAAGACGTCAGCGGAAAAGAACTGGAGAAGCGTCTGGACGACGCGCACATCACCTGCAACAAGAACACCATCCCGAACGATCCCCGGTCCCCGTTCGTTACAAGCGGCGTGAGACTTGGTACTCCTGCGGTGACGACCCGCGGCATGAAAGAGGATGATATGGATAAGATCGCCGAGATCATCGCCATGGTCATCGAGAGTGAGGACAACGTGGAGGCCGGACGGAAGATGGCGGCAGAACTGACAGAGAAATACCCGCTCTGCTGATCAGCCGGACGTTCAGAGCGTCGGACGGGAAAGATGAATTATTGAATACAGGCCGGAATATAAGTGCTGGATAAAGACAGCGCCTGTATTCCGGCTTTTATCATCAGGTGAAAGAAGAAGCGAAAATTGGAGAAAAAGTATGAATTCGATTAAAGTAAGAAATCTAGATATAGGCGCCGGGATTCCGAAAATATGCGTTCCGATCGTCGGAACTGACAGAACTGCGATCCTGGATGCAGCGAAGCGTATCCCCGGATCCGCAGCGGACCTGGCAGAGTGGCGCGCAGACTGGTATGAAGATATATTCGATGAGCAGAAAACCGGGGAGATGCTGAAAGAGCTTCGCATGATCCTGGGAGATATGCCGATTCTATTTACTTTCCGTACTGCCAGAGAAGGTGGAGAGAAGGAGATTGAGCTTGCGCGCTATCTCGAGCTGAACCGTCAGGCGGCTGCGTCCGGCTGTGTGGATCTGGTGGATGTGGAACTGTTTACCGGGGACGATGCGGTGCGGACTGTGATCGACGCGGCACACCGTCACAGCGTGAAGGTGATCGCATCCAATCATGATTTTCACGCCACACCGTCGAAAGAAGAGATCATCATACGGCTCATAAAGATGCAGGAGCTTGGCGCGGATATCCTGAAGATCGCCGTGATGCCGCAGAACAGCAGAGACGTGCTGACCCTTCTGTCCGCGACCGAAGAAATGACGCGGCTTTATGCGGAACGCCCGCTCATCACTATGTCCATGGGCGGGACAGGCCTGATGAGCCGCCTGTGTGGGGAAACTTTTGGCTCAGCGGTAACATTCGGAGCTGTCGGAAAGACATCCGCGCCGGGACAGATCGCGGCGGATGAACTGGCGCAGGTACTGGAACTGCTGCACAAGAACCGGTAGATACTGCTCGATCAAATGAATTGTGAATTTTCCACTTTAAATCGGCAAAGTATTGTGTTATACTATCCAAAGGCATATGTTTAATCAAAGGAGGGCGCATACGATGATATGGGCAAAGGAAGAGACTCTGCCAAGAGACGAGATCGAAGCGATCCAGTACGCGAAGCTGAAGGGTACGGTCCGCTATATTTATGACAGAGTGAAACCCTACCGCGACAAGATGGACGCGGCGAAGGTTAAGCCGGAGGACATCCGTTCACTGGATGACCTGAAAAGGCTGCCGTTTACATATAAGGCTGATTTCCGGGACAACTACCCGGACGGGCTTTTTGCAGTGGATAAGAAAGAGATCGTGCGTTATCACGCCAGTTCAGGAACGACAGGGAAGCCGACGGTTGTCGGATATACGAGGAATGATCTGGACATGTGGCTCAATAACGTGGCGCGCATTGCCTGTATGGGCGGCGCGTCTGCAGAGGATGTGGCGCAGATCTCATTCGGATACGGGACATTTACAGGAGCCCTCGGACTCCACGGAGGACTGGAGAAGGTCGGTGCATCCGTGATCCCCATGTCTTCGGGAAATACGAACAAGCAGATCATGTTCCTTCAGGATATGGGCGTGACCCTTCTGGTGGCGACGCCGTCCTACGCCCTGCATCTGGGTGAGGAGATCCGCAACCGGGGGATCAATCCACAGAAAGACCTGAAGCTTCATATCGGACTTTTCGGCGGCGAGGGCATGACAGAGCCCATGCGCGATGAGATGCATAAAGTCTGGGGCGGGCAGTTCTTCTGTACCCAGAACTATGGAATGAGCGAACTGTGCGGCCCGGGCGTGGCAGGAGAGTGCAGTGAGCTGTGCGGCATGCATATCAACGAAGACTGGTTCATCCCGGAAGTCATTGATCCGGAGACCGAGGAAGTGCTCCCGCCGGGCGAACTGGGCGAGCTTGTTGTGACCTGCCTGGGCAAAGAGGCCCTTCCCCTTGTAAGATACCGCACGGGCGATCTGACCCGTCTGATGTATGAACCGTGCAAATGCGGCCGTACGACCTGCCGGATGGAGAATATTTCCGGACGCGCGGACGACATGCTCGTGATCCGCGGCGTGAACGTATTCCCAACCCAGATCGAGGAAGTACTCCTCAAGATCGAGGAGATCGGTCCGCACTATGAGATCCTCGTAGAGCGCAAGAACCGGCTGGATGTCATGACAATCACCGTTGAGCTGATCGACGACCGTCTGCTTGACAGCTACGGAAAACTGAGCGAGCTGGAGGCGCGGATCAAGAAGGCCCTGAAGGCGCAGCTCGGACTGGCGACCCAGATCCGTCTGGTGGCGCCCAATTCCCTGAAGCGTTTCGAGGGCAAGGCAAAACGGGTGACAGATTTACGAAAGGATGGTTTATGATATGGCAGACAAAGTGATCATGCTGGGCAATGAAGCCATTGCCCGCGGAGCATATGAAGCGGGAGTGAAAGTGTCTTCCGCGTACCCGGGAACTCCGAGTACGGAGATCAGCGAATACCTGGTGCAGTACCGGGATGATGTATACGAGGAGTGGGCGCCGAATGAGAAGGTGGCCACAGAAGTAGCGGTTGGAGCGAGCCTTTCCGGCGTCCGCGCCATGGCCTGCATGAAGCATGTGGGACTGAATGTGGCGGCGGATCCGCTGTATTCCGTATCCTACATGGGCGTCAATGGCGGCCTTGTCATCGTCGTTGCCGATGATCCGGGACTTTACAGCTCCCAGAACGAGCAGGATACAAGAATGGTGGCGAGAGCGGCGCAGATCCCGGTGATCGAACCGTCCGACAGCGCGGAGGCGAAAGATTACTTTAAAGCGGCTTTTGAGCTGAGCGAGCAGTTTGACCGTCCGTTCATCTTCCGCACCACGACCCGTCTTGCCCATTCCCAGGGACTGGTAGAGCTTCAGGAACATGTGGTCCCGGAAGATAAGCCCTATGTGAAGAACATCCAGAAAAATGTTATGATGCCGGGCAATGCGAAGCTCCGCCATGTGGAGATCGAGAAGCGCAACCTGGAGCTTGCAGAAGCGGCGAACAGCCTGCCCATCAACCGGGTGGAAATGAATGACACGAAGATCGGCGTCATTACGAGCGGCATTCCCTATCAGTATGTGAAAGAGGCCATGCCGGAGGCGTCTGTCCTGAAGCTTGGAATGGTCAATCCGCTTCCAAGGAAGATGATCGAAGACTTTGCATCCAAAGTTGAGACCTTATATATCGTGGAGGAGCTGGATCCGGTGATCGAGGAGCAGGTGAAATCCTGGGGCATCGAATGCATCGGCAAGGAGATCCTGACCGTTCAGGGCGAGTACAGCGCAAATATGCTGAGAAAAGCGATCCTCAAAGAGGATCTTGATATCAAAGAACCGGCGGCTGCGCCGGGAAGACCGCCGATCCTCTGTCCGGGATGTCCGCACCGCAGTGTATTCTACACGCTGAACCGGCTGAAAATGCATGCGGCGGGCGATATCGGATGCTATACCCTCGGAGCGGTCGCGCCGCTGAGCGTGATCGATACGACTATGTGTATGGGTTCCAGCATCTCCACCCTGCACGGTATGGAGAAGGCAAAAGGCAAAGACTATATTAAGAACTGGGTGGCCGTGATCGGAGATTCCACATTCATGCACACCGGTGTGAACTCCCTGATGAACATGGTTTACAACAAAGCAACCGGCACTGTGATCATTCTGGACAACTCCACCACCGGCATGACCGGACACCAGGACCATGCGGCGACCGGGAAGACGCTGCAGGGCGATCCCACCTATGCGATCAGCATCCCCGGCATCTGCAAAGCCATGGGTATCAAAAATGTATACGAGATCAATGCCTTTGACCTGCCGCTCCTTGAGAAAACGATCAAAGAAGAAGTGGCGAAGGATGAGATCTCAGTGATCATCACAAAGACGCCGTGCGTTCTTCTCGACAAGAGAAAGAAGCCGCTTTATACGGCCCATGCGGATAAATGTAAGAAATGCGGCGCATGCATGAAGCCGGGATGTCCGGCCATGACGAAGAATCCGGACGGCACGGTCCGCATCGACGATACGATGTGCACCGGATGCGGGCTCTGCAAAGACCTGTGTAAATTCGACGCCATAGAGCTTGTAAGGGAGGGTGAGTAAGATGGCAGTAAAGAATATTATGATCGTCGGCGTCGGCGGACAGGGAACCCTGCTCACCAGCCGGATCCTCGGCGGACTTACCATCGCGGCAGGCTATGATGTAAAGCTTTCGGAAGTGCACGGTATGGCGCAGCGCGGCGGAAGCGTGGTGACATTCGTGCGCTACGGTGACAAAGTGGCGGAGCCGATCGTGGAAGAAGGACAGGCGGACGTCATCATTGCATTCGAGCGTCTGGAAGCGCTCCGGTACGCGCATTTCCTTAAAAAAGACGGCGCACTGGTTGTCAATGACTGGCGGATCGACCCGATGCCGGTCGTGATCGGAAACGCGCAGTATCCGGAACATATCCTTGAGGATCTGGAAAAGGACTATAAAGTATATAAAGTGGATGCGACGGAAGAGTCCCGGAAGCTGGGCAACCCGAAGGTGTTCAACCTGATCGTGCTCGGCGTTGCGGCGCAGCACATGGACTTTACGAAAGAGCAGTGGTATGAGGTGATCGAGAAGACCGTTCCGCCGAAGACCATCGAGATCAATAAAAAAGCGTTTGACGTGGGATATAATCTGAAATAGCTTATAAAATCAAACAGGGAAAGGCGGTGATAACAATGATCAGGCAGATATCCGTTTTTGTGGAAAATCAGCCGGGTAGCATGATGAATGTAACTTCCGTGCTCAATGAGGCGCATGTGAATATCAGGGCGATCTCTACATTTGACACGCCGGAATTCGGCATTATGCGCCTTGTGGTAGACGATCCCGTACAGGCGAAGGAAAGTCTGACGAAGGAAGGCTTCGTCACCCGGATCAGCGAGGTGATCGGGGCGGAACTGAAAGATGAGAAGGGCAACTTAAACCAGATGCTTTCGATCCTTGCCGACGGCGAGATCAATGTCAATTACATCTACTCTTTTGTGATCCGCGAAGGAAAAGCTCCGGTCATGGTATTTAGCACAGATGACTATGAGAAAGCGGAAAATGTACTCAGAGCGGCGAATGTAAAGCTCATTGAGGAAGATGAATTATAATACATTGATTTAAAGGAGAAGAAACAAATGGCTGGAGTAGCACTGGAGAACTGGGTGGAGCGCATCCGTGATCCGAAGATCGAGTGTATGAGCAGGGACGAGATGGCGGCCCTGCAGAGCGAGAGACTGGTAGACGTGGTAAAAAGAGTCTATGAAAATGTGCCTTTCTACCGCAGGAAAATGCAGCAGAGGGGCGTGGAGCCCGGGGATATCAGATCTATAGAAGATATTGAGAAGCTTCCGTTTACCACAAAGGAAGACCTGCGGGATAATTATCCTTTCGGACTTCTCGCCATCCCCATGAGTGATGTGGCCCGTGTGCAGGGTACATCCGGAACGACCGGCAAACTGACCATCGCGCCTTATTCTCAGAAGGATGTGGACGTGTGGGGCGAGTGCGTGGCGCGGAACCTGACCATGGCCGGGCTTACGAAAGACGATATCATCCATGTATGTTACGGATACGGACTGTTCACCGGAGGAATGGGTCTGGATTACGGCGCAAAAGCGCTGGGCGCCACGGCGATCCCCATGTCCGCCGGCAACACGAAGCGTCAGATGATGGTCATGGAGGACCTGGGCGCGACCGCATTTGCGTGTACGCCGTCCTATGCCCTCTATCTGGCGGAGTCCATCCAGGAGGCGGGTCTCGTAGACCATATGAAACTGAAAGCCGGGATCCACGGCGCAGAGCCCTGGACGGAGGAGATGCGCAAGAAGATCGAAAGCATCCTGAATATCAACTGCTTCGACATCTACGGCCTGTGCGAGATCACCGGTCCGGGCGTGGCTCAGGACTGCATCCACAAGGCTGGGCTTCATGTGCATGTGGATTATTTCTATCCGGAAGTCCTCAATCCGGCGACCCATGAGAAATGTGCGGACGGCGAGACAGGAGAGCTTGTATTCACCACCCTTGCGAAAGAAGCGATGCCGCTTCTCCGCTACCGCACGAAGGACCTGACAAGCATCGATCACAGCCCGTGCGCATGCGGAAGGACCCTTCCGAGGATCTCCAAGTTCACCGGCAGAACTGACGATATGAAAGTCATCCGCGGCGTCAATGTATTCCCGACCCAGGTTGAGACCGCCCTTCTTTCCATGGGCGGCGTGGTCGCACCGCACTACATGATGATCGTTGACCGGGAGAACAACATGGATGTCCTGACCGTCATGGTGGAAGTGGATGAACGGGTATTCTCGGATGAGATCCGTAAACTGGACGCCCTGAGAACAAAGATCGGGGCGGTGCTCAAACAGGCGCTCGGCGTATCCGTGCGTGTGAAACTGGTAGAGCCGAAGACGATCCAGAGAAGCGAGGGCAAGGCTGTCCGCGTGATCGACAACAGAGGTCTGTAAGACAGGAGGTAGATATTATGGGAATTACGATTCAGCAGTTATCTGTATTTCTTGAGAACCGCGAAGGACGGCTCGACGAGGTGCTTTCTGTTCTTGCGTGGAATGATGTGAATATCGTGGCGTTAAGCCTGGCGGATACGACGGAGTACGGCATGCTCCGCATGATCGTATCGGATCCGAACAAAGGAAAAGCGGTGCTCAAAGAAAACGGCATCACCGCCATGCTCACCGACGTGGTGGCGCTGCGTGTGCCGCACGAGACCGGCTCCTTAAGCCGCGCCATGCATCAGATCGTGGAAGGCGAGGTCAATATCGAATATATGTACGCCTTCGCGAACGGCGTTGACGCGTCGGCTGTCCTGAAGTGCGATGACCCGGCAAGGGTTGTGGACATTTTAAGAGGCAGCGGATTCGACGTATGGGAAGCGCCGGAGGCCTATGTATCGAACATTAAGATCTGATCAGAAATCAGACAATAAAGAAACGCCCGTATCAGTCTTCCGGCTGACGGGCGTTTGCTTTTTTAATCTGTTTTTCTGTAATGCTTTTTAATATAAATCTAGTCGGTTATATATTAAAAGGTACATAAAAATCTGATTAAAGTTTTACGACGTTTGTTGCCTGCGGTCCTTTCGCGCCTTCTGTCACTTCGAATTCGACAGCCTGGCCTTCCTCCAGTGTCTTGAACCCATCCATAACAAGTCCTGAGTAGTGTACGAAGATATCGTTGCCCTCAGAATCGGAGATGAATCCATAGCCTTTCTGGTTGTTAAACCACTTAACTGTACCTGTCATTGTGTTACCCTCCATTAAGAATAAATAAATAAGTTGCTGTATGGTCCTTGGCGGATCCAATACTGCCTCAGTGTAGCATGTTTAACAATCAAAGTCAACGCGATTCTTGTCGATTTCGTAAAATTATACAAAAGTTTACCGGAAGTTGTAATCCGGCCTGTTTCTGATTAAAATAATAGGAAAAGCCATAATGTGAAGAGAGGAGAATGAAGATATGAAGATATATGGAAGCGTAACCGAACTGATCGGCAGGACGCCGCTCCTGGAAGTGAAGAATCTGGAGCGGGACCTGGATCTGAAAGCCAGAGTCCTGGTGAAGCTTGAATATTTTAATCCGGCTGGGAGCGTGAAGGACCGCGCGGCGCTGAGCATGATCGAGGATGCGGAAGAAAAGGGACGGATCCGGCCGGGCGCGACGCTCATCGAGCCGACCAGCGGCAACACCGGGATCGGGCTGGCATCCGTGGCTGCGTCAAAAGGATATAAAACCATCTTTGTTATGCCGGAGACCATGAGCATCGAGCGCAGGAAGCTCCTGCTGGGATACGGCGCGCAGATCGTGCTGACGGAGGGCGCAAAAGGCATGAAGGGCGCCATCGAAAAAGCCGAAGAGCTGGAGAAAGAGATGGAGAATGCAGTCATCCTCGGGCAGTTTGTGAATCCGGCCAATCCGGACGCCCATTACCGGACGACCGGTCCGGAGATCTGGGAGGACACCGACGGAGCCGTTGACATTTTCATCGCGGGTGCAGGGACCGGCGGCACGGTGACCGGTACCGGAAGATATCTGAAAGAGAAGAAACCGGGCGTGAAAGTGATCGCGGCCGAGCCGGCAAAATCCCCGGTCCTCTCCGGCGGCAAGCCGGGTCCCCACGGTCTGCAGGGGATCGGAGCGGGATTCATACCTGAGATCCTGGATACAGAGATCTATGATTCCATCAGCCGCGTGACCGAAGAGGAAGCCTACGCGGCGTCAAAGCTCCTGGCCACAAGAGAAGGGATCCTGACCGGGATCACTTCCGGTGCGGCGCTCCACACGGCGCTTATGGAAGCCCGGAAACCGGAGAACGAAGGGAAGCTGATCGTCGCCCTGCTCCCGGACACGGGCGAACGGTATCTCTCCACCCCGCTTTTTGACTGAGCCTTACCAATCTGTAATTGAAAATTATGACAATGTGTTATATACTAGTTGGAGAATGAAAATCAAAGGAGGAACCTGGAAATGAAAGAGTTCAAATATGTGATCACAGACCCGGAGGGAATCCACGCAAGACCGGCCGGTATCCTCGTAAAACAGGCGGCAGGCTATCAGTCATCCGTTAAGATCGCAAAAGGTGAGAAGAGCGCGGACGCGAAGAGGATCTTCGGCGTTATGGGCCTCGGCGTAAAGACAGGCGAGGAAGTTACGATCACAGTGGAAGGTGCAGACGAAGATACAGCAGCTGCAGAACTGGAGACATTCTTCAAGGAGAATTTATAAATCAGGTCAGGTAAGGAGATTTGATCGGTTATGATTACGATTAGCGGTAAAAGTGTATTCGGCGGTGTATCGATCGGCAAGATCCTGTTCTATCAGAGAAATGACAAAGTGATCAAGAGAGAGCACGTCGATGATGTGGATGCAGAGTGGAAGCGATTCCAGGATGCAAAAGACCAGGCGGTGGAGCAGCTCAAAGGCCTTTATGAAAAAGCCCTGGAAGATGTGGGCGAGGCCAATGCCATGATCTTCGAGATCCATCAGATGATGCTGGAGGATCTTGATTATCTTGAGTCCATTGAAAATATCATCCGCACCCAGGAAGTCAATGCAGAGTATGCAGTCGCTACGACGGCGGACAACTTTGCGGCGATGTTCTCCGCGATGGATGACGCATATATGCAGGGGCGTGCGGCCGATGTGAAAGATGTGTCCGAGCGTGTCCTTAATATCTTAAGCGGTGCGGACACCGGCCTTCAGGAAATGAATGAGCCCTGCATCATCGCGGCGGACGATCTGGCGCCCAGCGAGACGGTGCAGCTTGACAAGAGCAAGGTGCTCGGCTTCGCGACCATGTACGGGTCATCCAATTCCCACACGGCGATCCTGGCCCGCACCATGAATATCCCGGCCGTGATCGGCCTGGGAGAGGACCTGAAAGAAGAATACAATGGGAAAGACGCGATCATCGACGGATTCACCGGAACCCTCTACATCGAGCCGGATGAAGAGACGATGAAGGCGATGCAGGAGAAACGGGCGAAGGATCTGGAACAGAGAGCCCTTCTGGAGCAGCTTAAAGGCAAGGAAAATGTCACGAAGAGCGGACAGAAGATCAATGTCTACGCCAATATCGGCAATGTGTCCGATCTTGGCGCCGTACTTAAAAACGATGCCGGCGGCATCGGACTCTTCCGGAGCGAATTCCTCTATCTTGAGAATTCTGATTTCCCGGCGGAAGAGCAGCAGTTCGCCGTATATAAGAAAGTGGCGGAGAGCATGGCCGGCAAGAAGGTCATCATCCGTACCCTCGATATCGGAGCGGACAAGCAGGTGGATTATTTCGGGCTTGACAAAGAAGAGAACCCGGCGCTCGGTTACCGTGCGATCCGGATCTGCCTGACAAGGCCGGAGATCTTCAAGACACAGCTCCGCGCCCTCTACCGTGCGGCGGTATTCGGGAACATTTCCATTATGTTCCCGATGATCATCTCTGTAAAAGAAGTGCAGAAGATCAAAGAGATCATTGGCGAGGTGAAAGAAGAGCTGAAGAGCGAAGGCATCCCGTATAAAGAGGATGTGGAACTGGGCATCATGATCGAGACCCCGGCGTCCGTTATGGTCAGCCGCGAACTGGCGAAGGAAGTTGATTTCTTCAGCGTCGGAACGAACGATCTGACTCAGTATACACTGGCCATCGACCGCCAGAATTCCAAACTCGATGAGTTCTATGACCCGCATCATCCGGCGGTACTGCGGATGATCCAGATGGCGGCCGAGAGCGCGCACGCGGAAGGCGCCTGGATCGGCATCTGCGGCGAGCTCGGAGCAGATCTGGAGCTTACGGAAGAGTTCCTGAAGATGGGACTGGATGAACTGTCCGTATCCCCGTCCATGGTGCTTCCGCTGAGGAACCGGATCAGACAGTGTGAGTAGGATTGAATTGGAAATCAGATCCAATATAGGTAATTTTCATACAGCAGACAGAGGTTGAACCCCGGTCTGCTGTATTTTATGATTATATTCAGATGGTGAGCAGCAAGTGGGATCAGAAAATGAAAAGACGATCCGCATCTCAGTCCGGAACCTTGTGGAATTCATTCTGAGAAGCGGGGATATTGACAATCGTACATCCGGCGGCATGGAGCGGGAAGCGATGCTCATGGGCGGCCGTCTCCACCGGAAGATCCAGCGCAGCATGGGGTCGGACTATCACGCGGAAGTCCCGATGAAGATACAGGTGCCCTGCGACGGATTCACGATCCAGGTGGAAGGCCGGGCGGACGGCGTCATTATCCATGAAAAAGAGAAAGAAAATGAAGTGCTGATCGATGAGATCAAAGGCGTGCTCCGGGACCTGGAGCGGATCGAAAAACCGGTTCCGGTGCATCTTGCACAGGCGAAATGTTATGCGTACATCTATGCAGTGCAGAACAGCCTGAAAAGGATCAAAGTGCAGATGACCTACTGTCATCTTGACACAGAGGAGATCCGGAGATTTACAGAAGAATACACCCTGGAAGAACTGGAACAGTGGTTCGGGGATCTGACCGGACAGTATGAGAAATGGGCCCGGTTCCAGATCGAATGGGCGAAGAAGCGGGACGCCTCGATCCGGGCCTGTGAATTCCCTTTTTCCTACCGGACCGGGCAGAAGGATGTGGCGGCTGCCGTGTACCGCACGATCCTCCGGAAAAAGAAGCTTTTCATCCAGGCGCCCACCGGCGTCGGCAAGACCATCTCCACTGTGTTCCCTGTGGTGAAGGCTGTGGGCGAGGGGCTGGGCGACAAGATCTTTTACCTGACCGCCAAGACCATCGCAAGGACCGCGGCGGAGCAGGCCTTCCGGACGATGCAGGAGCAGGGACTCCAGATGAAGGTGATCACCCTTACGGCGAAGGAGAAGATCTGTTTCTGCGATGATGCGGTATGCAATCCGGATGCCTGTCCCTACGCAAAAGGTCATTTTGACCGGGTGAACGACGCGGTCTATGACATGCTCATGAGCGGGGACGAGATCAGCCGGCCGGTCATTGAGGCGCAGGCGGAGAGATTCCGGGTCTGTCCCTTTGAACTGTCGCTGGATATATCCACCTGGGTTGACGCCGTGATCTGTGATTACAATTATGTGTTTGATCCGAATGCCCATCTGAAACGGTTTTTCTCTGAGGGCGGCAGCGGAAATTATATATTCCTCATCGACGAGGCCCACAATCTGGTGGAACGCGGGCGGGAGATGTACAGCGCGGCGCTGTATAAGGAAGATTTCCTGGAACTGAGGAAAGAAGTCCGGATCCTGGACGGAAAGCTGGCGAGACGGCTTGGGGACATCAATAAGCTGTTCCTGGAACTGAAGCGGGAATGTGAAGACTACCAGATCCTTGGCAGCGTGTCGCACATTGCGCTCAAATTGATGAATCTCCTGACGGAAATGGAACGGGTCATGGAAGAGTCGGTCGATGAAGAACTGAGGGAGAAGATCCTGAACCTGTATTTCCAGGTGCGGTCCTTTGTCAATATCCATGATGAGATGGATGAAAACTATGTGATCTATTCCGAACTGGAGGAGAACGGGCGCTTTAAGGTGAGGCTGTTCTGCGTCAATCCGGCGACGAATCTCCAGAATTATCTGGAATACGGTTCGGGTACGGTCTTCTTTTCAGCCACGCTGCTTCCGATCCATTATTATAAGAGTCTTCTGTCCGTTGAGAAAGATGACTATGCGATCTACGCCCAGTCCCCGTTCCCGCGGGAAAATATGCTCCTGATACAGGGGGCGGACGTGACGACCCGGTATACCATGCGTGATGAAGGGATGTTCCGGCGGATCGCAGGATATATCCGCACGGCGGTCAGCGGGAAGAAGGGAAATTATATGATCTTTTTCCCGTCCTACCGGTTCCTTGAAAATGTATATGAGGCTTTTCTCGATATGGGGCCGGATGTGGATCTGATCGTACAGTCCCAGAATATGCGGGAACATGAAAAGGAAGATTTCCTGGCGGAATTTGAGCAGGAGCGGGAGAGGCCGCTGGCCGCATTTTGCGTGATGGGCGGCGTGTTCTCCGAGGGGATCGATCTCACGGATGATCGGCTCATCGGGGCGGTTGTGGTCGGGACCGGCCTGCCCCAGGTGTGTACGGACCGGGAGATCATAAAAGGATATTTTGAAGCCAGGGGAATGGACGGATTTTCGTATGCCTACCTCTATCCGGGTATGAACAAAGTGCTCCAGTCAGCGGGAAGAGTGATCCGGACAGAGACGGACCGGGGGATCGTCCTGCTCCTTGACTCCCGTTTCTCGGGCAGCCGGTACCGGGAGATCTTCCCGAGAGAATGGGCGGACTGCCGGATCTGTACCGCGTCCACCCTGAAAGATCAGATTGAATCGTTCTGGAAATAGCTGAGAAATTCTGCCGAAGCACGTGTGAGCGGAAGATGTTCATTGTAGGCCACGGCCAGTTCGCGGGCGGGAAGCTCTTCCTTTGTCTTCAGCACAAAGAGGTCTTCGCTGTTGTCACGGATGCAGTAATCCGGGACAAAGGCGATGCCCAGGCCGATCCGGGCCAGGTCAAGCAGCAGATCGTTGCTGGTCAGCTCAATCTCCGGGACAAGATCCAGCTGATGCTGCTGGAAAACCTGGTGCAGGAATTCGTTCGTCGTGCTGTTTTTGTCCAGCATAAGGATCGGGTAGTGGAGCAGCTCCGAAAATGTAACCGTCCGGTCCTTCAGTTCCGTAAACGGACTCCCGGCCACAAATGCATCGTGGAACTTCCGGATCCTTAAGACAGAGGCGGCGGAATCAAGATAGCTGTTCGGATAGTTCACGACGATCAGGTCGACAAGGCCGTTCCGCAGCAGCTCCGCGCATTTCATGGAAGTCTGGTTGACGACTTTAATGTGGGCGCCGGGGAATGCTTTGTGGAAGCGCTCCAGATAAGGAATCAGGAAATAGCGGCAGATGGTGTCGCTGGCGCCGATCCGGATCTGGCCCCCGGTGGAGGAGGCGTCGAGGAGCTGGGCCTCGCCCTTCTGGATCAGGTTCATGGCCGGCTCGATATGGCGCATGAGGATCTCACCCTCCGGTGTGAGCTGGACTTTCTTCGTGCTGCGGATAAAGAGGGTCTGGTCCAGTTTTCGCTCCAGAGTCTTGATGGACTGGCTTACGGCGGACTGGGATATGAAAAGCTGTTTTGAAGCCTCGGAAAAGTTCAGGGTGGAAGCTACGTGGTAAAACACCTTGTAAAGCTCGTAGTTTATATCAATCACTATTAGACCTCCTAATAAATACTGGGTCTATTATAAGCTATACAGAAGATAATTACAATACTATTAAGAAAGGACCGGAAGATCCTATGAAAAGCAGGAAAATCATACATTACGGAGCCGGACTGATCCTCGGGTTTGCCCTGATCGCCGCGCTTCTGATCACAAGTTTTGAAATCGCGATGTACGCGGACTTTGATGTTTACAGACAGGAATATGAAAAATACGACGTGCTCTCAGACCTTGATATGTCCATGGATGACGTCATGGATGTGACCCGGCAGATGATGGCCTATCTACGGGGAGAAGGGGACACCCTATCCGTCATCACCACAGTGGACGGCCAGGAGCAGGATTTCTTCAATGAGCAGGACCGGTTCCATATGGGAGAAGTCCGGGACCTGTTTATCGGCGGACTGAATATCCGGACCGGGGCGCTGGTGATCGCAGTCCTGTGCATCCTGCTTCTCATTCTGACCAAGGCGGATCTTAAGAAAACGGTGCCGGCCGGCTATCAGGCAGCGCTTGCCGTTACGGCGGCCGCGCTTCTGTTCCTGGGGATCGCCTGTGCGGTTGATTTTAATACCGTGTTTGTTAAATTCCACCACATCTTTTTTGACAATGACCTGTGGATCTTTGACCCGGCGGAAGATTATATGATCCGGATGCTGCCGGAAGGATTGTTTTTTGATATGGTCGCGCGGATCGGATGCATATTTGCCGGGCTTCTCGCAGTGTTCCTGATCCTCAGTTTCATCCCCCGGATCATGAAAGTGAAAAGAAATTAGTATGACTTATAACTAACTTTAATTATATTAATTGTACTAATGATGTGAATTATGGTACGATACAGACAGATGCTTAATGATACACACTTATGACTATGAATGAAAAGGAGAACAAATATGAGCGGTGTAAAACGAGTATACGTTGAAAAGAAACCGGATTATGCTGTTGCGGCCAAAGCGCTCCGCCATGAGATCAGACGGTATCTCGGGATCATGGACGTCACAGGCGTCCGCGTGCTGATCCGTTATGATGTGGAGAATATTTCCGATGAGACATTTGAGAAGGCATGCAGCGGTGTGTTTGCAGAGCCGCCGGTTGATATCCTTTATAAGGAAAGTTTCTCTGCGGATGAGGGAAGCCGCAGCTTTTCCGTGGAATATCTTCCCGGACAGTTCGACCAGAGAGCGGATTCTGCGGAGCAGTGCATCCGTTTCATCAATGAGGATGAGGCTCCGGTCGTCCGGATGGCGACCACCTATGTGATCGAGGGAAATATTTCAGATGAGGAATTTGAAGCCATCAAGGAGCACTGCATCAACCCGGTTGATTCCAGAGAAGCAGCGGAAGAGAAACCGGACACCCTGGTCACGGTATTTGATGACCCGGCCGATATCACCGTGTTTGACGGATTCAAGGACATGGCGGAGGATGAACTGAAGAAGCTGTATGATTCTCTCGGCCTTGCCATGACATTCAAAGATTTCCTTCACATCCAGAATTATTATAAAGGCGAGGAGGACCGTGACCCGACGATGACAGAGATCCGCGTGCTTGATACGTACTGGTCGGATCACTGCCGCCATACAACATTCTCTACAGAGCTTAAAAATATTAAATTCGATGACGGCGATTACCGCCAGCCCATCGAGGACACCTACCGTGAATATCTGAAAGACCACAGCGAGATCTTCGCGGGCAGAGAGGACAAGTTCGTCTGCCTGATGGATCTGGCGCTCATGGCGATGCGCCGGCTGAAAAGAGAGGGCAAACTTCAGGATCAGGAAGAGTCCGATGAGATCAACGCCTGCAGCATCGTCGTGCCGATCAAAGTGGACGGCGTGGAAGAGGAGTGGCTTATCAATTTTAAGAACGAGACCCACAACCATCCTACAGAGATCGAGCCTTTCGGCGGCGCGGCCACCTGTCTGGGCGGTGCGATCCGCGATCCCCTTTCCGGACGGACCTATGTATATCAGGCCATGCGTGTGACCGGCGCTGCAGATCCCACCGTGTCTGTGAAAGATACATTAAAGGGCAAGCTGCCCCAGAAGAAGCTGGTGCGCGAGGCGGCTCACGGATACAGTTCCTACGGCAACCAGATCGGTCTTGCAACAGGCCTTGTAAAAGAGATCTATCATCCCGACTATGTGGCGAAACGTATGGAGATCGGCGCTGTGCTGGGCGCGGCTCCGAGACGCGCCGTGATCCGTGAGAATTCGGATCCGGGCGATATCATCATCCTGCTCGGCGGCCGCACGGGACGCGACGGCTGCGGCGGCGCAACCGGTTCTTCCAAAGTCCATACGGTTGAATCGATCGAGACATGCGGCGCGGAAGTACAGAAGGGAAATCCGCCGACAGAGCGTAAGATCCAGCGTCTGTTCCGCCGCGAGGAAGTAAGCTGCCTCATCAAGAAGTGTAACGACTTCGGCGCGGGCGGCGTGTCTGTGGCCATCGGCGAGCTTGCGGACGGACTCCGCATTGAACTGGATAAAGTCCCGAAAAAATATGCCGGCCTTGACGGAACAGAGATCGCCATCTCTGAATCCCAGGAGCGTATGGCGGTTGTTGTAGATCCGAAAGATGTGGATCAGTTCATGTCTTACGCCGCAGAGGAAAACCTGGAGGCGACAAAAGTTGCCGTTGTCACGGAAGAGCCGAGGCTTGTCCTCATCTGGAGAGGAAAAGAGATCGTAAATCTCTCCAGAGCGTTCCTCAATACAAACGGCGCGCACCAGGAGACAGATGTGGAAGTAGAGATCCCGTCCCATGCAGATACTCTGTTCCGCAGAGCTGAGATCAACAATGTAAAAGATGCATGGCTGAATACCCTGAGCGACCTGAATGTGTGCTCACAGAAAGGGCTTGTGGAGATGTTCGACGGATCCATCGGCGCCGGTTCCGTATTCATGCCCCACGGCGGAAAATACCAGCTCACAGAGACCCAGGCCATGGTTGCAAAAGTCCCGGTCCTTAACGGAAAGACCGACAGCGTCTCCATGATGAGCTACGGCTTTGATCCCTATCTGTCAAGCTGGAGCCCGTATCACGGCGCGGTGTATGCCGTAACGGAATCCATTGCCAAGATTGTGGCTGCAGGCGGAGACTTCCACGGCATCCGGTTCACATTCCAGGAATATTTCCGCAGAATGACCGAAGATCCGAAGCGCTGGAGCCAGCCTTTCGCGGCCCTGCTCGGCGCCTACGCCGCACAGATCGGCTACGGCCTGCCGTCCATCGGCGGAAAGGACAGTATGTCCGGAACATTCCAGGATATCGACGTGCCGCCGACCCTGGTATCCTTTGCCGTGGATATGGCCCATGACAATGAGATCATTACACCGGAACTGAAAAAAGCCGGCAATAAGCTTGTATGGCTCCGTATCGAAAGAGATGAGTATGACCTTCCGAAGTACGATAAGGTCATGGAACAGTATGCAAAATTCACGGAAGACATCCGTGCCGGACGCATCGTGTCCGCTTACGTACCGGACCGCCATGGCGTGATCGCTGCGGTCAGCCGCATGGCATTCGGCAATAAGATGGGCGTGAAGCTGGAGCACAACATGGATCCGAGAGATCTCTTCGCACCGGCATTCGGTGATATCATCGCAGAAGTAGCAGACGGACAGGTGGGCAGCCTGCAGATCACCTACACTGTGATCGGCGAGGTGACAGACCGTGACGGCTTCGAATATGCAGATACGCAGATCAGCATGGATGAGGCCCTTCAGGCATGGACCGGCACACTGGAGAAAGTATTTGCGACCAAATCCGAAGAGAGCAGGGCGCAGACGGTGGACAATGAACCGTATAAAGCGTCTGACATCCATATCTGCAGCCATAAGATCGGACAGCCGACTGTATTTATCCCGGTATTCCCGGGAACCAACTGTGAGTATGACAGCAGAAAGGCATTCGAGCGCGCTGGCGCACGGGTCATTACAAAAGTGTTCCGCAACCTGGATGCAGAGGATATCCGTTCATCCGTGGAAGAATTCGAGAAGGCCATCGGCCAGGCCCAGATGATCATGTTCCCGGGCGGTTTCAGCGCCGGAGACGAGCCGGACGGCTCAGCCAAGTTCTTCGCGACCGCATTCCAGAACGCGAAGATCAAAGAAGCGGTAGAGAAGCTTCTTAATGAGCGGGACGGCCTTGCACTCGGCATCTGCAACGGATTCCAGGCTCTGATCAAGCTGGGACTGGTTCCGTACGGCGAGATCACCGGACAGACTGCAGACTCACCGACACTGACGTACAACACCATCGGACGCCATATCTCCAAGATGGTCTACACGAAAGTTGTATCCAACAAGTCCCCGTGGCTTCAGGAAGCGAAGCTGGGCGGCGTATATACCAACCCGGCATCACACGGTGAAGGACGGTTCGTGGCAAATGAGGAGTGGATCAGACGACTCTTTGAAAACGGACAGGTGGCAACCCAGTACTGTGATCCGGAAGGCGTAAGCTCCATGGATGAAGAGTGGAACATCAACGGATCCTACAGTGCGATCGAGGGCATCACCAGCCCGGACGGAAGGATCCTGGGCAAGATGGCGCACTCTGAACGCCGCGATACTTCAGTGGCTGTGAACATCTATGGAGAGCAGGATCTGAAGATCTTCGAGTCGGGTGTGAAATATTTTAAATAAAATGTAAAAAAACAGTTGACATCTGTCGGAAGTTAATAGTATAATAGCAAAGCGGGTTGCGGGAAAGAAACCGGAACCCGCATAATATGGGGTCTTAGCTCAGCTGGGAGAGCATCTGCCTTACAAGCAGAGGGTCATAGGTTCGAGCCCTATAGGCCCCATAAATAATTAAATATGGCGGAATAGCTCAGTTGGCTAGAGCACACGGTTCATACCCGTGGTGTCGCTGGTTCAAATCCAGTTTCCGCTACTTGCAGGAGCCCGTTTTTACGGGCTTTTTTCAATGTTCAATTTTATTGAACTGGAATTACATTTCAAGTTATGATAGAATAGTCCACAGAATGGTTACGGAGGATAAAGTCATGAATCAGAAATCAAGTTACGCATTTCGTCTGGTGCTTGGCGGCTGGCTTACTTATCTCGGCGTCAGCCTGCTGTATCAGATGTATAAAGAGAGACCGAGCAATATGGTGCTCATAAGCGTGATCGCAGTTATATTTGTGGTCGTCGGCGCGGTCTGTGCGATACACAGCCTGTTGAAAATACTCGGTATCCGCATGCCCAAACTGTTCAGAAACTTCAAAAAGAAAACGGCGGAAAAAGCGGAAGAACCGGAAGTTCAGCAATTCATACTAACTGACAGCAACGTACAGCCTGTGGCACTGACTGCTCCGGAAGAGATCAGTCCGGCGGAGGATGAATCATCTGAATCTGAAAATGCTTCAGATGCTCCGGAAAATGAAGCAGATAATACAGCCGATGCTGCAAACAGGCCGGCAGACGATGCGGATGCTCCGCAGGGCAATGCTGCTGAGCCAAATGCTGAGGCGGATACTCCAAAGAGTGATGCAGGTGAGCCGCAGGACAATGCGGATGTTCCGGAAAATGATGCGGATCAGCCGGCAGAGAGTGCGGATAACGAGGAAGCCGATGCGGCTGAGGCGGATGCCGCTGTAGAAACGTCTGAGGCTCAAGAAGAGGAAAAACTGAGAACCAGCGCTTCGGATGTTGAGATCCTTGAGGTTACTGAAGAAGAGAAAGATGACCATGCAGACGAGCTTGAAAATGATTATGAGGAGAAATAGGTATGCGGATCGGAATGGGCTATGATGTGCACCGGCTGTCAGCCGGAAGAAAACTGATCATGGGCGGTGTGGATATTCCATATGAAAAAGGGCTTCTGGGGCATTCGGATGCGGACGTCCTGATACATGCGATCATGGATGCGCTTCTCGGCGCGGCTGCGCTCGGAGACATCGGGAGCCATTTCCCGGATACAGATCCGGCCTATGAGGGGATCTCCAGCATCCGTCTGCTGGAGCATGTCGGAAAGCTTCTTTCCGATCACGGGTATAAGATCGGCAATATTGATGCGACGATCATCGCGCAGAAACCGAAGATGCGCCCCCACATTGATCAGATGCGGGAAAACATTGCCAATGCGCTGAAGATCCGTCCGGACCAGGTCGGCGTAAAAGCAACGACAGAAGAAGGACTTGGCTTTACAGGCAGCGGCGAGGGCATATCCGCCCATGCGGTGTGTCTTCTGGAACAGATATAAAGGGGAATGGCGGAGAAATGATCCTTCGTAAGCTTACTCAGGAAGAGCATGGAAATACGCGCCCGTTGTGGGAGGAAGTCTTTGCGGATGACACAAAGGCTTTTCTTGATTATTATTACTATATTAAGACGCGGGACAATGAGATCTACACGGTGGAAGAGGACGGACAGATCTGTTCTATGCTCCAGCTTAATCCATACACACTGAATATCGTGAATAATTCGTTTCCCGGCACCTATATCATTGCAGTGGCGACCAGGGAGCCGTACAGAGGACGGGGATACATGGGCGCGCTGCTGCGTACGGCGCTGAATGATATGTATGCGAAGAAAATGCCGTTTACTTTTCTGATGCCTGCCGCAGAAGCAATCTATACGCCTTATGACTTCCGTTTTATCTACACGCAGAACATCGGAAGGATCACGCTGGAAGATGAGGCGGATGCGCAGCAGAACGATGACTGCACATTTACCGATGCCGCGCTCTGGGATGCCGAAGAAATGGCCTCTTTCTTTAACGGGCATTTTGCGGTACAATGGCAGGTGTACGCCAAAAGAGACGCGGCGTACTATCAGACCATGATCATGGAACAGATGAGCGAGCGGGGCGGTGTGCGGCTGATCCGTGAAAACGGTGCCCTTAAGGGCATGTACGCCTATGCGGCAGAGGGAAAGCTTGAGATCCGTGAACCGCTGTATCTCCCGGGATATGAGGCTGCATACAGAAGTTCAGTCCGGGAACTGCTTAAAGCACAGATGCATAAGGCAACGGCAGACAGCGGCAAAGGCTGCAATGAAGCGGTTGTATATGCCTGCGGTGAGGAGGATGCGGTTGAAAAGAAGCCGGTCATCATGGCGCGGATCATCCGTCTGGAAGAACTGCTGAAGGCCATGATTGTTCCGTCCGGCACAGCCATGCGGTGCAGCTTCGCGGTGATCGATCCGTTGATCCACGGGAACAGCCGTGTATGGCAGATCTCAAGCGATGAAAATGAGCAGGCGATCCACGTGCGCGAGACGGAGGATTCAGAGGGCGTGATCCCCATCACCGCCCTGACAGAATTCCTTTTCGGGCAGACGGATATACATGAACTGTCCGCTCAGGAAGATGTGATCCTTTCAGAACACCTTACGGAAGAACTGGATAAGATCACCCGGCTTTCGGACGTGTTCCTGAATGAGATCGTATAGGACCGAAGACATCTACAGGAGAACAGAATGGGTATAATATCATATATAAGAGAAGAAATACAGGTGATACGCGAACGGGATCCGGCTATCAAATCAAACATGGAAGTATTCCTTTATCCGAGCTTCCGTGTGATCCTCAGATACCGGATCGCCCACAAACTGTATCTGAAAGGACATTATTTCTGGGCCAGATGGATCTCCCAGCGCGGCGCACGCAAGACCGGCATTGAGATCCATCCCGGGGCGACCATCGGGAAAGGCCTGTTTATCGACCACGGCAGCGGGGTCATCATCGGAGAGACCACGGTCATCGGTGACAATGTAACCCTGTACCAGGGCGTTACGCTGGGCGGAACCGGCAAAGAGCAGGGGAAACGTCATCCGACCCTTGAGGATAATGTAATGGTGAGCGCCGGTGCGAAGATCCTTGGCTCCTTTACCATCGGAGAAAATTCGAAGATCGGAGCGGGATCCGTGGTGCTGGAGGAAGTGCCTCCAAACTGTACGGTCGTCGGCGTCCCCGGGCGGATCGTCCGGATGGACAACAAGAAAATCCCGCGCTTTGATATGGACCAGGTGCATCTGCCCGATCCGGTGCTGGAAGACATCCGGCGGCTACATGATGAGAATCTGCGGCTGCACAGCAAGTTAAAGACCCTGATGCGGGAGATGCGCTGCATTGAAAAGAAAGGAGAAGAAGATGAAGATTTATAATACAATGTCAAAGAGAAAAGAAGAGTTCGTGCCGCTCGAGGAAGGAAAGGTAAAGATGTATGTATGCGGTCCTACCGTATACAATCTGATCCACATCGGCAATGCGCGTCCGATGATCGTATTCGATACGGTGCGCAGATACTTTGAATACAAAGGGTATGACGTGAATTTTGTGTCAAATTTCACGGATGTAGACGATAAGATCATCAAAAAGGCGATCGAGGAAGGTACGACCGCGGAGGTGATCTCCAAACGCTACATCGAGGAATGCAAAAAAGACATGGATGCCATGAACATCAAACCGGCGACAAAGAATCCTCTGGCGACGGAGGAGATCTGCGGCATGGTGGACATGATCCGGACACTGATCGACAAAGGCTATGCTTATGAGAAGAACGGAACGGTTTACTACCGCACCCGGAAGTTCAAGGATTACGGCAAGCTTTCCCACAAGAACCTGGATGACCTGCAGTCCGGCGGACGCACCCTTCTTGTGACCGGGGAGGATGAAAAGGAAGATCCCCTTGATTTCGTGCTCTGGAAGCCGAAGAAAGAGGGCGAGCCGGCATGGGAGTCCCCGTGGAGCGAAGGGCGTCCGGGATGGCATATCGAGTGTTCTGAGATGTCAAAAAAATATCTGGGCGAGCAGATCGACATCCATGCAGGCGGCGAGGACCTTATCTTCCCGCATCATGAGAACGAGATCGCACAGAGCGAGGCGGCCAACGGCAAGGAGTTTGCCCGCTACTGGATGCATAACGGCTTTCTGAACATTGATAACCGGAAAATGTCAAAATCACTGGGCAATTTCTTTACGGTCCGCGAGATCAGCGAGAAATATGATCTTCAGGTCCTCCGGTTCTTCATGCTCAGCGCACATTACAGAAGCCCGCTCAACTTCAGCGCGGAGCTGATGGAGGCGGCGAAGAACGGACTGGAGCGCATCCTTACAGCAGCGGATAATCTGAAATTCCTCGCAGGCAATGCGTCCAGTGAGGTTATGACGGATGAAGAAAAAGAACTGTTCCTGAAGACGCAGGAGTACACCGACAGCTTCGAACGCGCCATGGATGACGACTTTAATACGGCGGATGCCATCGCCGCGGTATTCGAACTTGTAAAATATATCAATACGACCGCAGACGGGACCCGTTCAAAAGAATATCTGGACAGCCTTTATAAGAGGCTTGAAAGCCTGACGGACGTGCTGGGCATCATTATCGAGAAGAAAGAAGAGATGCTTGACGAAGAGATCGAGGCGATGATCGAGAAACGCCAGGCGGCGAGAAAAGAGCGGAACTTCGCGCTTGCGGACCAGATCAGGGATGAACTGCTGGCCAGAGGCATTAGCCTGGAGGATACACGAGAAGGAGTAAAATGGAAAAAAGCGTAGAATACGGACTGGAACATTATATAAGATCAATTCCCGGCATGAATGCGGTGGACCCGAAGATGAGTTCACCGCTCGTGCTTGCGTATATCGGGGACTGTGTGTTTGACCTGATCATCAAACTGATGGTGACGGGGAAGGGAAACCGCCAGGTGCATAAGCTTCATGAAGAGACCAGCAGATATGTGCAGGCGTCGGCCCAGTCCTACATGATGCGCAGCATCCAGGAAAAGCTTGACGAAGAGGAGCACGGGGTCTACCGCCGGGGGCGGAACGCACGGAGCGTCTCGCCGGCCAAGAACCAGTCCATCACGGATTACCGCAGGGCGACCGGTTTCGAGGCGCTGATCGGATATCTGTATCTGACCGGCAGATATGAGCGGCTGACAGAGCTTGTGACGGTGGGTCTGAAAAGTATGGAACAGAAGGAAGCAGAAGAGGATGGAAATCATGCATGAGACAGAAAGAGAGCAGACGAAAAATCTGAATGAAAGCGGGCATACGCTGGTGATCGAAGGCCGGAATGCGGTGATCGAGGCGTTCCGTTCCGGACGGACCATCGATAAGGTATTCGTGCTTGACGGATGCCAGGACGGCCCGGTCCGCACGATCGTGCGGGAAGCCAAAAAGCACGGTGCGGTCCTGAACTTTGTGGAAAAGGAGCGCCTGAACCAGCTGAGCGAGACCGGACGCCATCAGGGCGTGATCGCCTGGGCGGCGGCCTATTCTTATGCGGAAGTGTCTGATATGCTGGAAGTGGCTGCGCAGAAGAACGAAGATCCGTTCCTGATCCTTCTGGACGGGATCGAGGATCCTCATAATCTGGGCGCCATTATCCGTACCGCTAATACGGCAGGAGCGCACGGCGTGATCATCCCGAAGCGGCGTGCATCGGGACTGACAGCCACGGTTGCCAAGGCATCCGCCGGCGCCCTCAATTATACACCGGTCGCCAAAGTGACGAATCTGGCGAAAACGATTGATGAACTGAAAGAAAAGGGGCTCTGGTTTGTCTGCGCTGACATGGACGGAGAGCAGATGTACGACTTGAACCTGACCGGACCGATCGGACTGGTGGTCGGAAGCGAGGGACAGGGCGTGAGCAGGCTGGTAAAAGAAAAATGCGATTATATCGCATCGATCCCGATGAAAGGCGAGATCACATCGTTAAATGCCTCAGTGGCAGGCGGTGTGCTTGCTTATGAGATCGTGAGACAGAGGATTCAGAAATAAGATGAATAAATATGATTCAATGACGGATGAACAGCTCATCCGTGAACTGAAAAAGGGAGATACCGCGGTGACGGATTATATCATGGACAAATACAAATCCATGGTCCGGAAGAAAGCCCGCGCCATGTATCTCTTCGGCGGAGAGACGGAAGATCTGATCCAGGAGGGGATGATCGGACTGATCAAGGCGGTGCGGGACTTTGACCCGTCCGCCGGCAATTCCTTCAGCAGTTTTGCCCAGTTATGCATATCCCGTCAGATGTACAGCGCCATCGAAGCGTCAAAAAGGAAAAAGCATATTCCGCTGAACTCCTATGTGTCGCTCTATGAGGAGAGTGAAGTCCGCCGGGACGGGAAGAAGCTTCCGCTGATCGACACCATCGGAACGGAGAAAGAATCCGATCCGGCAGCGCTTTATTTCAGCAGGGAATACACGGAGATCTTTATTGAGCAGCTGAAAGAGAAGCTCAGCCCTCTGGAGAATCATGTACTGTATCTCCATCTTATGGGGACCGATTACAGAAAGATCGCGGAAATACTGGAAAAGACGCCGAAATCGATCGATAATGCGATCCAGCGGATCCGCAGTAAAGCAGAGAAAATGATCCGGAATGCGGATTGAAATACCGGGAGATGAGAAGATGAAAAAACACGTAAATTACCTGTTGGCCGCATCAGTCTTCATACTGATGCTGGTATTGCTTTACGGCAGCTCGGTCATGCTGGCGGCCGTCGTCAGCCTGCTTGGGTTTTTCCTGGGAGGAAGCGAAGGTTTTTCGGCAGGCTACTGGTTCCTGCTTGACCATATGAATCTGGTTTCCTGCGTCGTATATATGGTTCCGGCTGTTGCCTTTATCCTGTGGTACTGGTTTGAAGTGGTCAGGAGAAGCGGGCCGGCTTCCTTTGCCAGAGCCCAGATAAAGAGGGTCACTCCGGCAGGGGTTCTCTGGACCTTCATTCTTGCCTATGCAGTACAGCATGCCGTTTCAATTATTATCGGCTTTCTGGCCATCCTGCTTCCCGAGACCGTGGAGGCATATGCGGAACTGGTGGAATCCGCCGGAATGACGGATTATTCCCTTGCGTGGGTCTTTGCAGTTGTGATCCTTCCGCCGCTAGTTGAAGAGACGGTGTTCCGCGGCCTTATATTTTACTATCTGAAAAAGGGCGGCGCGGGATTCTGGGCGGCCAATCTGATCCAGGCGGTCCTGTTCGGGATCTATCACGGCAATCTGGTCCAGGGGATCTATGCGTTCTTCATCGGCCTCCTGCTCGGGTATCTGGCGGAGCGTTACAGCAGCCTGATCATCCCGGTCATGGTACATGCATTGTTTAATCTGTTCGGTACGCTTGGCGTGGAACTGGAAGCGCTGATCCTTCCGGAGATGGTCCAGGGGATGCTGATCTACGGCTGCGTCCCGCTTACTGCGATGCTGCTGGTGCTGATCCATTACGGGGCCGGAGAGAAGAAGAGAGACAGCGGATACATTGAAGAGAGGAGTGAACCATGAGATTTGTGATCCAGCGGGTGAAAAATGCATCCGTAACAGTAGAGGAAAATGTAACGGGAGAGATCGGGAAAGGGTTTCTCGTACTGATCGGCGTCTCTGAAAACGATACAGAACAGACCGCAGACAAAATGATCCGGAAAATGACCGGGCTTCGCATCTTTGAAGATGAGAACGGGAAAACCAATCTGTCCCTTGCGGATGTAAACGGAAGCCTTCTGCTTGTATCCCAGTTTACTCTGTATGCAAACTGTAAAAAGGGAAACCGGCCCAGTTTTATTGAAGCCGGATCCCCGGAGAAAGCGGAAGCGCTGTACGAGTATGTGATCCGGGAATGCAAAAAGTCTGTACCTGAGGTACAGACCGGTGTATTCGGGGCGGATATGGCTGTGAGCCTTGTAAATGACGGGCCTTTTACCATCATTCTTGACTCGGATCAGCTGTAAAAGGGCAAAAAAATAAAGCTGTCTAGGGGACTTGAACCCCCGACCTCCGCCTTACCAAGGCGACGCGCTACCGACTGCGCCAAGACAGCTTACTGCGTATGCTTTAATACGCAAGCATTAATATACACCACACTTTCATGGGTTGTCAAGAGAAAAATGCAATGATATCTGTCATTTCCACTGCTTCCTGCCGCATTGTGATATAGTTGTTTATTACAACGTGGTGTTTCCTGCGCAGGCCGGAGGGAAAAGACTATGAAAATGGGAAGAGCGGAACTGCAGGAATTGCGGGAAGAACTGGAGCGGCTGACGGATTTTATCCGGGGAATGGAAGGGGACAGACTGCCATATTTTTATCATTGTTTTGATACGATGAAAAATAACATTGAAATATATTTTTATGTCGGGAGCGAGGACACGGACGATCTCTTCCCGGTCCTTGAAAGAGACTGGACTGCGTCGCACCGGATGTTTATCGGAGTGCAGAATTATGACATCAGGAAGGAACACCCGGGTGCGGATCCGGAATTGTGCCTCTATTTTGCGCGTCTCCTGGCAGGCGTCGGCAGGCATTTTGAAAGCGGAATGAAATGAGTTGTAGCCGCTTTATTTTTATGGTAAGATAATTGGAGCGAGTTTTGTGGTTATAGAGGAGAAGACAATGGAAAACGAAACAGTATCAAAGAATTTTATCGAGCAGGAGATCGATAAGGATCTCAGGGAAGGAGTGTACGATCATGTATGCACGAGATTCCCGCCTGAGCCCAACGGTTATCTGCATATCGGACATGCCAAATCCATCCTTCTGAATTATGGACTTGCCAGAGAATACGGCGGCACGTTTCATATGCGTTTTGACGATACCAATCCGACAAAGGAACGAATGGAATTCGTGGATTCCATCAAAGAAGATATTAAATGGCTGGGAGCAGACTGGGGCGAGCATCTCTATTTTGCTTCCGACTATTTTGACCAGATGTACGAGTGCGCGGTGAAGCTGATCAAAAAGGGCAAAGCATTCGTCTGCGACCTGACCGCTGAAGAGATGAGAGCGTACCGCGGCACCCTTACAGAACCGGGAAAGGAAAGTCCGTACCGGAACCGTTCCGTAGAAGAGAACCTGCAGCTCTTTGAAGAGATGCGCAAAGGCAAATACGCGGACGGAGAGAAAGTGCTCCGTGCGAAGATCGATATGGCCTCCCCGAATATTAATATGAGAGACCCGATCATTTATCGCGTGGCGCATATGACCCACCACAATACAGGGGACAAGTGGTGCATCTATCCGATGTACGATTTCGCACATCCGATTGAGGACGCCATCGAAGGGATCACACATTCCATCTGTACGCTGGAGTTTGAGGATCACCGCCCGCTCTATGACTGGGTTGTCCGTGAATGTGAATTTGAGAATCCGCCGCGTCAGATCGAGTTCGCCAAACTGTATCTGACGAATGTGGTGACCGGAAAGCGCTATATCAAGAAGCTGGTTGAAGACGGCATTGTGGACGGGTGGGACGACCCCCGCCTTGTATCCATCGCAGCGCTCCGCAGACGTGGCTTTACACCGGAGTCCATCAAGATGTTCATTGACCTGTGCGGCGTATCCAAGGCGCAGAGTTCCGTGGATTATGCGATGCTCGAATACTGCATCCGCGAGGATCTGAAGATGAAGAAGCCCCGTATGATGGCCGTTCTTGATCCGATCAGACTGGTGATCGACAACTATCCGGAAGACCAGGTGGAATACCTGGATGTGGCCAACAATCTGGAGAATGAAGAACTCGGAAGTCGGAAAGTTCCCTTCGGACGGGAACTGTTCATCGAGAGAGAGGACTTCATGGAAGAGCCTCCGAAGAAATATTTCCGTCTCTTCCCGGGCAATGAAGTGCGCCTGATGCATGCATATTTTGTAAAATGCACCGGCTTTGAGAAGGATGAGAACGGGAACGTTACGGTCGTACACTGCACTTACGATCCGGAGACAAAAGCAGGCAGCGGATTTACCGGAAGAAAAGTAAAAGGCACGATCCACTGGGTGCCGGCTGCTTATGCGCAGAAAGCGGAAGTCAGACTGTATGAGAATCTGGTGGACGAGGAAAAGGGCGTATATAACAAGGAAGACGGTTCGCTGAACCTGAACCCCAATTCGCTGACGGTGATCAAAGATGCGCTTGTAGAGCCGAGTTTTGAAGGATACGGCGCGTATGACAGCTTCCAGTTCGTCCGGAACGGATATTTCTGCATTGATGCACATGATTCCACGCCGGAGCATCTGGTGTTTAACCGGATCGTTTCTCTGAAGAGTTCATTCAGGCTGCCGCAGAAATAAACGGGGACAGATCAGGAAGATGTATGAACTGACGATCAGTCTCAGACAGGGGGAGAAGACGCCTCTGTATGAGCAGATATATGATTATATTAAGAATGAGATCAGAGAGGGAAGGATTTCCAGCGGGGAAAAACTTCCCTCTACCAGACTTCTGAGCCGGCATCTGGATATCAGCAGAAGCACCGTGGAACTGGCATATGAGCAGCTTCTGTCCGAGGGGTATATCGAATCAAAGCCGCAGAGAGGCTACTATGTGTCGCAGATCGATGGCCTGTACCAGATTCGTGCCACGAAGCCTTCCGGGAAGGGATCTGTAAAAGACGAGAGACAGGCGTACCGGTATGACTTCACACCAAACGGCGTCGACCTGAACAGTTTCCCGTACAATACATGGCGCAAGCTTTCCAGGGAATGTCTGCTGGATGACCGCGCGGAACTGTTCCGGCTCGGGTGCCCCCAGGGGGAACCGGGACTCCGCTCGGCGATCTGCAGTTATCTCCATCAGGCCAGAGGGGTGAACTGCAGTCCGGACCAGATCATCGTCGGCGCAGGAAACGATTATCTGATGATGCTCCTGTGCGCCGTTCTCGGGACCGGACACCGGGTCGCACTGGAGAATCCGACCTACAGGCAGGCGTACCGGCTGTTTACCAATCTGTCTTTTGATACACGCACAGTCGACATGGACGCGCGGGGGATGCGGGTGGATGAACTGGAGCGTTCCGGCGCGGACCTTGCTTTTGTCATGCCGTCCCATCAGTATCCGCTGGGGACTGTCATGCCGATCCGCCGGAGGATGGAACTGCTCCGGTGGGCATCAGAAGCAGAAGGACGGTATATCATTGAAGATGACTATGACAGTGAATTCCGGTATAAAGGGAAGCCTATCCCGGCCCTCCAGGGCTATGACGCAGACGGGAAAGTGATCTACATTGGTACATTTTCCAAATCCATCGCGCCGGCCATACGGATGAGCTATATGGTCCTCCCGGAAAAAGTATGTGAAATGTACCATAAGCGGTGCGGATTCATCAGCTCTACGGTATCCAAAGTAGATCAGCTGATCCTGCAGAAGTTTATTGAAGAGGGATATTATGAAAGACATCTGAACAAGATGCGCGCGCTGTACCGGAGCCGGCATGACGTCCTGCTGTCCGGGTTAAAAGAGATGGGAGATGAGTATACGGTCTCCGGAGAAAACGCCGGCGTCCATCTGCTGGTCCATTTCAGGGACGGAAGGCCGGAGCGTGAACTGATCCGCCTTGCAGCAGAAAAAGGAGTAAAAGTATACGGACTTTCAGAGTACTATGTAGACGGCGCCCGCGCGACGGAGGAGTCTGTCATCCTGCTCGGGTACGCCAATATGGATGAACAGAAAATAAAAGAAGCTGTCCGGCTGCTTGAAAGCGCCTGGAAGAAGAAATGAAAAAGCCGGGAAATCCCGGCTTTGATCGTGTGCAGAATTATTCTTCGTCTGCAGATTCTGTTTCATCATCCGATGTATCTTCGGATCCTTCTTCATCTGTATCTTCTGATGAGGCGGCGTCCTCTTTTTTCAGAGAGACATATTCCCGTCCGGTGGGCTGCAGATCCGCATCCAGATCAAAATCTTCATCTTCCGGGAAGTTCTCCGCATCGTTTCCGGGAGCGTCGGAAGCGGATTTGCAGAAGTATGCAACGATCAGTCCGACAGCCGTTCCGATCACAGCGAAAATACTGAACCATTTGACTAATTTTTTCAATGCAAGATCTCCTTTCTGTCAGGCAATGCGCTCCGGTAAAAAAGGAGAACATCCTGAATTTGTTTTTAATTGTAATACTTTTCACGATTAATTACAATAAACATTTTACAGAAAGGGAAATCTATAGTATAATTCTAAAGGCGGCTTAAAAAAGCCGGCGATAATAATCATATCTATCAGCACGATACGCAGGAGGAATAGAACATGGTAAGAGCAGTAGTTGGTGCGAACTGGGGCGATGAGGGTAAAGGCAAGATCACGGATATGCTTGGAAAAGAGTCCGACATCATCGTACGTTTTCAGGGCGGGGCGAACGCAGGCCACACGATTGTGAACGATTACGGCAAATTCGCGCTGCATACACTGCCGTCGGGCGTCTTCTACGGACACACGACGAGCGTGATCGGGAACGGCGTCGCACTTGACGTACCGAGGTTATTCGAAGAGATTCAGTCTATTGTGGAGCGGGGAGTCCCGATGCCGAAGATCCTTGTATCCGAGCGGGCGCAGATGGTGATGTCCTACCACAAGAATTTCGATGCATATGAGGAGGAGCGTCTTGGCGGCAAGTCATTCGGCTCAACCAAATCAGGTATTGCACCGTTTTATTCTGACAAATATTCCAAGATCGGCTTCCAGGTAAGCGAGCTTTTTGATGATGATCTTCTGAGAGAAAAAGTTGTCCGCGTTGCGGAGCAGAAGAACGTTCTGCTGGAGCATCTTTACCACAAACCGCTGATCGATCCTGACGAATTATATAAAGAGCTTATGAGCTACAAAGAAATGGTAGAGCCGTATGTATGCAACGTATCCCTTTACCTGTACAATGCCATTAAAGAAGGGAAGAACATTCTTCTTGAAGGCCAGCTCGGATCACTGAAGGATCCGGACCACGGCATCTACCCGATGGTTACATCTTCATCCACACTGGCGGCTTACGGCGCCATCGGAGCGGGCATCCCGCCGTACGAGATCAAACAGATCATCACGGTCAGCAAGGCATATTCCAGCGCAGTGGGCGCGGGCGCATTTGTAAGCGAGATCTTCGGAGATGAGGCAGATGAACTGAGAAACCGCGGCGGAGACGGCGGCGAATACGGTGCGACCACCGGACGTCCGAGACGTGTGGGCTGGTTCGACTGCGTGGCTTCCAAATACGGATGCAGGATGCAGGGAACCACAGACGTTGCCTTCACCGTACTCGATGTGCTCGGCTATCTGGATGAGATCCCGGTATGCGTGGGCTACGAGATCAACGGCGAAGTGACGACCGATTTCCCGGTTACACATCTTCTTGAGAAGGCCAAACCGGTCCTTAAGAAACTTCCGGGCTGGAAGACGGATATCCGCGGCATCCGCAAATACGAAGACCTTCCGGAAAACTGCCGGAATTATATCGAATTTATCGAGAGCCAGATCGGCTACCCGATCACATTGATCAGCAACGGTCCGGGCCGTGATGACATCATTTACCGCAATAAATAATATGAGAACCATACCGCAGTACAGCGTGCAGAAAATGCATCCGCGTACTGCGGTTTTTTTCTGTCATATTCCGGCCGTGCGCTTCATATAATATAAAGCTGAGATAAAAGGAGGGAAGAAAAGATGCATCAGATCGACGAAGAAACGGCGGAAAAAATGATAACGACGGAAGAGTATCTGAAACTTAGACAGGCGGCTCTGAATGAAAAAGCGTGGAACGGAGACCGCACGGAAGAACCGCCCTATGCCCTGAAACTTGCGGAACTGATCTGCGTCTGATCATTCACGGCCGGACCGTCTGTCGTCCGTGCCGTCTGCGGAATTGTCGTCGTCATGACGGCTGCCCAGCAGGCGGGCGACCAGGATATAGCCGTAGAGCAGAACAGGCACGAGGATCGTGGCTGCGACAGAAGCCCGGAATAATCCGGAAGCCAAAGGTGAATCCATCAGTGCGAATACAAGGGTTGCGATATACATGCAGGCAAGGAGCAGGGCGCCTGCCAGGGCCAAAATACGTTTTAATCTGTTCATTGTAAAATCTCCATCTAAGATCTGCCGGTTGTAATAGTTCAAGTATAACTGCAAAAACAGTTTACGGCAAGCGTGATTTGGTATATAATTATCTGCGGTAAAAGATAATAAGATAAAGGAGCAATATACAATGAGCGAAAAAAGTTTATTAGAGCAGTGGCGTAAGATCGCCTATGACCAGACTCTTTCAAAAGACCAGCTGCAGAACTTCTGGGCGAATTATTTCCAGATCGAGAAGGAGATCTATGAGCAGCTGCTGGATGATCCGGATACAGAAGTAAAAGGCACCGTAAAAGAACTGGCTGAAAAATACGGACAGAGCGTAATGACCATGACCGGATTCCTCGACGGGATCAACGACAGCCTCGTGACTGCAAATCCCATCGAGACGATGACGGAAGACACAGAGGTCAGCCTTGCATTTGATAAAGAAAAGCTTTATAAAAACATGGTCGATGCGAAAGCGGACTGGCTGTATGAACTTCCCCAGTGGGAGAAAATCTTTGACGAGGAGACGAGGAAACGTCTCTACAAAGAGCAGAAAGCTTCCGGTACGATCCGCAAGCCGAAGAAGATCGGAAGGAACGATCCCTGTCCGTGCGGCAGCGGCAAGAAATATAAGCATTGCTGCGGCAGAAACGCATAGTAAATGCAGATATATTTTTTAATAACAGGTATATTAAGCATATTGTATTATCTGATACTTGTATTTTATTCCAGAAGACTGAGATCCACATTCGCAGTCTTCTGGGTGATCCTGGGCGGCGCACATCTGGTCATCGGATGCGCGCCGCTTCCGGTATACATGTATACTGTTCTGGGTGTCCTGTGCACAGCCGGCTGGTGCATCTTCATTATGATCGAAGTCCGGATCATAAAGGCCATGCTGTCCCGGTGCGACAGACATGCGGATTATATTATCATCCTCGGCGCCCAGGTCCGGGGAAAAAAGATCACAGATTCACTGAAACGCCGCCTGGATAAAGGACTGGAATACCTACAGCGTTTTCCGGACACAAAAGTGATCGTATCCGGCGGCCGGGGGCCAGGGGAGGACATTTCAGAAGCGGATGCCATGGCCGGCTACCTGACAGAATGCGGGATTCTTCCGGACCGTGTCATCATAGAAGGAAGATCCACGTCCACACGGGAAAACCTGGCGTACAGCAGCAAGTTCCTGGATCCGGAGCACCAGAGCGTCGGGATCGTGACAAATGGTTTCCATATGTACAGGGCCGCGCTGATCGCCAGGCAGGAAGGTTACAGGCACATACATATGATCCCGGCAACATCCAATCCGGTTTTTCAGATCAATTATCTGGTGAGGGAGTTTTTTGCCGTATTGTATCTCATGATCAAAATGTATATTCCGGGGAAAAAGCGGGCATAATGAATCTGAATCTGTAGAAAGAGGAGGTATTCATTATGCCGGAATTAAAATGTACGGTACAGACCTGTGTACACAACCAGCAGTTCCTCTGCGATCTTGACAAGATCCAGGTGGGCGGCCAGAATGCGAAAAATCCCCAGGAGACCTGCTGCGACAGCTTTCAGGAGAGAAAAGACGGAAGCTACAGCAATTCCGTAAGTTCCGGGCACGCCGCATCAGACTGTTCCACCATTGACTGCAAGGCGACAAACTGCATGTACAATGAGCAGTGCAAATGTCATGCAGGCAAGATCAGTGTGGAAGGTGGCAATGCCAGGACATGTGACGGCACAGAATGTGCGACATTCCAGTGCCACTGTGGATAAAGCATCATTTCAGCTGATGTGAAGTTGAAAGAATCATGAAAAAAGGCTCCGGCGTGTCCGCCGGAGCCTTTTGACGGTTGACGCTTTCTTTACAAAAGAGGTATAATCTTACTATGTCTGATCCGGCTTATAAAGCCGGAAATATGTATGGAACAGAAGAGGAGAACAGATATGCCGATTCGGGTACAGAATGATCTTCCGGTAAAGGAGATACTGGAACAGGAAAATATATTTGTGATGGATGAGTACAGGGCGGCCCATCAGGATATCCGGCCTCTGAGCATCGGACTTTTGAACCTGATGCCTTTAAAAGAGGATACGGAGCTCCAGATCCTGCGATCCCTGTCCAATACGCCGATCCAGGTGGATGTGACTTTTGTGCGGATGACGAGCCACGTATCCAAAAATACGTCAACCAGCCACATATACAAGTTTTATGAACCGTTTGAGAGTATCCGTGAGAAGAAATTCGACGGATTTATCATCACGGGAGCTCCCGTGGAGCAGATGCCTTTTGAGGAGGTGGACTACTGGGAAGAACTGAAGAAGATCATGGAATGGACAAAGACGAACGTAACGTCAACCCTTCATCTGTGCTGGGGCGCTCAGGCCGGGATTTATTATCATTACGGGATCAACAAGACAGACCTGCCGAAGAAGCTGTCCGGTGTGTACCGTCACCGGGTGCGCAACAGAAGGATCCCCCTTGTCCGTGGATTTGACGATATATTCATGGCGCCTCATTCCAGACATACGGAAGTGCCCCAGGACCTTCTGGAGGCGGATGAACGGATCACGATCCTTGCGGATTCCCGCCAGGCCGGCGTATTCCTCTGCATGGCGCAGGAAGGACGGCAGGTATTCGTTATGGGCCATCCGGAATATGACCGCATGACGCTGGATTCTGAATATAAGAGAGATATGGGACGGGGACTCAATCCGCAGATCCCGGAGAACTATTACCCGGATGATGACCCGGAGAACAAGCCGGTGCTCACCTGGAGATCCCATGCAAACAACCTGTATACAAACTGGGTGAATTATTACGTATATCAGGCAACGCCGTACGACCTGTACGGGACGCCGAAATGAATCTTTCTTGACGGGCAGGACAGCAAACAGATATAATTGAGATATACTCAGATCATACATTTATTTGCAAGATGGAAGGAGGAGAGCTGGATGTCACTAATCAACAAAGAAGTCAGTGATTTCAGGGTTCAGGCGTATCAGTCGGAAGAATTCAGGGAAGTGGCCAGAGAAGACATTCTGGGCGGATGGAGTATTTTCTTTTTCTATCCCGCGGATTTCACCTTTGTTTGTCCGACGGAACTGGAAGATCTGGCAGAGAAATACGATGATTTTCAGGCTGAAGGGTGTGAAGTGTACTCCGTATCCTGCGATACGCATTACGTGCATAAGGCATGGCATGACGCTTCCGAACGGATCCGCAAGATCAGATATCCGATGCTGGCAGACCCGACGCATGCGCTTGCCAGGGATTTTGATGTGCTGATCGAATCGGACGGTGTGGCGGAGCGCGGTACATTTATCGTGAATCCGGAAGGAAGGATCGCCGCATACGAAGTGAATGCGGGAAATGTGGGACGAAATGCAGAAGAGCTGCTGCGCAAACTCAGGGCATGCAAATTCGTCTATGAGCATGATGATGAGGTCTGCCCTGCAAAATGGCAGCCCGGCGCCGAAACGCTCAAGCCAAGCCTTGATCTGGTCGGATTATTATAAGATGCTGAAAAACGCGTCACGGATATGAATTGCCGTGACGCGTTTTGTCATGCCGGGACAACGCCGGCAGAGAATATAAATCAGAATTTCTTTACATTTGCCGCGCTTTCGGCCTCGCGGAACACTTCTTCCAGGGACATGCCGGCGGAAGAGGCGGCAGCGGCTGCTACAGCGCCTTCTACAACAGGGCAGTCAGCCATCCGTATGTCATCATAAGAAAGATCTTCGAGTACCATTTCGGTTGTCATGACCGCGCTTCCCATGTCCATCAGGATCAGCACGCCGTCTTCTCCGTGTACGGTTTCTATCGCGTTGAGGATGCGTTCATAACTTGTACCGAAACTTCCGTCTTCAAGTCCTCCCGCGGCTGCGATCGGGCAGTCGGCTGCGATCAGTTTTACAAGATCCACGACACCGGCTGCAAGCTGTGCGCTGTGAGAGACTATAACAATTCCGACCATAGGATTCCCTCCTGAATATCAATACTGTGAAATCTGTCAACGGGATACGCACAGGCGGACCGTATCCAGCATATCGGTGAATGAAGTGGCGCCCGGATCCTGATGCCCGATGCTTCTTTCGCCGAGATAGCTTGCACGGCCTTTTGTGGCGATGATCGTTTTCGTGTATTCTACACCGGCTTCGGCTGCCTGCGTGCCTTTGAGAAGGATTTCCGCTGTGTCTAGACCTTCCTCCTTCGCCTGGCGCATAGCTTCAAGGGCAGGGATCATGGCGTCCAGCATGGTTTTTTCTCCCTGCGTGGATCTGCCGCGCATCTTCACGCCCTCGACCGCTGCATCCAGACAGGCGAGGAAATCATCAACAGACATATCGGTCTTTCCTGCCATCAGGGCGCCTGCTTTCATAAATGCGGTTCCGTACAGCGGACCGGATGCCCCGCCGACGGTTGATACAAGAGCCATTCCTGTTGTTTTAAGGATGTTCCCGATATCATCTGTGGCAAGGGAATCCAGTTTTGTCAGTACAGTCTGGAATCCTCTGGCCATATTGATGCCGTGGTCGCCGTCTCCGATAACATTGTCAAGTTCTGTCAGAAAATCTTTTTCTTCTTCGATCTTTTTGCCGATCGCACGGATAATATCTGTAACTTCCTGGGCTTTCATGCTGATCTGCTCCTTTCTTATGCTTTAAATGCCGGTGTATCGGCATGCGCATCCAGCAGTTCTTTCATGCGGTCGTTCAGTCTGAGCAGAGAGATTGAAAAGCCTTCCATTTCGAGGGAAGTCATATATTCACCGACAAATGTCCGGTAGACTTTGATCCCTTTTTCTGCAAGTACATCAGCGACACGGTTGTTCAGGATAAAAAGTTCCATCAGAGGCGTAGCGCCGGATCCGTTGATCATTACGGCAACCTCGCTGCCGCTGTAATCGATGTCCGCAAGGATCTTGTCGAGCAGCATATCCACGATCTCATCCGCAGACTTCAGCGTCTCGCGGTGCGTCCCCGGTTCGCCGTGGATGCCGATGCCGACCTCCATCTCATCATCGCCCAGTTCAAAACCGGGAACGCCGGCTGCTGGAACCGTGCAGGGACGGATCGCCATTCCCATGGTGCGTACATTTGCGATAACATCTTCAGCGATCTGCTTGACATCCTCAAGATCCGCGCCTGTTTCAGCCAGGGCTCCGGCGATCTTGTGTACAAATACCGTGCCGGCCACGCCGCGGCGTCCGACAGTGTAAAGACTGTTGTCCACAGCCACATCGTCATTTACAACCACCTGATCTACTTTGATGCCTTCCATCTCAGCCATTTCCCGCGCCATCTCAAAGTTCATGACGTCACCCGTATAGTTTTTGATGACCATGAGGACGCCTTTGTCGGTGGCGATCGCTTTAATGCCTTCGTAGATCTGATCAGGAGTGGGCGAGGTGAACACAGCGCCCGCCACGGCTGCATCCAGCATTCCGGTCCCGACATATCCTCCGTGTGCCGGTTCGTGTCCGCTTCCTCCGCCGCTGATCAGTGCGACTTTTCCTTCTTTTTTATCTGCGCGGACCACTACATTGCCGCAGTCAAGTTTTCTCAGATACTGCGGATATGCTTTTGCCATACCGGTGACCATCTGGTTTTCAACCTGATCGATCGCATTGATTAGTTTTTTCATAGTCACATTCCTCCTTCATGGTAAAAGATGTGTTATCCTGTCCTCATAGTACACCAGATTTTTCTGAAAGGCAATTCTGATTTTTTAAATTGCATTTATTATCGTTTGTAATTTATAATGATATCAGAAAACAGCGGAAAGGTGGTCTGGATATGACTGAAAAAATCAATATGCACAGTGATCTGATCGATGAGGATCTGAAAAAAGGATTGAAAGATGTTCTCGGAAAACTGACCGGGCCTGTCACGGTGAAGGCTGTCGTGGATGAGGAATCAGAAAAAGGTCAGGAGATGGCCGGGTTCCTTTCGGTTATTGCCTCCCTGAGCGGATATATCTCGCTGGAACTGTACGGGACGGATGAAGAAGGGGCGGAGGAGCTTGACCGTGCGCTGCTCCCGGCAGCCGGATTATATAAGGACGGGCGTTATTCCGGCATCTCTTTCCACGGAGTACCCGGCGGGCAGGAGATCAACTCTTTCGTCCTGGCGCTTTATAATCTGGCCGGACCGGGTCAGCAGATCGGATACTGGACGAAGAAAAAAATCGAGAAAATCGAAGGGAATGTAAAAATCAGAGTATGTGTTTCTCTGGCATGCCATCACTGCCCGAAAATGGTCAGCGCCTGCCAGAGGCTTGCCGCGCTCAATGATGGGATCGAAGCAGCCATGATCGATGCGAATCTGTTCCCGCAGCTTGTAGAGAAATATAAGATCGAACGTGTTCCTCTGACGATCATCGATGAAGACGAGAAGATCAGCGGCGTTAAAACAATCGACGAGATGGCCGAACTGGTAAAAATGCATGTAAAGAAAAAGTAAAGAAGCGGTAAATAACAATCACTATGTACAAATAATCAGAAAAATATAAACAGAAAATGTAAAATTTATAATTATTATATAAAATCAGCTTGAAATTGTTTGTGCAATATGATATATTGAGAACAGTTAAAGAGCGGGTGCGAGACAGGAGAGCAGAATAGATTACAACAGAAATGTTGTTCGTTGTTTTGCTCTTTTTTTGTTGCCCGAGCACAAAAAGGTGTCAGAAGAGCGGACCGGTTCCGCTCCGCAACAAGCCGAAAAGAAAAGGAGGAGACAACTATGGCAAAGTACGTAATGGCGCTGGATGCAGGCACAACCAGCAACAGGTGCATCCTGTTCAACGAAAAGGGAGAGATGTGCAGTGTATCCCAGAGAGAGTTTACCCAGTATTTCCCGAAACCGGGCTGGGTAGAGCATGATGCAGATGAGATCTGGGCATGTCAGCTCGGCGTCGCAGTGGAAGCGATGAACAAGATCGGCGCTACGGCAGACGACATCGCAGCAATCGGCATCACCAATCAGAGAGAGACAGCGATCGTATGGGACAAGAATACCGGAGAGCCGGTTTATCACGCGATCGTATGGCAGTGCCGCAGAACATCCGAGTACTGTGATTCTCTGAAGGAAAAAGGTCTGACGGAAAAATTCAGAGAGAAAACAGGTCTTGTGATCGATGCATATTTCTCGGGAACAAAAATCAAATGGATCCTGGACAATGTTCCCGGTGCAAGAGAAAAGGCGGAAAACGGGGACCTTCTGTTCGGAACAGTTGAGACATGGCTGATCTGGAAACTTACAAAGGGCGCAGTCCATGTAACGGATTATTCCAACGCTTCGAGAACCATGCTGTTTAATATCAACACACTCCAGTGGGACGATGAGATCCTTGCGGAACTCAACATCCCGAAGAGCATGCTTCCGGAGCCCAAACCTTCAAGCTGCATTTACGGCGAAGCGGATCCGTCTTTCCTTGGCGGCCCGATTCCGATCGCCGGCGCGGCAGGAGACCAGCAGTCCGCTCTGTTCGGACAGACATGTTTCACACCGGGTGAAGCAAAGAATACATACGGAACCGGATGCTTCCTGCTCATGAATACAGGCGAGAAACCGGTATTCTCCAAGAACGGCCTTGTAACGACCATCGCATGGGGGCTGGACGGAAAAGTAGAGTATGCGCTCGAAGGATCAATCTTTGTAGCCGGTGCGGCTATCCAGTGGCTGCGCGACGAAATGAGGCTGATCGACTCCGCTCCTGATTCAGAATATATGGCGAAAAAAGTCAAAGACACGAACGGATGTTATGTAGTTCCGGCATTCACCGGACTCGGCGCTCCGTACTGGGATCAGTACGCAAGAGGAACGATCGTGGGCATCACCCGCGGCGTAAATAAATACCACATTATCCGCGCTACACTTGAATCGCTTGCTTATCAGGTAAATGATGTACTGGAAGCGATGAAGGCTGATTCAGGCATCGACCTCGCAGCGCTCAAAGTAGACGGCGGTGCGAGTGCAAATGATTTCCTAATGCAGACCCAGGCCGACATCATCAATGCTCCGGTCAACCGTCCGCAGTGCGTAGAGACAACGGCAATGGGCGCGGCATATCTTGCAGGCCTTGCAGTAGGATACTGGTCAAGCAAAGAAGATGTCATCAAGAACTGGGCGATCGACCGTACATTTGAGCCGGCGCTTTCAGATGAAGACAGAGAAGCGAAAGTCAAAGGCTGGAAGAAGGCTGTGAAATACGCATACGGCTGGGCAAAAGAGGATTAACCACATCTTGAAGACACGTAAATGAAAAGGAGGTAATAAAATATGTTACCATATATAGCAGAGTTTTTAGGAACAATGATGCTCATTCTTCTGGGCGACGGCGTTGTAGCCAACGTAACACTGAATAAATCCGGAATGAAAGGCGCGGGATCGATCCAGATCACATTCGCATGGGGCCTTGCGGTAATGGTTCCTGCATTTATCTTCGGCGCGGCGTCCGGAGCGTCCTTTAACCCGGCGCTTACACTTGCGCTTGCCATCGACGGCAGTTTTGACTGGGCGCTTGTTCCCGGATATCTTATCGCACAGTTCGCAGGCGCTTTCGTAGGCGCAGTCCTTGTTTACATATTATTCAAGGGTCAGTTTGATGCGACAGACAATCCGGCTACAAAGCTCGGCGTGTTCTCCACAAGCCCTTCTGTTCCGAATATGCCGCTCAATATCCTGAGTGAAGCAGTAGGAACATTCGTACTTGTTTTTGCGATCAAAGGTATTGCAAATGTTCCCGGCATCGCAGGCGGACTCGATAAATTCCTTGTATTCGGAATCATCGTTTCAGTCGGCATGTCCCTCGGCGGCCTGACCGGATACGCGATCAATCCTGCCCGTGATATCGGCCCCCGTCTTGCACATGCAGTTCTTCCTATTAAGGATAAAGGCAGTTCAAACTGGGGATATGCGATCGTTACTCTTGTAGGACCGATCCTTGGTGCGATCGTTGCAGTATTACTTTACGGTGCGATTCCCTGGTAGGCTGTACGACAATTAAAGATTAAAATTGCGTGAGAACAGAGCCTGGCAATTGAGAACGCACCGGACGGGGCGTATATTTGCCGGGCTCATTTTAAAAAGTACAGGAAGGGAGAAATACAGTCATGTATGATGTAATTATTATAGGCGCAGGGGTTGCCGGATCCGCATCCGCCCGTGAACTGTCACGGTATAAAGTCAATGCCTGTGTACTGGAAAAAGAAGAGGACGTGTGCTGTGGGACATCCAAAGCCAACAGCGCGATCGTGCATGCCGGATACGATGCTGCCAACGGATCTCTGATGGCAAAACTTAACGTGCGTGGAAATGAAATGATGGAACAGCTGTCGAAAGACCTGGATTTTCCGTTCAAACGTATCGGTTCCCTTGTTGTATGTCTGAACGAAGAAGATATGCCCGGACTGCAGGCGCTTTATGACAGAGGCGTGGCCAACGGGGTAAAAGAACTTCAGATCCTGAACCGGGAGCAGATCCTCGAGATGGAACCGAATATCTCAGACAACGTATATGCAGCACTGTATGCGCCGACAGCCGGCATTGTATGCCCGTTCGGGCTCAACATCGCAATGGCGGAAAATGCCTGCGAGAACGGTGTGGAGTTCAGATTCAATACGGAAGTGCAGAATATCAGAAAGATCGACGGGGGCTGGGCGCTGGATACAAACAACGGCGTCTATGAGACAAAATATGTGGTAAACGCAGCCGGCGTCTATGCGGACAAATTCCACAATATGGTGAGTGAAAAGAAGATCCATATCACCCCGCGCAGAGGCGATTACTGCCTGCTGGATAAAAAGACCGGAAAACATGTTTCCAGGACTATATTTGCGCTGCCCACCAAATTCGGAAAGGGCGTCCTCGTGACACCTACGATCCACGGCAATCTCCTGGTCGGTCCGACCGCCATAGATGTTGATGACAAAGAAGGGACAAACACCACGAGAGACGGTCTGGGTCAGGTGATCAGCAAAGCAGGACTGACGGTTAAAAATCTGCCCATGAGGCAGGTCATCACTTCCTTCGCCGGGCTCAGGGCCCACGAGGACGGACATGAATTCCTGATCGGCGAGCTGGAAGACGCAAAAGGCTTCGTAGACTGTGCAGGGATCGAGTCTCCGGGTCTGACAAGCTGTCCGGCGATCGGAGAAATGGTGGCGGATATACTGGCAGAGAAAATGAACCTTGAGAAGAAGGACGATTTCATTTCTACCAGAAAAGGCATCCTGGATCCGAATACTTTATCAAAAGAAGAACGTGCTGAACTGATCAAAAAGAACCCGGCATACGGCAATATTATCTGCCGGTGCGAGATGATCACAGAAGGAGAGATCATAGACGCGATCAGAAGACCTCTTGGCGCGAGATCCCTCGACGGCGTAAAGAGAAGGACACGCGCCGGCATGGGACGCTGCCAGGCAGGATTCTGTTCACCGAGGACGATGGAGATCCTTGCTCGCGAATGCGGAGTCAGCATGTCGGACATTACAAAATCAGGCGGAGATTCCAGACTGGTTGTAGGCACAAATAAGGATACTTTATAGAAAGGAAGGCTTCGGACATGAAAAGTTATGATATTGTCATTATCGGAGGAGGTCCGGCGGGGCTTGCCGCTGCTGTATCTGCAAAGGAAAGCGGGATCGACAGCATCCTGATCCTTGAGCGGGATAAAGAACTTGGCGGAATCCTGAATCAGTGCATCCACAACGGGTTCGGACTTCATACATTTAAAGAGGAACTTACAGGTCCCGAATACGCCCAGAGATTTATAACACAGGTAGAAGACCTTAAGATCGAATACTGTCTGCACACCATGGTCATGGATATCAGCCCGCAGAAAGTTGTTACGGCAATGAACCGCGAGGAAGGAATGTTTGAGATCCAGGCGAAAGCGGTCATCCTTGCAATGGGATGCAGGGAACGCTCAAGAGGCGCGCTGAATATCCCGGGCTACAGGCCGGCAGGCATCTATTCGGCGGGTACAGCCCAGCGCCTGGTCAATATGGAAGGGCTGATGCCCGGCCGGGAAGTTGTGATCCTCGGTTCCGGAGACATCGGTCTGATCATGGCGAGACGTATGACATTCGAAGGCGCTAAAGTTAAAGTCGTGGCAGAACTGATGCCTTATTCCGGCGGACTGAAGCGAAACATCGTGCAGTGTCTTGATGATTACGGCATCCCGCTGAAACTCAGCCACACGGTTGTCGATATTAAAGGCAAGAAACGGGTTGAAGGCGTAACCCTGGCGGAAGTTGACGAAAAAGGCAGACCGATCCCCGGGACGGAAGAATTTTACTCTTGCGACACCCTGCTTCTTTCTGTAGGATTGATACCGGAGAATGAACTGTCAGGGGACATGGGCGTGGAAATGAGTCCGGTCACATCCGGCCCGGTAGTAAATGAAAGCCTTGAAACGAACATCGAAGGCGTATTCGCCTGCGGCAATGTACTGCATGTGCATGATCTTGTGGATTTTGTATCTGAAGAAGCAGCAGCCGCCGGAAAGAATGCGGCAGCGTATGTAAAAGGCACAAGAACGGAAGAGGGCGGACGGGAGATCACGCTTGATCCGACAGACGGAGTCCGTTATACAGTTCCGGCAACAGTCAACACAGCGCGGATGGATGATATCCTGACAGTGCGTTTCCGCGTGGGCGGCGTATACAAGAACTGTTATGTGAGCGCATACTTTGACGACGAGCGTGTGATCCACAAAAAACGACAGATCGTAGCACCCGGTGAAATGGAAGAGATCAGACTGACGAAAGAACAGCTTGCAGAATATCCTGATCTGAAGACGATCACAGTAAAGATCGAGGAGGCGTAGAAAATGGAAATCAGAAAACTGACCTGCATCAGCTGCCCGATGGGATGTCCCATTACTGTGGAAATGGAGGGGGCTGAAGTAATAAGCGTAACAGGGAACACCTGTAAAAGAGGCGACGTCTATGCCAGAAAAGAAGTGACGCATCCGACCAGGATCGTTACATCTACCGTAAAAGTAACCGGAGGGGCGGCTGATATGGTCTCGGTCAAAACAAAAGAAGATGTACCGAAGGACAAAGTATTCGACTGCGTCAGAGCCCTCAAAGGCGTTACGGTAAAAGCCCCGGTGCATATAGGTGATGTGATCGTACCTGATGCGGCGGGGACGGGAGTCGATATTGTTGCAACCAAAAATGTAGAGGAGGTGTAGCAGAATGAAAAAAGATCTCGGGCTGACGAATATGAACGGTATCACAGAAGAGGAAGATACCACTTGTGGTCTCAATGACATGAACTGTGTAGGAGAAGAAGAGGATATCACCTGCGGTCTCACAAATATGAACTGTGAGGACGAGGAAGATGAAAAGACATGCGGCCTTACAGATATGAACTGCGTGGGAGACGACGAATAATCCGCCGCATAGACTTGAAGTGATATCAGCAGCAATGTTTTAACAGGAACCGGACCGGTTCCTGTTTTTAATTGTTCATTTCCCTGTCAGATGTGATATAATATCTGGGTCAGACACAGGAGGAGGAAACACAAAATGGACAACCGTCATTTTTCAGGCATGATCAATGATTTTAAGCAGGGCATCTTCGGTGCTCTCAATGATAAGAAAGAAGAACTGGTCCGGGCAGGGCGGAAGGTATATAATCTGTCCGTTGGAACGCCGGATTTCCAGCCGGCTCCGCATGTGATGAAGGCCATGCAGGATGCCTGTGCAGACCCGGAGAATTATAAATATTCGCTTGCAGACCTGCCGGAGCTTCTGGAGGCGGTGCAGTACCGCTACAAAAAACGTTTTGGCGTGGACATCACCACGGACGAGGTGATGTCTGTATACGGATCCCAGGAGGCGATGGCCCATATCGGTCTTATTTTCTGTGATCCGGGGGATGTGATCCTGGTCCCGAATCCGGGTTACCCGATGTTCGAGATGAGCGGCATCATGGCGAAAGCAGACGTCCGCTATTATACGATCGAGGAGAAGAACGGATATGTGCCGGACCTGGACAGCATTCCGGAGGAAACACTGAAGAAAACGAAATATATGATCGTTTCTTATCCGCTCAATCCGGTCTGCGTGTGTGCGCCGGATGAATTCTATGAGAAGCTGATCGCATTTGCAAAAGAGCATGATATCGTGATCCTGCACGACAATGCCTATTCGGATATTACATACGGAGACAGGCCGGGACGTTCTTTCCTGTCCTATGACGGCGCGAAGAATGTAGGGGTGGAGTTTTATTCGCTGTCCAAGTCCTACAACCTGACCGGAGCAAGGATCTCTTTTGTGGTCGGGAATAAGGACATCATCAGTAAGTTCCGGCTGCTGCGCTCCCAGATCGACTATGGCATTTTTTATCCGATCCAGTACGCGGCCATCGCCGCGCTGACCGGTCCGGACGATTTTATCGAGGAACAGCGTCAGGAATACGGCAGAAGAAACCGGGCACTGTGCGGAGGATTAAGAAGGATCGGCTGGGATGTGCCGGACAGCCGGGGATCAATGTTCGTCTGGGCAAAGATCCCGGAAGGGTATGAGTCATCGGCGGATTTCTGCATGAAACTGATGGAAAAGACCGGCGTGATCGTAACGCCCGGCAGCGCCTTCGGATCCAACGGCGAAGGGTATGTGCGAATGGCTCTGGTCGTCGACGTACCCACGATCGAAGAGATCATCCGGGTGCTGGATGAGTCTGGTATATTCAGGGAGGACAGATCATGAAGAGAATCGCTAAGTTTGAAAAAGTAAGTTTTGAACAGTTCCTTGCAGGTTGGGGAGACACACTGGGGATTTCCGATGAGAAAGAAGTACGTGAACTCTATGAAAATATCCGGCTTCCGCGCCGCGCGACGGCAGGAAGCGCCGGATATGATTTCTTCGCACCAGCGGATATCACGCTGAAACCCGGGGAAACCGTCAAGATCCCGACCGGGATCCGCGTATGGATGGAACCGGAATGGGTGCTGAAATGCTATCCCCGCAGCGGCCTGGGATTTAAATACAGACTGCAGCTTAACAATACCGTCGGGATCATTGACAGCGATTACTATTATTCGGACAATGAGGGACACATTTTCTCCAAGATCACGAACGACAGCAATGAAGAGAAGACCGTAGAGATCAAGGCCGGAGAAGGCTTCATGCAGGGCATCTTTGTAGAATACGGGATCACGCTGGATGATGACGCCACGGAAGTGAGGAACGGTGGGTTCGGCAGTACGACCAAATAGAGCATACCGGGACCGGCTTACAGGATTGTCACGTTAATTAAGAAAATCGTAAGAAGATATAAGGGAAGAACACAGATTTATCCATTATACTCGTTATATGAAAGGAGAATCATATACGATGAAATGGATAAAACGTCTGTGTTCTTTTCTTATATACAACCATCGAAGAACTGCCGCAGGCTTACATTGATGCGGTGCTTGCAGTGGAGGATAAGCGGTTCTATTCCCATCCCGGCCTGGATCCGATCGCAACGGCCAGAGCGCTGATCAACGATATCCGCGCAGGCTCCTATGTGGAGGGCGGAAGTACGATCACCCAGCAGCTGGCGAAAAATCAGTACTTTACTCAGGATAAGAAGATCGTTCGCAAAGTTGCGGAAATGTTCATGGCATTTAAAATCGAGTCCGTGCTGGACAAGGATAAAATTCTTGAACTTTATGTAAATTCTATATTTTACGGAAACGGATATTACTGCGTGGGCGATGCTGCGATGGGATATTTCGGGAAATCGCCGTCAGAAATGAATTTTAATGAATGTACGCTGCTGGCCGGTATCCCGAACGCTCCCAGCAATTATAATCCTGTCGCAAGCCCGAAGCTTGCCCGGGAGCGTCAGGCGCAAGTGATCGAAAAAATGATTAGAGCAGGATATCTTGACCGGGATTATCTCGAATAATTTATAAATATACGGGAAATATAACCATAGACAAAACGTCCGGGCATCAGCGTGTCCGGAGCACGGACGTCCTGCAGAAGCATCCTGCAGCTGTCGGAAGGAGATAAGTGTCTATGGTTGAGAAGAATGAAAGAAGACTGAGCGCCTCGTTTGAGGAGAATATCAGATACATGAATGAAGTCCTGCCGGTAAAGGAAAGCTTTGACATTATCCGACGGGACATGAAGATCGGCGGGAAAGCGTCCGTGTTCTACTACATCGACGGATTCGTAAAAGATGAGGCGATGCTGAAGATCATGGACTCTTTCCTTTCTGTTTCTGAACAGGATATGTCCGAAGACGCTGAAAGCTTCATTCAGGAGCATGTTCCTTATGTGGAGGTCGACCTTGCCGCGGATTTTGACCAGGTTCTCCGCAATGTGCTTTCAGGCGCGGCTGCGCTTTTCATAGACGGTTACGTGGAAAGTGTGATCATTGACTGCAGGACTTATCCCGCCCGGAGCGTGGATGAGCCGGAGAAAGATAAATCGCTCCGCGGATCCAGGGACGGTTTCGTGGAAACAATCGTATTTAACACAGCCCTTATGCGCCGCAGGATCCGGGATCCTCATCTGATCATGGAGATGACGGAGGCAGGGCAGTCTTCCCGGACCGATATTGCCATCTGCTATATGAGCGACCGGGTTGATCAGGAGCTGCTTGACAATCTGAGGCGGCAGATCCGGGAACTTAACCTTGACGACCTGCGCATGAACCAGCAGAGTCTGGCGGAAGCCCTTTTTAAGAGAAAATGGTTCAATCCGTTTCCCAAATTCAAATATACGGAACGCCCGGATACAGCAGCGGCCTGTCTGCTGGAAGGAAAAGTGGTGATCCTGGTGGACAATGCGCCGTCCGCCATGATCCTGCCGACTTCAATCCTGGACATGATCGAAGAGGCCAACGACTATTATTTTCCGACGCTGACCGGCATTTACCTCAAAGTGACCCGGACGCTTATTACCGTCGCCACGGTATTTTTCACTCCGTTATACCTGCTCTTTATGCAGAATCCCCAGTGGCTTCCCGAGGCATTTGCGTTTGTCGAAGTGCGGGATACGGTCAATATCCCGCTGATCTTTCAGTTCCTTCTTCTGGAACTCTCTATCGACGGCCTCCGCCTGGCGGCCATGAATACGCCGACCATGCTCAGCACGCCGCTCAGTGTGATCGCCGGTATCGTAATGGGAGAATTCTCCGTACAATCCGGGTGGTTCAACAGTGAAGTGATGTTGTACATGGCCTTCGTAGCTGTGGCAAACTACACCCAGCCCAACTTCGAACTCGGCTACGCGTTAAAATTCATGCGCCTGATGCTTCTTGTCCTGACATCCGTATTCGGCCTGTACGGATTCGTCGCCGGATGCATCCTTGTGCTGTGCTTCCTGATCTTCAATAAAACCCTTTCCGGCCGGAACTATCTGAACGTAAAACTGAACTGACGGTGGAGATATCTGACATTTCTGTAAAAATGTAATTTATTTTGATAAATAGAGTAAAAAGTGGTATAGTAAATACGTGAATGGCCGGCCGGACGATCTGCCCGGCCAGGCAATAAACCATGGAGGAATACCACAATGAGAGATTATGTGATCACCGTAAACAGTACCGTTGATGTTCCAAAGGGATGGCTGGAAGAGAGACATGTGCCGGTCGTTCCGCTGAAGTATACGATCGACGGCGAAACATATACAGACATGGAAGGCCTTTCGGCAAAAGAATTCTTCGCAAAGCTACGCGAGGGGAAAATGTCCACTACTTCACAGGTAAACCCGGAAGAAGCAGCAGCTCTTCTTGAGCCTTATGTAAAAGAGGGAAAAGACGTCCTTCACCTCGGCTTCTCCTCAGGCTTAAGCGGAACATTAAACAGCATGAGGCTGGCCGGCCAGATGCTGGAAGAGAAGTACCCTGGCTCAAAAGTCATCGTTATCGACACACTCTGCGCCTGCCTCGGCGAAGCACTCCTGCTTCACCACGCACTGAAGAAAAAAGCAGAAGGTCTGAGCATCGACGAACTGGCACAGTGGGCAGAGGACAACAAACTTCATGTCTGCCACAATGTCACAGTAGACGACCTGAACCATCTGCACAGGGGCGGCCGGATCTCCAAGACAACTGCTGTACTCGGCACACTCGTCCAGATCAAACCCATCATACATATGGACAATGAAGGAAAACTTCAGGTGATCGGGAAAGAGCGCGGACGTAAAAAATCCCTTAACAAGATCGTAGACATGGCGGTAGAGCAGGCAAAAGGATGGGACAATGACATTGTCATGATCACACACGGCGACTGCCTGGAAGATGCAGAATATGTGGCAAAACTGGTGCGTGAGAAGATGGGCATTGACAACATCCTTATCAATAATATCGGAACCGTGATCGGAAGCCATACCGGCCCGGGGGTAGTGGCAGTATTCTGTATGGGAAATAAGAGATAAATTCCTGTTTTCCGGACGAGCTGATCCATAAATGCACTCGGCATCACTCATTGCATAGTGAATGGATTCTGACACAGCAAAAGATGTGTACAGGTTCAGTTCGAGAATTATGAAAAATCTAAGGCCACG
>DXIS01000018.1 GCA_019112735.1 Candidatus Mediterraneibacter guildfordensis
CTTGTTCGCCGGATATTCTGCGTCTACTTTTGTCAGACGCACACTTCCCTCAATGAGTTTGTTGATCAGTTCCACTTCGATTACTTCCTCATCTTCTGTAACCGATACATAGTGGAGAGCCTCATTCAGCACATATCCTTCTGGACTTGCGATTTCCCGTACAATCCATCTTCCATACGGTACATCCTCAAAAGCAAACGCTCCGTCTTTATCAGAGGTTGTTACCATTAAGGCGGTCTCTTCCGTAAATTCTTCTGTACCTACGGAAAATAGACCAATCGTTGCACCTTCCAGTGCCTTACCATCCGAGTCTACTTTCCGGCCAGAGATCCTTCCCCGGATCAGCTCATTCTCAATGGCATTGCCCTCATTCACAGAGATGTGAACCACAGCGGTATCCTGCCCCTGGTAGGTAAAGTCCACAGGATAGGTTTCTTCTGACAAAAGATAATGCTGATCCGTGGCAACTTCTTTCACATAATACTTGCCAAACGGCAGGTCCGTCTGAAATGCGGCGGTTCCCTCTGTACTGCAGAATACAATCTCGATCAAACCGTCCGCCGGGATCACGGAGCCGTCCGCTGCTGTCAGATCCTCTGCGGCATACAGTCCAAAGGCCACGTTCTGGATCTCTCCCGCATTTCCGATCCCAAAGATTTCATCCTGTTCCAGTATCTTTGTAAGGTCAACCGACACTTTCTGCCGCTCATTATAGAAAGCGGTGTCCGCCTCTGTTACAGATACTTCCTGTCCGGCATAGGCCAGCTCCACCTCATGGGTTTCGGTATTCAGCACCAGACCTTCCGGCGCCGTCATCTCTACAATCTGGTACTTGCCCAGGTACAGTTCTTTTGTCTCTGCCTTGCCTTCTTCATTTGTGGTAATAGTATCCACCACTTCCCCGGCGGCGGCCCGCATGGTTCCGTCCGGCGTCACAATGTCCTCGGCAGCGATCACTTCATATACCGCCCCGGCCTGCCCGGTTACTTCGTAGACGGGAGTATAAATGTTCTCGCCTTCGGCAAGGTTCCCGTCTTTATCTACTACACCGTCTCCAGACACCTGGACAGAAGAGAACTCCTCCCCGGTTTTCGTCACAAGAATCTTGCCTTTCTGCGGCATATCCTCTTTTTCCACCGTGATCACGGTCACACCGCTGTCCTCCCCGGACTGTTCTTCCGATATTGTGAACGGAACCGGCGTACTGTCCAGAACATATCCGTAGGGAGCCTGCACCTCTACCAACGTATAATTCCCGTAAGGCAGAACCTCCGGCGTAATGAGATAACCGTCACTTCCGGTATAGAACGTATCCAGCTTTGTTACCTCCGGATAGGTATACTGCATCCGTTCTCGTCACACACCAGCGTATCCCGCTCGCTGTCCTTTGCGCTGTCATAGCTGCCTGCGCTCTTTAAATACACCTGGAACTCTGCGCCTTCCTCCGGCGTCTCGATCTGTGTACTGCCATCATCCGTGTGCTTGATGATAGAGATTCTTCCCTTGATAACCTGCTCCGTCACGTCATTGGAAGTATCGTTCAGCTCTACCGTATAAAGGGTTGCCTCCGCTCCCACATGGTAGGAAGTCTCATCCAGAAGATACCCTTCGGACGGGCTGATCTCCCGGATCGTCCAGTTGTCTCCACACACATAATATTTCGTGGTAAAACTGCCGCTGCTGTCTGTAGTATAGGTGTCAATCAGCGTATCCCCGTCATAAATACCGTACACTGCGCCTGCCAGCGTAGCGTCGCCCTGTGGGGTTCCTGTCTCCCGGTCTGTCTTTGCGACGGTTACCCGGAACTTTTTCAGCACGTTATGAACGGTGGCATTGGTCACTTCGTTCCAGTTGACAGTCACGTTCTGAGCCGCCGGAACCACATACCGGTTTGCTGTCTCCACTTCTTCCAGCGTATAGGGCGTATCGCCGGAGATCAGAATATCAGAAAAGATGGCAACGCCTGTGCTGTCCGTAACCGCATACTCATCTACCGGAATGCCGGAAAGAGAGGTTCCGTAGAGATGGAACTTCATGCCTTCCACCAGACCGTCCTCAGAAGTCTTGGTCACTTTCAAATCTCCACGCTTGAGGATATTGGAGAAATCCACCGCAGCGGTCTCCCCGCCTTTGACTTCCACTGTCTGCGCTTTCTGCGGTTCATACCGGTTCTCCGTCAGTTCCGTTACCGTGTAGGTTCCCGGCTGGAGGTTCTCCACCTTGATCGTTCCATCCTCCCCGGTTGTTACAGTCTGGTCGATCCCGTTACCAGTGATCTGGAATTTCAATCCGGCCACCACACCGTCCTCGGAAGTTTTCATGATCTGGATATGCCCATAAGGGATTTTCACATTCAGATATGCTTTCACGGCTGCGGTATTCTCCACGCCTGTGACAATGTCCTGCAAAGACGGATCTCCGTAATCCGGAAGGGGTAGGGTGTGGGAAGGGGAAACCAGAAAATCGGGAAAACTGGAAATCCACATAGGAACCCACTTTCCCCCTGGCGTCCTCTTACCTTTCCCGTCCTCTCTCCCGTCTGCGGTACAGTTCCAGTGCCTTAATGATCGTGTCCTCCATCTGCTTTGGCGTGGTTCCCGGAGAGAAATATTTGTCAATCCTCTTTTTCGGGATTTTAAACTGCTCCACCTGGTTCGGCTTTTCCTCAGTCATGATCGACAGGATCACATCCTCATTCAGCTTTCCTGCCTCTGCAAACTTCCGCATTTTAATTGCCTGTGCATGGCTTGGAGTACAGTCCTCCAGTTCCATTGTGTCAAAAAGTGCCTGTTGCTGTTCTTTCGGCAGGTAAGACAACTCTACCGCCGGGCGCATGGCAATCTTTCCCTCGTCCACCATATCCAGAATAGGTGGAATGAGTTCGGTAAGACGGATATAGCGGCGGATTGTCTCTCTGCTTTCTCCAGACTCTTTTCCTAAAATTTCATTAGTTCGGAACTTTGACACCAGTGGTGTCGAAGTTAAATCTGTACGCTTTCCCTGCCTGTTCATAGCCTCTAACTTCATCTTATAGGCAAAGGCTTTTTCTGACGGTAAGACTTTCTCCCTTTGCAGGTTCGAGTCCACCATAATGATCGTAGCCTCGTCATCTGTCAGATTTCGCACGATACAGGGCATGACCGCTTTCCCGACAAGCTCACTGGCGAATTTTCTCCGGTGTCCTGCCACCATTTCATAACCACCTTCCGGTTTCGGGCGCACCAAAGCAGGATTGACCACGCCTTTTTCCCGGATACTTGCCGCCAGTTCCAGCATACTTTCATCCTGCTTTACCTTATACGGATGGTCAGGGAAGTCGCTGATCTCTGTCAGAGGAATATCTGCAATAAACTCCCGTTTTGCCTCGTCACGTTCCTCCTGCGTACTGAACAGATCATCTGCTGCGGGAAGGGGCAGTTTTATTTCTCTGCCTTTCGCCATCCCGTACCACCTCCCTTGTAAATGACGCATAGGCTTTTGCTACTGTACTGTTTTTGTCATAGCTGTAAATGCTCTGTCCTGCGGCGCTCGTTTCCGCCGCTTTCACGCCAACCGGAATGACAGTCTGGTAAACCTTGATCATACGCCCGTAATTCTGACGGATACTTTCTGCGGTCACACGGGCCAGATTGGTCCGCATATCCGCAAGTGTCAAAAGTACACCGTCCACCTTCAGCGCCGGATTGATCTGTCTTTGTACCTTACCGATTGTTTTCATGAGCTGTGTCATTCCCTTTGCCGGAAGATACTGAGCCTGCACCGGAACAATTACACTGTCGGACGCTGCCAGTGCATTGATCGTCAGCATACCCAAACTTGGCATACAGTCGATTAACACATAGTCGTATCCGCTTTTCACTTCATTCAGATAATTTTTCAGAGTGAGTTCCCGGCTCATGGCATTAACAAGCATAACTTCCAGTCCTGCCAGTTCAATATTAGACGGGATCAGATCAACGCCTTCCTCATGGTGCAAAATCCCGGCGTGGCTATCCATTTCCCGGTCAGCCACAATTCCCTCTAACTGTGTGGCAAGTGTCACGGAAAGGTTATCCTGCTCCGGCCATCCCAGTGAGGTTGTCAGATCGCCCTGCGGATCAGCGTCCACTAAAAGTACCTTTTTCCCTTCTCTAGCAAGCCCGATTCCTAAGTTGACGGTTGTGGTGGTTTTTCCCGTTCCGCCTTTCTGGTTGGCAATCGCAATTACTTTGCAATTTGCCATACGGTTCCCTCCTTTCCTAAAAATTTAATAGCCATCTTCCCGTGTGGGGAAATGGCTATGTATAAAAATGAGCATGAAAAAGCCGGAGGATTTTCGTAAATTGAAAACCTTCCGGCTATGTAATTAAATTTCGATGTTATAAGCTTTAAAGAACAATCCTAAAAAGCAATTATTATCTATTTTCAATTTTTCTTTTAATCTTTCTTCACATAAAGAACTATATTTCTTATCCTGATCCATTTTACATATTTCTTTTAATGGGCAACTTTTGCCTTCACGAGCAAATGCTGTTTCTATTGCCCAAGGTCCCAACATATATCGTAAATCTATACTTTTTCCTTCCAGATACCCACCTTCAAAAACGTTTCTCCCCTTAACAATTACAATAGGGCATCCAAAATGATTCATAATATATTGCCACCTACCATATCGCTCTTGTATGTTCTCAGAACTAAGGGATAAGCTAATAAACATTTTGCTTTGTTCTCTATATATACACCCCAATTCAAATCGTGAAATTATCCATTGTCTTACTTTTACAAATTCTTCATTTTTACCTGGATACAAATCCGTTAATATATCGTCTATTTGATTTCTGTATCCTCGAAATCCAACTTCAAAATGTTTATCAAGAAATTTCTCCATATCTAAAATATTTTGAGGAAGAAAATTCTTTTTCTTCATCAATCTTAATGCTGTTATAAAGAATATTCCAGCGTTTCTTTCTAACAGTGATATTTCACAAAGCGCCAATACGAATAATTCATTCTTCGCAAATTCAGGATATTCTTTATCACATATCATCTCGCATACATTATAGGGAAATTCACTTTCCCTCTCACATATTTTATACAATCTTTTTTCTACAAGATATGCCATGCTTTCAGAAATACAAAGGCTTCCAAAACAAAATGTCAACTTTCCATTATAAGTTACTATTACACATTTGACCTCTTCTTCTGGATAGTCTTGTAAAAACTCATGTGGTTTTATTTCTATCTTGTTGATATAAAATATATCGTTCTTTATCTCATCATCTCCACGAAGTAGACCAAAAATATCTCTATTATATTGAAGATCTTTTCTATGAAGATTGATAACCATTCCCAATTTCAAAAATAATTCTTGTAAACTGTATATGAAATTGATGAATCCATAGGTTGTTGAAACATCCTGTAAATAGTGACAATATTCATGAATAAAAGTTCCTTTCAGCTCATCATGATTATTTTCAAAATTCTGAAAATCAATAATATCTTCTATTTCAATTAAAGCAAAGGCTGGAATATATGAACCATATGAAGAGTCAAATAATTTAAGCGCCTTATTCTTACGATCTCTATACTTCAAATTTTCTATTATCCCCTTCTAAATTTCATTACGAATTTTTCCTGCAAAAAGTCACAAAATCATTTTGTCCGCCTGGTATCATTCAGTCCGTTTAGTATCGTTCTGTCCACAAAATCTGGACTGAACAGCACGAAAAAGCACTAAATATACCTCATTTTCCGGCCCCGGCACACTAGGAGACAAAATACTCCACTGCGTTATTCGGGAAGAATTCCTTGAACTCGCCGTAAAGCTGCGCCGCCAACGTCTTGTTGTGAGCGATGATCAGCGTCGGTTTATTCAGTTGTGCAATGACATTCGCCATTGTAAACGTCTTGCCCGAACCGGTGACGCCAAGAAGGGTCTCGCACTGGTTGCCTTCCTTAAATCCTTTAACCAGGTCAGCGATGGCCTGGGGCTGGTCGCCGGTGGGGGCGTATTCTGATACTAATTCAAAATGATCCATGATAATTTATCCCTTATTTCTGAAATGATTAATCCGCTTTATTTACGATCCAATAGCCATTTCTATTAGAACCTTTCCGTAACAGAGCGCCTTCGCTTTTTAATTCTTTAATAGCCGATTGAATCTGCTTTCTGGTTAACTCTAATTCTTCTGTAAGCTCTGCTTGAGTCATTGCCGGATTATTTGACAAAAGTTTTAGAATTACTTGTTTTCTTTCAATTCCTTTTTTCGGCTCCTTTTCGGCTCCTTTTTTGGCGCATCCAAAAATCCTTTATGAATATATAATCTGGAAATAAAATAGCTCCTTATCTCATCCGTCTCAAATTCAGGTTTCTGTTCTACCGAAGCCATACCGTATCCTTTAGAAAAACGCTTTTTTGAGGACTAAATAGCGCAAGATAGCATTATTCACTGGCCGTGCCCTTTTCGCACATTATAGCAAAGATAACGATAAAAGTATATAGAATGAAGAATAAAAGGAACGAGTGTTCGTGTGCGCATCTGCACTTTTTTATCATTCCTTCTCTATATTGTTGTCACCTTTTGTTTTGAAAATAACCGGATGCTCTTCTTATCTTGAAAACCATCCGGCAATGTAAGCCTATATCACAACATAGGTTTGTTCATTTCATCTCGAACACGTTCTTTAAAACTTTTCTCAGGCATTGTACTTTCCTCTCAAAGAAAAAAGGATGACCACAGCCATCCTCTTTCTGATTTTTAGCAGTTTACTCTGTAATGGGAATGAGTTTTAGGTCTTCATCCCGACCGATGGAAACGGATTTAAAGTCGCCGTTCCGACTATGCTATCCTACGTGACAGCCCCCCTATCATTTTGGATCGTCCACTCAGCAGGCCCACTCTTCAGATACAGACTCACGATTTCCTGCTCCAGCTTCACATTTTCCCGCAGCATATATTCCGCTGTTTCACGGTACAGTTCTGTCTCCCGCAGATTTTTCAGTCTTTTCCTGTCCCCGGGCGTCAGTTTCTGGAGACAGCCTGCATACCGGGGATCTTTCAATTCTTCCGCCGACATATGCCACAACCCAAACGGGACACCTGTCATCCGGCAAAGATGATCATGGATATAGAATCCCCCGGCATCAATATCGCCAAAATGAAGAAACTTTAAATCCGGATTATCGTCTTTAACTTTTTTCAGGAAATCCCGCTGTGTCCGGTTCGTGTATCCGCCTAGATAAAAATACACACTGTCTTTCCCGGTGCATCTGTAATATGCAGTTTTATTTTCTACAGTAATAAACCGCTCTGCATTCACACGGATTTCCCGCAGATCATTCAATTCATCTGCAGCGAATTCGATTCCGCCCGGAAAAGCGCCCAACGGAATCTCGTATCCGCCTTTTTTTAATACTGCCTCTCCTTTAAGGCAGAAGCGCTGCTGTTCCGGATAAATGTGATATTCCTTCAGTATCTCGCCCGGCATCTCATCCTGCCCGCAAGGGCGGTTGAGAGAATTTCTGAGCCTTCTGCACACTGCGTCCAGCGTCTTTTCTTCGAAGTACTTCGTAGAACCGTAGATCATCTGCGACGCTTCTCTCAGATACAACGGCATGGTATTATTTTCGATAAACACAAGGGCGCGCAGGATATCCTCTGTCTGTTCGTACCGCGCCGGCACCTGATTGCAGGAGATTTTTCCGCAGAGTTCCCCGCACACCAGATCGGCTGCCGGCGACCGGCCTTTATACCGCCGGATCATGTCCCTGACTTCCTGCATTTTATCGGCTTTTGGCTGATATCCACAGTGTGTTTTCAGGTAGCTTTCCACGGCTTCGATCTTCGCATCTTCCAGCCAGATCCCTTCGATCTCATTGCTGAACCGCTTCATCTGATAATCTGCAAAACCAAGCGTCCTGCACATTTCCGCCGCCTCATTCAATGCTTCGATCTCACTCGGATCGCCATCATTCTCCCGGTATTTCCGGTACAGTTTCTCCGGTTTTACTATGGTCCGCCTGTGGATCAGGCTGGTCCCGCTGTCCTTCCTGCTTTTCCGGTAACCTTCTGCAAGATGTGTCAGTATTTCTTCCAGATATTGATCACGGTATCTCATGGAACTGTACCACTCCCATCTTCATACTGTCTGCCCGGATCCGAAGGACCGGAAGGATCACCTCGCACTCATCGCCAATGGTCTCTGTCTTATCCGGCGAGCAGAAAAGCACCTGGAGCTCCTGCCGTCTCATGAAATCCAGCATGATCTTCACATTACCCGGATCCATCTTGGCAAACGGTTCATCTATAAATATAAGTCTTGTGGAATCTGTCTTCTGATTATAGATCATTAAAAGCGCCGAGATCAGGATCAGCAGATACGGGATCTGTACTTCCGCACCGGAATTAAACCCTGTCTGCCTGGACAATTTCGCACGTTCCAGCACATCATTTGTGATCAGGATCTCGTATGTCATATAGTTCCGGTAATCAGCAAACCGCGCGATCGTCTCTTCACTGTTTTTCTCGATCACCCGGTTGATGATCTGCTTCAGTTCCTGTTCCAGCTGCTGTATTTCATCGTCAGAATGTGATCCCAGGAAACTCAGGACGCCCTGCCCGTCTGTCCCGCCAAGCTGCTCCTGTTCGTCCAGATATTTTGCATAGTGGATGATCTGCATGTACTCAGATCCGTCTTTAACATAATCAACTGAAAACTGGTATTTTGACGAAAACTGAAGTTTTGCCAGCTCGATATTAATCTCCCTCAGCTCTTCCCTGGCGCGTTCACAGCATTTCAGGATCGTAAGCACGAATTCATTTTTGAAAATCTCCTCGTACCGGTGCGTCTGTTCTTCCAGCTTCTGGCGGATCTCCTGAAGATTATCCATCCAGATCCGGTCCTTCCTGGCGGCATACCGATCCCGGTTCTCTGTACCCACGTTCAGGCCGCTGTCCGGATAATGCGCCTGATATGCGGACTGAAGCCTGATCAGATCTTCTCTGGCTTTATCGATCTTCTGTTCCGTTCGTTTTCTGGACTGAGGCTGCATCAGCCCGCCCTGGCCGCTGCTGCCGTTCTGAAGGAATTTTGTATAAGCTTCGACTGCTTTCTGAACGACCGGGTAGGATGTGATCTCGTATTCCCGGAATGCTTTTTCCGCATCATCCAGTTCCTGTCCTCTTACTGTCATTTTTTCTTCACTGTCCCGGATCACGGTGGCCAGTTCACTGTCCAGCTTCATTTTCTCCGCCTGTTCCTGGCGGATCGCTTCCTTTTCTGTCCGCAGTTTTTCTGTCAGTCTGTAGAGCTCCATATATTCTTCATTATCCGCCTGAGCCTTCCTCAGACGGGCAAGCTGCTCTTCTGACGCCCTGTACTGCTCCATTGTACGCTGGTAAGCTTCATGTGCATCATATCGGTAAGAATGGAAGAGGCTCCTGTCATTGGCAAGCCTGCTCCTGCGCGACCGTACCTTTTCCTTTTCCGTCAGCAGTTCTTTCTTTTCTTCTTTCAGCTTTTCCGTTTCTTTTTCCGCCCGGATCCGGTTCAATTCAAATGTCTCCTGTCCGAGATAATAGGAACGGATCCTGTCGAACCGAAGAAAATAGCTGTCCATGGCAACGGACACTCTGCCTTCCCTGGAAATGGCATTCTCGTAATTGCGCACTTCATCCAACTCTACCGCATGCATCCGCCCAAGCTGGTATTCGAAATATTTCTTTGCCACCTTATTGCGTATATCCAGAAAATGTACCGGCGAATCAATCTCAGGAGCGGTTTCTTTCTGCATAAGCAGCTTTGTATTAAACAAATGTGCGTATCTGTTCTTTGAGCGGTTCAGAACATCATCCGCGATATCATAATATTCCGGATCCACGAGGATGGTATACCTTCTTGCGCCCAGGAAGGCCTCGACCGCATCCCGCCATGTCTCGTCCGTCAGACCGATCACATACTCGCATGCAAACTGCGCCTCTGCCCCAATTCCCTGCTTCCGGAACTCCTGATTGATCTCCTCGCGCAGTCCGACATAGTCCGGGATCAGCGCATATGCATTTCTGTGCTTCCGGCATTCTTCCGCAATACGGATCTGTTTCTCCATCCGGTCTTCGATCTCACCCTGCTTCCGTTCAACATCGGCCAGACTTCTGACTGTCCGGTCGTACGCTTCATCTGCGGCAGCCTTAAGCTGTTCCACTGCCGCTTCCTTTTCTGCGGAAGAAAAACGACCGCTCTCGCACAGTGCCGCAAGGATATGCTGCTGCGCCGGCGCGCTTCCTGCTTCCTGAAGCATATATGTCATCTCACTGACCTTTGTCTGAAATGCTTCCAGTTCTTTCATATCCGCATGAAGGCTTTGTTTTTCCAGATCCAGTTCTCTCAGATGCTTCTCTTCCTCGGCGATCATCTTTGCACAGTCCATGGCATTCAGGTTGACCTGTGCCTGGATCAGCCGCCTGTCGACTTCTTCGCTCCGGCGGTCGATCGTCTTAAGCAGAGCAGCGTTTTCTTCTTTCTGGCGCAATGCCAGCTGCTTTTTCTGTTCAAGCCCGCGGATTTCTTTTTTCAGTTCTGTTTTTTTCTTATAGCTCCTCTTGATGTCATCTGTCAGCAGCCGGTTCTTCTCTGTCTCCCATGCGTCGTATTCGCTGAGGATCATCTCAAGCTCATTTACTTCCTCTCCAATCATCTGAAATGTATGGTTCAGACGGTCGATATTTTCCTTTGCCTCGATCAGCTTGGTAAAATCAACGCTTTTCTCTTCCAGGACGCTCTCTCTGATGAAGCGGTCCACACGGGCATCCGGATCATAGGACATAATTCCCCGGAGTCTCCGCAGATAGGCCGGGAGCTGGCTCAGACCCATTTTCATGCCTGTCATCTGAAGAAATTTCGGGAGTCCCTGCTCCCGGTTCATCAGGATCAGGCCGTATGCTTTCTGCAACCCGGATGAAGAATACGGTCGCACTGTCCCGTTATCTTCATATGTATGCGAGACATCGTCCAGTTTCCTGTCGTTCATAACATAGCGAAGCGTCTGGCAATTATTTGCCGCGCTTGTCTCGATCACCGCGCCCAGAATAAAATGTTTGTCTGACAGTTCATCAAAATATTCCAGCGCAATATGCGTATACACTGTCGGAAAACGGTCTGCGGGACGCATGTAAGTCCCCGCTGTAGCATCAAGGAGCCCTCGGGTATACGAAGACAGCGTCCGGCTGCCCTTGCTCTCCGATGATTTGTTAAAAACCGTATCCCCATACGCCGCGTATTTGACCGCATCCAGCAGGACAGATTTCCCGTTTCCGTTTTTTCCTGCAATCAACGTAAACTGCCCGACCGGAGCCGTCTCATTTGAAAATGCATACCAGTTGATCAAACGTACCTTTTCCAGTAAAATCAATGTTCCGGTCCCTCGCTTTCATCCTTAACATATTCACGGACCACCGCCTCAAACTGCGGGATATCCCACCCGAACTGAAGGGAAGGATAGAGCTGGATCAACATATCCTCACCATCTTCATTTTCATCATAATTGATCAGGCTGTACTTTTTAAACAGCCGGAAAGCCACTGAAAGCTCCTGTTTACCGGCAATGTCCCCATAAGACATGATCTTGTCGATAAGATCTCCCTTGGTAATAAAATTACCCTCGTTATATCCAAGATTCTCAAGATAAGTTTTCCACAGGACAAGAAGCAGATGGTACTGTACCGTTGTGAACGTCACCACATTGGCCCGTTTGAGCCCCACAGTTTCTTCGTCCTCTTCACTTGCTGTCAGCATACAGACGCCGCTTTTCTCTTCTACCATAACATCAAATCCGATCATGCGCAGATACTCGGAGATGTCCTGGCGGTTTGACTCTCGCGACGCGAACGCATACATTTTCTCATCTTTATCCCTCAGGATAAATGTAGAAGCCAGGAGTTTCCGGATGCACCGCTTAAACAGATTGCTGTTTTCTTCTTTGATCTTCATCTGGAGAATGATATCACTCATGGTCGTTTCCTCTTGTCTTTAACCTTTTTATCCGGAACGCACTAACTGCCGCTGCTTCCGTCTCCACCATCCCTGTACCGAATTCTACCTCATAGGGGAAACCGGCCGTCCCGGAATAAATGATACTTGCGGCAGCCATCATTGCATCCTCGCGGGTATGCAGCCCGCAGGCCTCTACCGGCATCCCGGCTTCCGTGACCGGCAGGCGGTCGAAATACTGCTGCACTCTGTCCATGCTGTACCGGTCCGGTCGCTCTGTCAGCAGTTCCTTTGTAAGCCTTTCCCGTTCTTCTTCCGAAAACTCCGCTTCAATGATCCCCGGAGCCGGCGCTTCCGGATTTCTCCTTTTTCTTCTTTCCAGTGATTTTCTCCCAACATACCCGTATTCCATTACGCGGTATGCCCGAGATATTACACCGATCACCGACTCACGTTCTTCTTTGCCGGCATCTTTCAGCAGCAGGAGAAGCTGGTCCAGAGCCTGCTCAAGGTTCGTACCATTTCCCAGCACCATGGAAATACGCATGGCGTACAGATTATAGTAGGTATTGATCTTTTTATCAATATATCCAATGTCACGCTCATATTCCAGATTCACGAAGCTGTCCAGTTCCCCGAACTGCCTGTCGATAACCTCTCTTGCCTGAAATTCATCTGTCCGTTTCAGGGTGGTGTATTCTGCGATCATCAGTCCATATATGTCTGAACGCCGGAGTTTCTGCAGCAGGCGATCGATGTTGGCAATATAGGACGGAATAAGCCCGCTCTTCTTGATAAAAAAGTAATCTCTGAAAAAGCGGTCCAGCAGTTCATCTTTCATCAGGAAATGTCCGAAGCTGTTTACATCGGCCATCTTCAGTACCGCCCGCATGATCTCACGGATGCTGTCCTTCAGGATCAGAAGCTCATTCTTCAGGTCACATTCATGTTCGATCAGCGGAACAAGAATACTGGAATACGGCCGTACCGCCCGTCCGCTGTCTTTCGCAAATGCAGAATTCAGAATCTCATACATGGAAAAAATGTGGTTCGTGATCGCACTGTTAGCATCCGGATCAAAAATCTTGTGGACTGCGTCGACCAGTTTTCTGCAATACGCCGAGACGGATGCAATGTTATCCCCGCTTCTCCCTACTTCCTTCGGAGTAATCCAGCCGCAGTTCCGGAAATAGCGCAGGATCGCCGACGCATTTTCCTGCGGGGTCCGGCTGTTGGTAATAATGTCTTCTTTCTCTCCGATCTGTTCTGTTTCGATAGCATACTGGCAGTTCCTGAGATAGATCGTCATGCAGTTTTTCGCATCTGCTTCGTATAATACCGGGATTTCTTTTGATATTTCGATCAGTTCCGTAATACAGGAAAAATAAATCTCGCGGTTTTTTCCTGTAAACGGATTAAAAAAACGATCATTTACCGATTGAAATAATGACATGCTCCTATCTCCTGTCTAAAAAAATTCCCGGCAGATCTTCTGTTTTCACTTCCGATCTGTCCGGGAGTTTTCACTTTTATTCATCCCTGATCTCCTCCGGATATTCCACGCCCTCCGGCAGCGGATCCCACTCGTTCAGCCCCAGGCTCTGTTTGAACATCGCCTGTTCAAGCGTCACATGCGGTTCATCCTCCTCCAGATACTCCAGCAGTTCATCGACCCCTTCTCTGGTCACGTTGTTGATCAGGAAGATCCGCTCGCATCCGATATTGATGAGCCACTGACGGACCATCGGGATATTGGCATAGGGGGAATCAATCTTGGTGATGATGCCGATAAGCGGCCGCTGGATAAAGGAGCGGCTGCTGTCGCAGAACAGGCTGAACGGCTCGTCTGCGGACTGCACGATAGCCACCACGTCCGCCTCAAAAGAGAAACATGCAAGTCCCACGCTGAAGCGTTTGGACTCCGCATACTCTCCCGGGGAGTCAATGGTATCATCCTCCGAATATGTATACTGTGTCTTGATATAATGGAGTTCTTCTCCTTTGAGCGCCTGCGTGAGGGACGTCTTTCCCGCCTCGCTCCGGCCCATCAGGAACATTTTCTTCATATCGTCACCCTAATCAACTTCTGTGTATTTCGCAGGTTTTGAATCCCAGCACCTCATTGAAAAACTTCACAACGCTTTCCACCGCTGTCTGGACTTCCGCCAGCCCGCCTGTGAGGATCAGCGAACCGCAGAACCGGTCCATGAATCCGACTTCCACGTTTGCGCTCTTGACCGCAGTATCCGCCGCGACCACCACAGCCTCCCAGGGTGTGAAGCGCATCAGGCCGATGGATTCACCGGTGTGGTCTTCGCCCTCGTGCACGCCGATGTGCAGCGCCAGATTATGATATATACAGGTTTCTGAAGGACTGATCACATGCGCCATGCACACTTCCTTGCCGGGAACGCGCACACGGGTCAGACGCAGCCGTTTCCCTTTCAGGTGTTCGTAATTGTCGTGAAACAGATATTCCAGAAACTCCTCTCTCGTCATTCGAGCCATGCGTACACTTCCTATCTCTTCGTGATGTTGCAGACAACATATCCCAGTGTATCACGGAAATATTCCACAACCTGCGTCAGCGCCGTCGTCACATCTGAAATCTCGCCGGTCACGATCAGTGTGCCGGTAAAACGGTCCGCGAATCCGAGATAAACATTGCCACTCTTCACTGCAATGTCCGAAGCGATCACCGCAGACTCCGGCGGCGTCATGTTCATGATGCCGATTGCGGATGAACGGTAATCAAGCTGCGGGTTCAGTCCCAGTTTCTGATAAATGATCGGAGCCGGACCGCCCATTACATGGGCAAATGTGATCTCTTTTCCGGCTACGGTTTCCTGTACGATTCTTATCTGTTCTCCATGGTCATTTGCCATTTCCTGATTCCTCTCTCTCCTGTGATATCCGCCTGTAAAACAGCGGAATACTCCTCTTTTTAGGATACTATTTCAGGCCGGATATGTCAAGATAAACGGCCGGTTCCGGCAGCCTCATCCGAGACGATCTTCACGATCCGGCTCGTACCCAGACGGTCCGCTCCCAGCTCCAGGAAACGGCTGGCGTCTTCCAGTGATGCGATGCCTCCGGCAGCCTTGATCTTCACATTCGGACCCACGTGCGAAGCAAAAAGCTCTACGTCGGCAAATGTTGCCCCTGACTTTGAAAATCCGGTGGATGTCTTGATATAATCCGCGCCGGCTTCCGTTACGATCCGGCACATGCGGATCTTCTCATCGTCAGTCAGAAGGCAGGTCTCGATGATGACTTTTAAAATGTGATCCCCGCAGGCTTCTTTCAGCGCACGGATTTCTTCCTTTACCAGATCATCTTTCCCGTCTTTGAGCCATCCGATATTGATGACCATGTCGATCTCGTCCGCTCCGTTCGCGATGGCGTCCTTTGCCTCAAACACCTTCGCCTCTGTCGTGGAGTAGCCGTTCGGGAAGCCGATCACCGTACACACCGGGATCCGACCTTTCACATATTCAGCGGCCTGCTTTACATAAGACGCCGGAATGCAAACGGACGCCGTGTGATATTTCATCCCGTCGTCACAGATCCGGCGGATCTCTTCCCACGTCGCTGTCTGGGACAGCAAAGTATGGTCTACATGCCGGAGGATTTCATTCATATCTGCCATATAAAATCTCCTTTTGTAACTTTATTAATTTTTATAGCTTGATTTTTATTTCTTCTCTTCCTTTATCAGCTCCCGGATCGCCTCCACTGCGGTCTGTACCGCCATGTCCGTATCGTGGACCACCGGATTCTCAAGCCCCAGTTTCTCCCTCTCCTGATTGGCCATTACGAGGAAACAGGAGCCCACCCGGACTTTCAGCGCGCTGGCAACAACAAACAGGGCCGCCGACTCCATTTCCGACGCAAGGCATCCCAGACGCTTCCAAGCTTCCCATTTATTCAGGAGTTCATAGCTCACCGGCTTCACCTCCGGTTCATGCTGCCCGTAGAAGGAATCCTTGCACTGGACCACCCCGGTATGGAACGGATAGCCTTTTGCTTTCGCCGCGCTGACCAGCGCGTTCGTCACCGTCAGATCCGCAACGGCCGGAAACTCAATGGGCGCGTACTCCCGGCTGGTCCCTTCCATCCGGATGGCGCCGGTGGCGATGACAATGTCGCCGCTCTTCACTTCCGGCTGCATCCCGCCGCATGTGCCGATCCGCACAAATGTATCCGCACCGCACCGGTACAGTTCCTCCATGGCGATGGCCGCAGACGGACCGCCGATGCCCGTAGATGTGACGCTGACCTTCTCTCCGTCCAGCGTCCCCGTATACGTAATATACTCTCTGTTGTCAGCCACCAGCACCGGATCATCAAAGTACTGCGCGATCTTCACGCAGCGCTTCGGATCGCCCGGCAGGATCACATAGCGGCCGACCTCACCTTTCGCTACCTGGATGTGATACAGCCTGCTGGCGTCTTCAGAATAATTCTTCATTGTGCACCGCCCCCTGTTATTTGTTTTCCGTTTAAAAAAAACTGTATAGCATCTATAATAGACTCTGCTGCTTTATTTGTATTATCCACTGATTTCAACACCTTCTTCCCTGACATTCCTGTAATAGGGCAGCACATCAACCCAGTATTCATACTGCTCTTCACTTTTAATTACCGGTGATATATCGATCCCCGTACTCATTTCAATGTCAAAAGCAATATCGTAAACTGCATTCTCTCTTTTCTTTATTTCTTCTTCTGTTAGATCAACAAGTATCATCACATCCACATCAGAATTCTTTTGATAATCTCCTCTTGCATAAGAACCATATACAATAACCTTAGATAAATGCACACCAAATATCCGCCGCATTTGCTGTGAAAACTGATACATAATATTTCTGACTGTATCTGGCATGTAAACACCCCTTTTCCAGTAAAAATCCCCTGTACTTCATAAATATATTCTATCCCATTTCCTGCGGCTTGCCTATCCCCATTTTGCAAACACTTCCCCTTAATCAGACAAAAGGACCTGTATGGTTTTCGCCCATCCAGGTCCGCCGTCGTATCATAGATACATTATTTTTTTAACTGTTTTCTCTTCATATTGACAATTCCATATAATAACAGACCGCCGCCTGCTATACCGCCCAAAATCAAAACTATGATATAGAAATTTGCATTAAAACAAATATGATTTGACCAGTCAGAAAAATCAGCTGAAAGAATCGTTAATTGTTTTTTATGCTCGGCAAAATATACATACACATCATTTGTAAATGCCGTCCAAATACAACTTATAATTATGATCAAACCCGCTTTGATCCATACATTTACCGGGAGATACCTTGCTGTCAGGAAAATAAGCCATACTCCTGTCAGCAGAATAAGTGAAACTGTATAGCCGGTTTTCATTCCTTCTGTATCTCCTGAATGGTTGCATACTTCAAAAATAGTAAGAAAAAGCCACAATGTATCCCATGTCAATGTCATCAATGCTTTTTTATCAGCCAGAACCGGCGGCAGCGTTATATCCCTGATTATCAGCGGGAAAAATACAATCGACAATCCAAAAACCGTTGGTATTGTCCACAAAACAAATTCTCCGCCGCCATTCATCCGGTCTACAAAAAAGAATATAAGAAGCAGCGATATTATGCCGGCCAATATACTTTTTGTCATCCTTCTCCGTGTAGAAAGAAGCGGTACAACTAGCAGCGACGCGATCAGCAGCATGGAGGCCGTTAATACGGCAAACACTGCCAGTCCTCCGCCAGTACTTACTGATACGATAAATGTAATCACAATTGGAACCAACAGTATCAGAGCTATCACAATTCCCGTCTTGTATGCCATATTTCTTTCTTTTTTTGCATGCCTCTCTAATACACCCTCGGATTCGTTTTTCATAACCGTATCAATCACTGGATTTCTCAATGCTTCATATGTCTTTTTGCATTTCTCACAAGCCGCCAAATGCTGTTCTACTATTTTTTTACTGGCCGGAGAACATGCATTATCATAATAAAGCGGAAGCAAATCCTGCACAACATCACATTCTGTAAATTGATCTTTATTCATTTTCTGCCATCCTTTCCTGAATCTTTAATCTTGCCCTGTGATAAGTAACCCTTGCCCAGTTTTCGGTTTTTTGAAAAATACCTCCGATTTCTGAAAAAGACAGTTCGCCGAAAACTCTCAACTGAAATACTTCTTTATAGGGTTCCTGCAGTTCATGCAGAATCAGATGAATTTGAAGAGCAGTGTCTTTATCTTCTATTGCTTTCTCTATATCAACAATTGATGCTGCCCCCGTTTCATCTAATTCCGACAAATACTACATGTTACTGCTGATGAATTATTAAATGATTAAGATATACCTTATGACAAATATATGTCTCATTTAACGTTTAATATTTTACGATTTTCAGTTCTGACCTTTCAAGTCCTCTTCTGTATCATGGTGCTGTTGGCTGTGTCCGTTCCGTCAAGGACTGCCCTACGGCGTATCGACTTCGCCTTGTTCCTTGACCTCACTATTACTACATCAAATTTATCAAATAGTAATTGTTCTCATATATTTTCAATGTTACAATAAAATCAAAAACTTCAAAAAATAAATTACAACTATTATTTTTTCATGGAGGGAATAAAATGTATTCAGTCACACAACGAATTAGTAAAATAAAACAGCCTAGAGGTGGGTATATTAAACGAAAAGACTTTACATGTATTAGCTTAGAAGATGGGATTGAACTAAATGCTCAAGAAAATATACATCCAAGTTTAATTGGCCTTGTCGTTGACTATATGACTAGATTCTGCATGGGAACACCTAAAGAATTTGCTTTTCGTATATCTTTACATGGAGCCGAAATCGCAAAAAATAAATTTGATGCCTATAAATTACTTTCTAAAATCAATGGCTTAAACACTGAATCTATCATTAATGCAAGCAAATTAGTAGGATATGACGTATGTTATCGAGCAGGAATGGCTCATTTTAAGCCAGTATCAGAAATCACCCCTGATACGAATACTATTGCAAACATTATAACAATGATAAAAAGAACTTTATCTTTTTGGGAACAATATGGTCCAATCATTAAAGATGGTTTTACTTTTGAAG
>DXIS01000019.1 GCA_019112735.1 Candidatus Mediterraneibacter guildfordensis
AGATGCAGGTAAGATATCCGTAAACAATAAATCCTATGTTATGCAGAACGCTTCAACATTGATCCAGGAAATATCTGATATTATATAAAAGGAGCAAACTGTAATGAAGAAATTTGACGTTGATTCATCCGGCGGGAAATGGAAGCATGTAGACCATGGGTATGGTTAATGGCAGGGTAGTGCAGAATATGGAAAAATTCATCTTTTTATTGATAATGGAAGGCGGAAGCGTTTTATTCTTTTATTTTGGATTTCTGTTATGGAAGAAGAACCGAATAGATATTATACATGATTATCACACGAAAAAGGTAAAAGAATGTGATAAAAAAGCATATACAACTATAATGGGGAAGGCAATGGTTGTAATAGCATCAGGATTAACGATTTCCGGGATAATTGGCTTATTTTCAGATCCTGTCAGAAGCGGAATTCCATTTGGAATTGCCTTTATGCTTGGAATCTGCATAATAATATATGCTCAAATAAAATACAATCATGGTATATTTTAACAGGTTGAGAGAAGAGGGACAGAAAACGAAAAAAGGAATTTTTTTATCATTCCGAGGTTTATCATCTGGTCCGGGATGGAGTATCTGACATGCACTGTATGAGCGATGCGTATCTGGCAGAGGAATTGCGGCGGGAGTATGAGGATAAATCTAAAATATGTCAATGATTGATGGCGCTATCGCTCCAATGAGCATCAGAACCGCAGCGATCAGACAGATCACACGTATTACAGGAAGTTTTTTATCAACAGGCTGTTCTGAAATATCCTGTGTTTCCCGGGCATCGTCGTTTTCTTCAGCCGGCAGCGAAAGTGCCGCCACAATTTCTTTTGCCCGCGCTGTATCGGCTTCATCGACATAGATATCCGTTCCAAATACGGATGTACCCATATAAATATTCATGTATCCGCCGCTTCCCTGTGATTCTGTATAGGCGGGAATCCCGTTTTCATTTAACGCTTCCACGATCATATCTGCCTGGATGCGGTCAGCGCAGGAGTAAATCTTTATCGGTTTCATTCCTTTCATTATTTCTTTCCTATCCTTGATTAGTGTGTTGGTTTTTGTAATATTGTACTCTGATTCACTGGAAACGACAAGTGATGACTCGATACGAAACGCCGGGTGTTGCATATTGAAACACCCGGCGTTATAATGTAAATAAATCATTTGCAACTGCTCAAATCAGTATGGATCGGAGGTGGCTGTGTGAAGTCAAGGTTTTCCGAATATCTGTCCAGATACCGCGCTTTACGCGGATATACCCAGTCTGAACTCGCTAAAATGCTCGGTATATCAAGGTCGACTTATGCAAACTACGAAAGTGGAAAACGTTCGCCTGATCTTGAGACGCTTGAGCACATAAGCGATGCGCTTGATTGTTCGATGGATGTGCTTTTTGGCAGAGCTGCAGACCGGAATGTGTTGTATGTTGACCGTGTATGTGAAAAGCGCCGTCCTTATCAGACAGATACGGTTTCCGTATCCCGGACGTCCCGCAGAATGGAGAGGAAGCTGCTGATCGGCGCGCAGGATTTCCGGTTCCTCAGGGAGCGGAATGCGTATTATGTAGATAAGACTCAGATGGTTGAGGAGTTTCTGGAGTCCTGGTATCAGGTTACGCTTATCACCCGTCCGCACCACTTCGGAAAGACGCTGAATATGTCCATGCTGGCGGAGTTTCTGGATTGTACGAAAGAGTCGGAGGGGATCTTTGAAGACACGAAGATCAGCAGGAGCCGCTGGGCGGCGGAGATGAACCGGCACCCGGTTGTGTTTCTGTCTTTTCTGAATGTGAAAGCGTCTGCGCCGGATGAACTGCTGAGACTGCTGGGGCGGGCGGTCTGTTCAGAGTACAGGAGATATTATTCGCTCATAAGCAGCAGTGCTCTGCCGGAGGAAGAACTGCGGCAGTTTTATGAGGTGTACAGTGTGATCAGTTCCCGCGAAAACGCAGCGGCTCTGAAAGAGGTTATCGGCAGTTCCATTGTCGTATTATGTAATGTGCTGGAATTGTATTTCGGCAGGAAAGTATACCTCCTTCTGGATGAGTATGACACGCCGTTTATTTCTGCGAATTCCGGCGGATATTACAGTGAAGTGCGTGATGTGCTTGCGGGCATGCTGAGCTTTGCCTTAAAGGGCAATCCGTCCATCGAGAAAGCGCTTCTGACAGGCATTCAGCGTGTGGCGAAAGAAAATATCTTTTCCGGGCTGAATAATCTTGTTGTCTGTACAGCCACGGATGCGGATTATGCAGATTGTTTTGGATTTACTGCAGAGGAAACCCGTGAGCTGCTGGAGTACTGCGGTGGACAGTTTACGGATGAAGTAAGAGACATGTATGACGGATACCGGATCGGCGACTGTGAATTATTTAATCCGTGGTCTGTATCCTGCTACTGCGCCCGGAAAAGACCGGAATCATACTGGGTGAACACGGGAGAAAACAGCATCCTGAAAAATGCGCTGGCACAGCAGCGCAGTACTTTCGCTGAAAAATACAATACATTGGTGGAAGAAGGAAAGATTACGGTGAAAGCGGAACTTTCCACGGCGTACTATGAAAAACCGAATGATGCATCGCTGTGGGGACTGCTCATTAATGCCGGAATGGTCACGATAGAAGAGCGGAAGAGTGAGGAGGATTTCACAGTCCGTGTCCCGAATCAGGAAGTGTGGAAGGCATTTCAGGAACTGACGGCATTTTATCTTCAGGTGGATGAGTACGAGATCGGGACGATGCTGGGCTATTTGAAGACGGGAGATATAGATAAATTTGCGGAGGCCTACCGGAAGGTGTTTCTGGAACTTCCGTCCTATCATGACCTGAAGGATGAGAACAGCTACCATATGATGATGCTTGGCATATGTACATTTTTGCGGAGAGACTATGATGTCAGAAGCAACAGAGAAAGCGGGAGCGGACGGGGCGACATCCTGCTATATGCAAAGAAGCCTGCGCTTCCGAATCTGGCCCTGGAATTCAAATATACAAAAGACCACTCGAAGGATCTTGAGAAACTAGCAACGGATGCTGTCAGACAGATCAAAGAAAAGAACTATTATGCGGACATGCAGGGCGAGACTGTCCTTATCGGGCTGGCGCACTGCGGGAAACAGGCAAGCGTGGTCTGGGAAAAATGCAACATCAGTAAAGAAATATCACCCGGCGAAAAGACGATTGTATGATTGCAAAAGAAAATGACAGAGAACTAAACGAATGATATAATGAAGAAAGTTAAGGGTGACAGATTATATTCTGCACAGAAAGAGCATTACAAACTGTCAGATTTGAAGGGAGTTATTCGTTATGACAAACAAGTTTTTCCCGGAAGAGCAAATAAGCGAGAATGATCTTTATTTTCTTTGCTATATGATAGAGCGTGTGGCGAGAAAATTACATCAAAAAAATAAATATGTGGTTAATTCTATACCGCAAAATGAATGGGAACGTCTGATCAGTCTTGCTAATGTTCTGCATTGCGAAAATCCTTTGAAAATTGAAGCTGAATGGATTGAAGACTATAAACTGGAAAAGGGGGATTTTAATATAACAGAGGTTGATCCGTCTCTGGTGGAAGAGATCCCCTCAGAAGCGCAGATGGGTAAAGTATATACAAGGCTGATCCTGTCAACATTGCAGCCTGAGGAAGATTATATCGATGGAATGATCCGGGTATATAATGATGAAATATGCGACACAATTGATAATTACAACAGCAGTGCATATTATGAACCATCTTATGTGATAACGAGAGCTTACAATAATGGCGGATTTTGATTATCCGGGAATCAGGATCACATTAGAAGCATCTGCGTATGTTTGAAGATAGAAAAACAGAATTTAGAAGAAGCATAAAAAGCAGAAAATCAGGAGAATTGGCATGAAAAAGCCAGGAATATTGGGCGGCATGGGGCCGGAATCAACGTTGATGTATTATAAACAGATCGCTTCCGAATTTCAGAAACATGATGAAAATCATTTTTTCCTGAACTGACAATCGAAACTGTAAATATGTATAAAATGCTGGGTTATTGTAAATCTGGTGATTATGCTAATCTGACAGGATATCTGCTGAAAGGCATAAAAAATCTTGAGAGGGCAGGCGCGGATTTTGCTGTGCTTGCATCTAACACGCCTCATGTAGTTTTCGATGAACTGGAGAAAAATGCAGGAATTCCAATGCTTAGTATAGTGACGCCTGTTTATGAAGCAGTGAAGAAAATGGGCTTAAGAAAAATATCGTGGCTTGGAACGGCATTTACGATGGAACAGCCCTATTTCAGAAAGAAATTCGAGGAGAATGGGATCGAAGTCGTTGTTCCGGAGGAAAAGGAAAGGGAACTGATCGACCGGATCATTTCAGAAGAACTGGAATTCGGGATTGTTCATCAACAGTCCAAAGACAAAATAAATGAAATAATCGGGCGTATGATATACGGACAGAATATTGAAGCAGTGGTATTCGGCTGCACGGAACTGCCGTTGATGTTTTCTTCTGATGAACTGCCGGTTCCTGCATTCGATACAATGAAATATCATATCGCTGGGATTGTACGTTATATGCTGGGATGATAATATGTGCAGTATAGTTGAATTTGAACCTGAATATCAGGAGAAGGTCTGGAAATTTCTTGAGAAATGCCTGCCGGAATCAGGGAGAACATTTGACCTTTCCGGACGCCACAGGGAATATCTGGATATCGGTAATAGTTATGAAAAATTCTGGTGCCTGTTTGACGGAGAAGCAATAACAGGAACTGTGGCGCTAAAACGGATGAATGATACAGAAATTGAACTTAAATCTCTTTATCTTCTGGAGAAATATCACGGAAGAGGACTGGGAAGGCGGCTCTTAGAAACGGCTTTAAAATATGCGGCGGAAAAGGAGTATAAAACAATACTTCTCGACACGAAGTCATCCAGCGAAAAGGCGATCAGATTGTACAGAAAAGCCGGATTTGTCATGACGGAACGGTACAATAACAATGAAAATGCGGATGTGTTTATGAAATTATTGATTTGAAAGGGGTACATGGACATGAATTTCTTAGCTGTAGCTCTCGGCGGAGCGATCGGGGCAGCAGGGCGGTATGCGATCAGCCTCATGCCGGTAAAGGCGGAATTTCCGGTGCTGACGCTGATCACTAACGTACTGGGCGCGATCCTGATCGGTTTTATCGCAGGCGTTGCCGCAGGAAATGCGGACACATCGGAGAATGCGGTATTGTTCTGGAAGACCGGCGTGTGCGGCGGGTTTACGACATTTTCCACATTTTCACTTGAAGCGCTGACGTTGCTTGAAAAGAAAGCGTATCTGGCCGGAAGCTGTTATATTATCCTGAGCGTTGTGTTCTGCCTGGCAGGCGTTATATGCGGGAGAAGGCTGGCAATGCTTTTACATTGATATTAAAATAGATCAAGAAAACGTGATTGACAGGATTAAAAATACACACTATAATGTATTTAAATTTTTATCTATGAAATGCAGTGACAGGGAGGAGTACATGATCCCCGGATGCGCAGAGAGAGGACGGCCGGTGTAAGTCCTCGTGACGGTATCATGGAAGTAGCCTTCGAGCAGTGGACTGAACATATCGGCCGGCAGACCGGTATAAGTAGGCTTCAACGTTTTCCCGCGTTACAGGGAGACGGTATCGGACAAAAGTCCTGTACCGGCAGAGTGCAGAGAACATTCTCTGAATTTAGGTGGTAACACGGATGCAAGATTCGCCCTGAGCATAAGCTCAGGGTTTTCTTTTTCCGGGGAGCACTGACCATAGAAAGAGGAGGTAGAAGCGTGAGACAGATTACAGGAAACAAATTACTTGTAAGAGCATTAAAGGAAGAGGGAGTGGATACGATCTTCGGGTATCCGGGCGCGTGTACCATTGATATCAGCGATGAGTTGGGACGTCAGGACGACATTAAGATCATCCTGCCGCGCCACGAGCAGGCGCTGGTCCACGAGGCGGATGCCTATGCGCGGACGACCGGCAAAGTGGGCGTGTGTCTGGTGACCAGCGGACCGGGGGCGACGAACCTGGTTACGGGTCTTGCGACGGCGAATTATGACAGTGTGCCCCTCGTATGTTTTACAGGTCAGGTGGCGAGACACCTGATCGGAAATGATGCCTTCCAGGAAGTGGATATCGTCGGCATCACCCGCAGCATTACAAAGTACGGCGTGACAGTGCGGAACCGCGCGGACCTGGGGCGGATCATCAAAGAGGCATTCTACATCGCCCGGACAGGACGCCCGGGACCGGTGCTCATTGACCTGCCTAAAGACGTGATGTGCGAACTGGGCAGCCCGGAATATCCGGAAACCGTGAACATCCGCGGCTATAAGCCGAATACAAGCGTCCACATGGGACAGCTCAAACGTGCCCTTAAGATGCTGAAGAAGGCGAAGAAACCGCTGTTCCTGGCAGGCGGCGGCGTGAATATCGCCCGCGCGAACCAGGTGTTTACGGAAGTGGTGAATAAGACAAATGTGCCGGTGGTGACCACAATCATGGGCCGCGGCGCGGTTCCGACAGATCACCCGCTCTACATCGGCAACCTGGGTATGCACGGCCAGTACGCGGCGAATATGGCGGTGGGTGAGTGCGATCTCCTGTTCTCCATCGGAACCAGGTTTAATGACCGCATCACCGGAAAGCTTCATGCATTTGCGCCGAACGCGCAGATCGTACATATTGATATAGATACGGCATCCATTTCCAGAAATATACAGGTCCATGTGCCGATCGTGGCGGATGCGCTGGAGGCGCTGACTAAAATGAACGAGTATGTGGAGCCCTGTGAGACCGCGAAATGGACGGAGCAGATCCAGGCGTGGAAAGAGGAGCATCCGCTGCAAATGAAAGACCGCGGACATATGAGCCCGATGGACATCATCGAGGAAATGAACCGCCAGTTTGACGATGCGATCATCACAACGGATGTTGGGCAGCATCAGATGTTTGTCACCCAGTATGCGCAGATCAATGAGAAGAAACAGCTTGTGACGTCCGGCGGGCTCGGGACCATGGGGTACGGATTCCCGGCGGCCATCGGCGCGAAGATCGGCAATCCGGACAAGACGGTCATCGCCATTTCCGGCGACGGCGGCATGCAGATGAACATCCAGGAGTTCGCCACAGCAGTTCTGGAGGAACTGCCGCTCATCCTCTGTGTATTTAATAATGAATATCTGGGCATGGTGCGCCAGTGGCAGAAGCTTTTCTACGGGAAGCGCTACAGCATGACCAACCTGCGCGCGGGCGCGCTCTTCCGCAGGACAAACGGAGCGGAGATGCCGGAGTATACGCCGGACTTTGTGAAGCTGGCGGAAAGCTACGGCGCGAAAGGCATCCGTGTTATGGAAAAGGAAGAGATCGCCGCGGCATTTGAAGAGGCGAAGAAGAATACGAAGACCCCGACACTCATCGAGTTCATCATCGATCCGGAAGAGATGGTCTATCCGATGATCCAGCCGGGCGGAACGCTTGAAGAAATGATCATGGACTGTTAGAAAGGAGAGCGTGAGAATGGATAACAATATGAAGAAGAGATGGATTTCCCTTTATGTCGAGAACCAGGTGGGCGTGCTCTCCAAGATCTCGGGACTTTTCTCCGGAAAATCCTACAATCTGGACAGCCTGACTGTAGGACGGACGGAAGATCCGACTGTGTCCAGGATGACCATTGCCACGGTGAGCGACGATGAGACATTTGAACAGATCAAGAAACAGCTCAACCGCATGATCGAAGTGATCAAGGTTATCGACTTTACAGATATATTCGTAAGGATGAAAGAGATCCTCTACGTCAAAGTCATGAAATGTACGGCGGCGGACAAGGTGGAAGTGTTTCAGATCGCGGAAACCTTCAAGGCGAAAGTCATCGACTACGGCCGGGACAGCGTGCTGGTGGAATTCGTACAGACAGCGACCAAGAACGATGCGGTGGTCAAGCTGATGAAAGAAGAATTCAAGAGCATTGAGGTTGTCAGAGGCGGAAGCGTGGGGATCGAATCGATCAGTATGATGGAGCGTTAGTTCAGCAATACATGTGCGCGTGAGCAGGAAAGATGCTTGCATATTTCTGCGATCGGGCATATGTATTAGGAGAGCGCCTGTACATGAGCAAAGAAGCGGCGGCAGCCGCAGTAAGCACGTACGTGCGACTTTGCGAATGGCGCGGGCTGAACTTTAGATAAGTAAAAAAACCGAGCGCACTCTTGATTTTTACACTTTACAGTACTATAATGGCAGAGTAAAGGAATTAAGGATCTTTCCAGGCAGAGGAGGAATCACAATGGAGAAGAAGAATATAGACTGGGAAAACCTCGGGTTCGGCTATATCCAGACGGACAAGAGGTATGTGGCAAATTATAAAGACGGCAAGTGGGATGAAGGCGGCCTGACGGACGACGCCAATATTGTGATGAATGAGTGCGCGGGCGTGCTTCAGTATGCGCAGACTGTATTTGAAGGAATGAAAGCGTATACCACTGAGGACGGACGCATCGTGACATTCCGCCCGGACCTGAACGCGGCCCGCATGGTGGATTCTGCGAAACGGCTTGAAATGCCGGCATTTCCGGAGGACCGCTTTGTGGATGCGATCGTGCAGACGGTGAAGGCGAATGCGGCGTATGTTCCGCCGTACGGCTCCGGCGCGACGCTTTATATCCGGCCGTACATGTTCGGTATTAACCCGGTTATCGGCGTGAAGCCGGCTGATGAATATCAGTTCCGCGTATTTACGACGCCGGTAGGCCCGTATTTCAAGGGCGGCGCAAAGCCGATCACCATCTGTGTATCTGACTTTGACCGCGCGGCGCCGCACGGGACCGGCCACATCAAGGCGGGACTGAACTATGCCATGAGCCTGCATGCCATTGTGACTGCCCATGCAAATGGATTTGATGAAAATATGTATCTGGATTCTGCGACCCGCACGAAAGTGGAGGAGACCGGCGGAGCCAACTTTATCTTTGTGACAAAGGACAATAAGATCGTGACGCCGCATTCCGATACGATTCTCCCGTCGATCACGAGAAGATCGATCATGTACGTGGCGGAGCATTATCTCGGACTCGAAGTGGAAGAGCGCGACGTTTACTTTGACGAGGTCAAAGATTTCGCAGAGTGCGGACTGTGCGGCACGGCTGCGGTTATCTCACCGGTCGGCAAAGTGGTGGATCACGGCAAAGAGATCTGCTTCCCGAGCGGCATGGAGAAGATGGGACCGACGACGCAGAAGCTTTACGACACACTGACGGGCATCCAGATGGGCCATATCGAGGCGCCGGAAGGCTGGCTGAAGGTAATCGAATAATCAAGAAATATAACCGGCAGAAAACCCCGCTGATCCTAAATCAGCGGGGTTTTTATGTACAGGTCATGCGAAAGCATCTTTGAGATAATCGACAGATGCCCTTACTGCGGCGCTGTCCGTGCGCACCAGTTTATAGTCTTTCTCTTCGGAAAGCCCCAGACCAATGCCAGACTTGCGGAATGTCATGGCGCTTTCGATTTCTATTTTCCCGGACATGTGATAGGAAGAGATGCCGGTATAGGGCACGAGCTTCTGGATCACAGCCGGGCTGATCCCGCTGGCTGCCAGGATCTCGATCCGGCCCCGGCTCTTTTCCTGCAGTTCTTTAAGCAGTTCGCGTCCCTCCCAGGCCGTGGCCGCCTGGCCGCTGGTCAGGATCGTGTCATAGCCGAGGGAAATGACTTCTTCCATAGCCTGCAACGGATCCAGACACACGTCAAATGCGCGGTGCAGCGCGATTTCCATATCGCCGGCGGTTTCTTTGAACCGGGCAAGCTGTCCGGTGTTCAGGGTGCCGTCTGGATTCAGGATGCCGACCACAACTCCGTCCGCGCCTTCCTCCCGGAAGATGGCGATTTCTTCATTGAGTTCATCGCACTCGTAGTTGCTGAAGCAGTAATCGCCGTACCGCGGGCGCAGCAGCGTCCGGATCTTCAGGTCCGTATATTTCCGGATCTGGCGGAACAGCGGAACCGACGGGGATACGCCGCCGATGACCAGGTCGCTGCAGAGCTCTACCCGGTCCGCGCCGCCTTCCTGGGCGGCAATGGCGGATTCCACGCAGTCTACACAGGTTTCAAGGATATAGTTTTTCATGGGTTTCACCTCGTTTGTCCGGATGCGGTGCATCCATATAGTAATTGAAGTATAACATAACAATCTTACAAGTTAAACAGCATGGTCGCAATATTGAAATAGATCAGGATCGAGAAAATGTCCACCAGCGTGGTGATCAGCGGCGACGCCATGATCGCCGGATCCAGATGCGCTTTGCTGGCGAGAAGCGGGAGCATGCATCCCACGAGCTTCGCTGCCACGACGGTGCCGATGAGCGACAGGGCGATGACCAGCGCAAGCGCAGGATCGTCATACTGGATCATAATGCGGACGCCGTTTGTGAAGGCGAGGACGGATCCCACGATGAGCGAGATGCGGAATTCTTTAAACACGACCCGGAAAATATCCTGAAACCGGATCTGGGACAGCGCAATCCCCCGGATGATCAGCGTGGAACTCTGGGAACCGCAGTTTCCGCCGGTATCCATCAGCATGGGGATGAACGATACCAGGAGCGGGATGGCCGCGAATGCATTTTCATATTTTGTGATGATCGTCCCGGTGATGATGGATGTAAACATCAGGATCAGCAGCCAGGGGATCCGGTTCTTCGCGTGGGCGAAGACGGATGTCTCAAAATACGTCTTTTCGCTGGGATTGATGGCCGCCATCTTGGTGATGTCTTCCGTGGCTTCTTCCACCATAACGTCCATGGCGTCGTCAAAAGTCACGATGCCGACCATCAGGCCTTCTGCATCGAGGACCGGGATGGCGAGGAAATCATACCGGGTAAAGAGCTGCGCCACATCCTCTTTGTCCGTGTGGGTGCCGACCGATATGATCTCGGTTTCCATCAGGTCTCTGATCTGCACGTCATCGTCCGTTGTCATCAGGTCTTTGGCGGAGACGATGCCGATCAGCCGGCGGCGTTCCGTGACGTAGCAGGTGTAGATCGTTTCCTTGTGGATCCCGGTCTGCTTGATGTGGGCCATCGCCTGGGCGACGGTCATATTTTCACGGATGTCCACATATTCCGTGGTCATAATGCTTCCGGCGCTGTCTTCCGGATAATTCAGGAGCTGGTTGATCAGGGCACGGTCCGACGTGCTGACAGTGTCGAGGATCCGGTTCACCAGATTGGCCGGGAGCTCTTCCAGGATATCTACCGTATCATCCATATACAGATCGTCCAGCAGTTCTTTCAGTTCCTTTTCCGAAAAGATTTCCACCAGATATTTCTGCATGGAGCTGTCCATGTTGGCGAATACTTCCGCCGCCTTGTCTTTCGGGATCAGGCGGAAAGCAAGAGCCAGCTCGCGGTCGTCAAGCTCCGAGAGAAGGGAGGCTATGTCCACTTCGTTCATAACATCCAGAATACTTCTCACAGCTTTGTACTGACGCTGCTGGAGAAGCTTTACAAAAATTTCTTTGTTCATGATAAGTACCTCTCTTTATGTAATTTTCCGTCTTAAAGCTGCATATGTGATAACCGGCACCAGAGTCCATAACCTCACCTCCTTTTTTCGTGTTTTGGATGAAATCTGCAAACAGAAAACTCCGTCACTGCCTGAACAATGACGGAGTCATAAAAATCATCAATCCATGAAAAGAAACATGACCGGATGCATCGTTCAAGCTTTAGTATCGCAGGGCATATCAATTGCATTAGGCTGTACCTTCACGACACAGCCTGCTGACCATCTTATCGTGTCTCCACGATCTCGCGGCAGCAATCTCCGGGATAAACCTGATCCCTGCGGTAACCTCACCTACCGAATGATGTATTCTGTTTTTTTACGTATCCATTGTAGACTGGAAAGACTGGGAATGTCAAGAGAAAATCAGAACTGTCTTGCGGTACTGCATGGCCGTATAGTATAATTTTTCAGACGGAATGAAATGGAAAAGAGTGAGGATAATATCATGACAGAAGAACAGAAAGCACTGGCGGGATATCTTTATGACGCCCAGGAAGAAAGCCTCGGCATCGAGCGGAAGCGGAGTCAGGAACTGAATTTTGATTATAACAGCCTGCGCCCGTCCCAGGAGAAGGAACGAGAGGAGATTATCCGGCGGGAGATGAAGAAGACCGGGAAGAAATTCCGGATCGAACAGCCTTTTTACTGTGATTTCTGGGGGCGTGTGACGCTTGGTGAGAATTTCTTCTCCAACTACAATTTCGTGCTCCTTGCAGGAAATGAAGTGACCTTCGGGGACGATGTGCGCATCGGGCCGAACTGCGGGATCTACGCGGCGGGACATGCCTTTGACCCTGAGCGGCGGGCGGCCGGCTATGAATATGCGCGCCCGGTGCATATCGGCAATAACGTCTGGATCGGCGGCCATGTGGCGATCGTGTCCGGGGCGACGATCGGGGACAATACGATCATTGCGGCCGGGAGCGTGGTGATCGGGGATATCCCTGCAAATGTACTTGCAGGCGGCAACCCGTGCCGGGTGATCCGCGAGATCAGTCCGGAGGATGACCGGAAATATATGATGGAGTAATACGGCAGGCAGACCCGGGAAGAATGATCATTGCAAAAAAGAGGATAGCAGGAAAGGAGCAGGCATATGTCAGAAAATATAAGCAGTACAGCCAGCATTGCAAAAGGAGCGGTGGTCGTCGGCGATGTGACAGTCGGGGATTATACCAGCATCCTTCGGTGATCGGCGATTATGTGACGGTGGGACACAATGCGGTTGTCCATGGGTGTACGGTCGGGGACTATAGCCTGATCGGTATGGGCGCGGTCGTCCTGAACGGTGCAAAGATCGGAAAACATTGTCTCGTCGGAGCGGGCAGCCTTGTGCTGGAAGGCCAGGAGATCCCGGACGGCAGTCTGGCCGTGGGCAATCCGGCGAAAGTAAAACGGATGCTGACGGAGCAGGAGAAGCAGAAGATCTATGAGAACAGCATGGTTTACGTGGAGACGGGAAAGCGGCTGAAAAAAGACGGATATGCACGAAATGAATGAAATATTTCTGAAAATCTGTTATAATCAGAAAAGCGGATGAAATCGTCCGGATATTATTTCAAAAAGAAAAGAGGAACTTATCATGGAGTACAAGATCACCGGATACAAACCGGAAAAGTTATTTCATTTTTTTGAGGATGTGTGCGCGGTCCCGAGAGGATCAGGACACGAGAAGGGGATCAGCGATTTCCTTGTAAAATTCGCAAAAGACAGAGGTCTGTGGGTATACCAGGATGACAGCTACAATGTCATCATCAAAAAAGAAGGCAGCGAGGGCGCGAAGGACAAGGCTCCGGTCATGCTGCAGGGACACATCGACATGGTCTGCGACAAACGTGCAGGCGTGGAGCATGATTTTGAGAAAGAGGGCATCGACCTGGTGCTGAAGGACGGCGTGCTCTCCGCAAACGGAACAACACTCGGCGCGGACAACGGCGTGGCGATCGCCCTGATGATGATGGTGCTGGATGACGATGAGATCAAACACCCGCCGGTTGAGTGTGTGTTCACAACCGAAGAGGAAGTGGGTCTCAACGGCGCACAGGCGCTGGATAAATCACAGATCACGGCGCGCACGATGATCAATATGGACTCAGAGGAAGAGGGCGTTGCGACGATCAGCTGCGCCGGCGGACTGAGAGTCCAGCTTACGAGAAAAGTGGAGAGAGCTGCTGCGGAAGGCACGCTTGTACAGGTGAAGATCGAAGGGCTTCTCGGCGGACACTCCGGAACAGATATCGACAAAGAGCGCCAGAATGCAAATATCCTGATGGCCCGCATGGTTGACCAGATCATGAAGAATACAGACGGAAAACTGGTTACATTTGCCGGCGGAACCAAGGATAACGCGATCACAAGAGAATGTGCGGCTTCCCTGATCTATGCAGACAAGGCAGAAGCGGAGAAAGCAGAGAAGCTGGCGACAGAGCTGGCGGAAACATTTGCAGATGAGATCTCCGCGTTTGAGCCGGATTTTGCCTGCGAGGTTTCTGTTGAAGAGGGCCAGAGCGCAGCGGCGCTGAAAGATGAGGATGCGAAAGCATTCATCGGCGCGATCCGCCTTGCTCCGAACGGTGTGTACAGACGCAATATTAAAATGGACGGCTTCGTTGTCGTTTCATCCAACCTGGGTGTTACAAGAGCGGACGAGGACGAACTGGTGATCACGATCTCCCCGCGTTCTTCCGTGGCGTCTCTTCAGGAGGATACGAAAGCGCGTTTTGCCCTGCTGGCCGAGACTTTCGGATTCGAGATCTCCTACAGCGGACAGTATCCGGGATGGGATTACAAAGAAGATTCAAAGATCCGTGAAGTGTTCGTGGAGAGCTACAGAGAGCTGTTCGGCAGCGAACTGAGACTGGAGGCGCTTCACGCAGGACTGGAGTGCGGACTGTTCTCAGAGGCGCTTCCGGGACTGGATGCGATCGCAGTGGGACCGACGCTTTACAATGTCCACACGCCGGATGAAAATGTGCCGCTTGATTCCTTTGAGCGTTTCTACGAACTGCTCAAAGACGTGCTCGGAAGACTGGCAGCGGCATAATCGGCGGAAGAATACAGTAAATGATGAGAATAAGGGCGGTATCCGGAGGGATGCCGCTCTTTGTAAATGAGGTGTTTTATGAACCGGTTTTATGAAGAGTTAAAAACAGCGCTGGCTCTGCCGGAAGGCGATATCTGGTCAGAGACGGTTCTTGCCGGGGAACATGCCGGGGAGAAACGGCTGAGCTGCGGGGACGGCGTCGGCGCGGAAGGGGAGCAGAAAGTGAAAGCCCTGCATGATACAGAATCGCAGACAAGGATCTATCGTGAGCGGATCGGCCGTACACCGAAGATGATCATCTGCGGGGCCGGCCATGTATCCATGCCTATTATCCGTATGGGAAAGAGGCTTGGCTTTATGGTGACCGTGATCGAGGACCGGCCCAAATTCGCGGATCATGCCCGCGCGGCCGGGGCGGACCAGGTGCTCTGTGAGCCTTTCTCAGACGGACTTTCGAAGATCCGGGGCGATTCGGATTCCTGGTTCATCATCGTGACGAGAGGGCACCGGTACGACACGGAATGTCTGGAAGCCATCCTGCGGAAACCGTATGCCTATGTGGGAATGATGGGCAGCCGCCGCAGAGTGGCGATCGTGAAAGACCAGCTGGAAGCGAAAGGCGTATGCCGGGAGGCGCTGGACGGGGTGCATACTCCGATCGGGCTGAAGATCGGCGCGGAGACGCCGGAGGAGATCGCGGTGTCTGTGATGGCGGAGATCATCCAGGTGAAGAATGCCGGATTCGGAAAAGACGGCAAAGCAGAAAGGTGCCGAACGGGCGGCTATTCTACGGAACTGCTGGATGCGGTTCTGGATCCGGATGACAGCAGAGAAAAAGTTCTGGCGACGATCATTTCCAGGAAGGGATCCGCGCCCCGTAGCGTGGGCACGAAGATGCTGATCCGGGCGGACGGGACCACGGTGGATACGATCGGCGGCGGCTGTATTGAAAGCGAAGTGATCCGAAAAGCGCTGCTGATGATGCGTGCGGAGGATGAGGGATTCCGGCTCTGCACTGTGGATATGACTGCGGATGCCGCGGAGGATGAAGGCATGGTCTGCGGCGGCGTGGTGGAAGTTATGCTGGAGAAAGTGTGAGCCATGAGAAAGAATATACTGATATTGAAAGGCAATATTATTTATACAAAGACACCGGAGAATTTTACCGTTTGCGAGCACAGCTATCTTGTGTGCAGGGACGGGAGCGTGGACGGCATTTACCGGACGCTTCCCTTCCGGCTGGGCGGCAATCCGATCCGTGACTTCGGCGACTGTCTGATCATACCGGGACTTACGGATCTGCATGTCCATGCACCCCAGTATCCGATTCGTGGATTCGGGATGGATCAGGAACTTCTGGACTGGCTGGAAGCGAATATATTTCCGGAGGAAGCCCGGTATGAAGACACGGATTATGCCGGACGCGCGTACGGGATCTTCGCAGAGAACCTGAAGCGGAGCGCCACGACCCGGGCCTGCGTATTTGCCACTGTGCACCGCCCGGCGACGATGAAGCTGATGGATCTGCTGGAACAGACCGGGCTGGAGACATTTGTGGGAAAGGTAAATATGGACCGGAACTGTCCGGGGTATATCTGTGAGGAAACGCAGGAATCACAGGACGAAACTGAAGACTGGCTCAGGGATGTGGCCGGACGGAACTATCAGCATACCCGGCCGGTGCTGACGCCCAGGTTCATACCGGCCTGTTCGGATGCACTGATGGAAGGATTGAAAAAGATCCAGGCAGAGAGCCATCTCCCGGTACAATCCCACCTGTCCGAGAATCCGCAGGAAGCGGCGTGGGTTGCAGAACTCCGTCCGGATGCGGAATTTTACGGAGATGCATATGACCGGTCCGGTCTTTTCGGGGGAGCGGACTGCCCGACCATCATGGCGCACTGCGTATACAGTGATGACCGGGAGATCGCCCGCATGAAAGAAAAGGGTGTGTTTATTGCCCACTGCCCGGAATCGAACATGAATCTCTCCTCCGGCATCGCACCGGTCCGGAGATATCTGGAAGAGGGGATGCGCATCGGACTTGGGAGCGATGTGGCAGGCGGTTCGACAGAGAACATGTTCCGCGCCATGTCCTTCGCCGTGCAGGCATCGAAAATGCGATGGCGCCTCACGGATCAGACGGAAGCTCCGCTGACGGCAGAGGAAGTTTTCTATATGGCTTCAAAAGGTGGAGGTGCATTTTTCGGAAAGACCGGGAGTTTTGAGAATGGATATGATTTTGATGCAGTTGTGATGGATGACAGCCGCCTGAGATCTCCCCGCCCGCTCGATGTCCGGAGCAGGCTGGAGAGAATGATCTATCTGGCGGATGAGCGCGAGATCCGCGCCAAATTCGTGAAAGGGCAGGAGATCAGTCTATGATCCTGCCGTCAGTGGAGATCGTCACCACCTGCCAGGGAATAAACTTTCCGCTTTCCTGAAGCGCCGTCTTCACGGCATGCTCGATGCCGCCGCAGCAGGGAACTTCCATGCGCACAACGGTGACGCTTCTGATATCGTTATTGGCCAGGATCGCGGTCAGCTTCTCGGAATAGTCGACGCTGTCCAGCTTCGGGCAGCCGATCAGGGTGACGTGATCCCGGATGAATTCATTGTGAAAATTGCCGTAGGCATAGGCGGTGCAGTCCGCAGCCACCAGGAGCTTCGCTCCGTTGAAATACGGTGCGTTCACAGGCGCCAGTTTGATCTGGACCGGCCACTGGGAGAGACGGCTTACAGGTGCAGCAGCCGGGAATCCTTGAGGTGCTTCAGATTCAACGCCTGCTTTTTCCCGGCGGATAGCTCTGGACTGGGAGCCGGGGCATCCGCAAGGCAGGGGCGCTTCGGCTTTTTTCGCTTTGGCTGCAAGGACAGCCGCTTCATCATAGGCCGGGGCTTCCCGCTCCTCAAATGAAATAGCGTCCGTCGGGCATGCGGGCAGACAGTCGCCCAGTCCGTCGCAGTAATCTTCGCGGGTGAGTTTTGCTTTCCCGTCTATCATTTCAATCGCGCCTTCGTGGCAGGCTGCTGCACAGGCACCGCAGCCGTTGCATTTCTCTTCATCAATTTTAATGATTTTTCTGATCATGGTTATTCCTCCGTATTCGTTTTTTGGAACAATCAGAGTATAACAGACTTGTAGGAAATATTCTGTTGCTATAACAACGAAATGAAAAAATAGTTTCCCCGCCGGCACATGGCAATACCGGCGGGGATCTGTGTGTTACATATTTTTAGGAGTTTTTTGCTTTTACAGGTGGATCCTTGTTCCGGTCTTCCCGAGGATCCCGTCTTTTGCTTTTTCAAGCAGGGTGATGAGCGCCTGTCTGCCCGGTTTTGACTCTGCAAAATCCACAGCCGCCTGGACTTTCGGCAGCATGCTGCCCGGGGCGAAATGCCCTTCGGCGATGTATTGCTTTGCCTCATCAACGGTGATGTCATCCAGCCATTTCTCATCCGGCTTTCCGTAGTTGACAGCCACTTTTTCAACGGCGGTCAGGATGATGAGGATATCAGCATCCAGTTCTTTTGCCATCAGGCAGCTGGCAAAATCTTTGTCGATCACCGCGCTGGCGCCTTTTAAGTGATTGCCCTGACGGGTGACGGGAATGCCGCCCCCGCCGCAGGCGATGACTACATCGCCGGAGTCAACCATGTTGCGGATCGTACCGATCTCGATGATCTCCTGAGGCTTTGGGGAAGCGACCACACGGCGGTAGCCGCGTCCTGCATCTTCCTTCATGATATAGTCGTATTTTTCAGCCATTATGTCGGCCTGTTCTTTTGTCATAAAGCGTCCGATCGGTTTGGACGGGTGGTCAAATGCCGGATCATCCGGATCGACGCGGACCTGTGTGATCATGGTCGCCACCGGGATGTCTGTGATCCCACGGTTTAAAAGCTCTTCGCGGAGCGCGTTCTGCAGGTCGTACCCGATGTACGCCTGGCTCATGGCTACGCAGACAGACAGCGGTGTATTCGGCTGCAGCGGGTCTTCATGGGTGAGGGCGATCATGGCGTTGTTGACCATGCCGACCTGGGGTCCGTTCCCGTGTGCAACGACGACCTCGCAGCCCTCCTGGATCAGGTCCACGATGGCGCGGGAAGTGATCTTCACGGCTTTCATCTGTTCCGGAAGCGTATTGCCGAGGGCGTTTCCGCCCAGGGCGATGACGATGCGTTTTTTCTTTTCCATATCAGGCCTCCCGGATCTATGCCTCTTTCACAGCGGCGATCGCCTCTACCTCGCAGAGAACTCCTTTCGGAAGCGCTTTTACAGCGACGCAGGAGCGCGCCGGTTTCCCGGTGAAATATTTCGCATATACTTCATTGAATGCAGCGAAGTCCGCCATATCCGCAAGGAAGCAGGTGGTTTTCACAACGTCGGTAAATGCTGCGCCCTGGCTTTCCAGAAGCGCTTTTACATTCTGCATGACCTGTTCTGCCTGCTCTTCGATGGTCGTGCCGACCACTTCCCCTGTCTCCGGGGAGAGCGGGATCTGGCCTGAGAAGAAGGCGATGCCGTTCAGGACGATGCCCTGGGAGTACGGTCCGATGGCTGCAGGTGCATTTTTTGTATCAACGTATTTTAACATAGTCTGTTCTCCTTCTGATGATTCTTATTTGAAGATCCTCGGTGTGGATCTTTCTTCCAGTTTCTTCAGGATGTCAGCCGGATCCGCGAATTTTGCAAGGAAGATCATGGCTGCGATGATGTACGGTTTGTAGCTTGCCTCTTTGTACAGCGGGTCTCTGTAGCGGTCGAATACGCTTGCGTCAACCTCGCCTTCCTCGCAGCTCACGCCGGTGATGTCTGCCGGCAGACAGTGCAGGTAGAGGGCTTTGCCGTCTTTTGTCGTCTTCATCAGTTCCTCGGTGCATGCCCAGTCTTTATGCTGCGCGTTCTGTGCGAGGAGTTCTTTCTCCAGTTCTTTGATGCCTTCGAAATCGCCGTTGCCGTACAGCTCTGTACGTTTTTCCATCGCTGCGAACGGAGCCCAGCTCTTCGGGTATACGATATCAGCGTCTTTGAATGCCTCAGCCATGCTGTTTGTCTTTGTGAAGGAACCGCCGGATTTCTTTGCGTTCTCGGCAGCCACAGCCTCAACTTCCGGGAATACCTCGTATCCTTCCGGATGTGCAAGGACAACGTCCATTCCGAAACGGGTCATCAGTCCGATCACGCCCTGGGGAACGGAGAGCGGTTTGCCGTAGGACGGAGAGTATGCCCATGACATGGCGATCTTTTTGCCTTTCAGGTTCTCAACGCCGCCGAATTCGTGGATGATGTGGAGCATGTCGGCCATGGCCTGCGTCGGATGGTCGATGTCGCACTGCAGGTTTACGAGCGTTGGTTTCTGCTCCAGGATCCCGTCCTTATTTCCCTGTTTAACAGCGTCTACGACTTCATGCATGTAGGCGTTTCCTTTGCCGATGTACATGTCGTCGCGGATGCCGATAACGTCTGCCATGAAGGAGATCATGTTTGCAGTCTCACGCACGGTCTCGCCGTGGGCGATCTGGGATTTGCCCTCGTCCAGATCCTGAACTTCAAGGCCGAGCAGGTTGCAGGCAGAAGCGAAAGAGAAACGGGTACGTGTGGAATTGTCGCGGAAAAGGGAGATGCCCAGTCCGCTTTCAAATACTTTCGTGGAGATGTTGTTCTCTCTCATGTAGCGGAGCGCGTCGGCAACGGTGAAGACCGCTTCCAGTTCGTCGTCCGTTTTCTCCCAGGTCAGGAAGAAGTCGCCTTCGTACATGTCTTTGAAGTTCAGTTTGTTCAGCTTATCGATATAATCCTGTAATGTTTTCATTTTGATTTGTCCTCCTTGAATATGAAATGTATTTTATTCACAGTAGCATCCCGGCAGTGCCGCGTATACAGCTGCGCATGTTACCAGATCCTGTTTCCATGTCTTTTCGTTGGGGGCGTGTGCCTGCGCCTCGGCGCCCGGTCCGAACCCGATGCAGGGAATGCCGTTCCTTCCCATGATGGATACGCCGTTTGTGGAGAAAGTCCATTTGTCAGTGAGCGGGCGGCTCTGGCGCATTTCCAGTGTCTCGGGCGCGCCGATCCTCTTCTCGCCGTAGAGGGAGATGTATGCTTTTTCAAGCGCTTTTGTCACTTTGTGGTCTTTCGGGATCGCCCATGTCGGGAAATAGCATTCAATCTCGTATACACATCCGGTGTAGGACGGGCGGTCGTAGTTGTACATGGATACGACGACGTCGTCCCCGTATTTCTGTACGCTCGGGAGTGCGCGGATCTCATCCAGGCAGCTCTCCCATGTCTCGCCGAAGGTCATGCGGCGGTCAAGGGATACCGCGCAGGAATCCGCTACCGCACAGCGGCTCGGGGAGGTGTAGAAGATCTGGGATACGGTAATGGTGCCGCGGCCCAGGAAGCGTGCCTCCTCCCAGTCCGGATTGTATTTCGGGTTGAGCATCTTTACAAGGCCCTTGATCTCTGTTTCGTCCGCGTCATCATTTTCGTTGAGGGCGCGTACGTCCTGAAGAATGTCCGCCATCTTGTAGATCGCGTTGTCGCCGCGCTCCGGTGCGGATCCGTGGCAGGAAACGCCTTTCACATCCACGCGGATCTCCATGCGTCCGCGCTGCCCGCGGTAGATGCCGCCGTCTGTAGGCTCTGTGGATACGACGAATTCCGGACGGATCTTGTCTTCATTGATAATGTACTGCCAGCACAGGCCGTCGCAGTCTTCTTCCTGAACGGTTCCAACGACCATGATCTTACAGCCTTCCGGGATCAGATCCATATCTTTCATGATCCGCGCTCCGTATACTGCGGATACGATGCCGCCGCACTGGTCGGACACGCCGCGTCCGCCGATCTCGGTGTCGTTCTCATATCCCTCATAGGGATCGAAGTTCCAGTTGTCAATGTTTCCGATGCCCACGGTATCGATATGTGCATCGTATGCGATGATCTTATCGCCTGTTCCCATGTAGCCGATGACATTTCCCTGGGGATCGATGATGACTTCGTCGAAGTCCAGTTTCTTCATCTCTGCGGCGATGGTGTCGATGTGCGCTTTCTCATCGCAGCTCTCGCCCGGATTCTTCACGATGGCGCGAAGGAATGCGGTCATGTCTGTCTGGTAAGCCTGTGCAGCTTCTTTGATCTTGTTAAAATCCATGTCTGTTCTCTCCTTTTCTTTTTTGAATCTATGAACCTGTTTTGTTATCTGTCGTTTCCGCCCCATACGATGGATTCATACCGTTCCGGATCCGTGTCGCCTTCGGTGGAGAAGAGCAGGACTTTTGAATGCTCATCCAGCCCCAGATGTTCCCTCAGCGGTCTGTATTCATCCATGGTCATGATGCACGCCAGTGTTCCGAACGGCGCGGCTCCGGATTCTCCGGAGGTTACCGGCTGGTCGCCTTTCACAGGCGCCGCCAGCATGCGCATGCCCCTTGCCGCTACCCAGTCAGGCGAAGCGACAAATGTATCTACATGATTTTTCAGGATGTCCCAGGAAATGGTATTCGGTTCGCCGCAGGCAAGTCCGGCCATGATCGTAACCATGTCGCCGTCTACGATGCGGATCTCGCCGTCCCCGGCTGCAGCGCCTTTGTACAGGCAGGCAGCAGCCTCCGCTTCCACGACGATCACTTTAGGCGGATTGTCCGGATAACGGTTGGCGAAATATCCCTGGACTGCCCCGGCAAGAGATCCTACGCCGGCCTGGATGAATACATGGGTCGGACGCTCGCAGTCATAATCGTGGAGCTGCTCGTCCGCCTCCATTGCCATGGTGCCGTATCCCTGCATGATCCAGGACGGGATCTCCTCGTAGCCGTCCCAGGCGGTATCCTGTACCATGACGCCGTTTTCTGTCTTTTCCGCCATGGCATTTGCCATGCGCACGCATTCATCGTAATTGCATTCCTCAATGGTTGCCTGTGCGCCCTCAGCGAGGATGTTGTTCAGTCTTGTCTGCGTGCTTCCTTTCGGCATGAGGACGACGGCTTTCTGTCCCAGTTTGTTGGCGGCCCATGCAACGCCGCGGCCGTGGTTGCCGTCTGTGGCAGTAAAGAAAGTCGCCTGTCCGAATTCTTCTCTCAGTTTATCGGAAGTAAGGACGCTGTAGGGAAGCTCGGATACATCTTTTCCGGTCTGCTTCGCAATGTAGCGGGCCATGGCAAATGACCCTCCCAGTACCTTGAACGCGTTGAGGCCGAAGCGGTAGGACTCATCCTTCACGTAGACCTCGCCCAGTCCGAGGCGCGCCGCCATATGGTCGAGCTTTGCCAGCGGCGTTACGCTGTACTGGGGAAAGCTTTCGTGGAAGGCGCGGGCTTTGCGGATCTCGTCCAGGCCCATTACCTTCAGGTTGGCGTCTGCTGTCTTCGGCATCTTGTTTACTGCCCATTTGATCGTTTCCATCGTGGAACCTCCTTTTTATAATATTGAGATGAATTGAGATGATCGTGCCCAGCTCGAATCCGCCGCAAAGCGGCTCCTTCTCGCTGATGGCGGCCGATCATCCTTTGTCCATATAGCTGTACAGTGTAAATTTTGATATCCCCAGCAGGGATGAGACTTTGTCGCCGGATTTTGTGATGAGGAATGCGCCGGCGTTGTTCAGGTACTGCACGACTGCGACTTTGTCATCCTTGGTCATGAGCGCCACTGGTTTTCCGATCCTTGCGATGGCCTGTTCGATCAGCATATCCAGAAGTTCTGTGACACTGTGCGTGATCTTCTGAGGTGAATCGGAAGACTTCTCTTTTTCATCTTCATCGCGATGTATCTTCATCAGTCCTTTGATGGTGGTTTCTGCCGCCAGCAGAGTAGTGATGTCATAATTAATGGAAAAAAGATAATTGACCCTGCCTTTTTCATCCCGGATATAGAGGGTGCTGGATTTGAGGATCCGGCCATCCTCTGTCCTGGTAAGATATGCAAGACGGTCCTGAAGCTTTTCCGGGTCTGTGCGCAGCGTTTCAAGCACGATCCCGGACGGGCCGTCGCCTGTGTGGCGGTTGGATACGTGACCGTTCTCAATATAAACAATAGAATTTTCTAAATCTTTTTTAGACAGATCGTGGATCACAACTTCGCAGGAACTGCCGAACTGAACAGCCATGCCGTGTGCAAGCTGTTTTAAAAAATCCAGATTCTGAGCCATTTTCTCACCCGCCTTTCTGTATGACCGTGATGGGAAAATTTGTTGTTGATGTGTTGCCTTTAAACTAATCATAGCATAAAAAAAAACAGAGTCAATACTTTTTCTAAAAAATTTTTAGGTGTTCTAAAAATCATTTAGAAATTGTGTTGCATTTATACAATATTAATGTTATTCTATAGTCAGTGACAGGGCTTAGTGTGCGATTTGCACAGAAATCCGCGAGAGTGCACTAAGAACGGTATGTATAAAATAAATAAAAGGAGAACAGGACATGCTGGTTTTAGGAAACGGAAAAGTGATCACCAGAGACCCTGCCTGCCCGCTGATCGAGAACGGCGCGGTGGCGGTTGACGGGACCGCAATCTGCAGGGTCGGCAGGACGGAAGAGATCAGGAATGCATATCCGGATGCGGAGTATATCGACGCAAAAGGCGGGCTGATCATGCCGGGATTCATCAATGTACACGAACATATTTACAGCTCATTTGCAAGAGGGCTTTCTATTAAAGGATATGATCCGAAAGGGTTCCTCGATATCCTGGACGGCCAGTGGTGGACCATTGACCGGAATCTCACCCTGCATGACACTTATTTAAGTGCCATGGCAACCTATATCGACTGTATCCGGAACGGCGTGACGACGATCTTTGACCATCATGCGAGCTTCGGGGCCATCCGGGGGTCGCTCTTTGAGATCGAGAAGGCGGCGAGAGAGACGGGCGTGCGCTCCTGTCTGTGCTATGAGGTGTCGGACCGGGACGGCATGGATAAGGCGCGGGATTCTGTGATGGAAAATGCGGAATTCATCCGTCATGCACTGGCGGACGACAGCGGGATGATCGCCGGTATGATGGGCATGCATGCGCAGTTTACGATCTCGGATGAAACGATGGAGCTGGCTGCGGTCAATAAGCCCGATGAGGTCGGATATCACATCCATGTGGCGGAGGGGATCGAGGATCTCCATCACTGCCTGAAGCACTACGGCAAACGGATCGTGGACCGGCTCATGGATCACGGGATCCTGGGAGAGAAGACGCTGCTCGGGCACTGCATTTACATCAATCCCCACGAGATGGAGCTGATCAAAGAGACGGATACGATGGTCGTACACAATCCGGAGTCCAACATGGGCAATGCCTGCGGATGCCCGCCGACCATGGAACTGGTGCACCGGGGGATCCTGACCGGTCTGGGGACTGACGGCTATACCCACGATATGACGGAATCCTGGAAAGTGGCCAACATCCTGCACAAGCACCACCTCTGCGATCCCAATGCGGCATGGGGTGAGGTTCCGCAGATGCTCTTCGAGAATAATGCGAAGATTGCGGGCAGATACTTTAAGCAGGAACTGGGCGTGCTGAAAGAGGGCGCGGCCGCGGATGTGATCATCGTGGATTACGATCCGCTCACACCGCTTACGGCGGCGAATATCAACAGCCATCTCCTGTTCGGCGTGACCGGGCATGATGTGGTGACGACCGTGGCGAACGGGGAAGTGGTTATGAAGGACCGCCGTCTTACGAAGATCGACACGGCGAAGGTAATGGCCGACTGCAGACAGGCGGCAAAAGAACTGGCAGACAGAATCAATGCATGACAGGAAAGGAAAAACAACAATGAACGACACAAGACAGAAAAGAGACAATGCAGAATTATTCAAGTGGGACGGCAAGCCGTCATTCGGGCAGGTATTTCCTCTGGCGGCCCAGCACGTGCTCGCCGCGGTGGTCGGCTGTGTAACGCCGGCGATCCTGGTGGCGAACGCGGCGAACAACGCGGGCGGAAATGTGGATATGGGTCTTCTGATCCAGGTATCCCTCGTATTCGCGGCGCTGTCCACCCTGCTCCAGCTTTATGCATACAAGATCAAACTGGGAAGCGGACTTCCGGTCATCATCGGCGTAAGCTTCGCCTATGTTCCGACCATGACGGCCATTGCGGCGCAGGCGAAGGATGTCAATACGATCTTCGGCGCCATGGTCATCGGCGGCGTGGTGGCGATCCTGGTCGGATTATTTATCCGTCAGATCCGTAAAGTATTCCCGCCGCTTGTTATCGGCACGGTGATCCTGGCCATCGGCCTTTCCCTTTACAGCACAGCCATTAATTACATGGCAGGAAATTCTTCCAACACATATGAAGTGATCGTAGAGCAGCAGGGCAAGACGGCTGCGCTCGTATACGGTTCCTGGCAGAACTGGCTGGTGGCATTCGTCACGCTGGCCATTGTTGTACTCCTGAACCATTATGGTAAAGGACTTTTCAAACTGGCGTCCATCCTGATCGGCCTCCTCTGCGGCTATGTGGTTGCCCTGTGCTTCGGCATGGTGGACTTCTCCGCACTGTCATCCGCAGGCTGGTTCCAGGTTCCGATGCCGCTGGCATTCGGTATGAAGTTTGACATTTCCGCGATCCTGCCGTTGGCCATCCTCTTCCTGGTGAATTCCATCCAGGCTATGGGCGATTTCTCAGCGACGACGACAGGCGGCATGGACCGTCTTCCTACAGATGATGAGCTCAACGGCGGTATCATCGGATACGGCGTGAGCAATATGGTATGCGCATTCTTCGGCTGCCCGCCGACGGCGACCTACAGCCAGAACGTAGGCATCGTAGGTTCCACAAGAGTTGTTGCGAGAAGGGTGTTCTCCGCAGCGGCTGTGATCCTTCTGATCGCCGGACTGATCCCGAAGTTCTCCGCACTCCTCAGAACGATCCCGCAGTGCGTGCTCGGCGGCGCGGTTGCATCCGTGTTTGCATCCATCGCCATGACCGGCATCAAGCTGCTTGTGACTGAGAAACTGACATACAGAAACACGACTGTGGCAGGGCTTTCCATCGCCATCGGCATGGGCGTTACGCTCAATGACGGCTGCCTGAACCAGATGACCCAGAGCATCCACAGCGCGCTGAACATGAGCATGAGCCTGGAGAGCTTCCAGTCCATTATCAACAATACATTTGCATCTTCGCCGGTGGTTCTGGCGACTATCTTTGCAGTCGTCCTGAACCTGATCCTGCCGAAGGACAAGCCGGAAGGAAAATAAACGCACCGACCAACAGGAGGAAATGCTATGAGTGATATTATGCGACCAATGTCATTTGCCCAGCTCCTTGACTGGACACTGACGGAACATAAAAAGAGCGGAACCGTATTCGGGGAGCATCATCCTTACCATGCGGATCCGAAGTATAACCGGACGATCTTTGAGCGGACGCTGGAGACGCCGGTAGGCCCGGCGGCCGGCCCCCATACCCAGCTGGCCCAGAATATCGCGGCCGCCTACTATACCGGAAGCCGGTTCTTCGAACTGAAGACGGTGCAGATCATGGACGGCGCGGAACTGTCCGCATGCGTGAACAAGCCCTGCATCAAGGCGGATGACGAGTGTTACAACTGCGAGTGGTCCACGGAGCTTTACGTGCCCCAGGCCATGGAAGAATATATCAAAGCCTGGTTCCTCTGCAAGGTGATGGCGAAGGAATTCGGCCTGGGCAGCATGGACGGCTTCCAGTTCAATATCAGTGTGGGCTACGACCTGGAAGGCATCAGGTCTGAGAAGATTGACAACTTCTTAAATACGATGAAGCACGCCCAGGATTCGGATATCTTCAGATCCTGCAAGGCATATCTGCTGGAGCATGCGGATCGGTTTGAAAATGTAACGGAAGAGGATATCGAAGGGATCTCCGGAGATATCTGCAATTCCGTGACCATTTCCACCCTGCACGGCTGTCCGCCCCAGGAGATCGAGCGCATCGCCATGTACCTGATCACGGAGAAGGGATTCCATACATTTATCAAATGCAATCCGACGCTGCTGGGCTATGAGTACGCGCGGAAGATGATGGACGATATGGGATACGACTACGTGGTGTTCGGGGATTTCCATTTTAAGGATGATCTGCAGTATGCGGACGCCGTGCCGATGCTGGAGCGCCTGATGAAGGTGTGCGCGGAGCGGAACCTGGAGTTCGGCGTGAAGATCACCAATACATTCCCGGTGGATGTAAAGCAGAACGAACTGCCCAGCGAGGAAATGTATATGTCGGGCAAATCCCTGTATCCGCTGTCCATCTCCGTGGCGGCAAAACTGGCGAAAGACTTTGACGGAAAGCTTCGCATCTCCTATTCGGGCGGTGCGGATTACTACAATATTAAAGACATCGTGGAGGCGGGCATCTGGCCGGTGACGGTGGCGACGACCCTCCTGAAGCCGGGCGGATACGACCGGATGAACCAGATGGCGTCCCTTCTGGAAAAAGAAGGCGCTGTATTCAATGGCGTCGACGCGGAGGCGGTGCAGCGTCTGGTGGACGCGGCAAAGACCGATCCCCATCACGTGAAAGCGGTGAAACCGCTCCCGTCCAGGAAGATGAAGAAGCAGGTGCCGCTTCTGGACTGCTTTACCGCACCCTGTAAGGAAGGATGTCCGATCCATCAGGATATCCCGGCGTACCTGCAGCTTGTAAAAGACGGGAAATACGAAGAGGCCATGCAGGTCATCACAGAGAAGAATCCGCTCCCGTTCATTACGGGAACGATCTGCGCCCATCCGTGTATGGGCAAATGTACCCGCAATTTCTATGAGGAATCCGTCTATATCCGCGGGATGAAGCTGATCGCGGCGCAGAACGGATATGACGCGCTCATGGAGAAGCTTGCGGCGTCCCCGGTGACAAGAAGCGGGAAGGCTGCGGTGATCGGCGGCGGTCCGGCCGGAATGGCGGCGGCATATTTCCTCCGCAGAGCGGGGATGGAGACCACCCTGTTCGAGAAGACAGACCGGCTGGGCGGCGTGGTCCGCCACGTGATCCCGGAATTCCGGATCCCGGCGGAGGCCATTGATAAGGATGCGGCGCTTCTTGAGAAGACCGGCGTCCAGATTTATCTGAATTCGGAGATCACCGATCTTGATATGCTGAAAAATGCCGGCTATACGGCGGTTGTCCTGGCAGTGGGCGCGTCGGAGCCGGGCGTGTTGCGGCTGGAGAAAGGCGAGCCGGTCAACGCCCTGGAATTCCTGGCGGATTTCAAGGCGAAAGACGGGGACCTTGATATCGGGAAAAATGTTGTCATCATCGGCGGCGGAAATACCGCCATGGATACAGCCAGAGCGGCGAAACGCACGAAGGGCGTGGAGCACGCGTATCTGGTATACAGAAGGACGAAGCGCTACATGCCGGCGGATGAGGAAGAACTGGTCATGGCAGTGGAGGACGGCGTAGAGTTCATGGAACTGCTGGCGCCGGTGAAGCTGGAGAACGGCAGGCTTCTCTGCAAAGTGATGAAGCTGGGCGACTACGACGCATCCGGCAGAAGAGGCGTGGTGGAGACTGGGGAAGAGAAAGAGATCCCGGCGGATACCGTGATCGCTGCAGTGGGCGAGCGCGTGCCGACCGCATTTTATGAATCCTGCGGCATCCGCGTAAATGACCGCGGACGTGCCGTTGTAAACGAAGAAACCTTTGAATCCAGCCGCGCTGGCGTATATATCGTGGGCGACGGCATGGGCGGTCCGGCGACCGTGGTCGAGGGCATCAGCAATGCACTGAAGGCGGCCCGCGCGGTGATCGGGGAAGAGATCGTCAGAGATTTTGAACCGGAGACCGATGAGGATGCGATCTACGGAAGAAAAGGCAGTCTGAACAGCCGCAGGGAAGACGGGGAAGAGAGCGGCCGGTGCCTCGGATGTTCCGGCATCTGCGAGAACTGCGTGGAGGCCTGTCCGAACCGGGCGAATATCGCCATCCGTGTACCGGGCATGGAGAAGCATCAGATCATCCATGTGGACTACATGTGCAACGAGTGCGGCAACTGCCGGAGCTTCTGCCCCTATGACAGCGCTCCGTATCTCGACAAGTTTACCCTGTTTGCCGACGAGAATGACATGGATGACAGCAGGAACCAGGGATTCGCAGTGCTCGATAAAGATCAGGTGAAGTGCAAAGTGCGTTTCTTCGGAGAGACATCTGTCTGGACGAAGGGCGATGAGACCCGGATCCCGGAGGCGCTGCAGAAACTGATGGAGACAGTGTGCAAAGACTATTCATATATGCTCAGAGATCAGACGAGAAACAGATGACAGAAAGGGGGAGCCGGTATGAAGCTTCTATTTAAAGGCGGTAAAGTTGTAAGCGGCAAGGGAACGAAAAAAATGGACATCCTGGTAAAGGGGGAGAAGATCCTTGCCGTGGGAGAGAACCTGGAATTTAAGGATGCAGATATCATCGATGTGAGAGGCAAACTGCTGTTTCCGGGATTTATCGATGCACACACCCACATGGCGCTGGAAGTGAGCAATACCGTGACGGCGGATAAGTTCGATACGGGAACAAAGGCGGAACTGGCAGGAGGGACCACCTGCATCATCGATTACGCCACCCAGTACCGGGGAGAAAATCTGCGGGAGGCGCTCAACAACTGGCACCAGAAAGCGGACGGGGAGTCTTCCTGTGATTACGCCTTCCATCTGGCGCTGACCGACTGGAATGAGAACATCAGCCGGGAACTGGAAGAGATCGTCAATGAAGAGACCTGCTCCTTCAAGCTGTATATGACCTATGACACCATGGTGGACGACGAGACGATGTATGAGATCCTCTCCCGCCTGAAAGAGCTGGGCGGCATCGCCGGCGTGCACTGTGAGAACGACGGCATCATCAAAGCCAGGCTGAAAGAACTTCAGAAAACGAAAGGCAGCCGCATCGATGTGTCCGACTATCCGTGGACGCGCCCCAAAGAGGCGGAGGCGGAAGCCGTATCCCGGCTCCTTCGGATCGCGAAGTGCGTGGATACGCCGGTGGTTGTCGTACACTTAAGCACGGCGGCCGGATACCGGGAGATCCTGCGTGCAAGAGAAGCGGGGCAGAAGGTATATGTGGAGACCTGTCCGCAGTATCTGCTGATGGACGAGAGCAAATATATGCTGCCCTTCGAGGAGGCAAGGCATTACATGATCGCGCCGCCGCTTAGGAAGAAGAAAAACCAGGAAATCCTCTGGCAGGCGTTAAAGGAAGGCAGGATCCACACCATTGCCACGGACCACTGCAGTTTTACAAAAGAGCAGAAGATGGCCGGGGCGAAAGATTTCTCCAGAACGCCATGCGGCATGCCCGGCGCGGAAGAGCGCCCGGCGCTGATCTGGCAGTTCGGTGTAAATGAGAAGCGGATCACCGTGGAGCAGATGTGCCAGTATCTGTCGGAGAATCCGGCAAAGCTTTACAAACTCTATCCGGAGAAAGGCGCGCTTCTTCCGGGAAGCGATGCGGATATTGTTGTCTGGGATCCGGACGAAGAGTGGACCATGACGGCGGAGAGCCAGCAGTCGGCCTGCGATTACTGCCCGATGGAGGGAACGAAGATCCGGGGCAGGGCGCAGCAGGTATACTTAAGAGGCCAGCTGGCGGCGCTGAACGGACAGATCCTGGAAGAGAAGACCGGCGTCTATGTGCGCCACGGCGTGAAATAGGATGATATGGATTTATAAAGAAGACAGATTATTAAAAACAGATTCAATGAGACAGGCGCTGGAACCGGAGCGGGAGACACCTCGGGTACAGCGCCCGGTCATATCGGCGGTTGGCGCAGGCGGCAAGACGACGATCCTGCACCGGCTGGCCGATGAATATGTCCGGGCGGGGATCCTGGTGATCGTGACGACCACGACGCACATCCTGAGAGAGGACCGGCCGTATTTCCTCACCGGATATTCAGAAGAAAAGATCCGGGACGTACTGGAAAGATACGGTCAGGCATGGATCGGAGATCCTGCGCCGGAGGGAAAGCTTATGAAGCTTCCGGATGACGCGTTTGAAAAGCTTATGGAGCTTGCAGGTCAGATACCGGTCCTGATCGAGGCGGACGGTGCGAGGCGGCTTCCCTTAAAAGTGCCGGCGGAACATGAACCGGTGATCCCGGAGATGACGACCCACGTCCTGTCTGTATACGGGCTGGACAGTATCGGGAAAAAGATCGAAGAAACCGTATTCCGTCCGGAACTGGCGGAGATACTGTTAAATAAGAATAGAACAGAATGTGTAACGGCCCAGGACATCGCCCGGCTTGCGGCGCATCAGAGCGCAGGCCGGAAGGGCTGTCCGGAGGGCGCCGTATACACAGTCGTTTTAAATAAAGCTGACAGTGAGAAGGAAAGGCATGCGGCGCTTAAGATCTGCCGGATGCTGGCCGGAGAAGGGATCCGGCGGATCATTGTGACCGGAGGAAATCTATGAAAATAATGATCAGAGGAGCGGGCGACCTCGCCACCGGGATCGCGTCCCGGCTTTATGGGGCCGGCCATCAGATCCTGATGACGGAGATCCGGGAGCCGCTGACAGTGCGAAGGACCGTGGCATTTTCCCGGGCGGTCTGCGAGGGGCGCGCTCAGGTGGAGGATATGACGGCTGTACTGGCAGCAGACCGGAAGGCGGCGGAGCAGATCCTGGCGGACGGGGATATCGCCGTCATGGTGGACGAAGAGGCGTCCTGCCGCAGCTGGTATGAGCCGGATGTGCTCATCGACGCGATCCTGGCGAAGCGGAATGTGGGGACCCGGATCACGGACGCGCCCTTTGTCGTCGGCGTGGGACCGGGATTTACAGCCGGGGAGGACTGCAACTGTGTGGTAGAGACGAAACGGGGCCATACGCTGGGCAATGTGATCCGCCGCGGCAGTGCCATCCCGAACACCGGAGTGCCGGGAAATGTAGGCGGTTACACCATTGAACGGCTGATCCGCGCGGCGGCGGACGGGGAGCTGGAGCCGAAAGCCGGGATCGGTGATTTCGTGGAGCAGGGACAGATCGTGGCCGTGACCGGCGGCGTTCCGGTGTATGCGCAGATGAGCGGCATCGTGCGGGGCATGCTGCAGAGCGGGATCCGTGTGCAGAAAGATCTGAAGATCGGGGACATTGACGCCCGGGCGGAGAAGGCCCACTGTTATACGATCTCGGATAAGGCGCGGGCCATCGGCGGCGGCGTGCTGGAGGCGGTGACGGCATTTGAACGGATGAAAGACCGGTATGCCATCGTCATCCTGGCGGCCGGTTCGGGCAGCAGGTTCGGAGGAAACAAGCTGACCGCTCCGGTAAAGGGCAGACCGCTGTACGAACATACACTGGAGAAAATGCAGGCATTCGGTGCATTTCCGGTGTATATCGTCACCGGTTCGGAAGAGATCGCAGGTGCGGCCGGAGAGCGGGGGATGATCCCGGTGAGAAATACAGAACCGGAGAAAGGGATCGCCCTGTCGCTCAGGCTGGGACTTGAGAAGGCGCTGGAGGAGAGGCCGGATTTAAGAGGCGTCCTCTTTTCCGTCTGCGACCAGCCGGGGATCACGGTTTCTACCATAGGGGAGATCTTCCGCACGGCGGCCCGGCATCCGGGCAGCATCGTTTGTGCGGGAAGCGGAGAGAAAAAAGGCAACCCGGTCTGCTGGGATGCAGTGTATTTCCCGGAGCTTATGAAGCTGTCCGGGGATGAAGGCGGAAGGCAGATCATGAAAGAGCATAAAGAGAGGATACGGATCGTGGAGGCGGACGCTGAGGAACTGAAGGATATCGACCGCCGGGAGGATCTGCACGAATGACAGGAAGGTGGGATCATGAAAGAAAATTATACATTTACGGTAAACGGAATCGAGCGCACGATCTGTGAAGAAAAGCCGCTGCTGCGATATCTGCGGGACGATCTTCATCTTCATTCCGTCAAGGACGGATGCAGCGAGGGCGCCTGCGGGACCTGTACGATCATTGTGGACGGCCGGGCGGTAAAATCCTGTGTGCTGACAACTAAGCGCGCAGCGGGCAAGACGATCCTGACCACAGAAGGGCTGTCTGAGGAAGAGAAGGAAGCGTTTGTCTATGCATTCGGTGCGAAGGGATCGGTTCAGTGCGGGTTCTGCATCCCCGGCATGGTCATGGCCGGGAAAGCGCTGATCGACAAAGTGCCGGACCCGACGGAAGAAGAGATCAAGACCGCATTAAAGGGAAATATCTGCCGCTGTACGGGATACAAGAAGATTATCGAAGGCATCCAGCTCACGGCGGCGATCCTGCGGGGCGATGCGAAGATCGATGAAGAGCTGGAAAAGGGCGATGAATACGGCGTCGGACAGAAAGCCTTCCGGCTGGATGTGCGGGAAAAGGTGCTGGGATACGGGGAGTATCCGGACGACGTGGAAATGGAAGGAATGGTCTATGCATCGGCTGTGCGTTCCAGATATGCCCGTGCCCGGATCCTTGATATCCGCACGGAGGAAGCGCTGGCGCTTCCCGGCGTGCTGGCGGTCCTGACCGCGGAAGATGTGCCCAATAATAAGGTGGGGCATCTGCAGCAGGACTGGGATGTGATGATCGCAAAAGGAAGCATCACCAGATGCGTGGGGGACGCCATCTGTCTCGTTGTGGCTGAGACGAGAGATATCCTTGATAAAGCAAAGAAACTGATCGAGATCGATTATGAAGAATTGAAGCCTGTGACTTCGATCCGGGAGGCCATGGCGGAGGATGCGCCGAAGGTCCACTCAAACGGCAATCTGTGCCAGAAGCGCCATGTGACCCGGGGAGATGCGAAGAAAGCACTGGCGGAGTCAAAATATGTGGTGACGCAGACCTACCGGACGCCTTTTACCGAGCATGCCTTTCTGGAGCCTGAGTCTGCAGTGGCCTTCCCCTATAAGGATGGCGTGAAAGTCCTCTCATCGGACCAGAGCGTCTATGATACGAGGCATGAGATCTCCATCATGCTGGGCTGGGATCCGGAACGCGTGGTGGTGGAGAACAAGCTGGTGGGCGGCGGCTTTGGCGGCAAGGAGGACGTGTCCGCCCAGCATATTGCGGCGCTGGCGGCGCTGAAGGTGAACCGGCCGGTGAAGGTTACATTCTCCCGGCAGGAGTCCATTAATTTCCATCCGAAGCGCCATGCCATGGAGGGCACATTTACCCTGGGATGTGACGAGAACGGGATCTTCACGGGACTGGACTGCGAGATCTATTTTGACACAGGCGCTTATGCGTCCCTGTGCGGACCGGTGCTGGAGCGCGCCTGCACCCATTCCGTGGGACCGTACTGTTATCAGAATACAGACATCCGGGGATACGGGTATTATACGAATAATCCGCCTGCCGGGGCATTCCGGGGATTCGGCGTATGTCAGAGCGAATTCGCCCTGGAGTCCAATATCAACCTGCTGGCGGAGAAGGTGGGCATCTCTCCATGGGAGATCCGCTACCGCAATGCCATCGAGCCGGGGAAAGTCCTGCCGAACGGACAGATCGCCGACTGTTCGACAGCATTGAAAGAGACTCTGCTGGCGGTTAAGGATGCTTATGAAAGCAATCCGGGCCGGGCGGGGATCGCCTGTGCCATGAAGAACGCCGGCGTGGGCGTGGGCCTGCCGGATAAAGGCCGGGCAAAGCTGGTCGTACATAACGGGAAGATCGAGCTGTACAGCGCGGCGTCCGATATCGGACAGGGCTGTAAAACCGTATTTGTGCAGATGGTCGCAGAGACGACCGGACTCGGGAAAGACCGGATCATCAATATGGGCGCCAACTCCGAGGTGGCGCCGGACTCCGGAACCACATCCGGATCCCGGCAGACACTGATCACCGGCGAAGCGGTGCGCATGGCAGCCGCAGATCTTAACAAAGACCTTCAGGCGGCAGGCGGTGATCTGGAAAAACTGGAAGGGAAAGAATATTTCGCGGAATTCTTTGATCCAACCGATAAGCTGGGGGCGGACGTGCCGAATCCGAAGAGCCATGTGGCCTATGGATTTGCCACCCATGTGGTCATCCTCGACGATGACGGACGGGTAAAAGAAGTCTATGCGGCCCATGATTCCGGCAAGGTGGTCAATCCCATCGCCATCCAGGGACAGATCGAGGGCGGCGTGCTCATGGGGCTGGGCTATGCCCTGACCGAGGACTTCCCGCTGAAGGACGGAGTGCCACAGGCAAGATACGGAACGCTGGGTCTGATGCGGGCTACGCAGATCCCGGATATCCATGCAATCTATGTGGAGAAAGAAGAACTGCTTCCATTTGCATACGGCGCGAAAGGCATCGGCGAGATCGCCACGATCCCGACCGCTCCCGCGGCACAGGGCGCGTATTACGCGAAGGACCATGTGCTCAGGACAAAACTGCCGATGGAGGATACATTTTATTCAAAGAAACGTAGATGACATAAGAAAAATAAGCGGCGCTGTAAATGAAACAGCGCCGCTTTGATGTAATAAAATCATTTATGTTTTGGCTTTGGAATGAATTCTATTTTTAGGATCATATCCATTCCATCTGCCAGTCGTTGCAGTAATTTCAGAGAGGGATTGCGGGTACCATTCTCTAATTTGCTAATATCGGCCTGGTTAATACCTGTTCTTTCAGCCAGTTCCTTCTGAGTCAGATTCTGAGAAAGTCTGGCATCTACAATTGCCCGAATGATGTCCATTTCCGGCTGGATTTTTTCATATTCGGAACGGAATTCCGGATCCTGCATTTGCTGATTAAAAAATTCATTTAATGTCTTCATTACGTATTCCTTTTGTCTTTGGTTAATGTAATGATATGTCATATATGCCATAATGTCAAGCAAGAAAAGTCCACAATCAAGTAGAAAAAGGTTATTTGCAATATGTGAATGAGAAGGTATAATGAAATGGAAAAAGAAAAGGGGTTCAAGAGGATGCGACCAGGTGCTGTGATCGCCGCTGCAGGAATACCCGGCGGCTTCCGGGCTTACGAAAAACTGAAAAATACAGACCGCAATGCAATGCTCCGCAGGATGATCCGGACGTTCCAGCGCGCAGGAGTGGAGGATATTGTAGTTGTGACGGGATACCGCGCGCAGGAGACGGAGAAAGGGCTTGCAAAGATGGGCGCGGCGTTTCTCAGGTGTGAGGATTATGAGACTGCGCAGATGCTGGATTTTGCCGTGCGCGGATTTCGTTATCTAAAGAATTGTGCCCGGATCTTTTTCTGTCCGGCGGACGTGCCTCTTTTTACAGATGGTACGATCAAATCGATGCTCAGATGCGCAAAGGATCAGAATGTACCTGTGGTGATCCCGGTCTGCGGCGGGCGGAAAGGCCATCCGGTCCTGATCGATGCAGCGCTTGTGGGGCAGATCGAAGCCTATCGGGGAGACCGGGGACTGAAAGGTGCGCTTGATGCAACGAAAGCGGCGATCGGTTACGCAGAGGTCGAGGATGAAGGCATATTTCTCCGGGCGCGCCGGGAAGATCATTTTGAGGAACTGGCGGAGTCGGAGAAGCAGGCGGATATCTACCCGAAGGTGAAAGTGCAGTTGACGCGGAACACGCCATTTTTCGGGCCGGGGATGATGGTGCTTTTAAAGCAGATCGATGTGCTCGGCAATGTGCGTGAAGCCTGTGAGAAGGCGGGCATGTCCTACAGCAAGGGATGGACGCTGATCCGCACGGCGGAACAGGAACTGGGAGAGGTGATCGTGGAGCGTCAGCCCGGCGGAAAGAGCGGGGGACAGGCGCAGATCAGTCCGGCAGGCTATGACCTGATGGAGCGTTATGAGCGGCTGGAGCGGAAAGTGGCAGAGTACGCACAGGAGCAATACCGTAAAATATTCTTATCACATTGAAGTCAGGCGGGAATTTCCGGTTCAGGAATGAAAACAGAAATTCCCGCTTTTTTGCAGCAGGCGATTGTTTTTAAAAAAATAATCGGATATACTTAGATGTAGATACAAAAAAACCGGATTGCAGGAATGATCTATAAAGGAGAGGACTATGAGAAGAAGGATACTGGCAGTGATTCTGATAAGTGTAATGCTGTTTTCAATGGTGGGCTGCACAGGAGACGCAGAAGAAAGTGCAGGCGGTGCGGGCGGAACAGCGGAAAGCGGCAAAACGACGGAGATCCAGGTGTTTATTGCAGCCAGCCTGAATACGGTAATGACGGAACTGGCTGATCTGTACAATGAGGACCATCCGGAGGTGAAGATCATCTATAACGCGGACAGTTCCGGCACGCTCCTGACCCAGATCCGTGAAGGCTACGAGTGTGACATTTTCTTCTCTGCCGCACAGAAGCAGATGGACGACCTGGAGGCGGACGGCCTGATGGTGGAGGGCACCCGTGCAGACGTGGTGAACAATCAGGTGGTTGTCGTGACATTGAAGGACAGCGGAACGAAGGTGACCGGTCTGGAGGATCTGGACAAAGCGGAGAGCATCGCCCTTGCCGGAGGCAGTGTGCCGGTGGGGAAATATACGAGGCAGGCGCTTATGAATCTGAGCATCCTGCCGGATACCGGGGAACCGGACAAAATCACTACAGAGGAGGTATTTGAGGCGCTTGGCGGCGTGGAGATCAGTGAACAGGACAATGTAAGCAAGGTGCTGACAGCGGTGGCGGAAGGTTCCTGTGAGGTCGGAACGACCTATTATTCAGATACATACGGGTATGAGGATGATCTGGATATTCTGCAGACGGTCAGTTATGACCTGACCGGCGACGTGATCTATCCGGTCGCACGGGTGGTCAATGAAGAGGCGGATGAAGCGCAGACGGCTGCGGCGGAGGATTTCCTGGAATTCATCCTGTCTGATGAAGCGAAAGCGGTATTTGAATCTTACTATTTTGATACGGACGTATAGGTGAATTATGGAAGAGATCGTTAAGATACTGAAAGAACTGGACTGGAGTCCCCTTTTCATCTCGCTGAAAACAGGGATCGCGGCGACAATTGTCTCTTTTTTCCTGGGGATATTTGCGGCGCGCAAGGCGGTGAAGGCGTCGCCCCGGAAGAAAGCGGTCATCGACGGCATCCTGACGCTGCCGATGGTCCTGCCGCCGACAGCGGCGGGCTTCTTCCTGCTTCTTTTGTTCAGCAGGAGAAGGCCGCTTGGGTCATTCCTGTTTGAACAGTTTGATTTTAAAGTGGTGCAGACCTGGCTGGGCTGCGTGATCGCAGCTACGGTCATCGCTTTTCCGCTCATGTACCGGAATGCGAGGGCGGCCATGGAACAGATTGACATGAACCTGGTCTATGCAGGCCGGACGCTTGGAATGTCGGACTTCAAGATCTTCTGGACGGTAATCATGCCCACTGCCGGACCGGGCATTGCATCCGGCACGGTCCTGACCTTTGCCCGGGCGCTCGGGGAGTACGGGGCCACGTCCATGCTGGCGGGGAATATCCCGGGCCGGACCGGCACCATCTCCCAGAAGATCGCCATGGTTATCCAGGACGGGGATTACCTGACTGCCGGAATCTGGGTGGGGATCGTGATGATCATCGCCTTCCTGATCATTTTCCTGATGAATCTGATCTCCGGCAAAAAGATGAAGCATATCGGGAGGTGGTAAGCCGTGGCGGTAAATGTGGACATTCAGAAACAGCTCGGGGATTTCCGGCTGGATATCCGTTTCAAAAGCAGCGCCCGGCGCATCGGCATCCTGGGGGCTTCCGGGAGCGGAAAGAGCATGACCTTGAAGAGCATCGCCGGGATCGAACAGCCTGACAGAGGGATCATAGAGGCGGACGGCAGGACATTTTATGACAGGGACCGGAAGATCAGCCTGAAGCCGCAGGCGCGCAATGTCGGGTATCTGTTCCAGAATTACGCCCTGTTCCCTACGATGACGGTGGAGAAAAATATTGCCGCCGGGCTGAAAGGCGGCAGGAGGGAAAAAGAAGCGCGTGTCCGGGAGATGATCCGGAAGTTCCGCCTGGAGGGGCTGGAGAAACATCTGCCGGGGCAGCTCTCGGGCGGGCAGCAGCAGCGGACGGCGCTGGCGCGGATCATGGCCTGCGAACCGGGCATGATCCTGCTGGACGAACCCTTTTCTGCGCTGGATATGTATATGAAGGACCAGCTCCAGCGGGAGCTTTCCGAGATGCTGGAGGATTATCCGGGAACGGTGATCCTGGTATCCCACAACCGGGACGAAGTGTACCGGTTCAGCGAAGAACTGCTCGTCATCAATCAGGGAAGCGTAGTGGCGGCCGGGGAGACGAAAGCGCTTTTCCGTGATCCGGTGAGCCGGGAGGCGGCGAGCCTTACAGGATGCAAGAACTTCTCCAGGATCCGCAGGATCGATGCGCATACCTTCGAGGCGGCGGACTGGGGCGTGACCCTGGCGGTGGACCGGGAGATCCCGGAAGATGCACAGTGGATCGGCTACCGGGCCCATGATTTCATCCCGGTGTGGGAAACGCGCGGGAACAGGCGGATGCTTCCCTTTACGCTGGAGAGCATCGCAGAACTTCCTTTCGAGAAGAATTACTATATAAAGACAGGATCAGGCACAACTGTCTGCTGGTTCGTCCAGCGGGAGCAGGAGCGCCTTCTGGAGGAAAAAGGGATGCCCTCATTTCTCGCGTTTAAAGAAGACAAAATTCTTTTTCTAAAATAAAAGAAAATGTGCGGTTAAATTTTGAAACACCGTATTTACAAAGGCCCTTTTCTGTTATATAATCCGGTCTTGGATTTTGTAACAGAAGGGGTATTTTTTATGAAGACAGTACAGCATGACATGACATCGGGAAGTCCGATGAAAATGATCCTCAGCTTCACATTTCCGATCTTTATCGGCAATGTGTTCCAGCAGTTTTACAATATGGCGGACGCCGTGATCGTCGGGAAGTTCGTCGGAACGAAAGCGCTTGCCGCCGTGGGGAGCACCGGCACGATCATGTTCCTGATCTACGGGTTCGTGGTCGGGATGACGGCCGGATTCACGGTCCTGACCGCGCAGAAATTCGGAGCCGGCGACATGAGGGCCATGCGGCAGACGGTGGCCGGGGCGTCCATCCTGTCCCTGATCGTCGGGGTGATCCTGACGGCGGCCTTCATGATCCTGATGAAGCCCTGGCTTATGGCCATGAATACACCGGAGGATATATTTGCGGACGCATACGCCTATATCATGATCGTGAGCGCCGGGATCCTGGCGCAGATGCTGTACAACCTGCTGGCAAGTGTTCTGCGGGCGCTGGGCAACAGCAAAGTGCCGCTTTACTTCCTGATCCTGTCGGCGCTTCTCAATATTGTGCTGGATCTGGTGCTGATCATCGTGTTCCATATGGGCGCGGCGGGCGCAGCCGTGGCAACGGTCGTCTCACAGGGCGTTTCCGGACTCCTGTGCCTGGTCTACATCGTGAAATGCGTTCCCGTGCTCCGGATGTCCCGCGACGACTGGCGGTCCTCCGGGCATCTGTTAAAGACGCAGATGCGGATCGGCATTCCCATGGCGCTGCAGTATTCCATCACGGCCATCGGCACGATGATGGTCCAGTCTTCTCTCAATATACTGGGCTCCACGCTGGTTGCGGCCTATACGGCGGCAGGCAAGATCGAACAGGTGGTATCCCAGGCCTATGTTGCGCTGGGGACCACGCTTGCCACATACAGCGCCCAGAATATCGGCGCCGGGGATGTACCGCGTATCCGCCGGGGATTCCGGGCGACCACATGGATCGGCGTCATCTATTCATTTGCGGCGGCGGCCCTGGTGATGACGGTGGGGAAATATATGACGTATCTTTTTGTGTCGGAAGATGTGGAACTGATCATGGATTCCGTGGATCTCTACCTGAAATGTGCGGGAAGCCTGTTTATTCCTCTGGCGATCGTTAATATCTACCGGAACGGGATCCAGGGTCTGGGATACGGCCTGCTTCCCATGATGGCCGGCGTTGCCGAGCTGGTCGGAAGAGGCGTGATGTCTGTGATCGCGGCGCAGCAGAAGAGCTACCTCGGCGTGTGTCTCGCCAGCCCGGCTGCATGGGTGCTGGCTGCCGCACTTCTGATCGGAATGTATTTCTATGTGATCAAGATCGATCTCAAAAAAATATTCCCGGGACAAAAGTCCGGGAATGATCTATCATAAAACCCTCGTCGGGTGAATTTCTGGGCGAAGACCAATGGCCATGCGAACAGCTGTCTGCACAGCCATTGGCTTCTTTTTGTTTACATGTTTAAGGATAGCAGGTAAATATGACCTCATTGTGTCAATATATGGAATTATTTTTAAAGAATCTAAAAATAAAATAAACTTATTCATCTGTCCGGACGATGGAATGCATCATATCCTGCAGGGAGCGGTTCCATCGTTCTTTTTCCGCCTCATAGCGCTCGTTCAGCCAGGCGACCGCCTGATCCATCCCTTCTTCCGAAAGGGGAAAGACGGCGCTTTCTTTTTCCTCATCCGGGGTCTGCTCAAAGCACCAGGGCTCCGGATACACCCAGACGGTGAAGGTTGTGCTGTTTTTCCCGTCATCGCCGTTCATCAGGTAGCGCATGCCGTGATGGCTGCCGGAGAAGGGCTCTTTCTTCAGTCCCCCGTACGGGACAAGTCTTTTATCGATCATATCTCATAGAATTCCTTTCTGTATATGTCTGGCAGGGCAGCATTGCCTGCCCCGCCTCATTATATCACTGTGCGGCAACCGCTGCAAACTGTGTTGTCACCAGATCGTCGTAGGGCACGCGCTCCGCCAGTTCGCCGGCGCTCTCAAGGATATCCTGGAGTAGGTCGAAGCTGCTCTCTTCAAAGATCAGGTTGCTCTTCCAGGTATCCTGGTCGTAGTAGCGGGTAACGATGGTCGTGATCGTTTCCAGATCCGTCTCCGGGAACTGCGGTTCGATCACCGCCGCGATCTCCTCCGGGGTGTGCGCCTGCACATAATCCATGCCTTTTTGCAGGGCATTGGTGAATCCCTGGATGACATCCGGGTGTTCCTCTATATAACTCTGCTTCGCGCTGAACGCCGTGTAGGGCACATAGCCGCTGTCCTCGCCAAGGGAAGCGACGACATAGCCTTTCCCCTCGGATTCCAGCGTGGTGGCGCCGGGTTCGAACTCAACCGTATAATCTCCCTGGCCTTCGGCAAATGCGGCGGCAGTGGATCCGAAGTCGATATTCTGGTTGATCTCCAGATCCGAAGCCGGATCGATGCCGTTTTCCTTCAGGATATACTCAAAGACCATCTGCGGCATGCCGCCTTTGCGGCCGCCGAGGACCAGATGCCCTTTCAGGTCATCCCAGGTGAAATCAGGCATTTCCTCGCGCGCGACGAGAAAATTGCCGGCGCGCTGGGTGAGCTGGGCGAAATTCACCACGTAGTCGGTGGCGCCTTCTGCGTAAGTGTAGATCGAGGCTTCCGACCCCATGAAGCCGATATCCGCCTCGCCGGAAATGACGGCGGTCATCGTTTTGTCAGCGCCAAATCCGCAGACCAGATCCAGGTCGATCCCTTCTTCGTCAAAGTAACCTTCCTCGATCGCTACATACATTGGGGCGTAGAAGATCGAGTGGGCGACTTCATTGAGCGTCACTTTTACTTTTGTATCTGTTTCGCTGCTGTCCGTGCCGTTCTCTTTTGTCCGGGGTTCGCCTGGATCTTCCTTAGAAGCGCACCCGGCCGTCAGGGAGAGGGCAAAGACGGCAGCCGCAAGATATGCCAGTATCCGCTTTTTCATCATTCCTCCATTATGATCCGTTTATTAAATTCTCTTATACTATATGAAAGAGGCCGCGGAATGTGCGGCGGGACGGATCGCCGGGACCGTCAGAAGACATAAAAAAGGATGCCGTATAAACGACATCCCTGATAGTTCAGATTTAATTAATTGTCAGATTCCTCGTCTGCGTAGTCATCTTCAAATGCATCATCATAATCCTCTTCTTCATCATCATAGCCGCCGCGGGATGTGATGGCAAGGATCAGAGAGATGACCGCAAGCACTGCGCCTGCGATAGCTGCGAACAGAAGCTGCATGTCATCGCCTTTCTGAAGGAATGCAAATACGCCGCCGCCCAGATAGAAGAGCATCGGGAGCAGGAATGCGAAAACGGTATTCCTGTTCAGCATGATGAAGTAAAGCAGCGCAGATACAAGCATGCACAGAGAAACGATGATGTATGTCATACCGGAAGAGATGGCGCTTCCGCCGGTCGTATCTGCAAGTCCTGTCACAAATCCTCTGTAGATCAGATATCCGAATCCTGCCAGTGAGAGGATCGCAAGGATCACGCGCATCGGGCGGAATCTCGGAGCATCATCAAAGTAATCTTCATCGGTATATTCTTCTGTCTTCGGTTCTGCCTTCGGCTCAGGTTTCTTTTTGGCAGCTTTTGCCTTCTTGCCGACTTCCCCGGTCTCCAGCATATCCGTATAGCCTTTCCGGGCAGCCTTACCGTGTTTGTTGCGTACTTTTTCAGGCGGAATATTGCTGTAGCGTTTCTCTTCTCTGGATTCGCTTACCTCCTCTGCTTCCGGGCGTTTTTTGCGGACCGGTTTCTTGGCCGGAGCGTTTTCAGCTATAGGAGCGGTCTCCACCGCCGGACGCGGACGTTTCTTGCGGACCGGTTTTCTGGCCGGTTCTTCCGCATCCGCCTCAGGCGCTTTTACCGGAGGCTTTTTCGCCGGAGCCGGTTTTTTCTTAACCGGTCTCTTAGCCGGTGCTTTTTTAACCGGAGCTTCCTCAGCCGGAGTCTCTTCGACCGGAGCTTCTTTCTTCGGAGCAGGCTCCTTTATCGGAGCTTCTTTAACCGGAGCTTCCTCTTTCTGAACGGTTTCGGCAGCAGCCTTCTCTTCGGCTTTTTTCGCCGCGCGTTTTGCGCGCTGTTTGTCAAGATTCCACTGCTTCCTGCAGTCACGGCAGATCGCATATTCATTAAAGATCGGATTGCCGTTCTCGTCGGTGCCGACCTGTTTTTTCTTCAATTCAAGTTCTTTGCCACATATTGGACACTTCATAAATCTATACTCCTCTCTTTTGTTGAACAAAATTTACAACAAACATATTATAGCATCAAGAATCGACAAGAACAATGAAAAAATGAAATATAAGACCGGATTCGTCGAATTTTCTCCGGAAATTGTATTATTGGAGAAATGTGGTATAATTATGAATCGCGCAGAAAGATTATGAGGTGATAAGGATCATGAAATTTATAGCAGATACACATTCCCACACGCTGGCCAGCGGCCATGCGTACAGTACGATCAAAGAGATGGCGGCGGCCGCGGAGGCAAGGGGGCTGAAAGCCCTTGCCATTACGGAGCATGCGCCGAAGATGCCTGGGACCTGCGGTCTTTTCTATTTCCAGAATATGGACGTGGTGCCGCGGACCTGCGGCAATGTCCGGCTTCTTATGGGCGCGGAAGTGAATATCATGGATCCGGACGGGACGATCGACCTGCCGGAGAAAACATGCCGCGAGCTGGACATCGTGGTCGCCAGCATGCACACGCCGTGCTACAGCAGGGAGCATACGCCGGAAGAGAATATCCGGGCTTATGTGGAAGTGATGAAGAAGCCCTACGTCAATATCATCGGGCACCCGGACGACGGCCGGTTCCCCTTTGATTATGAGATCCTGGTGAAGACGGCGAAAGAGACGGGGACGCTCCTGGAGGTCAACAATTCCTCCATGCGCCCGGCGAGCAGCAGGGAAGGAACAAGGGAGAATATCCTGACCATGCTCGACCTGTGCAAACAGTACGAGGTGCCGGTGACGACCGGAAGCGACGCCCATGTGGATGCGGACGCCGGAAAATTCAACTACGTGAGCGAACTGTTCGAGTACTGCGGATTCCCGGAGGAACTGGTGGTGACGACGGACCTGGAGAAGCTGAAGCCCTATCTGAACTGTAAGGAATTCTGATATCGTGTATTTTTTGCTCCGGACCGGGCGGGCATACGGTGTAAAATAATAAAGTGGTAGACTTTAAAAGTTTAGTGTGTTAAAATATACCTACCGGTGAAAAGGAGATAGATGATTATGAGCAAAAAGATCAGGACAGAGGCAGTGGATACTCTTTTTGAAGCCATACTCAGTCTGAAGAATAAAGAAGAATGTTATATCTTTTTTGAGGACATCTGCACGATCAACGAACTGCTTTCATTATCCCAGCGGTTCGAGGTGGCGAAGATGCTTCGTGAGCAGAAGACCTATCTGGAGATCGCAGAGAAGACCGGGGCGTCCACCGCGACCATCAGCAGGGTCAACCGTTCCCTGAATTACGGAAATGACGGTTACGACATGGTCTTTGAGCGGATCGGCAAAGAAGATCCGGAAGAAGAAAAAAAGTAGACAGGCAGTAAAAAACAGCCGGATGATCCCGGCTGTTTTTATATGGCTATTTTGACTCGTCCGGCTCTGCGGCGAGCTTGTCGATGATCTTCTCAATCATCATTTTCTTTAGGTAGACGTCGAAGCTGAGGCTGCAGATAAAAGCGAAGAGCTTCAGCTCGTCTTGTGCGTCCTTGTCCCCGATGTCTGCGAATGCGGACTGGGATTTCTCGTACGCCTCCCGGACGGACGCCTTCATCGGCTCGATGCGGGTCTTCTCCATCTCGCAGATCTCTTTATAAAGATCCGTCAGAAGGACGGCATTTTCGCCGGAGAAATATTTCTCGCGGAGCGGTTTGAGCACCGTCTCGATATCCCGGATCGAAAGGATGTTTTTAAAATAGTAGATCAGGATCAGGAGCAGCATGTGCTCTCTGGAATACTTCTTCTTCACGGACGGCGGGAGAAGATTGTTCTTCGTATAGTTGTTGATCATGGTCTTGGTCAGGATCTTGTCTTCGCTGTACCGCTTGGTGGAAGAGAAATGCTCGTCCATAAAAGTCGTGACCTGATCCATGTACAGATCGATATTGGGAATCTCTTCCGGCCGGATGTAATCGACGTGGTCGAGACTTTCAAGTATGCTGTTCAATATATCATTCGTATTAATTTCCATAATATCACCCCGATGCATCTATTATATAGTATTCAAAACCGTATGGCAAGAAAAATGTATGCATGCCGGGTGCGTTGACAGGGGGATTTTATCTATATTATAATTACGTTCACAGTCTTAAAATGAGTTGGAATAAGGAGCTGCTTATGAGCATATACGATACATTAAATAAACCCCAGAAAGAAGCCGTCCTCTGCACGGAAGGACCGCTTCTGATCCTGGCGGGCGCAGGCTCGGGCAAGACCCGCGTCCTGACCCACCGCATCGCGTACCTGATCGAGGAACTGGGCGTGAACCCGTGGAATATCCTGGCCATCACGTTTACGAATAAAGCGGCGGGTGAGATGCGCCAGCGCGTGGACAATCTGGTGGGCTTCGGCTCGGAGAACATCTGGGTGAGCACATTTCATTCCATGTGTGTGCGCATCCTGCGGAGATATATCGACCGGCTGGGCTATGACAACCGGTTCACCATATATGATACGGATGACCAGAAGACGCTGATGAAAGCCGTGTGCAAAAAAGTGGACATCGATACGAAACAGTTCAAAGAGCGGATGCTCCTCTCGGTCATCTCCTCGGCGAAAAATGAAATGGTCCTGCCGGAAGAGTTCGAGCTGAATGCTGGCGGGGATTTCGCCCGGCTGAAGATCGCGAAGGTGTACCGGGAGTACGAGCGGCAGCTGAAGGCCAACAACGCCCTGGACTTCGACGACCTGCTGGTGCGGACGGTGCAGCTTCTCCAGACCCAGCCGGATGTGCGCGAATCCTATCAGGAACGGTTCCGATATATCATGGTGGACGAGTACCAGGATACGAATACCGTGCAGTTCAAACTGGTGAGCCTGCTGGCGGGCAAGTACCGGAATCTATGCGTGGTGGGCGACGACGACCAGTCCATCTATAAGTTCCGGGGCGCCAACATCCGCAATATCCTGGACTTTGAGAAAGAGTACCCGGACGCGAAGGTGATCCGGCTGGAGCAGAATTACCGTTCCACCGAAAATATCCTGAACGCGGCCAACAGTGTGATCAAAAATAATAAAGGAAGAAAAGACAAGACCCTCTGGACGGACAACGGGGAGGGAGATAAAGTCATATTCCGGCAGTTCGACACCGGATACGACGAGGCGGAATTCATCGCGGAGGACATTCAGCGGGAAGTGCGGGACGGCGCGGCCTACAACGACAACGCCGTGCTTTACCGGACGAACGCCCAGTCCCGTCTCTTCGAGGAGAAATTCATCGCCATGAACATCCCCTACAAGATCGTGGGCGGCATCAACTTCTATGCCCGCAGGGAGATCAAGGACCTGCTGGCCTACCTGAAGACCGTGGACAACGGGCAGGATGACCTGGCCGTGCGCCGGATCATCAACGTGCCGAAGCGGGGCATCGGCCTGACTACCATCAACCGGATCCAGGAGGCGGCGGATGAGCGGGGCATCAGCTTCTACGAAGCGCTCCTGGCGCCGGAAATGATCCCGGGCGTGGGAAGGAGTGCGTCGAAGCTTGATTCCTTCGCGGCGCTGATCGAATATTTCCGGGGGCAGTCGGAGAAAGAGAGCATCAGCGACCTGTTAAATGAGATCATCGATATGACCGGATACGCCCGGAAACTGGAAGCGGACGACGAGGTGGACGCAGAGAGCCGCCTCCAGAATATCGAAGAACTGGTCAACAAGGCGGCGTCCTATGAGGAGGACTGCGAAGACCGGGATGAGAAGCCGACTTTGAGCGGATTCCTCGAGGAAGTGGCGCTGGTGGCGGACATCGACAGCCTGGATGAAGACCAGGACTATGTGGTGCTCATGACCCTGCATAGCGCAAAGGGACTGGAATTCCCGCACGTATATCTGGCGGGCATGGAGGACGGTCTCTTTCCCAGCTATATGACCATAACCGGGGACGACCCGGAGGAACTGGAGGAGGAACGCCGGCTCTGCTACGTGGGCATCACCCGGGCGGAGCAGAAGCTGACCATGACCTGCGCCAGAAGGAGAATGGTCCGGGGCGAGACCCAGTATAATAAAATGTCCCGGTTCATTAAGGAAATCCCGCGGAACCTGCTGGATACGGGCGGCGGGATGCGTACATACCTGGCAGGATCCGACACCGGAGAAAGCAGCAGCGCAAATAGCTACGAAAACAGGAGAGGCGGCGCAGGCTTTGGAAAAACATTTCCGGGAACGGGCGGCAGCAGGGTGAGCTTCAACTCCCTTACGAAAGGCAGCCAGCTCACGGCGCAGAAGACCGACACCCTTTCCTACGGTGTGGGCGACCGTGTCCGGCACGTGAAATTCGGCGAAGGGACTGTCCTGGATATCAAAAAAGGCGGCCGGGATTTCGAAGTGACGGTGGAATTCGACACCGCGGGCGTGCGCAAGATGTTCGCAATGTTTGCAAAATTGGTGAAAATATAGTAGTAATCTGAAAATGTTAGTGTTATAATAGTTAGAAAGTAAGCACTGTCTCAGAGACAGGGAAAGGACGTGTATTATGAGCAAGGTAGAAGAGTTTATCGCTGAATCCAAACTGAGTGAACTTCTGCATAAGAATGAGGCTGAAAAACAGAAAAATACAGTGATCTGGATACTGGCTATCATCGGGGCAGTTGCAGCAGTGGCAGCGATCGCATACGCGGTATACCGTTTCTTCACACCGGATTATCTGGAAGACTTCGAAGATGATTTCGATGATGACTTTGATGATTATTTTGACGAAGACGATCAGGTATAAGACCGCTGCGGAAGAATAAGAAAAATCAGATAAGCAGGCAGGATGTGATCAGATTGCACCCTGCCTCTTTTAATTATAAATGGAGAGCAGTATGAAAAAAGGACAGATATATGAAGGCGTGATCGAACGGGTGGATTTCCCGAATAAAGGGCTGGTGCACGTGCCGGAGGAGGACCGGTATGTGACCGTGAAAAACGGCATCCCGGGGCAGAAGGTCCGTTTCGTGATCAACAAGTTTAAAAAAGGAAATGCAGAGGGACGGCTCCTGGAAGTGCTGGAGAAGTCCCCGCTGGAGACGCGGGAGCCGGTGTGCAGCATCTTCCCGGCGTGCGGCGGATGCATGTACCAGACCATGCCCTACGAAGATCAGATGAAGATGAAAGAGGGGCAGATCCGCCGGCTCATGGACGAAGCGGTCCGGGGCGACTACATTTTCGAGGGCGTAAAGGCCAGCCCGAAGGAATTCGGCTACCGCAACAAGATGGAATTCTCCTTCGGCGACGAGTATAAAGACGGTCCCCTTTCCCTCGGGCTTCATAAAAAAGGCAGCACCTACGATGTGCTGACGGCAGCAGACTGCAAGCTGGTGCACGCGGACATGAACCGGATCCTCGTGTGCGTGCTGGAATACTTTAAAGAGCGGGGTGTAAGCTATTATCACAAAATGCAGCACACCGGCTATCTGCGCCATCTGCTCCTGCGGCGGGGTGACACGACCGGTGAGATCCTGGTCAGCCTGGTGACGACCACCCAGGAGGAACACGACCTGCAGCCGCTCGTTTCCCGTCTGCTTGAACTTGAACTGGAAGGGAAGATCGTGGGCATCCTTCACATCCTCAACGACTCCCTGGCGGATGTGGTGCAGAGCGATGAGACAAGGATCCTGTACGGGAAAGATTTCTTCTATGAGAGACTGCTGGATCTGGAATTCAAGGTCACGCCGTTCTCCTTCTTCCAGCCGAATACGAGAGGGGCGGAAGTGCTCTATGAGACCGTGCGGGAATACATCGGAGACATCCGTGACATGACCGTCTTCGACCTCTTCAGCGGCACCGGGACCATCAGCCAGGTGCTGGCGCCGGTGGCAAAGGAAGTCGTGGGTGTGGAGATCGTGGAGGAGGCCGTGGAGGCGGCAAAAGAAAATGCCGCAAGGAACGGCATTTCCAACTGTAAATTCATAGCAGGCGATGTATTCCAGGTGCTTGATGAGCTGGATGAGAAGCCGGACGTCATCGTGCTCGATCCTCCGAGGGACGGGATCCATCCGAAGGCGCTGCCGAAGATCCTGAGCTACGGAGTGGAGCGGATCGTGTATATCTCGTGCAAGATGACCAGCCTGGCGAGAGATCTGGAAATGATGCAGATCGCGGGGTACCGGGTGGAGAAGATGACGGCGGTGGATCAGTTCTGCGAGACGGTGCACGTCGAGACAATAGTGTTGCTACAAAGAGAAACCTTGTAGAAATCCTTAGATTTAGGCACTTTTCCCGCCATGTGGTGTTTGACGCAGAGGGTGATAAATTCCGCAATAAGCGTATTGAGGACTATATCACGGTTTCGGTAGTTATTGATATGGAGTGTGGGAACACAAAAAACTAAATAGTTGACTGAAAAGGACATCGTGCAAGCGGTGTCCTTTTCTTTTAGGCGAAACCGCAGATTTTGAAACAGTCTGCGGCTTTTTTACGCCCTCATGTTACGCAGTAGGAGCAGAAAAAGCCTTGATACAAGCGGCTTTACGGGCGCGTTTCTCACGCGGTAAGGGCTTTATCCCTAAACCCTCAAAATCGCTGTTCTACTGCGTAACAAATCCACAGCAAAGGAGTGATGAAGCTATGGCAGTTTTCCGCGTGGAGAAAAGCAGGGGCTACACCGTAATGAGCAACCACCACCTACGCAACAA
>DXIS01000020.1 GCA_019112735.1 Candidatus Mediterraneibacter guildfordensis
AAGAGCGGCTCTACTTTCACCTTGGAAAGATCCAGCTTCACAGCCGGCGCCTCAGCAGCCTCCGCCTGCGCTTCATTGTTGGCCGCGTTCTTTGCAGCGCCCTGTGACTTCATGGTCGGGAACAACAGCACGTCACGGATGGCCGCGCTGTCTGTGAGCAGCATACACATCCTGTCGATACCGAATCCAATACCGCCTGTCGGAGGCATACCGATCTCCAGTGCGTTCAGGAAGTCTTCGTCTGTTGTGTTTGCTTCCTCATCGCCCTGAGCAAGCTGTTCTTCCTGCGCCTTGAAGCGCTCTCTCTGATCGATCGGGTCGTTCAACTCGGAGTACGCGTTGGCCATCTCCCATCCGTTCATGAAGAACTCGAAACGCTCCACGTAGTCCGGGTTCTCCGGTTTCTTCTTGGTCAGCGGGGAGATCTCGATCGGGTGATCCATCACAAATGTGGGCTGTACCAGATGCTCTTCCACGAACTCCTCGAAGAACAGGTTCAGGATGTCGCCCTTCTTATGTCTCTCCTCAAACTCGATATTGTGTGCCTTCGCAAGCTCGCGCGCCTGCTCCAGCGTCTCTACTTCATTCCAGTCCACGCCGGAATATTTCTTCACGGCGTCAACCATGGTAATGCGCTCGAACGGCTTGCCAAGATCCATCTCGATGCCGTTGTACACGATCTTCGTTGTGCCAAGCACATCCTGCGCCACATGGCGGTACAGGTTCTCGGTCAGGTCCATCATGCCGTTGTAGTCTGTGTACGCCTGATAGAGTTCCATCAGGGTGAACTCCGGATTGTGTCTTGTATCCAGCCCCTCGTTTCTGAACACGCGGCCGATCTCATAGACTCTCTCCAGGCCGCCCACGATCAGTCTCTTCAGGTAAAGCTCCAGAGAAATGCGCAGCTTCAGATCCTCGTTCAGCGCGTTGAAATGCGTCTCAAAGGGTCTTGCCGCAGCGCCGCCGGCATTAGCGACCAGCATCGGCGTCTCCACTTCCATGAATCCTTCTCCGTCCAGATATTTACGGATGGAGCTCAGAATCTTTGAACGTTTTACAAATGTATCCTTCACTTCCGGGTTCATGATCAGATCCACATATCTCTGACGGTAACGGATGTCCGTATTGGTCAGCCCGTGGAATTTCTCCGGAAGGATCTGCAGACTCTTGGAGAGCAGTGTCACATGGGCTGCGTGGATGGACATTTCGCCGGTCTTTGTCCGGAACACTTCGCCCTCGATGCCGATCACGTCGCCTACGTCCAGTTTCTTGAACTCTTTATAATTTTCCTCGCCCACGCTGTCTCTGGCCACGTAGGACTGGATATTGCCTTTCAGATCCTGTACGTTGCAGAAAGAAGCCTTGCCCATCACACGCTTGGACATCATGCGTCCCGCGATGGATACGGTTTTCCCTTCCAGTTCATCAAAATTGTCTTTGATCTCCTGGCTGTGATGTGTCTGCTCATATTTCGTGATCACGAACGGGTCCTTGCCGTTCTGCTGCAGCTCCGCAAGTTTCTCACGGCGAACCTTTCTCAACTGGTTCAGATCCTGTTCCTGTCCGTTATTCTGCTGTGCCACTGTTCTTTTCTCCTTTCTGATATCCCCTTACACGCGAATTCAGACCCCTTAAAAAATTAAGAGGTCTGTGTCATGTCATAAATGTTTACTTTGAACGGCTGATCTCAAGCACCTTGTACTCGATGTTGCCTGCCTGTGTCTCCACCGTCACGGTCTCGCCCACCTGTTTCCCGAGAAGCGCCTGGCCTACCGGAGACTCATTGGAGATCTTGCCCTCAAGGCTGTTGGCCTCTGTGGATCCAACGATCTTGAACTCCATCTCCTCATCATAGGTGATGTCGTACACCTTAACGGTACATCCGACATTGATCTTATCAAAGTCTACTTCATCCTCAACAACGACCTCGGCATTCTTCAGGATCCCTTCCAGTTCCTCGATGCGGGCTTCGATGTCTCTCTGCTCGTCTTTCGCAGCGTCATACTCTGCGTTCTCGGAAAGGTCTCCCTGCTCTCTTGCCTCTTTGATCTTGGCTGCGACTTCCTTTCTCTTGACCACTTTCAGGTCTTCAAGTTCGTCTTCAAGCGCCTTCAGTCCGGCATAAGTAAGTAATCTTTTCTTTGCCTCTGCCATGGTTAATGCTTCCTTTCTGTTTCCCTGGATTTGCTTTCTATTATGATGTCCCGCGCACGGGAAATGCATGTCCCCTGCGCTGTCATTTAAGTCTATTTCGCAATTTCAATATTATAACCAAACTCTATAATGATGTCAAGAGATTTTCCAGTTCTTCAAGGCTCTCCACCTCGTTCACTTTCTCCCTCAGACGAGCCGCTCCCTTCAGCCCTTTTGTATACCACGCCACATGCTTCCTCATCTCCCGTATGCCGCAGTATTCGCCCTTGTACTGCAGCTGCAGCCGGGCGTGCCGGAGCATCATTTCCCGCACCGCATCCTTGTCCGGGCGGGGTGGCACGACGCCGGTCTCTTCATACGCGATCATCTCCGAGAAGATCCACGGGTTGCCTTCCGCGCCGCGTGCGATCATAATGCCGTCGCATCCGGTCTGCCGCACCAGTTCTTCCGCTTTCTGCGGCGACGTCACATCTCCGTTTCCTATGACAGGAATTGATATCGCCTCTTTCACCTGTCGGATAATGTCCCAGTCCGCTTTCCCGCTATAGTACTGCTCTCTCGTCCGCCCGTGGACCGCTACGGCCGATGCGCCGGCTTCTTCGATGATCTTCGCGATCTCCACTGCGTTTACATGCTCATCGTCAAACCCTTTCCGGATCTTCACGGTCACCGGCTTTTCAATCGCTTTCACCAGGGCGTTGACGATCTCATAAACCAGCTTCGGTTCTTTCATAAGCGCCGAGCCCTCGCCGTTCTTCACCACTTTCGGCACCGGGCAGCCCATATTCACATCCAGGATCGCAAAAGGCCGCTCCTCGATCCGTTTCGCCATCTCGCTCATGATCTTCGGATCAGAACCGAACAGCTGCAGGGATACCGGACGTTCATCCGGATGGATCTCAAGAAGGCTCTCCGTATTCCGGTTGTTATAGTAGATCGCTTTCGCGCTTATCATCTCCATGCAGAGAAGGCCCGCTCCCTGCTCCCTGCAGAGCAGACGAAATGGCAGGTCGGTAACGCCTGCCATGGGGCCCAAGATATATCGGTTTTCAAGTTCTACATTTCCTATTTTTAAACGTTTCATTATTGTAATTCTCTGTTATGCAAAAATGTTTTATTTCTTCAGTCTCTTATAGATCAGCCTCAGCCCGTTCAACGTCAGCTGCGGATCGTACAGGTCGATACAGTCCGTCTCTTTTGCGATGATCTTCCCGAGTCCACCGGTCGCAATGACGTAAGCATCCTGATATCCGGACTCTTCTTTCATCTTTCTGACAATATATTCCGTCTGGCCGATCGCCCCGTACACCAGACCGCCCTGCATGCCCGTCACCGTATCATGGGCCAGGATGGAATCCGGCTTCCGGATCTGGATCGCCGGCAGCATGGCCGCACCGCCCCAGAGGGAGCGTCCCGCCGTCTCAATGCCCGGCGCGATAATGCAGGCTTCCAGCGTACGCTCCGGACCGATCAGGTCATAAGTGGTCGCCGTGCCGAAATCAATGACGACCGCAGGTCCTTTTGCGATCTCATATCCCGCCACCGCATTGACGATCCGGTCCGGGCCGGTGCGCGACGGATTATCTGTAACCACCTGGATGCCAGTGTCTGATTCCGGCGTGACGATCAGCGGCTCCGTATGGAGATATTTGATAATGCCGCTTGTCAGGGAATGCATGATATCCGGCACCACTGAAGCAATGATCACGTCCCGGATCCCCTTCGGATTGATGGCTCTGTGCTCCAGTATGCCGCAGACCGTCATCCCGTATTCATCTGATGTCCGCGGACGCTTTGTCGTCATCCGGAACATTCCCAGAAGTATTTCCTCCCGGAAAACGCCCATTGTAATATTCGTATTTCCCACATCGATCGTAAGCAGCATTTACATCCCTCCGCGTCATTTATCTACAAATGTAAACTGTAATTCATATCTTACCAAGCACCGCCTGCCGCCGTCAAGTGCACCCTGCATTCCCCGCCACAATAATGATCAGAAAAAAATACGGTCCGGACCGCTTCTACAGTGCTCCGAACCGTATCTCTTCATTATTATGAACGCGCCGACAATATTTCCGCCAATACCCCATACAGGTCCGGCTCAAGATCCATTGCGGCAAGCTCCGCCAGGATCAGATGTACCGGCCTTTCTTTTCGAACCGCCTTATACAGCTGTTCTTTTACAATGTAACTGATTTCCGCCTGATCCAGGAACTCAAAGCATCGCTTCTGCACATCGTTCTTGTCAGCACGCAGTGCCGCATCCATCGTAACTTCCAGCACTTCTGATGTACGTACCGGCGGCACCGATATAATACAGGCTTTTTTCTGCCCGTCATAAGAAACGGATACCCCGATCATATCTTCCCCGGACCTTACCATTACCGGATTTCCGCCCGGGTCCTGTTCAAACCCTGTCATTTCAATCGTATAACTGCGCACTTCAGGTATCAGCGAAGCCTCGCCCTGTGCTGCACCGATCGTAAATACAACCCGCCCGGTCTCTTTGTTTTCTTCATAATCCATCTGTGTTGTACAGCAGATGCCTTCCTTATATCCACAGGACTCATTATCATCCTCATACAGACAGAAACTTCCATTCCTGCCCGAATATACACTGATATGAAGAGATCCCGGATTGCCGCAGGTCTGCAACGGACTGATTTCATCGGTAAACGGCAGGATCGCACCCGCCGGCGCAAGTACGGGAATGCTTTCAAGGTCTCGATACAGATCGATCATCCGGCTGCCATCATACATCATCCCTGTATAAATGTCATACCATACGCCTTCCGGCAGCCACGCCCTTACTTTCGCCACATTAAGAGCATGTATCCTTGGAGTCGTAACAGGCGCAACAATCAGCGAAGAACCGAAATAATACTGATTTTTAACCTGATAAGCCTCTCTCTCTTCCGGCCATTCATAATACATCGGGATCATGAGGGGGAGACCGCACGCATAAGTCCTGTGGTTCATCGTGTACAGATACGGGGTCATCCTGTGGCGCTCACGGAGCATATCACCCATAACCTGTTCTGTTTCTTTGTTATACCGCCAGGGTTCTTTTCCATTGAACTCACCACTGGAACTATGCAGTCTCATTATCGGTGAAAACACGCCGAACTGTACCCAGCGGGCCGTAAGTTCATTGTCTCTGTACCCCATCATATGGCCGCCGATGTCATGACTCCACCAGCCGTATCCGATATTGGTCGCATTAACCGTAAAATACGGTTGGAAATCAAGGGATTCCCATGTTATCAGCGTGTCTCCCGAGAACCCGACCGGATAGCGCTGGCTGCCGGGTCCTGCATACCTCGAAAATGTCATCGGCCGTTTTCCGTTCCTTCCGATATCAAGGAAATGGTAATGATTCAGGATCCAGAGCGGATCCAGTCCTTCGACCTTGCTCACGCCGCCCTGCTGCCAGTCAATCCACCAGAAATCAACGCCTTCCTCTTCTCTGGGATGATGAAGATATTTAAAATATGCTTCGATAAATTCCGGATCTGCAAGATCACATACAACCGGATCTTCATTTTTATAATCCACGCCCATAGCCTCGGCCATCTCTTCATACATTTCTTCACAGGCCTGGACCCCGTCAGCCGGATGTACGTTCAAGGTCACTTTCATGCCACGGTCGTGCAGACTCCGGAGAAAGCGGGGCGGATCCGGAAAGAATTCCCGGTTCCATGTGTAGCCTGTCCATCCGCTCCCATATTTGGGATCAACATCCACAACATGCCAGTCCATATCGATTACGGCCACTGTAAACGGAAGATTCTCTTCTGCAAAACGGTCCATAAGTTCCAGATAGCTCTTCTCTGTATATTTGTAAAACCGGCTCCACCAGTTGCCGAGCGCATATCTGGGCAGCATGGGGGTTCCTCCTGTCAGCCGGAGAAAGTCCGCTATCGCCTGTTTATAATCATGTCCGTATCCCCAGAAGTACATATCTTTGATCCCGTGTTTTCTGGGCGCAACCCACCCGTTATCAAGAATAACCTGTGAACGGCTGTCATCCAGCACGGAAAATCCGTTTGTCGACACAACGCCGTGGTCCAGCGGGATCGCACCGTCCGCTTCATCAAGCGTCCTTGCCGTTCCGCCAAGATCGGTCGGTTCATCTCCAAACCGCCAGATACTGTGATATGCCGTAAGGTTGCCCTTTACCTGTATGCTCAACCCATTGGGAGTAAAATCTTCTTCATTATAAATAAGATGCAGGCGGGACGTATGTATTTCTATTCCGCCATCCGTATGGACCACGCGGTACTCTGTCTTCGGGAAATCCCGGCAGAACACCATCTGAGTCGCCCTGTCTTCAAACTCCCCGTCCTCACTGTACTCCAGACGCACAAGCGCTTCGGTAAGCATTGTGATCCTGTACTTTTCTCCGGTAACCATATTTGCTTCGAGTGCCAGCGGAGATGTTTTTATTCTGTATACTTCGTTCATGTCTGCCTCCTATATCAAATTCAGGAACGCGCAGCCGCGTTCCTGAACCCATATTATCCTTTTACGGCCGATGCCGCAATACCTGCAATAAACTGTTTCTGGAAGAACAGATAGATCAGCAGGACCGGTATGATCGAGATCGCAGTCGCCGCGAACAGCGCACCGTAATCTGTTGAATACTGTCCGTTGAACATTTTCAGTCCGACAGACAGAAGCTGTTTTTCCTGTGTATTGATAACCAGGTAAGGCCAGAGGTAATCTTCCCAAGCCCAGAGGAACTGGAATATCGCAATACTGGAAATACCATTCTTTGACATCGGGAAAACAATCCTGTGGAATATATAAAATTCATTGGCGCCGTCTATTCTGGCCGCCTCCAATATCTCATCCGGCAGTGAAGCGATGTGCTGCTTCATCATAAAGATGCCGAAACCGCTGAACATCGCCGGAATGATCAGTGCTTTATAACTGTCCATCCAGTCAAACGCCTGGATCATGGAATATTTGGGAATGATCGTAACGCACCACGGGATCATCATCGTAGAGAGCACAAATCCGAATATAAGGTTTCTGCCCTTAAAACGATATTTGCTGAGTACAAAACCGCAGATCGTACTCGTATAGATCACAATAACCGTAATCGCGATCGTGACAAATAAACTGTTCGCGAAAAAACGCATAAAATTGAAGCGTTCATTCATGTTAATGTAGTTTTCTGCAGTAAATATCTGCGGAAGAAGATGCTGTTCCAGTGCCATGATCTCACTGTTCTTTTTAAATGAAGACGCAAGCATCCAGACAAATGGATAAACTGTAACGACACCAAGCAGCAGCAGGATTAAATTCAATGCGATTTTGCTTATTTTTCTTGTCATGCCGTTCCCTCCTACTCTTCGCTTCCGGATACCTTGAAGGATAACCATGTGAAAAACGCTGTAATTACAAACAGTACAAATGACAGAGCTGAAGCATATCCGAAATTATATTTTACAAACGCTTCGTCATAAATGATATAGGAAGACAGATACGTCGCTGTTCCCGGACCGCCTTCCGTCATGATCAGGATCTGGACATATGCCTGAATATAGGAAATGATCGACGTGATCGTTACAAACATCGTCATCGGTTTTAACAACGGAAATGTAATATATTTAAATGTCTGCCATGCATTTGCCCCGTCCACTTTCGCCGCTTCAAGCGCATCCGCCGGAAGTGAGTAAAGACCTGCCATATACATAACAACCGCATATCCGAAATCTTTCCATATTGTCATGATCATGACCGCCGCCAGCGCGGTTTTCGGATTCATCAGCCAGTTCACATCCAGACCGAATATCTGATTAATGGTACCGATCTGCGGATTATACATAAATTTCCACACAAAAGCTACCGCAACCATCGGTGTGACAACCGGCATATAATAAACGGCACGGAAAAAGCTTTTATGCTTCACCAGTGTCGAGTAGATCGCATAGGCAATGGCAAGTCCCAGCCCCACACGGAAAATAATAACAACAACAGAAAATATAAGCGTGTTCAGCATGGAATTCCAGAACAGTCCGCTTGTAAATACATCAATATAGTTCTGAACCCCGAGAAAATCGTAAGTTCCGCTCAGTGGGTTCCAGTCATGGAAGCTTCCCGCAAACGCAATAGCGATAGGCACGATCAGAAAAACCGTAAAGAAAATGACCATTGCCACCACAACGATATTCCGAAGGATAATCTCGCTCTTGCTCTGCAGAGGATGTGATTTTTTAAACATAGAATCCTCCTCCCCATCCTTTTCTGATAATCATCAGCACCGGGCCTTTTGACCCGGTGCTGATCCGGCATCATCTGCTGCCGTTCTGTTTACTGGGTTCTCTCTGACGCATAAGTATAGAGATTTTCTACAGATTCAAAGGAGCTGTTTCTCATATCTCTGATAATAGACTCCTGTGCTTCATCCAGTGCAGTCTGAATATCAACGCCATTATAGAATACATCCTGGCCGGCTTTTTTCAGTGAATTTTCTACGGTAGCCGGCATCGGGCCCGGCCAGATATAGCGGTCAATGTGATCCGCCAGGATCGCCAGAGACGGATTCGCCATAACCTCTTCACTGTCGGCCAGCGATTTCTTCGCCGGGAAAGTACTCATAGCCAGATTAAATGCGATCTGCGCATCATCATTCGCCAGGAAGTATTTGACGAAATCCTGTGCAACCGCCTGCTGGTCTGCCGGGGCATTTTTATTGATGCCGAATGTGGACTCACCATTATAGCGGTTATATGCATACGGAACTTCTCCGTCAAATGTCGGGATCTCAAATACACCGAAATCAATATTGCTCCATGTCGTATTCAGCGTGTTATAGTAATGCCCCCACTGGACCACCATAGCTGACTGGCCCTGTCCGAAACTGTCTGGCGCCTTCTCTCCGAAGTTCTCAGAACCGATACCGTCTACTCTGTACATGTCGACAAGCATCTGCATGATCTGGACCATTGTCTCAGAATTAACATTCGGCGTTCTTCCATCATCCTGGAACAGGTTCTCGCCAAGCTGGTAGTTCAGGCCGAGAAGATAATTCTGATGGAAGTCATCGTTGAAGTTTAATCCGGCCTGGATCAATGTGTCTCCGTCTTTGATCGTCAGCTTCTTAGCCACTTCGATCAGCTCATCCCATGTCTTCGGGATATCCTCTTCTGTGAGACCAGCCGCCTCCCACATATCCTTGTTGTAGTATACTGCTCCGGTCATCATTCCGTAATCGATATAGTATACTTCTCCGTCAATGACATGAGCATTGACGCCTGTAAAATCCGCTTCAAGATCTTCGATCGGGATCTCAAGAGGAGCCATGTAATTGATCAGGTTCTCGTGATAACTGTTATGTACATTGAAAAGTGCCGGGCCCTCTTCTCCGTCAAGCGCAAGCGGCAGTTTCGTCCAGTAATCTTCCCACGGGTTATTTACAAGTTTGATAGTTACATTGGGATGCATTGCCGTGTAACCATCGATGATCTCCTGGAACAGATCGTCGCTGCCCCACTCCCAGAGTTCAATCGTAATATCTTCTCCATTATTGATCTCAGCTGCCGGATCATACTTGATCGTATCTCCAAACGGTTCTGTAGGAACTTCTACCTGTTCCTTCTCCTCCGATGAACCGCCACCGCATCCCGAAAGCAGACCGACCGCCATAGCCGATGCCATTAACAATGCCATGAACTTCTTTTTCATCTTTTTCACTCCTCATCTTTTAATTTTCAGGCCTGATACTTAGGAACAGCCCTCTTTAAGTTTAGCGCTAAATCTATTCTAAAAGTACCACCGCTCTAACAGCATGTCAATGTTTTTATATTTTTTCGTATTATTTCACATATTTTCATACCATTTTTTGTGTAATATTACTTGTGTTTTTGATTTTTCTTGATTTTATTTATATTTTAGATATAATATAATATACCGTTAAACCAGTTTTATATATAAGTTTATAAACTGGATTTATTATTTTAATTTTAGTTTATAAATCTAACCATATATTTTATTCATCCGGAAACTACATCCGCTGAAAACGGAGGAACAATAATGACCTTAAAAGACATTGCAGAAAAAGCCGGCGTCAGTATGATGACGGTATCAAATGTGATCAATAAAAAAACAAACCGGGTATCCCCCCAGACCGCTGCCCGCATAAATGCTATCATCAAAGAATCCGGCTACGTCCCAAACCTCAGCGCCCGCAGTCTTACAAACCGCAAGACTAACATCATCGGCGTCATCATTACCTGGCACGAGCCGGAACCTGAGATCAATTTTCTGGAAAACCCCTATATCAGTTCAATGGTAGGAACGATCGAGCGGGAACTGCGCAATCAGGGCTACTACATCCTTGTCCGTTCCATCTTCAGCCTGTCCGATCTGTCTGTATTACTGAAGAACTGGAGCGTGGACGGGATCATTTTTCTGTACCCGAACTGCGATCAGTATCTGGAAGAGTTTCTACCTGTAGCTTCCTGTCCGATCGCTGTATTTGACAGTGCGATCACCGATCCTGATCTGATCAACATATGTTCTGATGATCAGCAGGGATTATACCTGGCGACAAAATATATCATAAACAACGGCCACCAGCAGATCGCATTTATCGGAGACTGCAGTACAGGCGTCGTTATATCCCGCCGTTTTGAGGGATACAGACAGGCATTGGAAGAAAACGGGATCCAATATCGTCCGGAACTTGTCTATCCGGTTCCCCCTTCGTACGAAGGCGGGATCGAAGCCGGAAAAATGCTTGCCTCATCCCGCAACCGCGCCACTGCTGCTGTCACAACAGCCGATATATGTGCCATCGGCGTTATGGAAGGCGCCCGGCTCGGCGGATGCCGGATCCCCATCGATCTGTCTATCATGGGGTACGATAATCTTTCACTGTGCCAGTATACTTATCCCAAACTTTCCTCTGTTTCACAGAACGTGACGGAAAAGGCAACCACCGCAGTGAATCTTCTTCTCGAAAAAATACAGACCGGAACGCTGTCCGGTCCTTCCAGAGTAACAACAAACGTTGAGATCGTTGCACGGCAGTCTGTTGTTTCTCTGTTCTGATGCAAAAAACTGAGCGGCTCAAAAACCGCTCAGTTTTTTAGAATCTCTTGATCTTTCTTGTTGTTGTCTTCTCGAACTCCGTATCCCTTACGATCAGGCTGTATATCTTTTTCTGCGGCGCCGCCTTCAGGTTATACTCATCGATAACCTCCTGCAGTTTTGCCCGCACGTCTTTGATCCGTTTCTTCTTTACATAATCCTGATCCGGATAGATCTCGGCCTCGATGACGCCGTTCTTTTCGCGCACCAGCACCTCGCCCACCAGGCGGTTCGTGTTGAGCGCATTCTCCAGTTCCTCCGGAGAAACGTTTTCACCGTTCTTGGTGATGATCAGGTTCTTCTTGCGGCCGGTCAGATAGACGAATCCGTCCTCGTCCGCATAGCCCAGATCTCCGGTCTTGAGCCAGCCGTCTTCCAGTGTCTCGGCGGTCTCCTCCGGCATCTTATAATATCCCTGCATCACACTGCTGCCCCGCACCCAGAGCTCGCCGTCCACAGTCTTCGCCTCGCAGTTCGGGATGAGCTGGCCCACAGAATCCTTGCGGATGTTCCAGCTGACCGTTGTGCTGATGACCGGCGCGCACTCGGTCATGCCGTAGCCCTGCAGGATGGTGATGTCGTATTTATTAAACAGGTCGATGTATGCCGGATCCAGGTATGCCCCGCCGCTGCAGATGGTGTGCAGCTGCTTCCCGAACACCTGGCTCTTGACGATCTTCGCCGGCAGAAGCGAGGCTTCCTCAAGCTTCTTTGCCATGGTCTCGATCATCAGCGGCACCATCAGGATCATTTCCGGCTTGAAGAGCTTGATGTTCTTCGCCACACGCATCAGAGAATCATTGATGCAGATCACGGACCCGAGGGAAATGCCTTTCAGGATATCCATGCTCAGGCAGTATGCGTGATGGATCGGCAGCACGGACAGGATCACCGTCCGTTCCGGGATCTTCATATCCAGGCAGGTCGCGTTCTCCGCCACATTTCTGTGAGTGAGCATAACGCCCTTGCTCTTTCCCGTGGTCCCGGATGTAAACATGATCGTACACAGCTGGTCCGGTTCCGGCTCATAGTCGAAGCCGCCCCGGTTCTCATCCAGCAGCTTCCGCCAGGAAGACGCATGGTCGTCATGCTCCGCCTGCTGCATGGAGATCAGGGTTTTCACTTTCGGGCAGCGTTCTTTCGCGATCGCCGCCACGTCTTTTCTCACTTCATCGTACACCAGGATGGTTGAATCAGACCGGTCGATCAGGTCGCATACATCCTCCGCCGGGAGATTCACATCCAGCGGTACGATCACGCTGCCGCTGTTGACCGTTCCAAAATAAGTCACGAGCCACGGATAAGATGTGGCGCCGATCACGGAAATGTGACTCCCCTGCTCGCCCAGGTTTTTCAGGACATTTGAAAAACCTTCGCTGTCTTCTTTTAACTGTGTATATGTTTTTGCCTCGATCTCATTTTTACTGATCTTATAGCGGACCGCGTCTTCCGGACCGTATTTTTTCTCTGTGTTGGCCAGGATCTGGCGGACTGTCGTACAAAGCATAGTTTGATTCCTTTCCCTGCGCGCTCCCGCGCAGCTGCTTCCTGTTATTGCATCTCTTTCAATAATGGGCCTGCGGGAACCCGTCCTAGTTCTCCGCGCTCAGTTTCTCAAGATACGCCGCCGCTTCTCCCACTGTACGGATGTTTGCAGCTTCTGCCTGCTCTACTTCCACATCGAATTCGTCCTCGATCTCGCCGAGCATGCTCATAAAGTCAAATGATGTGAAGCCCAGGTCTTCCATGAAACGGGACTCCGGATGAATGTTCTCCGGCTCTACTTCAACATAGTTGCAGATGATATCTACTAATTTCTCAAACATGATCTTTCTCCTTTTCTCTGTAATATTTATTTTCTGCGTCCGGCCCTATACTAACTTAATGATCTCTCCGATGGTCAGGTCCGGATTCTCCGCACCCTTGAACATGATCTTGCACAGATAGTAGTACAGGTATTCCAGTTCTTCTCTCGACACCGCCTTGATCTGATGCTCGAAGTTGAAGTCCAGTCCGTTGTCTTCCGGGCGGTGCATTACGGTCAGGTACATTGCCTGCGGGCAGGATCCGTTGGGATACCATTTCGTCTTGTACCGGATGTCGCCCAGGTCGTTGAGCCCCTTCTCCTTCAGGGTAAGCGGCTGATACGTCAGGGAGATCTGTTCGTAGGTCAGTCCTGCGTGGGGCTGCGGGTATACTTTATGACGGTGCGCAAAATATGCGGTCGGGTCATAGTTCGCATGACGGAATATCTCATTCTGCTTGTCGCGGATCGCGAACACGCCGTCGATGAACTTCATATCCTCCGGGAAAATGGTCCGCAGCGGGAAGGAGTGGATCCTTGTACCGCCGCATTTCTTCTCCTTCAGTGTGGCGCGTCTTGCGATGGCGTTGTTGATGGACACATCCTCGAATCCGTTCATTTTCTGCAGGTAGGTCCTCAGGCCCATCAGCAGCAGACATGCCAGCGATACATGATATTTCTCACAGAAATCCATCAGTCGCTGTGTCGGCTCCTCTTCCAGGTGGAAGATATCCAGGGCTGATTTCGTATCATCGCTTGCGCTGAACGCGGAACGCAGTTCCGGGTTCTTGAACATCTCCCTTGCCGCCTCCAGCTTGTCCCGGCCGTTGATGCCGCTGAAGATCGGCTCGCCTTTCTCGATCTCCTTCTCAAAATACTCGGCGTCTCTTGCCTGCGCCTTGCTGCCGGCCTCGTACGCCAGGTCTTTCTGGAGCTGTTCGATATAGGAGGTCATCTCCTTCGGATAGGGAACACCTTCGTATTTCGCATTACAGTAGATCTCAATGATGTCCTTGAGGAATGCGATCAGAGACTGGGCGTCCACGATCATATGATGTCCCAGGAAATAGACGCCGCTGAAGCCGTCCGGCGTCTTGATCATAACAACTCTCGTAAGCTGGGTATCCGTCATCTTGAAGGGAACTCTTGTCCACTCCTTCATGATCTCCTCAGCTTCCTCCATGGTCTTTCCGGTGAAATCCACGAATTCGATGTCCTGATCCTCATGATCCACGATATACTGATAATAATTGCCTTCTTTATCCTTCGCGAAACGGATCCGCATCCCTTCGCTCCGCTCATAGGCTTTGTTAATGGACTGTTTCAGTACGTCCCAGTCGATCTCGACCTCGATGGTCAGGCTGGTGCCGATGTTCAGCACGGCCGCGGTCGGGCTGTACGGCAGATAGAAAAGATGAAATCTCTGTGCTACAGTCAGCGGGTATACTTTGTATCCCTTTCTTGTCCTCATCATTTTATGACTCCTCCTAAAAATGAATCCATGGCTTTCTCATATCCTTCAGTGTCCTTGTAGTAGCTTTCCCCGTGTCCCGCGCCCTCGACGATGAACTTCGTCTTCGGTGCCGCGCAGTTCTCATAGATCTTCTCCGTCATCCAGCAGGGTACGAACACATCCTCTTTCCCGTGGATGAAGAGGAACGGCACTTTTGCGTGCTTTACTTCCCTGGATGAATCACAGTCGTCAAGGCCGTAGCCGACCTTCCTCTTATTCGCCCAGTCCGCAAGCTGCAGCATGGGGAATGCCGGGATGTGGTACATGCTGTGGAGCACATGGGTGAACACATCTTTCATGGACGTAAATGCACAGTCGGAAATGATCCCTTTTACCTGGGGCGGCAGATCCAGCCCGCTCATCATGCAGACCGTGGCGCTTCCCATGGAATTGCCGTGAAGAACGATCTGTGCGTCGTCGCCGATCTTTTCGATCATCCACTCGACCCAGCGTTTCCCGTCCAGGCGGTCCATATTTCCGAATCCGATATGCTCGCCCTCGCTCCGGCCGTGGGCACGCAGGTCAACGAGCAGCATCCGGAACCCGTGCTTCAGATAGTAATTGGAAAGGCTCCCGTAATCATTGAGGCCTTCGCTCGTATATCCGTGGAAGCAGATCACGGCTTTATTTCCCTCATCACCTTTGAAATATGTACCGTGAAGCTTCAGGCCGTCATGGGAAGTGATCCACACATCCTCGTGGGGCTGTTCCAACATCCACTCCCGGCGTTCTTTCATCATGGGAATGTATTTCTCCCAGTCCACGCCGGACATCTTCATGGTCCGTTCTGTCTTCGCGTTATATCGGATCATGGTCCTTCGGTACAGGTAGGCGCTTCCCGCAACTTCCGCTGCTGCCGCCGACCCGAGAAGAGCCGCCGCGATTTTCAGTATCCTGCTCATTGTCTGCATCTCCTTTTGATGTGATTACTTTCTCTTGCTGTTAATGAGATCCTTCAATTTCAGCGCTTTATCGATATTTCCTTCTACTTTCAGTTTCCCGAGCGTCACCGCCAGGATCGGATCTGTCTTCCCGTCCGCGATCTTGAACAGCGTCTCCGCGCTGCAGGTGAACATCGCATCCCGGTCAAAGTACTCATAGGGCTCGACAGAGAGCTTTCCGTCCTTCACTTCGGCGTAGAAGATTCCTTCCGCCTCGCCGGTGATATTGAACTGATATGCCAGATGTTCATGGATATCGCTTACATCTGCATCCATCAGCATTCCTTTTACTCTTGAAAACATATCTGCGTAGGTCATAATTTCCTCCTTTTTCGACCGCGTTTACCATTTTTTGACCAGCGGTCATCCCTTTCATTTGTTAGATTAACACCTTTTTGACTGGTGGTCAACATGCTGTTTTATCAAAAACGTCCTCATTTTTCTGATCTTTTTTGTGCGTTTTTCTTGCTGGTTCTTTTTGATGGAATGTGTTACAATGAGTGCTGAATTGATATCTGATTAAGAATAAATCTTCTTTTATAAGAAAGGCGACCGACATGGCTGAACGGAATGACAAATACAACCTGATCCTTGACTCCCTGCAGAAGCTCCTGGAGAGCCGCGGGCTTCCGACGATCTCTGTCAGTGACATCGCAGAGGAGGCCGGGATCGCAAAAGGAAGCATCTATTATTATTTTCCTTCCAAAGACGCCATCCTGGAGGCGCTGGTCGAGCGGAACTACGAACGGCCGCTGATGACGGCCAAGAACCTGGCTTCCCAGCCGGACATCCCGCCCTTCACCCGCATGGCCATGATCTTCCAGGCATGCCGCAATTCCTCGGCCGACTATATGAAATCCGGCCAGGAAAGCAGCGTGGGCGCCCCGGAAAAAGCGCTGCTCCACCAGAAATACATGAACCATCTCATCAGTGAGTTCAAACCGGTACTTGCTGAGATCATAAGACAGGGGATCGCCGCGGGAGAGATCCGTTTTGACCGGCCGGAGGAACTGGCCGAGATCGCGCTCATCGTACTGTCCGTCAAGATGGACAATACCATTGCTCCCGCTTCCAGAGAAGAGATCGAGAATACCATCGCCGCGTTGATCGCGCTGCTTGAGAAAGGGACGGACAATCCGCCCGGATCGCTGAATTTCCTGATGGCGTAATTAAAAAGGTACCTGCAGAAGTACAGATTCTTCTGCAGGTGCCTTTTTTTCTTCATATTCAACCTTACGGCAGCAGGATCGTGTAATCCTGCTTAAAGCTTCCGCCCGCCGCAGCTTTATTGATATCCGGTTTTTCGGAGATTTCCCGGTCAAATCCGACATCATCCAGGCGGCCCATCCAGGGCTCCAGACATACGAACGGCGCATTCTTCATAGACCAGATCCCGAAGTTCGGGAATCCCTCGCATTTCACTCCCACATAAGGCGTGCCGTCTTTATGGCAGAGCCATACTTCGTCGATCTGCCCGTGGTCGAAGATCAGCGTGTCGATATCGAAAAGCTCCTCCGATAATCCGCAGCATTCATTATCAAGTTCCAGCCTGAAGGTGGTGTCCGGATCCGCCGCTGCCTCAGCCTCATTTACAATGATATATTCCAGGGCATCTTTTCCCGGGAATCTCAGAAGGTAGTCAGTCTTTACTTCATCCTTTCCCGCGAAGCGGAACGCCGGATGTCCTCCGATCGTAAAGTACATATCCTCATCGCCGGTGTTGCGCACTTCCCATTCAACATGAAGAGCATGTTCCTCCAGCGTGTATGTGATGATCAGTTCAAAATCAAAAGGATAGACTTCTTTTGACTCTTCGCTCGATGCCAGAAGGAAAGAAGCTTTATTTCCTGTTTCACATACGCATTTAAATTGACCGTCTCTGGCGAACCCGTGCTGGGAAGTGGGATAGTGCGTGCCGTTGATGAGCACAACATTGTGATACGTCTTGCCCACGTTCGGGAAAAGGATCGGAGAATGTCTTTTCCAGAAAGCCGGATCGCCCTCCCACAGGACATCTGTCTGCGTCTTTTTATCAAAGATCCTCGTGACTTCCGCCCCCACCTCTGAGATCTCCACACTCAGTCTCTCATTTTCCAGTTTCATCCTGATACCTCCTTATTTTTATTTATTTCCCCGGGCAGCATTAATCTGCACTGCTGTCCGTCTGCTCCACCTGGATGCATTCATCCACCAGATAATCCATTACGACCTCCCGGAGGATCACCTGCTTCAGCAGGTCTTCACCCACCTGCTCCTCATAAGCCTCCACATCATCCATGCCGGCTGACTGTGCATATTCAAGTGCTTTTTCATTATACTCCTCATCTGAAAGCTCCAGATGCTGCTTTTTGGCGATCAGTTTTACAGCCTCATCAAACGCCGCTGAGGTCTGTGCCGCTTCTTTGGCCTGGGCATTGAAATCGTCCTCCGTCATCTGCATATAAGTCTCCAGGAATTCATCCATCTCCATACCGTACATTTCCGCCATCTGCGCATATGTATCTGTAAGCTGTTTGATCTGTTTATTTACTTCCTCTTCCGGATATGATTTCACTTCGATCTTCTCAAGCAGCGCGCTCTGCACGGATGAAGCCAGTTCAGAGTCTACAGCCGCCTCCTGCTCTTCTTCAAGAGACGCGCGGACTTCTTCGCGGTACTCTTCCACCGTCTCTGAATCTTCACTGTTCTCTTTTACCCACTCGTCCGTCAGTTCCGGGACATTCTCCACTGCAATGGAATTCAGCACGATATGGAAATCCGCCACTGCCCCTGACATATCCGGGTTCGGATTATACGGATCCGGGAACTGGACCTGGATGTCAAACTCGTCTCCCGGGTTATGCCCCTCGATCTGCTCTTCAAAACCGGCATAATCATCTGTCGCGCCGATAAACGATCCGCTTCCCAGTTCGAGATCAGCACCTTCAGCCGAACCGCCGTCAAAAGCTTCACCGTCCAGATATCCGGTGTAATCAATATTAACGATATCGCCTTCCTGTGCCGCGCGGTCTGTGACTTCTTCCCGCTCTGCATATGTAGAAAGCGTTCCTTCGATCATCTGATCCACCTGCTCATCCGTCACTTCCTCCACGGAACCGGATGCCTGCGGCACCTCAAGCCCTTTATACTGGGTTACCGTTACATACTCATTTGAAAGTTCCCCGCTGCAGCCTGCAAGCAGCCCCGCCACGGCAGCCGCGCTTATTACAGTTACAAATTTCTTTTTCATTTCTAATACTTCCTCCTGTTGCTGTATCATTCTTCGTCCCCTAGAGAAGCGGGGACAGGAGCCTTGAGAACTGTTCTTTCCCTTTAATGATCAGGCTCCGTTCATCATAAACCTTTCGTGTCACATGCGTACACTGGTTCATATCATTTTCAAAGGCCCGTTCAAGCTTCTGGACGGTAGGTGCACTGTAGATCACCGCATTGACCTCAAAATTCAGTCCGAAGCTGCGGATGTCCATATTGGCTGTTCCCACGCATGCCACCATCCCGTCCACGGTCAGGGTCTTTGCATGAAGGAAACCGTTGTTATAGACATAACATTTGGCTCCCGCCGCAACCATATCCCCGATGTAAGAATACGTCGCCCAGTATACAAACGGATGGTCCGGCTTGCACGGCACCATGATGCGCACGTCCACCCCTGAACGGCTGGCGATCTTCAGTGCATCAAGGATCGACTCGTCCGGGATAAAATACGGCGTCTGGATATACACATGGTCTTTTGCGCTGTGTATGAGCCGCAGATAATTGTCATGGATCGTCTTGATCTGTGAGTCCGGACCGCTGGAAATGATCTGCACCGGATCACGGCCGCGCCTTATGTACTGCGGGATCTCAAAAAGAGAGTCCTCGAGGAACAGATTTTCCTTTGCCGCATAATTCCAGTCCAGAACAAACCGTACGGCCAGAGACGTCACCGCCGCCCCCTCAATGCACAGATGGGTATCTCTCCAGTAACCGAACTTCTCATCCAGTCCCAGATACTCCCTGCCCACATTGAAACCGCCGACGAATCCAATCCGTCCGTCGATCACCACGATCTTGCGGTGATTCCGGTAATTCACACGCAGCTGCAGCTGCCCCAGCAGCGCCGGGAAGAACTCCGCCACCTGGATGCCTTCGCTCTCCAGCCGTTCCCAGTCCCGGTTCTTCATGGTCCTGCAGCCCATGCTGTCAAACAGCACACGGACTTCCACGCCCTCGCGCGCCTTCTCGATCAGGACTTCCTCGATGGCCTGCCAGAGTTCGTCATTTCTTATAATATAATACTGAATATGGATGTAACGCCTTGCCTGACGCATCTCATCGATCAGCGCACGGAATTTCTCGTGTCCGTCCGTATAGATCCGGATGTCATTATTATCCGTCAGGACCGCCTCTCCGGCCTCCAGATTATAAAGGATCAGATCTTTAAAACGGGCCATCTCCGGATTGGCAAGCTGCAGCCGTTCATGATAAATCGTTTCTTCCTGACGCCTTACCGCGTATTTGAGCTCACCTTCGATCTCTTTCGCCTTGAACATCCGGCTTTTATGGAAATCCTGCCCGATGACCAGGTACAGGATGAATCCCAGTATTGGTATAAAATACAGCAGAAGCAGCCATGTCCATACCGTCTGCGGAGACCGTCTCTGAAAGAACACAATGATCAGTGCCAGAAGGACGTTAATAATGACAATATTGTCCATGATAAAATCATAGACTGCCACCACTCCGTTCCAAATCATTTCTGCCATAGTATAAACTCCTTTTCCATAACAGTATACCCGTTCCCACCTGCAAAAGTAAACCCTAAACCGCCAAAAAATCTGCCGGGCTCCGCTGCATGAAACTGTCACACAGTCAGAACTCCGGCAGACTATTATACATCAGCCCTGAAATGATCTGGATCTTTTATTTTCTTTTTTTCCTGCGGATCATCTGTATCACCGTGACCGATGCCGCACACACAGCCGCAGATATAAGAAGTATATATCCAAAGACCGGACTCACCACACCGGTCTGCGGTGCGGATACCCCGTCATCCGGCTTAGCATCTCCCGGTTTCTGTTCATCGTCCGGCTTCTGCCCGTCGTCCGGCTTCTGCTCATCATCCGGCTTCTGCCCGTCGTCCGGGTTCTGCTCATCATCCGGTTTCTGTTCATCGTCCGGCTTCTGCTCATCGTCCGGAACGAATCCGTCGTTTGCCGTCAGTCTGTATGAAGCGACTGTTCCGGACACCTCGCATGCAGCCAGCAGATAGGCGCTGCCATTCCCACTTTCCGCCGCCGGGATGAAACACAGCCCTTCCGGCGAATCGTCTCCCGCGATATCCTCGCTGAAATCTCTGGAGTTAATATAATTTACAAAGGTGCTGTTCTCCGGATCAGTTATATCATATACCATCACGCCGCCGACTCTTTCAAGTCCTACAAACGCGTAAGTTCTCTCCCCCACGGTTCCGACTGTCACACTTTCAGATTCCGGGCCTTTCTTTCCGGAACGGTCGTCAATGGTTTTATCATCGTTGGAGCAGTTGAAATTGTCCGGCACATACTCCGCCGTCTTTTCCTCAAAGTCGCTGCCGCTGTCGAAAACTTCTGTCAGGCAGTTATCGTCAGCTTTATATACTGTAAAGGAGCGTCCTCCGAAAAGATAATCCGTACCTTCATCCAGACCGTCATAATCGCTGCTGTCAAAGAATACCACTTTCCCGCTCAGGCCGCTGTTTTCAGCTGTGATCTTTCCTGTCGGGGAAGTCTCGCCATCTTTGAAATTACGCTCAACTTCATTAAGGTAATCTCCCCACTCTCTGGAATCACCTTCGTTCGCGGTTACAAGATAGTCTGTACCGTCCGCAGAGTAAAGCGCGATGCTGTCCGGCATGCGGATCCCTCTGAGAGATCCGTATGTCTTTGGGTTGTACACCTCGTCTTTTTTATCAATATCAACCGGTATTACACTATAATCTTCATAGCCCGCGGAATAAATTCCGGATACCTGCAGGCTGTTCAGGTCGATCACCGCAATAGCGTTTGCTTCCTGGAGAGTCACATATGCCGTTTCATTTCCGGCTGCGATGTACTCCGGTTCCAGGTCTTCCGACGGAGCCGTATCCTTTTTCAGTACAATTCCAGCATCTGTGAGAGTCTGTCTTGCCTCCGCACTGTCATAAGCCTCAAATCCGGCATTTACCGCCGTGCCGTCAGCAAGAGAAATAATTGTAACTGTTCCCGCCGGGTCTACCGCATCTTCTGCGTATCCGTTCCGCGGTTCGCCTTCATTTGCCGTAAGAATTTTACTGTCATCCGGCGTAAATGTTACCATATCAGGCTGTATGCCTGTCTCGTATGCCTGCTCAAATGTCAGTGTTCCGTCCGGATTGCAGGTAAACACAGCCACCCGGCCGCTGTCTGCGTACCCCTCCGCCTGGATCGCTACCGCAAGCTTCGCGCCGTCCGCGGAAACTGCCACTGACGTCATATCTCCGTATGTAAATCCTTCACAGTTTTCTTCAATGATTGATTTCACGTCAATATCATTTCCGTCCAGCAGATCAATGCTGTCTTTATCTTCCATATCTTTAACGGCAATGGCTGTCAGACTGCCCGTCTGTCCGTTGACCGCATACGCCCATCCGGTCGCTGCATTGTAATCCACGATCTCCATAACGCCGCCGTCCGCATTTGTCATGCCCGCGTCATAACGTGCGTCCTGGATCATGTCAAGAGACGCATTTCCGTTTTCTTCGCCTGCCGTCTTAACTCCGCCGTCCGTATCCTTTGTTACGCTGAAGGAATCGATCAGTTCGTTTTCAGGTGCCGCGCTGTCCCCGGTCAGATTATATACTTCCGCAGAAATCTTATCGCCTGTTACGTCAAAAAGCACATAACTCGGGCTGTAGCTCTGGTCATAGAGCAGATTGCCATACGGAAGATTGCCCTCCATGTATGCCGCTGATCCCGTCGCACCGTTGGCAAGTACCGGATAGTCTGCATTGTTCTCTTTATCAACTTTTTCAAACGGCGTGTAGTACTGCATATCGGAGCAGCAGTTTCCGGTCAGATAGATCGTCCCGTCCGGATCTGTGTAATTATTCTTCTCCTCTTCATTCATCCTTTGACCGTCTTTAAGCACATAGCTTCTGGAGTACACATGGTCGTGTCCGCCCAGGACGAAATCTACGTCGAATTCGTCCATCACCTGCTCAAAACCTGCGTCAACATAGTTCTCAATATCAGAATCCGCCGCATGCTTCGCCACCGTCTGGGTGGATTTGTGATGCGTCACAATCAGCCAGTCATACCGGCCTTCGTATTCTGATATTGCGGCATTCATGGTCGTACGAAAGTTTTCCACCATTGCCTCCGCCTCAGAATTATCTTTTGAAGCACTCGGCACACTGGCATTTCCGGCATTCTCCTCATCGTTTCCGCCCGGATACGCACCGGTATTCAGTGTAACAAAGAGCACGTTATTATAAAGATAATAATAATTCCCCTTCGTCTCCATCTCCCGGCGCTCAGTAAAATCATACTGACCTTCTTCATTCGGGGTTACGCCATTGGATTCGGAAGCATTTGCAATCTCCTCTGGTGTCGCCTGGATGTAATTCCCGTGGCTCTGGCTTGTGCCGTTGTTCTGTCCCCGGAATGTTGTCTTCACCTGCTCAAGCACCCCGTTTTCATCCACGCCTGCTACGGACATCTCATTTGGCAGATTGAAGTGGTCCTCGAACATGTAGTGTCTGTCATGGTTCCCGACCGCCGGCGCATAGGCGATGGACGCCATCTCCTCCGGTGCGAAAAACGCCGCGTACTCGCTGGATTTGCCCCAGCTCTGGTCTTCCACCTGGTCTCCTGCGGACACTACAAGACTGACCCCCTCTGCCGCAAGCTTTTCCATCATAGTGGCCCAACCGGTCTGATTTGTGCCGTCCGACGGATTCCATCCACCGTTATTAGTCTCTCCGCTTTCCTTGATCTGCGGATCACTGGTAAATCCGAATGAAAACTCATCTGCAGCCGCCGTCGTATATGTATGCGTCTCTGACCATGTCTGTCCGTTGTCATAGGATATCTGGTAGGTGTAAGAAGTGCCCGGAGCCAGTCCCTCCACTGTAGCTTTACATACCATCTTTCCGAAATCCGTATACTTCCCTGTATCCAGCTTTGTCGGTGCAGTAAGCTCACTGACCGCAGCCTCAGCTGTAATATCACCAAACTTCACCATCGCCTGTTCTGTTCCGTCCGGCGCATACCAGTTCAGATTCACAGACGCGGACGTCTCGCCCGGCTGAAGTGTCAGATATTCAACCGATACGTCTGCATCCTGCTGTACCGCAGGCTCAGCGGATGCGCAGATGCCCTGTGTGCAGAACATTGCAGCAGCCAGAACAGCCACACCGGTCCGGTACCATATTTTTCTCATAATGATTTCCCTCCTGTGTTGCTTTTATTATTTCTTCCTGTCTCATAACAGAGCAGATACACAGTTGATTATAAGAAGTGTACTTTAAATCTAATTACAGTTCTTGTTAAATCTGTGCGGAGGATTTTCCAAAAATATAGCTATTATCTTGCGCTTGTCTATAAAGAATGGTAAAATACTTAATGCGCTGAAGCAGAAAATGTAACATTTAGGAGGGTTTAATCGTGAGTACACCAGCAATCGTGATGACCGTCATCCTTGTCGTCCTGATCATCGCCTGCATCGTACTGTACTTTTTCGGCAAAAAAGCTCAGAAGAAACAGGCCGAACAGCAGGAACAGATGGATGCGGCAGCCCAGACGGTAAGCATGCTCGTCATTGATAAAAAGAGAATGAAACTAAAAGAGGCAGGACTGCCTGCCATTGTACTGGAAAATACGCCGAAATATTTAAGACGCACAAAAGTGCCGGTTGTAAAAGCCAAGATCGGGCCGAAGATCATGACGCTTATGTGCGACAGCAAAGTATTCGAAGTCATCCCTGTAAAGAAAGAGATCAAAGCCGTAGTCAGCGGACTTTACATAACAGGGATCAAAAGCGTAAGAGGCGGATCGATCGAACAGCCGGTGAAGAAGAAAGGGTTCTTCCGGCGGAATAAATCCTGATCCCCCTGTAAAATAAAAGTACGCCGCGGTTCACTGTCACAACGCAAAACCGTTCCACTCTACCTCAAAGTTTTGCTCTGTGACAGTGAACCGCGGCTTATTTAATTCCACCGGCAGATCAGATTTATTCCCCTACACACTCTCCCGTTTGCACAGTTCCTATATGTATAAAGTGCGTTTCCGAACGGATAGATGATTTTCTGTCTGGGATAAAGTGAGTGCCCGGATCAACTGGGAAGCCCTGTCTCCGGGAACGTCCCTTTATTCATGATCCCCATCCGGATCCTGCAGTCTGCCAGCGGCTCATGATTGACATCGAGCTCGTAATCCAGGCTGACGTTGATCCGGTCTTCGGCCACATCGACTTCCATGTTCTTTGTGTTGACGCCGATGAGCATCTGACCGTACGGGGTCTGGTAATAGGTCTGGTTCTTCTGATTTTTCTGGAAGATCATATGGGAACTGGCGGCGCCGCTCTTCATGATCTCCACCGTTTCGTTTCCGGTGATCCGGATCTTGTTGCGGATCGTGCCTGCCTTTCCTTCAAGGATCTCATCATAAATGATATAGTGTTTCCCGTTTTTGCAGTAATAGCTGGCCGGCGTAACGACTTCAATGCTGTCATCGCCCGTTTCGTATCCCGCGGTCGGATCTTCCATAATATCAATATGTTTTCCTGAAATACTGACTAATACATCCTTCGTCATTTTTATACTCCGTATATGAATCATTCAGGAGAGCAGATGCCCGCTCTCCCGATCATTTTCTTTCGCTTTAAAACTCTTCAATATTCACTATATTCGTGGTCGGCACATCGAATGGCATAACCGTGTTGGCGAACCTGCGGAATTTCTCCGCCGCATCGCTCACGTAGAATGAATACCTGCTGTGCGCCTCCGTACTGCCGTCATTTTCCATGTCATACTCCGCAAGGAGTTTTTTCAGATCCATCGCCGTCTCATATGCCGGATTGACGATCTGGATCTTTTCCCCCATATAGTTCCGGATCTTCGAACGGAGAAGGGGGTAGTGGGTGCACCCCAGGATCATGGCGTCGATATCCGAGTTGCGCATGGATTCCAGATAATATTCAATGATCTCATCTGTCACCACATGTTCTTTGAATCCCTCTTCTACAAGGGGAACGAACAGCGGACAGGCTTTCTCGATCACGTCTACGTCCGGCGCCATCTCACGGATGATCTTCGTATACATCCCGCTCTGGACTGTGGCGTCTGTTCCGACTACGCCGACTTTCCGGTTCTTTGTAGCCTCCACCGCCGCCCGCGCGCCGGGAATGACCACGCCCATCACCGGTACGTCAAACTCATCCCGGACCGCATCCAGCGCCAGCGCGCTGGCTGTATTGCAGGCGATGACAATGGCCTTGACCTGCTTTGTCTTAAGGAAGCGGATGATCTGTTCCGAAAACCGGATGATCGTATTCTGGGATTTGCTTCCGTACGGCACCCGGGCCGTATCTCCGAAATATACGATATTCTCATTCGGGAGCTGGCGGGATATCTCTCTTGCAACCGTCAGACCGCCCACACCGGAATCAAAGACACCTACCGGCGCTGTCTTCCTGTTCTCTGCACTCACGTTTTCGATCTCCTGTTCATAAGCGCCGATATACGGGCAGATTTCTCTGTCCGCACACCGGCGCTGTGATTGTTTGTCTGTTATTAAAGAGCAAGTACCTTTGCAACCTCATACTGGTAATCAGAAATCGTTTTCTTCATTGCCAGTGCTTCTTCGATATCAAAGTCTGTAAACCGGCCTTCTTTATAACCGACAACGCGGTTTGTCTTGCCCTGAAGGAGCAGATCTACTGCCATGGATCCCATGATGGACGCATAAACTCTGTCTTTACATGTCGGGCTTCCGCCGCGCTGCATGTGTCCCAGGATCGTTGCTCTGGTCTCCATGCCGGTAGCAGCTTCAATTCTCTTCGCCATGTTGATGGAATCGCCGATACCCTCTGCATTGATGATGATATAGTTCTTCTTTCCTCTCTTCTGGCACTCTTTGATGTCCGCGATGATCTCCTGCTCGTCGAAGTCATGCTCCTCCGGCATCAGGATGCGCTCCGCACCGTTGGCGATACCGCACCAGAGAGCAAGATATCCTGCATCACGACCCATAACTTCTATAATACTGCACCGCTCATGAGATGTGGACGTATCACGCACTTTATCGATCGCTTCCATGGCTGTGTTAACCGCTGTATCAAATCCGATCGTATAATCTGTACATGCGATATCCAGGTCGATCGTTCCCGGGATGCCCACTGTGTTGACACCCAGGTTCGCCAGTTTCTGTGCACCGGCAAATGAACCGTCTCCACCGATCACTACAAGACCGTCGATCCCGTATTTCTTACAGATCGCAGCCGCCTTCTGCTGTCCTTCTTCTGTGCGCATAGATTTGCAGCGCGCTGTCTGAAGGATCGTACCGCCGCGCTGGATCGTATCGGATACGTCACGGGCGGACAGATCGATGATCTCCTCTCTGAGAAGTCCATGGTAACCTCTGCGGATACCGCGCACTTTCAGTCCTTTTGAAAGAGCTGTACGAACAACCGCACGGATCGCCGCGTTCATTCCCGGAGCGTCGCCACCGCTGGTAAGGACGCCGATCGTACGGATACGATCCTCAAAATCTTCTGCATATCTTTCCATTTCATTGTACTCTTCTGCCATGTTTTCCTCCACCTTTCCCTGAGTCAGATAATTGCTAAAATTTACGAAACTCAAATTTCTAACAATTCCGAAAATATTTTACCGTATTTAGAAGTGGTTTTCAATAACTTTTTCAACCACTTTTACCCGGCTCTCTCCGTAATGGTTCATCAGCCGGCTCAGGACCTGCTGATTAATGCGGATATTCCGGTTTCTCGGAAGCCGTTTTACCGCCCGTTCCTTCGCGCAGTAAATGACAACTTCATCCTCGCCTTCGGAGTCGGCAAGATAACCGTAGACGATCTGCTCTTCATCCAGAAATGCCGCCTTGTCCGGGAACTGGATCCACAGCTCCCGCTTTGTCTTCTCGAAGGGGATCACTTTCTCGCAAATCAGCTTGCTGGCTTTCTCATCTTCCTCGGATACCCGGCCTCTGACGAACACTTTGCTGTCCACTTCAAGATATTCCCGGTTCTTTTCATAGTCCCGCGGGAAGACCACGACCTCAACGGTCCCCAGCAGATCCTCTACCGTAATGAACGCCATCATCTGGTTCGTCTTCGTATGCTTCACTGTCTTGTCAATGATCATGCCGCCGATGATCTCTTTCGCGCCGTCCCGGACTTTGGAGACATTACTCTCCTCATCGATCTGGAAATCGAGCGTCGTCGCAGAGATGGTCTTCTTCCACCGCTCTTCATACTCCTCCAGCGGATGTCCGCTGATATAGACGCCGAGCACTTCCTTCTCAAATGCCAGAAGATTTTCCTTCGAGTATTCTCCCACATCTGGCATACGGATCTGGAATTCACTTTTCTGGTCCTCGCCGACCAGGTCAAAAAGACTCATCTGTCCGGACATGGAATGTTTTTTCTCCTGGTTCACATGATCCATGATCTGGATGTAGATGACCATGAACTGCTTGCGGGTCCCGCCCAGTGTATCCAGGGCTCCGGATTTGATAAAGTTCTCGATGGTCCGCTTGTTCAGCGCTTCCTTTCCCGCCATGCGGGTTATAAAATCTTCCAGGTTGCCAAACGGTCCGTAAGCGGCCCGCTCTTCCACAAGCGCCTGAACGACCGGCCGGCCGATGCTCTTGATCGCCGCCAGTCCGTAGCGGATATTACCGCCGTCCACGGAGAAATCCGCCTCCCCTTTATTGATATCCGGGGGCAGGATCTTAATGCCCATCTGCCGGCAGGCATAGATATACTCCGCCACCTTGGAAGGATTGTCGATCACGGACGTCATCAGCGCGGCCATGAATTCCACCGGATAATAGTATTTCAGCCAGGCCGTCTGGTAGGCCACCACCGCGTACGCCGCAGCGTGGGATTTATTGAACGCATATTTTGCGAAATCGATCATCTCGTCGTAGATCTTATTGGCAGTCTTCTCATCAATGCCGTTTTTAATGCATCCCGGCACATCCGTCTCCGGATCGCCGTAGACGAAGATCTTCCGCTCCTTCTCCATCACATCCGCTTTTTTCTTGGACATGGCGCGGCGCAGAAGGTCGCTCCGCCCCAGTGTGTAGCCGGCCAGGTCGCGCACGATCTGCATAACCTGTTCCTGATAAACGATGCAGCCGTACGTGGGCTCCAGGATGGGCTGAAGCTGCGGGCAGTCATAGGTGATCGAAGAAGCATCGTTCTTCCCCCGGATATACTGGGGGATGAAATCCATCGGTCCCGGACGGTACAGGGAGATCCCGGCGATGATATCCTCCAGACTGTGAGGCTTCAGCTCTTTCATGAAGCTCTTCATGCCCGCGCTCTCCAGCTGGAATACGCCGTCCGTCTTGCCGGTGCCGATATAATCCATTACCTTCTGGTCATTGTAATCGATCTTCTCCATGTCCAGATCCGGCTGCCGGCGCCTTGCAAGGTTCACTGCATTCTGGATCACCGTCAGCGTCCGAAGCCCCAGGAAATCCATCTTCAGAAGCCCCAGTTCTTCCAGCGTCGTCATCGTAAACTGGGTCGTGATCGTACCGTCGGCCGCCCGCGACAACGGGACATATTCATCCACGGATTTCTGGCTGATGACCACGCCCGCCGCGTGCATGGAGCTGTGGCGGGGCAGGCCTTCCAGCCTCTTGCCCATGTCGATCAGCGTCTTCACCTGCTCATCGGACTCGTAGACACGGCGCAGTTCCGGATTCTCTTTCAGCGCCTTGTCGATCGTTATATTCAGTTCCTGGGGGATCATCTTGGCGATGGAATCCACAAATGCATAGGGCAGATCCATCACACGCCCCACATCACGCAGCACCCCCCGGGCCGCAAGCGTACCAAAGGTCACGATCTGGACCACCCGGTCTTTCCCGTACTTGCGCACCACGTAGTCGATCACTTCCTGCCGCCTCTCGTAACAGAAGTCCACGTCGATATCCGGCATGGACACACGCTCCGGGTTCAGGAAACGCTCAAAGAGCAACTGATACCGGATGGGATCGATGGTCGTGATCCCCAGGCAGTAAGACACAATGCTCCCGGCTGCCGATCCACGCCCCGGGCCGACCGCGATCCCGTGGTCTTTCGCATATTTTATAAAATCCCATACGATCAGGAAATAATCCACATATCCCATATTCCGGATCGTATCCAGCTCATAGGCCAGACGGTCCTTCAGCTCCTGGGACGGTTCCCCGTACCGGCGCTCCAGACCCTCCCGGCAGAGTTTCTGCAGATATTCCCAGGACGTATACCCGTCCGGCACGTCATATTTCGGCAGCTTCGTCACGCCGAATTCGATCTCCACGGAACACCGGTCCGCGATCCGCTGCGTATTGTCAAGCGCCTGAAGTGCGTAGGGGAAAAGCTTCTCCATCTCCTCCGGCGATTTCACATAATACTGTCCGCCCTCATAGCGCATCCGGTTCTCATCGGTCAGCTTCTTGCCGGTCTGGATGCAGAGCAGGATGTCATGAGGAAACGCATCTTCCGCGTAGGTGTAATGGACATCGTTGGTCGCCACAAGCTCGATCCCGGTCTCCTGGGACATCTTCAAAAGCTGCTGGTTGACCAGCCGCTGATCCGGCAGGCCGTGATCCTGCAGTTCCAGGAAATAGTTGTCCTCCCCGAAAATGTCACGGTATTCCAGGGCCGTCTTCTTCGCCTCGTCATAAAGCCCCTTTACGATATACCGCTGGACTTCCCCTGCAAGGCAGGCGCTTAAGGCAATGATCCCTTTGTGATGCTCGCGCAGAAGTTCCTTGTCCACACGGGGCCGGTAATAGTAGCCCTCGACAAAACCTTTTGATACGATCTTCATCAGGTTGGCATAGCCCTCATTATTTTCCGCCAGCAGGACCAGGTGATAATACCGGTCGTCCCCGCCGGTCACTTCCCGGTCAAACCTGGAATTGGGCGCCACATAGACCTCGCATCCGAGGATGGGTTTAATGCCCTGGGCGCGCGCCGCCCTGTAGAAATCGATCACGCCGTACATTACACCGTGGTCCGTGATCGCGGCGCTGTTCATCCCCAGCTCTTTCACCCGCGCGACATATTCTTTGATTTTATTCGATCCGTCCAGCAGACTGTACTCTGTATGGACATGCAAATGCACAAAACTCATGGCACACCTCTATAGAATCAGAAAAAGGCGGTTTCCACTTTGCGGGAACCGCCCTTAAATCTCATTTTAATAACGGATCAGCTTACTGCTGTCCGCCATCCAGCATAAAATGAATCAGTCTGTCTATATCCTCTTTCTCATATGCGATAACTTCCAGCTCCGGGATCTCACCGTTGGAGAAAATGTTCGCCATGGATACATACTGAGAAAGCTTTGACTTCAGATTCAGTCTGTCTCCCTCACCTGTAACGAGTTCAACTTTTCCCTTGCACTCGTCTACAACTTTGAAGAATCCTTCTATATCTGTGATGTTCTGAACTTTCATTTACAGGTTCTCCTTTCTTCAATGCCTTCTTGTTCGCAGGAGTTCCACCGTTTATTTTACGATGCGCGCTCCTATTGATTATTATACCCGATTTATTTAGGAATGCAAGATTTTTCCTTTTTCATTGTCGATTTTTATCCGGCCCTCTTTCAAAAGCCGGCCGACCGCCCGTTTGAACGCAGCCTTGCTCATCCCGAACTCGTCCCGGATCCGGTCCGGGTCCGCCTTATCCGTAAATCCGAGCTCTCCGCCGTTCTTTTCAATGCGCTCCATGATCTTCTCCGCATCCGCGTCCATCTGCTCCGGAATCTTATGCCGCAGGCTTAAGTCCAGCTTGCCGTCGGCTTTCACGCCGGCTACGCGGGCTTCGATCTCCTGCCCCGGATACATTTTCCCGTATACATCCTTCTGCGGGATCCGCGCGGAATACTTATTATCGACCGCTACAAAGACGCCATATTCCCGGCTCACTCCGTAAACCGTTCCGTGTACAATGTCATCCTTCTGATACGGGGAGTCCGTGCGCAGCATCTGGGATATTTTCATGGTCGCGCAGAGCCGTCCGCTCTTATCTATATAAAGGCTGACCAGACAGCGGTCGCCTTTCTCCACTTTCACTGTCTGTTCCTTGTACGGAAGCAGAAGGTCTTTCTCAAGCCCCCAGTCCAGAAACGCCCCGATGCGTCCCACATCCGCGACGTCCAGCACCGCCAGGCCGCCCAGTGTGATCTTCGGCTCGTTCGTGGTGGCGATCATCCGGTCGGAGGAATCTTTGTAAAGAAATACTTCCACCGGATCCCCCGGCTCGATCCCTTCCGGGACCTGCTTCTTCGGAAGGAGCACACGCTCCTCGTCCGTTCCGAGATAAACGCCGAAATCTACTTTTTTTACAACCGTCAGGACCTGTTTTTCTCCTAATCGCATGTCTGTTGTCTCCTCTTAATCCAAAACCTGCCGGGAATGTATCCGTTCCGGCTTTCTTTAATCTAATGTATTGCCATGCGGTTGTCAATGCTTTTCTTTTGCACTGAACAACCGGATCACGCCGTACTCCCCGTCAAATCCGGGAATCCGCTCCACCTGTCCCTTCCGCAGTCTCTGAATCCCTTCCGCCACACGGTCCCCCGCCGCCCGGCGGATGTCTTCGGGCGGGATATTCCGCAGGATCTCAAATTCCGGTCCCAGTTCCGCGAGCAGCCTCCGGTATTCTCTCTGCACTTTTACCCCGGCCGCCCCGCGTCCCACCGACGCGCCGATCACTTCCGGAAGCGGCACAAGGCTTTCAAACGGCTTCGCGCCGGGTTTCACATACCCCTCCGGCCGGTCCGCCAGTTCCCCGATCCGGTGGGAGACTCCGATGGTGATCTTACGTCCGCAGACCGGGCACTTTCCATTATATTTCACAGTCTCAGAAGGTGTCAGGCAGAGACCGCATTTCCGGTGGCCGTCCATATGATACTTGCCTTCCTCCGGGAAGAATTCAATCGTGCCGCCCAGCCCTTCCCCGGTCTGTATGGCCCGGTACAATCCCTCATAGGAAAGGGGAATGTCGAACAGGTTCGCCTCACGCCCAAGCTTTGCAGGCGAATGTGCATCCGAATTGGAGAGCAGCTGAAACCGGTCCAGCGTGGACACACGCCAGTTCATCGGCGGATCCGAGGAAAGTCCCGTCTCCACCGCATGGATATAAGGCGTCAGATCTTCAAAGCATTCCTCCACCGTGTCAAAACCTGAGAATGCCCCGAACATGGAAAAATGAGGCGTCCAGATGTGCGCCGGCACATAGACGGCGCGCGGACACAGTTCAAGGACGATCTCCAGCAGATCCCGGCAGTCCAGCCCCAGGATCGGCCTGCCGTCCGAATGGATATTTCCGATCTGCTCCAGTCTGGCCGAGATCTTCTCCGCATCCTCCAGCCCCGGCAGGAGGATAAGGCTGTGGACCTTGCGGGTTTTCCCGTTTTTCTTATAGATCGAGCTGATCTCCCCGGTCACTACAAACCGCGGGATCTTCTCACCCGGCACCGGATCTTCTTTAATCCTGTATCCGTCTTTCAGCACATAGAGCCCGTCTTCCGCCGGCTCCAGCTTCTCTTTCAGTTCCTCCCGCCACGCCGGATGGGTAAAATCACCGGTTCCCACGATGTGGATCCCCTTGCGCCTTGCCCACAGATCCAGATGTTCAGGCGTACAGTCTTTGCTCGTCGCCCGGGAATACCGGGAATGAATATGTAAATCTCCGATGTAGTACATGTTTTTGCCTCTTTCAGATTAATAATCTTTTACAGCAGCGCAATGTAGCCTTCTGTTGTCCGCATGATCGCGAGCAAGTTTTCCAGATCTTTCTGCACAGCTCCCGTCTCCAGAGAATGATTTCCATCCTCCGTAACATACAGCGGGAAACCGCCTTTTTCACAGAGTTCCCTGATCGCCTTATGGGACACCCAGGTGTCCGCCGTACCGGTAAAAGCAATCCCCGGCTGTGTCATGAACTGAAAAGACGCTTCCACAGGTGTGTAGTAGACATTTCTTGTCTTCAGCTGATGCATGCCTGCGTAGGCAGACGCCACCACCGTCCCCACACTTTTAGAGATAAAAAGGATGTCATCATATTCTAAAAAATCCACATTTTTCAGGATGTCTTCCGCCTGCCCCAGCGCGATACGGAACGTTTTCTCCATCTTCTCTTTTGATCCTTTAACTTTCTTCGGCAATTTACCGTAGGCAACTTCCACAATTTCGTATCCATAATGGGCCGCGATCTTTTTGCTGTAATAGAGAAGCGGTTTATCCACATGATAACCCACTCCCGGAAAAATAACTGCAAGTTTTTTCATGGTAAATATCTCCTGTATCACGTTTTCAAAATTTTTACATGCCTATTTTATCACGTTTTCAAGATTTTTTCGTGTTTTACCCCTTTTCTTCTGCACAAAAAGAGAGCGTGGACAGTTTCCAGAACTCTCCACGCTCCGACATTTTCTTACCCTTTCATCTCGATCGCTTTCTTCGGGCACGCTCCCGCGCAGATCCCGCACTCCGCGCATTTTTCTTCGTCCAGCTCCCAGATCTTTTCCTTCCGGTCGACCCGGATCGCTTCCTGCAGGCATTTCTTCGCACAGAGCGTACAGTATACGCACTTCTCCGCATCCATCACCGGCTTGCCGCCTGCTGCCGCCGCGCCGTCGCGGGCCGCCTCTTTCTTCTCTTCCTGCGGTTTCACGACTGTATCGCTCTTCTTCATGATGTCCGGTTCCGTATAGCCTTTCTCCATGGTCAGGCATTTCTTCGGGCAGGCCAGCACGCAGCTTCCGCACTGCACGCAGTCGAACCGGCTGATGGTCCATGTACCGGCCTTGCGGTCCACCTGGATCGCCAGGGACGGACAGGCTCTCGCGCACAGGCCGCAGGTGATGCAGTCCTCAATCCTGATCGAAATGTGCCCGCGCATCCGCTCCGGGAATTCCACAGGTTCAAAAGGATACTGTATAGTTGCCGGCTTTTTAAAGAGGTTTCCCACGATCCGTCTTGCAAGTGTAAACATTTTCGTCTTTTCCATACCGTACCCTCCTTCCTAGCGCTCCGTGCAGCTCACGCACGGGTCGATGGTCAGGATCAGGATCGGCACATCCGCCAGCTGGCAGCCTTTCAGCATCTCCACCATCGGCGGGATATTGCTCGTCGTCGGCGTGCGCAGGCGGAACCGGTCAACGAACTTCTTTCCGCTGCCTTTTACATAATAGATGGCCTCGCCTCTGGGCTGCTCGATCCGCACGAAATATTCGCCGTCCGGATTGCCTTTCACCGGCACGCTGATGTCGCCCTGGGGGATCTTGCCGATGGCTTCCCTTATCAGATCAAAGCTCTGGAAGAGCTCTTTTATGCGGACCTCGCATCTTCCGTAGGAGTCGCCGTCTTTCGAGATCACCGGCTCCACGGTCAGGTCTTTATACGCGCCGTACCCGAGCAGGCGGGCGTCATACTCCACGCCGCTGGCACGGAGCATGGGACCTACCGCGCCCTGAGCGATGGCGTCGTCCTTCGAAAGGATGCCCACGCCTTTCAGACGGCTCTGCACGGTATAGTCATGCAGGAAAGTCTTCGCGATCGGTCGCAGTTCGCTCTCGATCTCATCGATGGCGCGGAGGATGTCATTGAGCATGGTGCTATCCATATCCTTCTGCACGCCGCCCACCTGGTTGACGGAATGGATGATCCGGCCGCCGGTGGTCTCATCGAACATATCGAGAATCTTCTCTCTCAGCCGCCAGCTCTCCATGTGGAGACTTTCGAATCCCATGGCGTCGCCCAGCAGGCCGAGCCACAGCAGATGGCTGTGCACACGGCTCATCTCCACCCAGATGGTGCGGAGGTATTTGGCCCGGTCAGGCACCTCGATATTCATGATCTGCTCCATGGCCAGACAGTATCCAAGGCCGTGTCCGCAGCTGCAGATCCCGCAGATCCGCTCCGCGATATACGTGTATTGTTTGAAATCTCTTTTATCTACCAGTTTCTCCAGTCCTCTGTGGACGAATCCGATGCTCGGGATCACACCGACCACGGTCTCATCCTCCAGCACCAGATCCAGATGCACCGGCTCCGGGAGCACAGGATGCTGTGGACCGAACGGTATAATACTTCTCTTTGCCATATTCCCTACTCCTTATCCTTAAACGGCGTCGTCTGGTCGATCCGGTACAGCCTGTCCTGATAATCCGGCTTGATCCTTCCGATCTTCACGCCGAACAGCTCTGCCGCCTCATTTTCCTGAATATACGCGCACGGATAGATCTGTGTGATGCTGGCCACTTCCTCGTCTTCCTTCGGTTCCAGCCGGAGCGTCACCATATCGTATCCTCTGCAGAATGAATAGCTCATCTCGTATCCGCCCTCAACCGTTGTGGCGCAGATCTGCACGAGTCTCCATTTATCCGTCTTCATATGCACGATGGCCGGGAAAAACTCCGACATTGAGATTTTTCTGATCTCGCTTCTGTAATCATCCATCCTGGGTCACCTGCCTTTCGCTTCCAGCGCCGCCTGTTTGGCGTCCAGCACCTTCAGGGCCTTCAGGACCCCGTCGATGATCGCTTCCGGACGGGCCGCACAGCCCGGCACATATACGTCCACCGGGATCACGGTGTCGATCCCGCCTTTGATATTATAACATTCCTTAAACACACCGCCGGTGCAGGCGCAGATCCCCACCGCCACCACCACTTTTGGTTCCGGCATCTGGCTGTAGATCTGCTTTACCACACTCTCGGTCTGGCTGTTCACGCCGCCGGTAATCAGGAAGATATCCGCCTGGAACGGGTCGCCTGTATTGATCACTCCGAACCGCTCGATGTCGTATTTTGGCGTCAGGCAGTCCAAGACTTCGATATCGCATCCGTTGCAGCTGCTGGCGTCATAGTGGAGCAGCCACGGTGATTTTGACACTTTTGCCATAATTGTCTCCCTCCTATTTGTCCAGCATTAAGATCAGTATGTTCACGCCGCCGGCTACCAGGGTCACCACCCAGCAGCCGTAGAGCACGGTCTTCCATTTCAGGCGGGCGCTGATATTGTCCCAGAGCGTCTCCATCAGGAATACAATAAAGCAGATTGCGAGCGCCACGATCCAGCTCCACCAGGTGCTGTTCACGAAGAACAGGAAGAAGATTCCCAGAATAACGACTATCTCGTAGTATTCTGCGATATTCATGATCGCCAGCGTGGTTCCGGACATTTCCGTCGTGATGCCCTTGACCATCTCCTGATGCGCGTGGTGGCTGGTGGACAGGTCGAACGGGGATTTACGGAACTTGATCGCCGCCGTGAACATGAATCCGACCAGAAGGCCCGGCATCCAGAGAACCGCGCTTACCGGCTGCTGGATGATCGTTCCCACATGGAAGGATCCGGTCGTCAGATAGAAGCCAACTGCTACCAGCAGGGTCAGCGGCTCGTAGGCCATCATCTGCATCATCTCTCTGCTGGCGCCCATGTTCGCGTAGGGCGAGGAGTCCGAAGACGCCGCCATGATCAGGAACATATCCGCCGTACTCAGGATAAAGAGCACCATCAGAAGGTCCGCGCCCGCGAAAAGCATGGCGCCGGCGATCACCAGGATCACAAGATAGCTTAAGTTCAGCAGGAGCTGAACGTTATTTACCGCGATCATCTCTTTCGAGAAGAGCTTGCCCAGATCGTAAAACGGCTGGAAGATGCTCGGTCCTTTGCGCCGCTGCATGCGGGCGCTGATGATCCGGTCGATTCCGTCCAGCAGGCCGCCGATAAAAGGTGCAAAGATCAGAAATAATATTACATAGATCGCTTTCATCACCATGACACACCTCCTATGACAAGACAGAACCCGACGACGAGCACGGCTGTCGCCACGATAATGGACGGGATCCTTAAGTGCCTGCGCCCGAATTCAAAGCGCAGATACCAGTTGCTTAAGTAAAGGTGGTCTTTCCCGCCGAAGCTGTTGGTGAAGAAACGGTTGTCTCCCTCGTTGACGCCGTTCATATAGATCGGCACCAGCTCCTGGTGGGATCTCCGGCTGATGAAGAACATGACAACCGGAACGATAAAGATCGAAACAAGCATGATCGCCATGGTCGTCAGCACGCTCATGGAGAGCACGTCGTGTGTATTGCCGAACAGTTCCCGGACGATCGGGTTTACGACCGTGATCGCAACGACCGGCAGGAAGAGACAGAGCAGCAGCATGACGATGGCATGGAACGACATGGATATATACTCGTCTTTACGCGTCACATCTTTCACCGTGTCACGCGGGATATGGTAGCACAGAAGCTTGGCCAGCCATTTCGTCCAGTAGAACATGGTCGTCGCACTTCCGTATGCGATACAGAGCACCAGGATCACGTTGCCCGAATCCACGAAAGCCTTCAGCGCCAGCCACTTGGAGATCAGCATTCCGAAAGGCGCCAGGTACATCCCGGCGATGCCGATACCCATGATGTAGGCCAGCTTCGGCACGCGGATGATCAGGCCGTGCATGTCCTCGATATCCCTGGAGCCCAGCGTATTCTCTGTGGCGCCCACCGACTGGAACAGCATGGACTTGCTGACTGCGTGGAAGACCATCAGGAATACAGCCGCCCAGACTGTCTCCTCCACACCGATGCCCGAACATGCAACGATCAGGCCCAGGTTGGAGATCGTAGAGAAGGCCAGCACCTTCTTGGCGTCATTCTGGGCGATCGCCATCATACTTGCCATGATAAATGTAAATCCGCCGATGCTGGATACGATGATCCCCACCAGGTTGCCTTCCAGCGCCGGTGAGATGCGGATCAGCAGATAGACGCCCGCCTTTACCATCGTGGCGCTGTGCAGCAGCGCACTGGAGGGCGTCGGCGCCACCATGGCCCCTAAAAGCCATGTGGAGAACGGGAGCTGCGCCGACTTGGTCATGCCTGCAAGAGACAGGCACATGAGCGGCAGGAGCGCCCCGATATTCACAACCTCAAGAAGCTGCAGCGTTCCGTGGAGCTGCGCCATCAGCGCGATCGCCACCGCGAATCCCAGACCGCCCAGCAGGTTCATCCACAGTGCGCAGAAGCTGTTGTTCACCGCTTCATCGGACTGCGTATAGCCGATCATCAGGAACGAGATCACACTGGTGATCTCCCAGAAGAAATAGATCCAGACCAGGTTCTGGGAAAGGACCAGCCCGAACATCGCCGCCAGGAATAAAAACAGCATGGAGAAAAAGAAGGGCTGTCGGTCTTTCACCTCTTTGTGGTGATGATGATAGCCTTTCATATACCCCACTGTATAGATACAGATAAAACCTCCGATAAACGCAATGATCACGCACATCAGGATCGTCAGCCAGTCCACCATCATGTGCGGCCCCTCAGCCACCTCCGCGGTAAACTCCGTATAGATCACAAGCGCGGTCTGCGCAACGGACAGGATAATGGGAAGCACCTTCCCGTGTTTTACGCTCAGATAAATGATCAGGCACATGAGGAAGATATCCCCCACGGTCATCAGATGATCGATCATCTCAGTCTCGGGATAGAACATCCATGTCTGCGCCCCGTCACCGATCCAGGTTCCGATAAATATAACCGTCGTGAGCATAATGATCCCGGCGCCCGCGTATACGATGTATCCCCGTACCTTTTCATTTCGGATGATCTGGAACAACACCGCCAGCGCTGCCGGAATACCGATCAGTAATGGTATCATTCGCGTAATCCCCCTTTCAGTCATTCTTCAGATTCGTTCTTTAAAAAACCATCTCTTCTATTTATAATCCCGATTCAGTTTTTTTACAAGACTTGAACGCGATTTTTATGTTTATTTTTGCTAAAAATATGTTAAAATGAGCTGTGGAAATTAAACAAATTAACAGGAGAAGACGCCATGCATGAACTGAGTATAACCGAACACCTTCTGGAAGACTGTCTGCGCGAGGCAAAGCGGCGGAATGCATCCCGGATCCGGGTCATCCGTCTCTGCATCGGGGAACTGCGCGGGATCGTCCCGGACTGCATCCAGATCTACCTGGACATGCTGGCCGAAGGGACCATCGCCGAGGGCGCAAGGATCGAATCCGAGACCCTTCCCGTCAAAGTCCATTGCCTGGACTGCGGCCGGGACGGCGAGATCACCCCGCATCATCTGGAATGCCCCCACTGCGGCAGCCTGAGGCTGAAACTCCTGTCCGGGAAAGAATTCTATATCAAAAGTCTGGAGGTAGATATAAATGGAAATCAAAGTACTTCACCAGGTAATGGACTGGAATGAAGATGTTAGCGAAGAGGTAAAAGGCACCCTTGCAGAGCACCATATCTGCATGGTCAACGTGATGGGCAGTCCCGGGGCCGGCAAGACCAGCATGATCACCGCGCTCATCGGAAAACTCCGGGACTCCTTCCGCGTAGGCGTTATTGAAGGGGATATCGCCGGCCAGGTGGACGCGGAGCGCATCGTTTCTCTCGGCGTGCCCGCCGTCCAGCTCAACACGGACGGGGCCTGCCACATCGAGGCCATGAGCATTCAGCATATCCTTCCCGAACTGCCTCTTGAAGACCTTGATGTAATCTTTGTGGAAAATATCGGGAATCTGGTCTGCCCGGCGGAATTCCGGATCGGCGAATCCCTTCGCATCACGATCCTGAGTATTCCGGAAGGCGATGACAAAGTGGAGAAGTATCCGCTCATGTTCACAGATACCGACTGCCTGGCCCTGAACAAATATGATATGCTGCCTTATTTTGATTTTGATGAAGAACGGGTCCTTGCCAACTACGGGACCGTCAATCCCGGCGCACCCCTCTTCCGGATCAGCAGCCGCACGGGGGACGGCATAGAAGAACTTGCCGGCTTCATCGCGGAGCAGATCAGGAAAGCACAGTCATGAACCAGATCCACGGTGAGACAGCGATAAGACAGATCCATATTGAGATTGAAGGGATCGTTCAGGGGGTGGGCTTCCGCCCATTCCTCCACCGGCTGGCAGACGGGCACCGGATCACCGGCTGGGTGCGCAACACCTCCGCCGGGCTGGAGGGCGTGTTACAGGGAACTGCCCGGGATCTTGAAGCGTTCCAGGCAAAGCTTCAGGATGACGCTCCGCCCATGGCGCAGATCGAAGCCGTCCGGACTTCAGACATTTCGTCCGCTCCGTTTGACCGGTTCACGATCCGGGAAAGCCATATCCGGCCGGGCGCCACACTGGTTTCCCCGGACACAGCCATGTGCCCGGAATGTGAAGCCGAGCTTTATGACCCGGCTGACCGGCGCTACCGCTATCCGTTTATCAACTGTACGAACTGCGGGCCGAGATATACGATCATCGAAGATCTGCCCTATGACCGGGCGCGCACCGTTATGAATGAATTTGCCATGTGCCCGGATTGTGCGGCCGAATATCATGACATCCGCAACCGACGGTATCACGCGCAGCCGGACTGTTGCGGGACATGCGGCCCGGAAGTATTCTATATTGAATCTCCGGAGAAGACATCTGTCAGCGGAGACGATGCATTTCGCCGCTCTCAAAAGCTCCTTGCAGAAGGCGGCATCCTGGCGGTAAAAGGCATCGGCGGCATCCATCTCGCCTGCGACGCGCTGAATCCGGACGCCGTAAAAAGGCTGCGGGAACGGAAGCACCGCCCGGAGAAGCCGCTGGCGCTCATGTGCCGTTCCCTGGAATCTGCCCGCCGGATCTGTGAGATCACACCGGCAGAGGAAAAACTTCTCACCGGTCCGGAACGGCCCATCGTACTGCTGGCGAAAAAATCCGCCGGACATTCCACTCCTGGAAATGAACGCATCCGGCAGGCACCCGATCTGCTCAGTTTCAGTCCCAGGCTTGGCATAATGCTTCCCTACACGCCGCTCCACGCACTGCTGCTGGACGGCACATCCGGCGGACCGGATATCCTGGTCATGACAAGCGGCAACATTTCCGGCTGCCCGGTCCTTACGGACAACGAAGAAGCGCTGTCCGCGCTTAAAGATGTCGCAGACGGTTTTCTCCTCCATAACCGCAGGATCCGGAACCGTTGCGACGATTCCCTGATCATGGAATGGCAGGGAGCGCCTTATTTCCTGCGCCGGAGCAGGGGGTACGCACCCGCCCCGGTCACATCCTCCCTCTGCCGGCAGGATGCAGACGGGATCTTTGCCATGGGTGCGGAACAGAAGGCCTCTTTCGCCCTGGGCCGGAGATCGCACATTTTCTTAAGCCCCTACATCGGCGACCTGAAAAACGCCGAGACATTCGCGCACTACACCGGATCGCTTGGCACTTATGAAAAACTGTTCCGCCTGAAGCCGTCCCTCTTTGTATGCGACCTCCATCCGGACTATCTGTCCACCGGGGAAGCCCGGCGAAGAGCATCCGCCGAAGGGATCCCGCTCATGCAGGTCCAGCACCACTGGGCGCACATGGTCTCCTGCATGGCGGACAACGACCTTTCCGATCCCTGCTTCGGGATCATCTGGGACGGCACCGGACTGGGAACGGACGGCACTGTCTGGGGCGGCGAATTCCTCATCGGAGACGCTGCATCTTTCCGGCGGGCCGGCTCCATCCGCCCGGTCGCACTTCCCGGCGGAGACCGGGCCGTATACGAGATCGGACGGCTCGCCCTTGCACTGGTATACGATGCTTTTCACGCGGAAAGCCCGGATCCGGGCACTGCACTGGAACTGGAAGCCGCGCTGGCAGCCGTACCGCTTCCCGAAGATAAACTGCAGATGCTGGTAAAACTGCTTGATCACGCAGGCGGCACGTCTTCCTGTGCAGCCGCCGCTCCGCAGCCCCCATCTGTGCCAACGGCCAGCAGCATCGGCCGGCTGTTCGACGGCGTCTGCGCCCTCATCACCGGCCGGGGCGAAGTTTCCTACGACGGGGAAGGCGCTGCCCTCGTGGAGGCACTCTCGCCTGAAGAAGCGTCCGGGCCTGACGGGACATTTTACGAAGTACATTTTTATGAGCAGAATGATCTGCGGATCTTTGACACCCGTCCGATGATTCACAATCTGCTGAATGATATCCGTGACGGGATATCGCCCGGCCTGACTGCCATGCGCTTCATGAACACACTGATCCGCATGGCGCTCGATCAATGCCGGGCGCTCAATCCCGGGGGCCTTCCAGTCGTCCTGTCCGGCGGCGTCTTCCAGAATCGCTTCCTGCTGCACGGCCTCACCGCCGAACTGGAACGGCTCGGATATAAGGTATATACACACCACAGAATATCAACAAACGACGAGGGCATCTGTCTCGGACAGCTTGCCATCGCCTGCACGAAAAGATCAGATCATATTTAAAGATGGCGGTCAGTTTTTGACCGCCATCTAAAATCAATTAATCTCCCACTTACTTATCGTTTCTACCATCTCCACTCCAAGACCGAGAAGTTCCGCTGTCTCTTCGATGGTCCTGCCTTCTCCTGTCAACTTATCGATAACCTTTTTCATTGCGAGACGCTCGCCCATTTCATATCCACTTTCATATCCGCTTTCATATCCATGTTTCCTGGCGGTCTTCATCATCATGTTGTGATCACGTATCGCTTTCTGCCGGAGTTCGTATTCCATCCGCATCTGTCCATCGTGACTGAGCTTTTTCAATTCATTATACGCTTCCTCAATGTATTCATCTTTCTTTGCCATGTCCTCAAATTCCTCCCTGTTCTTCCCACCGAGGAATCGCATCCAGCGGATGATGCCTTTTTCATTCAGATCTTCCGGCGGAAGCTTTTTCAACTGGTTCTTTTCCTTATTTTATCATGTTGTTTCTCCTTAAGGAATACCTGTTTCTACATTTTGGAAAACCGGCCGGACAGGCCTGTTGAAATCTGCAGATTTACAGAACCCGCGAGCGGGTACTGAATGGGATCAAATAAAAGTTATCCTCCCAATGTTGAAAAAAAACTGAGATCGCAGCTGTCAAACCCGGCTGCATCACGCTTCCATGTATTTCTTTGACATCCGATCAGAAAAGCGATATATTTATCACATAAAAATCAACCGTCAATTTGTTCATTTCGAGGTAGGGAGATGATATTGCGGCTGGAAAAAGGACAGTATAATCCTTCTCTTGAGTTTCCCGAAGAAAAGAGGTTCATATCTTATGTGTTTAGCAATGCCTATGAAGATCAACAAAATAGACGGCTCATCCGCAGAATGCGAGGCCGGCGGACTGACGCAGAACATCCGCATCGATTTCATCAAAGATCCGAACCCCGGGGACTACGTCATGGTCCACGCCGGATTCGCCATCGAGCGGATGACGGAAGAAGAAGCGCTTGAAAATATGGAGCTTCTGGAGGAACTGAAAAATGCTTTATGACCGCTGGTTTAAAAACCCTGAAGACGTACCGCTGATCCTGGAAAAGATCCGGAAATACAGCGACCGGACCGGACCGATCCGGCTGATGGAAGTTTGCGGAACCCATACCATGTCCATCGCCAGGAGCGGGATCCGCAGCATCCTGCCGGAAAATGTACAGCTGCTCTCCGGACCCGGATGCCCGGTCTGCGTCACCCCGGCTAATATGATCGATATGGTACTGGATCTCTCACAGCAGCCCGGCGTCCTTATCACAAGCTACGGCGACCTGCTGCGCGTCCCCGGCTCAAAGCACGGGGACAGCCTGCTCTCCCGCCGCGCGCTGGGCGGAAAAGTGGAGTCCGTCTATTCACCCATGGATGCGGTCCGCATCGCGGAAGAACGCCCGGATACGGAAGTCATTTTTCTCGGCGTCGGCTTTGAGACAACCGCGCCCGGCACAGCGGCCTGCATTCAGGAAGCGGTCGTACGGAATGTGGAAAATTTCTCCGTCCTGTCTCTTCTGAAACGGACAGAGCCGGCCATCCGTTCCCTGATCGAAGCAGATGATTTCGCCGTAGACGGATTCCTGTGCCCCGGCCATGTGGCCGCCGTCACCGGCGCGGACGGTTTCCGCTTCCTCCCGGAAGATTACCGGCTCCCGGGCGTTGTGGCCGGCTTCGAACCGGCGGATCTTCTCTACTCCATCCTGGCATTAACGGAGATGATCGCCTCCGGCCGGCCAGATTTGAAAAATGAGTACACCCGTCTGGTCCGTTCCGGCGGCAATCCGGCGGCGCTTGCACTCATTGACCAGGTGTTTGAGGCCGCCCCGTCCGACTGGCGCGGACTCGGCCTGATCGAGAACAGCGGCTATGCCATCCGGAAACAATATGAAAAATGGGATGCCGCAAAAAAATATGCTCTGCGTCCTTCCGAACCAAAAGACATTCCCGGATGCCGCTGCGCACAGATCATCCGGGGCGTCATGCGGCCGGCACAGTGCCCGCTCTTTAAGACAGCCTGCACCCCCGACAATCCGGTGGGCCCCTGTATGGTATCCGGCGAGGGCGCATGCGCCGCGGCATATCAGTACGGCGAATAGCTGAAAATGAGGTAACAAAAAAATGGATGAGAAAATCACACTTGACTACGGAAGCGGCGGACTGAAAACGTCAGAACTGATCGAATCCCTCCTGCTTCCCGCATTTAAAAACGACGCCCTCTCCCGGCTCGGGGACGGCGCCGTTCTTCCCGGCAGTGATAAACTTGTATTTTCAACGGACAGCTTCGTTGTCTCCCCCTGGCGGTTTCCCGGCGGGGACATCGGAAAGCTTTCTGTCTGCGGCACCGTCAACGACGTATGCATGGCCGGCGGTGCACCGAAATATCTGAGCCTCTCTTTCATCATAGAAGAAGGCTTCTCTTTTCAGGATTTCAGGGACATTGTCTCATCTGTCGCTGAAGAAGCCCGTGCCTGCGGCGTGTCCATCGTAACCGGCGATACGAAAGTCGTAGACGCCGGCAAAGGCGACGGCATCTATATTAATACAGCCGGCATCGGGTTCCAGCGCGCTGATCTGCCCGGAAAAGAATCCATCCGCCCCGGGGATGCAGTGCTCGTAAGCGGCACCATCGGCTGCCACGGAGCCGCCGTCATGATGGCCCGTTCCGGAATGCTGGCGGAAAACAGTCCTTTACGCTCCGACTGTGCCCCGCTCCATGAGATCAGCGCCGCCGCACTTAATGCCGCCGGACCCGATATCCGGGTGCTGCGTGATCCCACCAGAGGCGGCATCGCCACCACACTGAACGAATTCACGGAGGGCATGCCTTTCTCCATCGAACTTGGCGAATCCGTCCTGCCTGTCGATCCCGCCGTAGAGGCCGCCTGCGACATGCTGGGACTCGATCCCCTCTACTGCGCCTGCGAAGGACGGATGCTCATCATCTGCAGCCCCGGCTCCGCCGATCAGATCCTGGCGGCGGTCCGCGCCGTCCCCGGAGGAGAAAACGCCGCCCGGATCGGCACCGTCACAGAGGACATGCCCGGGAAAGTCCTGCTCCGGACCCCCATCGGCGGCCGCCGCATCCTCGCCAAACTCACCGGCATCCAACTCCCGAGGATATGTTAAACCAGTCTGCCATGCAGTGGGATTATTGGCAGATGTCATGCAAGTTTACTTGCATATGACGGCTGACGATAAGACCGATATATGGCGGACGCCAGACAGTGAGAATACACCCGCAGGGTGGATTCGAACTGCTGCATGGCAGACGGACGGTTTATAAATCTCATGCACCACATCCGCCGCGTTCATCGTGGATTATCCTTGAAATACCATTTTCCCGGCTGTATAATTGATAAATGATCATCAGTCACCTTAAAAATATACATCCAGATACGGAGGGATCAATCATGCCGGACAAACAGACAGAACTGAAGATCATCCTGAGCGCGGACAGCACCTGTGATCTTGATGAAGACCTTAAAAAACGTTATAACGTCCACTACTTCCCGCTTCATATCAACCTGAATGGGAAGGATTATCTTGACAATATAGACATCACCCCGGAAGAAATTTACCAGGAATATTATGACCATAAAACACTGCCAAAGACCGCGGCGGTCAATGCACAGGAGTATATCGACCATTTCCGCCCGTGGATTGAAGACGGTTATGAAGTCATCCATGTCAATCTCGGCCATGCCCTGTCCAGTTCTTATCAGAACTGCTGCCTTGCAGCCCGGGAACTTGGCCATGTCCATGTCGTAGACAGCTGCAATCTCTCCACCGGCACCGGACTGACCGTTGTAGCCGCCGGAAAACTGCTCCGGGAAGCCGAAGAAGTCATTTCGGAACCGGGCGCAGGAAGACCGGACACCGGACAGATTGCCGCAGCCATTGCAGAAAAACTCCGTGAAGGAACCGGCAGACGCCACGGCAGTTTTATCCTCGATACGCTCACATTTTTAAGTGCAGGCGGCCGCTGCTCGGCTGTCGCTGCATTTGGGGCAAACATGCTGAAACTCAAGCCATGCATCCAGGTAGACAACCACGACGGAAGCATGGCCGTCGGGAAGAAATACCGCGGCGCGCTGGATAAAGTTCTTGTGAAATATGTAAAAGACGAACTGGGGAAATATTCTGATATCGATACGGATCTTCTTTTCATCACCCACTCCGGCATCCCGCAGGACTACATCGACCTGGTGCGCAGGACAGTGGAAGAGACCATGACTTTCAAAGAGATCCATGTCACCAAGGCAAGCTGCACCATCTCATGCCACTGCGGGCCGAATACACTTGGAATCTTATTTGAAACAAAACAGGAGCATTAAACTATGGATACAAAACCCGTCTTCCACGGAAGCGATATTGAAAAAATATGCGGATACTATCATTTAAACAAAGATGAGATCGTCAGGTTCGGAGCCAATGTCAACCCGCTCGGGCTCTCTGAAAAGGTAAAGACGGATATTGCCGCCCATGTGGATCTGCTCTCCTCCTATCCGGACCGGGAATACACATCCCTCCGTGAAACCATTTCAGAATACTGCAGTGTTCCTGCTGAATTCATCCTGCCCGGGAACGGATCCAGCGAACTGATCGCGCTGCTCATTGATGCACGCGCCCCGAAACGCACCCTCATCCTGGGACCGACCTATTCCGAATATTCCCGTGAGCTTGCTATTTCCGGCAGCACGCAGGAATATTATCACCTGAAAGAAGAGCAGGATTTCAGGCTCGATGTGGATGACCTCTCCCGGACCCTGTCGGAAGGATATGATTTCCTGATCATCTGCAATCCGAACAATCCCACGTCATCCGCCATCCTTCATGATGATATGGAACAGCTGCTCACCTTCTGTGCAGAACATGATATCTTCGTAATGATCGATGAGACCTATGTAGAGTTTGCGCCGGACATCAGCGCGGTAACAGCCGTACCGTTCACGAAGCGCTTCCAGAACCTGATGATCCTGCGCGGCGTGTCCAAATTCTTCGCGGCGCCGGGCATGCGGTTCGGATACGGCATCACCGGCAATATGGATTTCCTGAAAAAAATGAAAGAAAAACAGATCCCCTGGTCACTGAACAGCATCGGCGCATTCGCCGGAGAAAAAATGTTCAAAGATCAGGATTACATCCGCCGGACAAGAGAACTCATCCTCTCCGAACGCGACCGGATGTATCGTGCAGTATCAGAAATGCCCGGATACAAAGCATATGAGCCCTATGCCAATTTCATCCTCCTGAAGATCCTGGAAGAGGGTGTTACATCTGCAGACATATTCGACCGCTGCATCCGGCAGGGACTCATGATCCGGGACTGCGCTTCATTCCAGTGCCTGGAGGGCGAATACATCCGGTTCTGCATCATGATGCCGGAAGATAATACGAGACTTTTACAAGAATTGTCGATTTAGGGACAGGGCAAAACGCAGTTTGGGACGTAGTAAAATTGAATTTTACTACGTCCCAAACTGCGTTTTGCCCTGTCCCTTTTTAGCTGATTTCCGCTCCTGCCGGCATATCTTTCTCCGGCACCATGAGTGACAGATTGCCGTCCGCGTCCTCCGCGCACAGCAGCATGCCCTCGGAGAGCACGCCCGCCAGCTTCGCCGGCTTTAAGTTTACCAGCACCATGACTTTTTTACCCACCATTTCTTCCGGTGTGTAATGTGCCTTGATGCCGGATACAATCTGTTTTACCTGGCTTCCGATCTTTACCTGGGAGCAGAGAAGTTTTCTGGACTTCTTTACTTCCTCGCAGGCGATGATCTCGCCCACCTGGAACTGCATCGCCCCGAACTGATCAAATGTGATCTCTTCTTTTGGTTCAATATCGATCACAGCTTTTTCTTCCCCGCCTTCGGTCTCTTCAGTTTCTTCCACATGAGGATGAAGTTCCTCTACTTTTTTCATTACTTCTTCGAGGTCCAGTCTCTGGAAGAGGATCTCCGGCTTGTCAGTCACATGGCCGCCGCCCAGCTGCTCCAGGATCTTTCTGCTTGTTGACGGCATGAAGGATTCAAGAAGCTCTGCGCCCGCAGAGATGCCCTGGATCAGGTTCCACAGCACGGTCTCCAGACGGTCTTTCTTCGCCTCATCTTTTGCCAGCGCCCACGGCATGGTCTCATCGATGTATTTGTTGCAGCGTTTGAAGAGGTTGAAAATCTCCGTGATGGCGTCTGCCACGCGTAGTCCGTCCATCTTCGCCTCCACTGCCTTCGGTGTGTTTTCAATCACGGCTTTCAGATCTGCGTCCACATCCTCTGCCACGCCCTTGTCCGTCACGGTTCCGCCGAAATATTTATTCGTCATGGAAACGGTCCGGTTCACCAGGTTGCCCAGTGTGTTCGCCAGATCAGAATTCAGGCGCTCCACCATCAGCTCCCAGGTGATCACGCCGTCATTCTCAAACGGCATCTCGTGCAGCACGAAATAGCGCACCGCGTCCACGCCGAAGAAATCAACCAGTTCATCCGCATAAAGCACATTTCCCTTGGACTTGCTCATCTTGCCGTCCCCCTGCAGGAGCCACGGATGTCCGAATACCTGCTTCGGCAGCGGCAGTCCAAGCGCCATCAGGAAGATCGGCCAGTAAATGGTATGGAAGCGGATGATGTCCTTCCCGATCAGATGCAGATCCGCCGGCCACAGCTTCTCAAACTGCTCCGTGCTGTTGCCGTCCGCATCATAACCAATGCCTGTGATATAGTTGGTCAGTGCATCCAGCCATACATAGGTCACATGCTTCGGGTCAAAGTCAACCGGAACGCCCCATTTAAATGAGGTTCTGGACACGCACAGATCCTGCAGTCCCGGAAGAAGGAAGTTGTTCATCATCTCATTCTTTCTGGACACCGGCTGGATGAACTCCGGATGTTCGTTGATGTATTCGATCAGGCGGTCCGCATATTTGCTCATTTTGAAGAAATATGCCTCCTCCTTCGCCGGCTGCACTTCACGGCCGCAGTCCGGGCACTTGCCGTCCACGAGCTGGGATTCTGTGAAAAATGACTCGCACGGCGTACAGTACAGCCCTTCATAATAGCCTTTGTAAATGTCCCCCTGCTCGTACAGTTTTTTGAAGATCTTCTGCACCTGTCTCTCATGATCTTCGTCCGTTGTACGGATAAATTTGTCATAAGACGTATCCATCAGATCCCAGATCCTTTTGATCTCCGAGGAAACATTGTCCACAAATTCCTTCGGCGTAACGCCTGCCTCTTCCGCCTTGAGCTCGATCTTCTGTCCGTGCTCGTCTGTTCCGGTCTGGAAGAACACATCATAGCCCTGACTTCTCTTGTAGCGCGCGATTGCATCCGCAAGCACGATCTCATACGTGTTGCCGATATGCGGTTTGCCTGATGTATAGGCGATCGCTGTTGTAATGTAATACTTTGGTTTCTGATTCTCTGCCATAATAACCTCCTTAATCTGACACAGGATTTTTTCCTGTGATATAAGATAGAATCCTGCAAAGCAGGATTCTCCGCCTGCGGCGGGCCGCGCAAGCGGCATCTTCCATTCCGCCGCAGTGCGATCCTCGCGGAGCGTTTTTTATATCCCGGGGAAATTATTCCCGGGGATATAAAAAAGCCGCCTTCTCAATCCTCATACAAGAATTAAGAAGACGGATATTTAACCGTGTTACCACTTCTCTTCGCCCTGCCCTCGCGGACAGAACCTCTGCAAGTGCCTGTCAGCACTTCTCCGCTGTAACGGGCGGAACCCATCGCAGCCTCGCCATGAACACCTGACGTCTGTCTTTCAGACGTTTACGTTGTCCCCACAGTTCGGTGCGCCGCTCAGAAGCCATGTTCATCTGTATTCCGCTCATCCCTCTCAGCACGATATCCCATCCGGATATCCAACAGGATTTCTCTGTAAAGCTTCCCTCAGACTACTCTCTTCATCATCGCATTTATCAGTCATTCCGGTCTGCCGACCTGTAGAAAAGGGTAGCACATGCCGCCGGAAATGTCAACCGGATCCCGGCCGGCACTTTCATTTTTCACTGTAATGATGCGCTTCTTCCAGCATCATATCTTTTACTTTCATCAGCCGGATCTGCGTACTCCGCTCATTCTCATCCAGCTTCATCGTAATATATTTAATGCTCTCCTCCGTCTCCGGAATGATCACATGCTCCAGCGCGTTTACGCGCCTCCTCGTTTTTTCGATCTCCGCCGCCATCAGCTGGCATGCTTTCTCGCACTCCGCCAGCCGGATCATGTCCGGCAGGATATCCGCAAGGGATTTCACCGCTCCGTCCAGGTCGCTGGATGTAAATGCAAATCCATAGGAATAGATATCATTCTCATCCGCCGTCCTGGTCTTGTATTCAAAGGTCGGAATGTCCACGCTCATGACATTCTTCCCACCTGCTTCCAGGGTGATCTCCTGTTTCGGCGCAAGCAGCGCCGTATTGAGCGCCGCTTCCGACATGCCGGCTTTTGCAATGACAAAATTCCGGTTTGCCGAGCGGATCCCGGCTTCTACTTTTTTGCGCACTTCCATATTTTCACGGACCAGGTCCAGATACTGGCGCATCAGTTCGTCACGCTTGTCTTTCAGAAGCTTGTGGCCGCGGATCGCGGTGATCCGCTTCTTCTTCAGACGCGTCAGCTCCATTCTGGTCGGGTTCACCTGTTTTGCCGCCACAATGCCACCTCCTTATTCTCGCCTCCGGCTTCCGGGACAGGCCCCTTCGCTTACGCTTCGGGGGATTTCCGCCTTCCGTTCCGCGATAGTTCGATTCCGCTTCGCTCCATCTCACTGCGGGCGTCCGCCCTATGCCCCTGTCCAAAAAGCGTCATGTGCAGGCAAGCCTGCATACCGCTTTTTGTCCATGTGCGCACCGCGGAACTGCTAATCGGCATAGTACACATCAAGATATTTGTCGTCGATCCGTTTGAGTTCGGTACGGGGCAGCATGCGAAGCAGCTTCCAGCCGATGTCCAGCGTCTCCTCGATGCTTCGGTCGGTGTTGTAACCCTGGGATACATATTCCTGCTCGAATGCATCGGCGAATTTCGCGTACATCAGGTCAATCTCCGTCAGCGCCGCCTCACCCAGGATGACCATGAGTTCTTTGGCGTCTTTTCCGCGGGCATACGCGGCAAAGAGCTGGTTCATGGTGTTGGAGTGGTCCGCCCGGGTCTTGCCCTCGCCGATCCCCTTATCCTTCAGACGGGACAGGGACGGCAGTACATCGATGGGCGGGGTCACGCCCTTGCGGTACAGTTCACGGCTCAGGATGATCTGGCCTTCCGTGATATATCCGGTCAGGTCCGGAATCGGATGGGTCTTGTCATCCTCCGGCATGGTGAGGATGGGGATCATGGTGATGCTTCCCTTCTTCCCTCTCTGCCGTCCGGCTCTCTCGTAAATGGACGCCAGGTCCGTGTACATATAGCCCGGATACCCGCGGCGTCCCGGCACTTCCTTGCGGGCCGCGGACACTTCGCGGAGGGCGTCCGCATAGTTTGTAATGTCGGTCAGGATGACCAGCACATGCATGTCTTTTTCAAACGCGAGATATTCGGCGGCGGTCAGCGCCATCCTCGGGGTGGCGATCCGCTCAATGGCCGGGTCGTTGGCCAGATTGACGAACAGCACAGTGCGGTCCAGGGCGCCCGTCTCGCGGAAGCTTTCCACGAAGAAGTTGGATTCTTCAAATGTAATACCCATGGCCGCAAATACAACGGCAAAGTTCTCATCTTTTCCGAGCACCTTTGCCTGGCGCGCGATCTGTGCCGCCAGCTGCGCGTGGGGCAGGCCGGACGCCGAGAAGATCGGCAGCTTCTGCCCCCTTACCAGCGTGTTCAGTCCGTCGATGGCGGACACGCCGGTCTGGATAAACTCTTCCGGGTAGCTTCTGGCCGCCGGGTTCATGGGCAGACCGTTAATGTCCATGCGGGCCTCCGGCAGGATCTCCGGTCCGTCGTCGATGGGGCGCCCCAGGCCGTCAAATACACGGCCCAGCATGTCTTCAGATACGCCCAGCTCCATGCTCCGTCCGAGGAAACGGACTTTGCTGTTGGACAGGTTAATGCCGGTGGAGCTCTCAAAGAGCTGCACGAGCACATCGCTTCCGTTTACTTCAAGGACCTTGCAGCGCCTCGTCTCGCCGTTCACCAGCTCGATCTCGCCAAGTTCATCGTATGTCACGCCTTCCACGCCGCGCACGAGCATCAACGGTCCGGCTATTTCCTGTATGGTTCTGTACTCTTTTGGCATTTAGCGGCCCTCCTTTACAAATGCTCCCGCGATCTGGGCGGTCAGCGCCTCGTCGACTTTCTTATATTCTTCATCCAGTGCGTCCTCATGCACGTATTTGAAACGCCCGATCTGCTCCCGCACCGGCATGCCGATCAGCTTCTGCAGGGACGCGCCCTCAGAGAGCGCCTTCACGGCACGGTCGTAAAATGCATTTACAAGGAGCATCATCATATGCTGTTTCTTCAGGGACGTATAGGTGTCCACTTCATGGAATGAATTCTGGTGCAGGAAATCCTCGCGGATCGAACGCGCCGCTTCCATCTTCAGGCGGTCGCCCGGCGAAAGCGCGTCCATGCCGACCATCTTCACGATCTCTTCCAGCTCCGCCTCTTCCTGCAGGAGCGTCATCATCTTCTGGCGGCCTTCCATCCAGTCCGGTGCCACATTTCCGTTAAACCATTTCTCCATATCGTCCAGATACAGGGAATAGCTGTTCAGCCAGTTGATGGCCGGGAAATGACGCTTATAGGCAAGCGCGGAGTCCAGTCCCCAGAATACCTTCACGATGCGCAGCGTCGCCTGAGATACCGGTTCGGACGTGTCACCGCCCGGCGGGGATACCGCGCCGATCACGGAGAGGGCGCCCTCCCGCCCCTCTTTCCCAAGGGAGACCACATGGCCCGCGCGCTCATAGAACTGCGCCAGACGGCTTCCCAGGTAGGCCGGGTAGCCTTCCTCGCCCGGCATCTCTTCCAGACGCCCGGACATCTCCCGGAGCGCCTCGGCCCAGCGGGAGGTGGAATCTGCCATCAGCGCCACCGAATAGCCCATGTCGCGGAAATATTCTGCAATGGTGATCCCGGTGTAAATGGACGCCTCACGGGCAGCCACCGGCATGTCCGACGTATTGGCGATCAGGACGGTCCGCTGCATCAGCGGCTGTCCGGTCTTCGGATCTTTCAGTTCCGGGAACTCGTTCAGCACGTCCGTCATCTCATTGCCCCGCTCGCCGCAGCCGATATAGACCACGATGTCGGCTTCCGCCCATTTCGCCAGCTGGTGCTGGATCACGGTCTTGCCGCTTCCGAAGGGACCCGGCACTGCCGCCACGCCGCCTTTGGCGATCGGGAAAAATGTATCGATGACGCGCTGGCCCGTTACAAGGGGCATCTCCGGCGGAAGCTTCTTCTGGTACGGACGGCCCCGGCGGACCGGCCATTTCTGCATCAGTGTCAGCTCTTTATCGCCGTCCGCAGTCTCAAGAACAGCTACCGTCTCCTCTACCGTAAATTCTCCGGATCTGATCTCCCGGATCTTTCCTTTCATCCCGTAGGGCACCATGATCTTCTGCTGCACGAGGACCGTCTCCTGCACCGTACCGATCACATCGCCCGTCTCAACCTCATCGCCGGCCTTCACCGTGGGAACGAACGCCCACTTCAGGTCCCGCTTCAGGGACGGCACTTCCACGCCCCGCTTCAGGTTGCTGCCTGAGATCTTCATAATATCATCCAGGGGCCGCTGGATCCCGTCGTAAATGCTGGTGATCAGCCCGGGGCCCAGTTCCACGGACATGGGAACATCCATGGATTCCACCGGCTCGCCCGGTCCCAGTCCCGACGTCTCCTCATAAACCTGGATCGACGCCTGGTCACCGTGCATCTCGATGATCTCGCCGATCAGACGCTGCTCTGACACACGGACCACGTCGTACATATTTGCATCCCGCATCCCCTCTGCGATGACCAGAGGTCCTGCGACTTTCTTAATCACTCCTGTGCTCATTAGCTTACTCCTCCAAACAGAATATCCGATCCGACCGCCTGCTCAACCGTCCGGCGCACACCCTGTACGCCGGCGCCGGTATTGCCTGACACGCCCGGTATCTGTATGACCGCCGGCAGCATCCTTTCCTGATAAACTTCCAGGTCGCTCTCCACCTCGGCGGCCGCCGCCTCCGTGATGTAGATGATCCCGTAATCTTCCTCCGCAAGCCGGCGGAGTGTGTTTCGTATTTCCTCCCGGTTCCCCGCAGGGCAGATCTCAAGCCCCAGCGTGGCGAAACCGTAAATGCTGTCGTAATCGCCGACTACTGCTATCTTATACATACATTTCCCTTATCCTTTCCCGGATCGCATCATCAGAGAACCCGTTCTGTTTCCCGGTCAGGATGATCCGCACCGTCCTGATCTCCGTCTCTCTCGCCACCAGATAAGCCAGAAGCGGTCCCACAGAAAATGTCTCGTATTTCTGGCTCTTCAGCGTCTCGATCATCCGGTTGTCGCACCAGCGCTCGAATGCCGACGGCGACTCTCTCAAACTCTCCGCACCTCCGGCATAGGATGTGCCTTCCAGATAGCGGGCGATCTCCTCCGCGCCGGAAAGCGCGGCCCGGATCAGCTGGTCCCGGCTGATGCTTTCGCACTCTGCCATGGCATTTCTCATGAAATCAGCATCCTTTCCCGTCTTCTGGGAACGGACCGCGATCTTGATGTCCGCGATGGCAACGGTCGTGTCCGCATAGTCCGCGATGATCTTCTCACCCGACTGGCGTCCCGCCTCTTCAATAGCGTCAAGGGCCGCCCGGTCGATCATGATATCGCACAGCTGACCGTCCCCGGTATGGAGCAGCAGGTCCAGCGCCTCCTGCGCCGTCCGCCCCATATTTCCGGGAAGGCGGGAGAAATCCCGGTTCTCAACGATCCGGTACATCTCTTCGCCCGGGATCGGACAGTCGTCATAGAACATAGCCGGATTCTTCATGCCCGCGTACACTTCCTTCACCGCCGCCTTCAGGTTATGGTAAAGCTTCGGATAAGACAGCACGTCGAACACCCGCATATCGGGCGCCACATCCCGGATCACCGCCCAGGCTTTCTCCTCTTCGCATTTGAGGACTGCTTCCGCATCATTTCCGGCATCCATGCCGCCCCAGCCTTTCTCGATCACCGACTGGAGCACCTGGTCCGCGTTTCTGCATGCCAGCAGCTGCTCAATAAATGCATCAGAGAACAGGGATACTTCCAGGGCACGGATCCGTGCGACCGCGTAAGTATATTTTGTATCACTCAAGTTCATCCCTCCTGACGTCTGCGCTTTATCCGAACAGCATCCGGTTCACCCGGTCAGACATTTCCTCTCTTCCGGCGTCAAACACAGCCCGGATGGTGCAGTTCTCTTCGATACCGCCATAGACGAGCAGGAACCCGCCGTCCATCTGCGCCGGACGGTCAGACACCTTCAGACTGCCGCCTTTTGCCGCGGCGATGCGGCTTATCTTCTCTTCGAATCCTTCCGGCATCCGCCTCAGGTCTTCCGCGGAGAAACAGATCTCTCCGTCCCCGGGCAGGACATGCTTCTCCAGAAGTTTTTCCAGCAGTTTAAAATATGATCCATCGTCCAGATCCATCACCGCACGGTATGCCTCGTCCAGCACCTCGCCGATCACGTCCTGCTTCGCACCGAGGAGTGCCTGTCTGCGCTGCATATCCATGGAAGACCCCGCCTTCCGGATATGGTCGGAAGCGCTCCGCTCCGCCCGCTCGATAATCTGCGCGCTTTCCGCTTCCGCGGCCTCCCTTGCCGCCTGTACAGCCGCCTCGGCTTCTTCCCGGGCCTTTCCCGTGATCTCCGCCGCCGTGCTCTTCGCATCTTCAAGGATCCGGACTTTCATTTTATCAAGTCCGCTCATATTCCCGTCTCCTTATACCTGGATCCCGCTGACCGCGAGGAACGAGATCAGAAGCGCCAGGATCGCATACGTCTCAACCATGGCCGGGAAGAGCATCGCCTTACCGAACTGGTCCGGTTTCTTCGCCACAATGCCGATGGCAGCCGCAGCCGTCTTGCCCTGCGCGATCGCGGAGAGCAGGCCCACCACGCCGATCGGCAGGCAGGCCGCCAGGATCAGAAGCCCCGTCTGTACGGAAAGATCCGCCAGGCCGCCGCCCAGCACGCCGATCTTGGACAGGGTGATGAAGCCGATCAGCAGGCCGTACAGTCCCTGTGTACCGGGGAGCAGCTGGATGATCAGCACTTTCGCGAATTTACTCGGGTCTTCGGTCACAACGCCCGAAGCCGCCTGACCGGCGATGCCTACGCCGATGGCGGAACCTGTGCCCGACAGGAGAACAGCGACAGCCGCTCCAAGTAATCCATAGACAATTCCTAATTCACTCATGATAAAGTTTCCTCCTTAATCTCTGCATATTTTGTATTTTCTCTGAATGGATGGAACGGTCGTCCGCCGCCCTCATAAAACTTTCCGAAAAATTCCACGAACTGCAAACGGTTCGTGTGGACATATGCGCCCAGCAGGTTGATCGCCAGGTTCATGGAATGTCCGACGATGAAGATCAGGATAAAGAAAATAATCCCGATCACATTGTTCGGCAGCATACTGCCCATCTGATTGATGACCGAAGCGATCACGCCGGTCGCCAGCCCCAGCGCCAGCAGACGTGAGTAGGAAAGCACGTCGCTGAGCCAGCCGGTGATGTTGTACAGGTCATAGGCGCCGAGTGCCAGCCTGAGCGCCGGATTCTTATTTCCCCGCCCCGACATCAGGACGATGCCTGCCGCACCGATGACCGCCAGCCCTTTCGCCAGTGTATTGAGCCACCCCGGGAATACGATCTCCATCTGCGCGATCGAAGCAAAAAGTTCGCTTGGCAGGAGCATCAGGATCAGCCCGATCAGGAGCATGAACCAGAGCACCACGTCACAGAAGAAATCCATGTACTTCCGGTCTTTGATACACAGGTACCCTTTGATCGCCAGTCCTGTGAAAAGGTGGATCACACCGAAGAGCAGCGAGTAGAGCAGAAGCTTCATCGGCTCGTTCAGCGGGATGAACCAGAGGGCCGGCGGGGTGATCTTCGTCCCCGTGAATTTCTCCGTAACAATATCAACGATATTTCCGAAATATCCTCCGAACAGCACGCCCCATACGATTGTCGAGAGGCCGCACCAGAAAAACAGTTTCAGTGATTTCCTCATCCCGGCGGACATCCGCGGGAATTTCCATACGAGGATCCCGCACACGACCGCAACGATCACACCGTAGGCCGCATCCGAGAGCATCATCCCGAAGAAGAACACATAGAAGAACGACATGATCGTCGTCGGGTCGATCTCCCCTTTCACCGGGAGTCCGTAAGACTCCACGACGCCTTCCATATTGGCGGAGAAAGGATTGTTCTTCAGGATTACCGGTGGCTCCTCGTCCTCCTTCAGTTCTTCCACATCGACCATGCAGTCGTATTTACTCATCAGCTTCTCCGCCACCTTGTCCGCCACCGCTGCCGGAATATAACCACTGATCACAAAGGTCCGCTCAGACTGGGGCAGTTCCCCCAGCACTTCGTATTTATCCGCCCGCACCCGGTAGTAATCCGCCACGATCTGAAGTTCCTCCCGCCGCTTCGCCAGCGTCCGGATCTTCTCTTCCGTGTCCGCGGCCTGTTTCCGCATATATGCGGCTTCCGCTTCCAGATCCGCTTTCTCAGCCGCCGGCGTCTCATCCCAGACCTGGGCCGGTCTTGCGAACCCTTCGCTCCGGAGCGCTTCCTCCACCGCTCCGGCGTCTTCTTTCATGCAGACCACGCCAAGATAAACCGTACTCTGATCCTGGAAAACAATGTGTACATCCGCCCCCGCTGCATCCGGAACCTTCTCCTCCAGGATCTCATATATCCGTCCGGCTGTCGTGCCGCCGGGCATCACACCCGGAAAGAATACGGTGCGTTCCGTCTCAGTCGTCTTCAGCGGAACATCCAGCCCGAGCCACGGCGTCAGGCTCTCGATACTGTTCATGAGCCGGCTGACCGCCGCCTGCTGCTCCGCATGCTCCCGGTCCAGATCATAGATCTGACGGGCGGTCCTAAGAAGGTCACGGCGTTCCTCCTGGACCTTCATTTCCTCATCGGCGGAGATCAGCTTCTTCCCTTCCAGCGCCGAGAACATGGATCTCTTCTCCGGCGCATACTGCTCCAGAATATCCAGCGCCTGGTCCACGGCCGCGGCCGCTTTCTCGAAGCCGGTCTTCCGCTCCGCCGTATCCATCTTCCGGAAATCTTCATCCTCATCAAGGATATGGTTTACTTCCAGGACGCCCAGGCTCTGCAGCTTTTCAAGGATCGCTTTACGGTTCTTCTTTAAGGCGCAGATCGTGATCCTCTGCATCTTAAGTACCGCCATTTATCAGTCCCTCCTTTGCTGTAACGCTCTATTGCGTCAGCAGCGAGACAACCGCCTCCACTGCTTCTTTTTTCTTTTCACCGGCAGAGATCTTCAGCTTCTCCGTCTCTGCGGCAATGGCAGCCCGGGCTTCCTGTTCCAGTTTCCCGGCGGCTTCTTCCGCCTGCTCTGCCTTTGCTTTCGCCTCTGCCTTCGCCTTTCCGATGATCTCATCCCGGATCTGTCCGGACCGTTCCTTTGCCTCCGCAAGGATGCGTTCCCGTTCCGCCTGCGCGTCTTCCACGATCTTCTGCGCCTGCCGCTCCGTCTCCCGGATCGTCCGGATCGTTTCCTCTACCATAGTCTGTCCACCACCTTTCCCATTTATTTCTGCCTCATTAGTTTTTTCCATATCATCCTGCTTCATACAGGAAAGGATTTTAGCAGTTTATTAACACAACCTTGGGATTATTATATAATAGATTGACTGAACATTCAAAAGAATTATATGAAATGCAAACGAAAATTAATAATTATTGCAAAATTTTCTGTATAATCAACACTGCGTGCACCTGTGGGCAAAAAGCTGACCTGTCACTCCCAGGTCAGCCGGTGTAATGCCCCTTCTTTCTCCATCCCGGCAAATCCATTCTGCCGCAGCGCCTCATACAGCACGATGGCGGCGGAATTGCCGAGATTCAGCGAGCGGATCTTCTCCATCATCGGGATGCGCACGCAGTTCTCCCGGTTCTCTACAAGGATCTCCTCCGGAATGCCTGCGCTCTCTTTCCCGAACATGATATAGCAGTCCGGTTCATAGCTGACTTCCGTGTACACTTTTTCGGCTTTTGTCGTCGCCATATAGATCTTCGCACCCGGATTTTTTTCCAGGAAATCTTTATAATCAATATACACTGTCACGTCCAGGTCTTTCCAGTAATCCATTCCTGCCCGCTTGAGCGCTTTCTCGCTCAGGCTGAACCCGAGCGGCCCGATCAGATGGAGCCGTGCTCCGGCCGCCACGCAGGTCCGTCCGATATTTCCTGTATTGGCCGGGATCTCCGGCTCATGAAGTACGATATTTAACATGTCTCTCTCCTCTCCGTCTGCCACCGGAGCAGCTCGTCAGGCGCCGGTCGGTCGAGATATCTTATCTCTTCCCCGTTTCGGATCACCCGCGCATTCTGCTTGCCGGCTGTCCCGAGCCGGACTGCATGGGCGCCTGCATTCTCCAGTACAGCAAGCACTTCATCCGCATGCTCCGTCAGGATCAGGAAGCTGCCCGCTGAAGTCATCTGGTACGGGTTCAGACGGTAAAACTCACAGATCTCCACGGTCTCCTGCTTCAGCGCGATATGGTGCATATCAATCTCAAAACCGGCCTGCTCCTGTTCACAGAGCTCCCACAGCGCCGCCAGGATCCCGCCGCTTCCGATCTGGCGCACAGCCGCATTTCCGTCTGCATCAAATACACGCAGCACCTGCTCCGGCGTCACCAGTTCATCTTCCAACCGCTCCGCCTCATCCAGAAATGTATCTGTGAAACGTGTACTCAGATCCGCCCGGCTTTCCGAAAGGATCCGGAGCGTGCCTTCCAGTCCGGCATAGCCGCACATGAGAAGCTCCGCACCGCTCCCGCTCTCTGCCGTCTGCTGCTCTGGATCCCGACAGGGTGTATTTTCTTTCACCCCGGCCGCGCATGCATAAATAAGCGGCTGTGCTGCCGCCATGGTCACCTCTCCCTGAAAGGCTGTGATCTGTATATTCATCCTTGCACAGGCGCGCTCTGCTTCTCCGGCAATGTCACGGAGCAGGTCTTCCTCCGCTCCCTCGGGAAGCATGACACGGACTGACACGCCTGCTGCCCCGGCCCCTTTTGCCGCCAGATCTCCGGCCGCATGGATCATCGCGTAAAATCCGGTCTTCGCACCATTCCCAGCAGAGCAGGCGTCCGCCCACATAAGCTCCGCTCCGTTTTCCGTCCGGATCCCGGAGCAGTTCTCATACGGCGACGGAACCGAGATCACTTCATCCCGTTTTGTCCGCAGCTGCCGCCTGACCGACCTCTGCCAGGCCGTCTGGGTTAATTTTCCTGTCCGCATGATTTCACTCCTAATCAGACTACATAAGGCAGCACCATTGTCAGCACCATGGCTGCCACCAGCACAAGAATGATGATCGATACGATCCGTCTGAATTTTTTATCATGGAAATTCATTTTCTGTCTCCTTTTCTCCGCCCGCCGGCCATCGCCGCAGGCTCTTTTATTCACTGTTTGGGCATCTCTACCCTGTATATGGCCGCGTCGCCGTTCAGCGGATTCCTCTTCCGGTAATCAAAGAGCAGTACTTCTTCTCCGATCTTCTCAAGATGGGTCATCTTCCGCATCTGCCGCCGGTCATAGCCCTCATACCCGCTCAGATACCGGCGTTCTTCCTCTTCCGCCTTATAGAAGGCCGCCGCCTCATCCGGCATTACCCGGTTCTCTCCGAGAAATGCCGGCCGGTTCTTTACATTATCACGCAGATACAGGTCCAGTGTCAACCACTCCCTGCATTCTGCGATCCGTTCCGCGCCTTCGGTCTCTTCTATAAAACGATACAGGATCTCATACCGGGCGATCCTGGAGTGGCTGATCCTGAACAGTCCGTTTTTTTCGTAATAATCCGCCAGTGCGCCGTACATTTCAAAGGATGAATCATACGCCCGCTCCAGCTGTTCCATCGTGTTCCTGAACTGTCCGCTGTTATAATAGACTTCCACCATCTCTTCAATCTTTTTCAGCCGGATCACATCGCTGTAGGAAAGCCATTTCGTGGAGAGCACTTCATAGGGCGGCCGGTCCTGATAAACCAGTCCGTACTCTTCTGTCTTCTCATGCATGAGCGAACCCTTCAGCACTTTCAGGAAACCGAGTTGGAGCTGATCCGGCTTCATGGCATACACCCGGTCAAAGGACCGGGCGAAGCTGTCATAATCTTCATAAGGAAGCCCCGCGATCAGGTCCAGATGCTGATGGACGTTCCGCGCCTCCCGGACAGCCGCCACATTTTTCTCCACTTTCACCAGATCCATCCGGCGCCGTATCTCCCGGACCGTATCCGGATTCGTGGACTGGACCCCGATCTCCAGCTGGATCAGTCCCGGGCGCATGCTGCGGATCAGCGCGATCTCCTCATTATTCAGAAGATCTGCCGCCACCTCAAAGTGGAAATTCGTGATCCCCCGGTCATGTTCTTTGATGTAACTCCATACCGCCATGGCATGATCGTGCCGGCAGTTGAACGTCCGGTCCACGAACTTCACCTGCGGCACTTCATGGTCGATGAAAAACTGCAGTTCCCGCCGCACCAGATCCGGATCCCGGAAGCGGAGGCATTTATCAATGGAGGACAGACAGTAGCTGCAGGAAAACGGGCAGCCCCGGCTGGATTCATAGTAAACGATCCGGTTGTCAAAGTCCTCAATATGTTCGTAGATGAATGGAATGGTGCTCAGATCCAGCGCTTCCCGCGCCGTCAGGATCTTTTCCGGCTCATTTCCGGCAGCGTAAGTCTCAAGCAATTCCAGAAAAATCTGCTCCCCCTCGCCGCACATAACGCCCGCAAGTCCTGGGTATCCATCCAGCATCTCCCGCGCATTGTAGGACACTTCCGGACCGCCCAGCCAGATCTTCGTCTCCGGCAGAACCTTCGGGATCTCCCGGATCAGCTGTTCCACATAGCTGATGTTCCACAGATAGCAGGAGATGCACAGAATATCCGGACGGCGTTCATAGATATCCATGAGGATCTCATCAACCGGCTGGTTGATCGTGTATTCCGCGATCCGGATCTCTTCTTCATATCTGCTGCCGCCGTACCGGCACGCATAGGCGCGCAGGCTGTACACAGCAGGGTTTGAATGGATGTATTTTGCATTAATGGCTGTTAACAGGATATTCATCCGGGTGCTCCGTTTCTTAACTGAATTTTAGTCGTCACATCATTTTATCACCGTTCCGGTTTTTCGGCAATTTGTTTTCCCCGTATCCGTTGACATTTCGGGGAAAACCATGTACAATTAAGACTCGTGCAGCCGGGGTGTTAGCGGTACCTTGTACCTGCAATCCGCTATAGCAGGGGTGATATTGCGCGGAGGGCGACAGCCGGCAGAGCTGCCCCCGGTAAGTGGCGTTGAGGTCTGGGTCTCACGCGACGGGAATCTGTGAACCGTGTCAGGTCGGGAACGGAGCAGCACTAAGCAGAACCTCCCGGGTGCCGTGAGGGTGCCTGGGCTGAGTTAACTGCCGGGGTAACGTCTGATAGCCTAGTTCGAAGCGCAATGCACGTAAAAAGAGCAAATGCAGCGGAATTTTATCTTCCGCTGTTTTTTTCTGCCCTGATTCCGTTCAGATCCCCGGAATCTGTTGAACAGCTTCCGATTTCTTTCCCCGCCGGCTATGCCGCGTCCATGGATCATCCGCACTCCTTCTCCCGCTTTTTCCTCTCCCTCAGCTCCTTAAAAAACTGCCTCATCATCCCACTGCACTCTTCCTCCAGCACACCAGTCTCAATCTCCGCCTGGTGATTAAAGCGTTCCACCTGCAGCAGATTCAGCACAGACCCGGCGCATCCTGCCTTTGGATTCATACAGCCGATCACCACCCGGGGGATCCGCGACTGTACGATCGCCCCGGCGCACATCTGGCAGGGTTCCAGCGTCACGTACAGCGTGCACTCTTCCAGCCGCCAGTCTCCCAGCTTCCGGCTTGCCTTCCGGATCGCCGTGATCTCCGCATGGGCGAGAGGGCTCTTATCTGTATTCCTGCGGTTATACCCCCTTGCGATGATCTTCCCTTCATGGACGATCACGCATCCGATAGGCGTCTCATCCAGCTTGTACGCCTTCTTCGCCTGCCTTATGGCCTCCTTCATGAATTTTATATCTGTCTGTTCTGTACTCAGGACAATCTCTTCCATCTCTCTTTCCGCCTCCTGGTGGTTCTTTTTCACCTCTGCTCTGAATAGACTAAACATAAAAGAGACAAGACCAGAGGTATACTTTATGAATCCCGGTATTTGTTATGTATATGAATATGAAAATAAACAGCGCAAAAGGAACGTCGGGTTCCTCAAGATCACAAGGCACTACCAGTCCTGCATCCTGCAGATCCATGTCCGCGGGATCCCCGTCGGAAATGGTGCCGCTCTGGACCTCTACGCATTCTATCTGCACGGCCATGACATGATCGGCGTGCCGATCGCCTCGCTGACCTGCTTCGGCCGCTCTGTCTCCGTGCACCTCCCAATATCAGAATCTCATTTTCCCGAACGGAGGTCCCTCTCAGGGATCGACGGATTTCTCATCCGCCTGCCCGGCAGCCGGGACTCCGTCTTCTGGGCAGCGTCCGAGAACAGCTTCGACGCGGATCTCAGTCATCTGCGCCCGCCAGAGGAGGAAAATGACGAGCCCGCTGCCGGAGATCAGCCGGAGGCGCCCGATGAAGGCAATGCCGATACCGCAGACAGCTCAGACACCGCTGTCCCGACTGAACCGGAGGAAGCTCCCGCTCCGGAGAACAGCCTTCCCCCCGCGGAATCCGTTTTCCCTGAGAGCACGCTTCCCCCCGCGGAATCCGTTTCACCGGAGAGCACGCTTCCCCCCGAGGAGTCCATTTCCTCCGAGAGCACGCTTCCGCCCACAGAGACCCTCCCCCCGGAGAGCATTCTCCCGCCCGGAGAAAGCTCCACTCCGGAGGATACCGCCGCTCCCGCGGATGACGGCGGATCGCCGGACGTTCCTCCGTCCGCTCCCCTCTTCGAAGAGAGCCGGCAGGACAGGGCTCACACTCTGCAGGCCTCAGAGCAGGGCAGCGCGCCTCCCGGCCAGGACCGCAGCTCTCCCACCGCAAGGAAGATCGAGCGCTCGGAAATCTCGAAGCTGCCGCGGCGTTTCTGGTTCCTCGCCAACAACAGCTTCCTCCTCCACGGATACCATAATTATAACCACCTCCTTCTTGTGGAAGAAGATGGTCATGTGTGGCTCGGCGTCCCCGGCATATACGATGTCCGCGAAGCGCGGGCGGCAGACCTGTTCGGCTTTCCTCAGTTTACCCGCTCCTACGCTCCGATGCTCGGACTCTCTGAGGATGAGCGGAACGACGGAGCAGATTTCGGCCATTGGTGCCGCTATCTCGATTCCGACGGACCGGCTAGATGATCCCGTTCATCTCCTGGTACAGCCGCTTAGCGTAGCTGTCTGTCATGCCGCACACATAGTCTGTCACGAGGAGCAGGCGGAGATACAGTTTTTCCGCCTCGCTCTTCCCCTCCGAATGGAGCCGGTATGCATTCTTGTAATTATCCGAGATCAGGGAAACGATCCGGCCGTCTATGGAGTCCTGGTTCTCCTGCGTGTCGTAGTTCAGCACGGCGCGCACCAGCCTGTCCATAAGGAAATTCAGGATCGCTGACTCAGTAAGCTCCATCTTGTAGATCGCACTGGTGGAGAAAACGTGCCGGTGCGCCATATCTCCCAGCAGATCCATGAGCGGCGCTCCGAAGGTCCCGTAAAACAGATCATGTTCGTACTCCCCCTCCATGATCGCGTCATAATTGGATGTAAAACCGTAAGTCGCACAGCTGATGAGGAATCCCTGCGCGCTCACGATCCAGTTTTTCACCGCATAGGACTCCGGGCTGTCCACACTCTTTTCGAGTCCCCTGGCGCGGAGCCGGCGCAGCTTTTCAAGCGGCCGGAACGTCGTATCGTCATAGATCTCCGCATGGTCCCGCTCCAGCTCTTCCAGCTCCTTTTCCAGCGTATAATATGTGATAAAGCCTTTCACGAAAGCGTCCTCGATATCCGCCGTCTTATAGGCGAGATCATCTGCCGCCTCGAGGATAAAGGTCAGCGGATGCCGCCGGTTTCCCGTCCCTGTTGCAGCCGTTATCTTCTCAAATATCTCCCGGTCGGCATAGTAGTAGCCCATCTTCCTGTCCCTGATATTCGAGCTGTGTGGACTGATCTCTGTGGACGGCACCGGGTATTTTATGATCGTGTTAAGCAGTCCGTAGGTCAGGTTCATCCCATACTCATCCACCAGATAGTGAAGCCTCGTCACCAGACGGAGCGCCTGCGCATTTCCCTCAAAATGATAGAAGTCCTGCTTCATCTGTTCCGTGAGCATCTTTTCTACGAGCAGTCCGCGGAATGTGAGTTTCGGCAGGTTCCGGCGGAACCACTCCCGGATCGCCAGCTCGCCGAAATGTCCGAAGGGCGGATTCCCGATATCGTGGATCAGGCCGGCGCACTCCAGGATGTGGGAAATATCCTCCCGCATCTTCGGCGTAAATCCGGGATCCCTGCGGTATGTCAGGATATTCTCTCCGATGTTCTGTCCGAGTGATTTACCGAAAGACGCCACCTCCAGGGAATGCGTAAGCCTCGTCCTGATAAAATCGCTCTTATCCAGAGGGAACACCTGCGTCTTGTCCTGCAGACGGCGGAACGATGCACTGCCGATGATCCTGTGATAATCCTTCTCAAACTCGCTCCTGAGATCCGTTGAACGCCGGCGGCCGGAGCTCCCCCGCTCCCGCTGTACAGAGAGAAGCCGTTCCCATTCCATTCTTTCCATATGTACAATTTCTCCTACTAAAAAAATACATCGGTGTGCGGGAGACAACTCCTTCTCCGGCACACCGATACGCGTCTTGATCAGTCGAGATAGATTGGAGGCTCATAGGCGCTCCCCAGGAGTGCCTTCTTCCTCTCCTGATATCCGAGGAATGCCCATTCCGTCATATCTGTCCATTTATGGATGCTGCGGTCATATACCTGGACATACCCGATCCTTGTAGGATGCATACGCACGCTGTTGGACTGGTACTCCTTGCCGGTATACGGATTGACATCGCCTGCCTCCCGGTCTTCCTCTGCATCCTGATGGGAGATGACCGGTTCAAACTCTCTCTCATCCTCCTGGTAAGCCTCCGGCTCTTCCTGCCGTGGTTCTTCTTCATAGGACTCCGGCTCCGGAGCAGCCTGCTGCACCGTTTCATGAACCGGCTCCTTCGCTTCCTTCTTCTCGTCTTTCTTCTTTCTTCTCAGGAAGAAATTGCCGCGGAACCAATCCCGCTTCGGCTTCTCAAGCTCCTCCTTGATCGCTTCTACGGACTCGCCCGCCTTTGCATTTTCCTCAAGCTGGGTGAGCTCTTCATGGATGTCATAGAGCTCGCCGATCGTCATATCTCTCTCATCCGGTCCGACGTCAGAGTCAGAATACTGGCTCTCCTCCGTCGAAGCCGCCCATTCCTCATCGGACAGCTCCGCCTGCGGCCTGCCCCAGGCAGCTTCCACTTCCTGCTCGTCCTCGATCTGTCCGCTTCCGTCTTCCTGGCCGTCCGCCGCTCCGTTCCACGCCGACTCAATCTCTTCTCCGCCGGTCTCTGCGGTCTCCATCTCTGCTTCCGAGAACGCTTCCGTCTCCGGCTCTTCCTGAGCTGCCGCTGCGGCCCAGCTTCCGGCATCTGCCGGTTTTTCACTGACTGCCGCCGGCTCCTCTGCCGTCTGCGTCTCAGCCTCTTCCTCAGCCGCCTGTACCTGTGCTGTATCTGCTGCGGTTTCCTCATAGACCATCTCCGGCGCCTGCACTTCAGCCTGCTCTGCAGCAGCCTCCTGAGCCTCCTGCTCATATGCCGGCTCATACGCCGCATCCTCATGTACAGTATCTGTCTGCTGACGGCTTGGCTCCGTGCCCATGATGCTCAGCTGGAACGGGCACTCCAGGATCCGCGCGATCATGCGCATATCCTGCTCCTGGAAGTTATCCCTCCCCAATCTCTGCGTCAAGTTCTGTCTGGACATCTTCTTCCCAGTCTTCGCTTCGATCGTCTCTGCCAGCTCCTTGATCGTCATGCCTTTTCTTCCAAGAATGATCTTGACCTGTTCACCAAATGTTAAATCTTCCATCATCTTCCTCCTTATGTATAATTATACTCCTTTGCAATCTTTAGAAACGTTATCGTTTCTCCCCTTTATTCCGTATAAGCCATCTCACTGTCCGAGCACATACTCTTCCAGTGTGATATTCTGCTCTGTGATCTCCTTTGCCGCCTCTTTTCCCACATAGCGGTAATGCCATGGTTCGTACACGATGTTCGTCACATCGGACTTGTCAGACGGATATCGGAGGATAAATCCATATTCCCAGCAGTGCTCCATCAGCCATTTCTGCTCTTCCGTATCTCCCTGTCGGTCATCCAGCGCTTCGTACTCCGAAGAGATGATATCAACCGCTAGGCCGGTCGCGTGTTCACTCGTCCCCGGCACGGCTACAGACTTCTTTGTCTCGTCATAAGCATTGAGCGGGCTGTATCCCTGGGAGATCCAGTCCTGCATCGTATTGTTGAACACTTCCCGCTGCTTCTCATATGACCGGTACGCGGACGCCACATACATACTGAGTCCTGCATCCTTAGCGTCGCTCAGCATCCGTTTCAGATCATCTGCGATCCTCGAGTCCACGGAGCGCTCTGATTCGATCTCCGTCATCTCCGCCGGTACATAGGAAGTATCCAGAGGATGTCCCTCATTTACCAGGGCGATCGCCCAGTTCTCCGAGCCGCTGCTCAGCAGACTCGCGCTGTCCTCCACCGCCTCTGTTTTGCTCACCTGGGTGCGGAGGTCTTCATTCTCCTTCTCCAATGCCTCATTCTGGGTCGTAAGTGTCTGTTCATGCTCTGACAATACGCCCTTTGCCGCTATAAATGTGATCAGGACTCCCGCTGCAACACCCGCAGCCGCACAGAGCAGCATTTTATAACGTCTAACCTGTCTGACCCTGTCATTTTGTCTCATAATAATCTCAACCCCGTATGAATCTTTGAATCAATCTCTTTGTCTGTCGAACAGACTGCCATTTTATAAGGGATATCCTGCACAGAAAATTCTCTGTAGTAATATCTGTCCGGATACTCTTCCGGCTGTCTGATCAGGACTGGCGGCTCCCCCAGGCGGACACAGAAGCTGTTCAGAGGAAGAGCCATTCCTCTTCCTGTCGCTTTTATGAAGCTCTCCTTCAATACCCAGTATCTGAAAAAGCAGTCCGTGCGTCCTTCCTCTGTTTCGCGCCCCAGAACAGCTTCGTACTCCTCCCGGCAGAAAAAATGCTCCGCCAGATCGAGCCTCAGCCTCCCGATACGCTCCAGGTCGCATCCCACCTGTTCCTTTTTCCCATCCAGTTCAACAGCGCACATAACATAATCTCCGGAATGGGAGAGATTATATGCAGA
>DXIS01000021.1 GCA_019112735.1 Candidatus Mediterraneibacter guildfordensis
GCATCTAAGCGTGAAGCCCCCCTCAAGATGAGATATCCCATAACGTCAAGTTAGTAAGACCCCTTGAAGACGACGAGGTAGATAGGGCAGAGGTGGAAGTGCAGTAATGCATGGAGCTGACTGTTACTAATCGGTCGAGGGCATAACCAGAGCGGGAATAGGCATGGATGGATTGATTCTTTGTATGTAGTTTTCAGGGTATATGTATCCTGAATAATTGAAAAATGGCCCAGTGGCTCAGTTGGTTAGAGCGCCGCCCTGTCACGGCGGAGGTCGAGAGTTCGAGTCTCTTCTGGGTCGTATGTGGGGTCTTAGCTCAGCTGGGAGAGCATCTGCCTTACAAGCAGAGGGTCACAGGTTCGAGCCCTGTAGGCCCCACTTAAAAAATTTATGGATGGGTTCCCGAGTGGCCAAAGGGGGCAGACTGTAAATCTGTTGCAAGTTGCTTCGGTGGTTCGAATCCACCTCCATCCATTTAACATGCCGATGTGGCTCAATTCATTAAGATTGACCACGTCAATCGCAGGCAGAGCGCTGATTACAAATCAGCTGCTCGGAGATAAATACGCCGATGTGGCTCAATTGGCAGAGCAGCTGATTTGTAATCAGCAGGTTATCGGTTCAAGTCCGATCATCGGCTTTGTCTCAGAAGGAGACGGTAATTTAATATCGCGGGGTGGAGCAGTCTGGAAGCTCGTCGGGCTCATAACCCGAAGGTCGCAGGTTCAAATCCTGCTCCCGCAACTTACGCGAAGCAGTCGAGATTAACACTCGTAAGCATAACGCGTATAAATGCCCAGATAGCTCAGTTGGTAGAGCAGAGGACTGAAAATCCTCGTGTCACTGGTTCGATTCCGGTTCTGGGCATTTTTCTCTGTAATAAAACAGATATTTACGGGGAATACAATAAAATAAGGGCGTGTAGCTCAGGTGGTAGAGCACTTGACTTTTAATCAAGTTGTCCGGGGTTCGAATCCCCGCACGCTCATTGATCAGGTGAATCGGAAATGTCCGCATTATGGCGGGGCGTTCCGATTTTCTTTGTATATAGAGAAAAAGTATAAAATCAAGGTTAAATTTTGTATGGAACATTTGTATGACAAACTAAAGGCATATTCAATATCAGGGCATTATGGTTTCCATATGCCGGGGCACAAGCGGAATACCTCGCTTTTGGGTACGGAACTTCCTTACGGCCTTGACATTACGGAAATTGACGGATTTGATGACCTCCATCATGCGCGCGGGATCATCCGGGAAAGGCAGGAGTGTGCGGCAAAGCTGTATCATGCGGATGAATCGCATTATCTTGTCAATGGAAGCACGGTGGGGCTCCTCAGTGCAATCCTTGGGTCTACACGGCCGGGAGACCGTGTGATCGTCGCCAGGAACTGTCACAAGTCAGTTTACAATGCGATCTTTCTGAATGATCTGAAGCCGGTATATATATATCCGGATATGGTTCCGGGGACGGATATATGCGGTCCCGTGTCGGCAGATCAGGTGGCTGCACTGACCAGGGAGTACCCGGATGCGAAAGCGGTGATCATTACGTCACCGACGTATGACGGGATCGTGTCGGATGTGGCGGCCATTGCAGAAGAGGCGCACAAGAACGGAATCCCGCTCATCCTGGATGAGGCGCACGGCGCGCATTTCGGATTCCACCCGTATTTTCCGAAGAACGGGAATCAGCTTGGCGCGGATCTGGTCATCCACAGCCTTCACAAGACGATGCCTTCCCTGACGCAGACTGCGTTGCTGCATATGAACGGAGAACTTGCCGACCGTGATAATGTGCGGCGGTTTCTGCATATGCTGCAGTCCAGCAGCCCGTCCTACATACTGATGGCTTCAATAGATCAATGTATCCGGCTGATAAGTGAGAAGAAAAATGAACTGTTCGAGTGCTATGTGAACCTGCTTGAGGAGACCCGGAGTAAGCTTGGGACACTGAAACATCTTTCTCTGTTTGAAACAGCAGATTACGACAGAGGGAAAATTCTGATCAGAACAGACGGTACAGGCATAGAAACTGAAAAAGAAATAAAAAGATATACAGGAAAATTCTTAAGTGAACAATTAAGGGAGAAATATGCGATCCAGCTTGAAATGGCCCTGATAAATTACGCCGTTGCCATGACCTCAGTCTGTGATACAGAGAGCGGGATGGAGCGTCTGGTCTGTGCTCTGTATGAAATAGACGGAAAACTTGCAAAATATAAAAACAATGACGCTGAACTTGCAAAAACGGGCAAAAATGAGTGTTTTCACGGAAATAACATTTATGAACTTTCAATAAGAGAAATAAATATATTTACAAATACAAAAATAAATGTCTCTTATGCTGATGCGGAAGGAACGATCGCCGCAGAATTTGCTTATGTATATCCGCCGGGCATTCCGCTTGCGGTTCCGGGTGAGCGCATTTCCCGTCAGACGGCCGAAGCGCTGCAGAACTATGCGGATTCCGGATTTGATATAGAAGGTACGCGGATAAAGGGAAAGATTGAGGTGCTGAAAAATGGGTAAGATATATTATGTGATGGGAAAGAGCTGTTCCGGGAAGGACACGATATACCGCCGGCTGACAGAACGCCATCCCGAGCTGCGTGTGGTCGTTCCGTATACGACACGGCCGATCCGCGAGGGCGAGCAGGACGGCGTGGAATATTTTTTCGTTGACCGGGAGAAAATGGAAGAAATGCAGGCGGCCGGCAGGATCATCGAACTTCGTTCCTATAATACGGTGCTTGGGGTATGGAACTATTTTACGGCGGACGACGGACAGATCGATCTTGCGTCGCACAGCTACCTGATCATCGGCACGCTTGTTTCTTACGAAGCTATGCGAGATTATTACGGTGCGGAAGCGCTGGTCCCGATCTATGTTGAAGTGGAGGACGGGACGAGACTGGAGCGCGCCATCGGCCGGGAGCGGAAGCAGGCGAAGCCCCAGTACGAAGAAATGTGCCGCCGGTTCCTGGCGGATGCGGAAGATTTTTCCGAGGAGAAACTTTGCAGGGCGGGGATCACGAAGCGGTTTGTTAATACGGATCTGGAACAGTGCCTGAAGGAAATCGAAACATTTATAAGATAATTGAAGGATATGAAAAAAAGTTTCCCTTTTATAAATAAGATGTAGTACAATAGATGTATGGCGTTAAAAGGACGGCATATTCATTTACAAAAAGATACAGATTTGGCAGGTGAAAAGATATGAGCAGTTTTAAAGATGTGGTAGGCCACAAAAATATTATTAAATACATTCAGAACGCGGTTGCAGCGGATGCGGTATCCCATGCATATATCCTGAACGGAGAGCGCGGATCAGGGAAGAAACTGCTTGCCAATCTTTTTGCTATGAGCCTGCAGTGCGAGAACCGGGACGAAGACGGAGACGCATGCGGTAAATGCAGATCCTGCAGGCAGGTGTTAAGCGGCAATCATCCGGATATCATCAGAGTGACGCATGAGAAGCCGAACACCATCAGTGTGGACGATATCCGCGTACAGGTGAACGATGATATCGTGATCCGCCCGTACAGCAGCAAATATAAAGTGTATATTATCGCCGATGCGGATCTGATGTCAGTACAGGCGCAGAATGCGCTGCTTAAAACGATCGAGGAGCCGCCGGCCTACGCGGTGATCATGCTTCTCACGGAGAATGCGGAAGTCCTGCTTCCCACCATCCGTTCCAGATGCGTAATGATGAAGCTCCGCAATATCAAGGATCAGCTGGTCAAGAAATATCTGATGGAGCAGATGGAGATCCCGGACTATAAGGCGGACGTATGCGTGGCATTTGCCCAGGGAAATATGGGAAAGGCCATCATGCTGGCGCATTCCGAGTATTTTAATGAGATCAAGGAAGAGGCGGTGCATCTTCTGAGGAACATCGATGACATGACGGTTCCCGAGCTGATGGATGCGGTGAAGCGCTGCATGACTTATAAGCTGGAGATCAACGACTATCTGGATATCATCGCCATCTGGTACAGGGATGTGCTGATCTACAAGGCCACGAAAAATGTGGACAGAGTCGTATTTTCCGATCAGATGAAATACATTAAAGAGCGTGCGAGAAGAAGTTCCTATGAAGGGATCGAAAATATTCTTGACGCGCTGGAGAAAGCAAAAGCAAGAATGAAAGCGAACGTCAGCTTTGAGCTGTCCATGGAACTGCTCCTGCTGACGATAAAGGAGAACTGAAACGTATGACGAAAGTAATCGGCGTCAGATTCCGGACCGCCGGGAAGATCTATTTCTTCGCCCCGGGGAAACTGGAGATCCGACAGGGAGACAACGTGATCGTCGAGACGGCGCGGGGCGTGGAGTTCGGCCGCGTCGTATGCGGTCCGAAGGATGTGGATGACAGCGCGGTGGTCCAGCCGCTGAAACCGGTCATCCGTCTTGCGAATGACCAGGACCGCAAGACGGTTGAGAAAAATAAGCAGAAAGAAAAAGAAGCATTTAAGATCTGTCAGGAAAAGATCAAAAAGCACAAGCTGGAAATGAAGCTTGTTGACGTTGAGTACACTTTTGATGGTAATAAGATATTATTTTATTTCACTGCTGACGGCAGGATCGATTTCCGTGAGCTTGTCAAAGATCTGGCCGCGGTATTCCGCACGAGGATTGAGCTGCGCCAGATCGGCGTGCGCGATGAGACGAAACTGAAAGGCGGCATCGGCATCTGCGGACGGCCGCTCTGCTGCAGCACTTATCTGACAGAGTTTTCTGCCGTGTCCATCAAGATGGCGAAGGAGCAGAACCTGTCCCTGAACCCGACGAAGATCTCGGGCGTATGCGGACGGCTGATGTGCTGCCTTAATAATGAAGAGGAAACTTATGAGGTGCTGAACAGCCAGCTCCCGTCTGTGGGCGATACGGTGATGACGAATGACGGCCTGACCGGCGTGGTCCATTCACTGAGCGTGCTGCGCAAACAGGTTAAAGTAGTCGTAAACCTTGAAAATGACGAGAAGGAGATCCGGGAGTACCAGGCGGACGACCTGAAGTTCAAACCGCGGAAGAAAAAGAAGAAAGTCTCCAAGGATGAGATGAAGAAACTGGCAGCCCTGGAAAAGGAAGAAGGAGCGTCAAAGTTAGATGACAAATGAGGAAAAGCAGAAACTGCTGAAGCCGGGGGAGCGACTGGATGATCTGCAGATCGGCGGCCTTGAGCTGATCCAGAATCCGGAGGGCTTCTGCTTTGGCGTAGATGCGGTCTTCCTCTCTGATTTCGCGAAGGTAAGGGCCGGGGAGACGGCTCTTGATCTGGGGACCGGAAACGGGATCATACCGGTCCTGCTCTCCGCGAAGACAGAAGGAAAGAAGTTTACCGGGCTGGAGATCCAGGCGGACACGGCGGAGATGGCAAGGCGCAGTGTAGCCTGGAACGGGCTGGAGGACAGAGTGGAAATCGTGACCGGAGATATCCGAGAAGCTTCTCAGATATTCAAGCCGGTCTTTTTTGACGTGATCACCACCAACCCGCCGTACATGCCGGCCGAACACGGGATCCGCAACGCGGACAGCGCCCGGGCGGCGGCAAGGCACGAGGTGCTGTGCACGCTGGACGATATCCTGAGGGAGAGCATGCGGCTTCTCCAGGATAAGGGACGGTTCTATATGATCCACCGTCCGTTCCGGCTGACGGAGATCCTGATCAAGATGAATCATTATAAGATCGAACCGAAGCGGATCCGGTTTATCCATCCTTATGCGGACAAAGAACCGGTACTTGTGATGGTCGAGGGTGTGCGCGGGGCAAGGCCCGGTGTAAAGATCGATCCACCGATCATTATTTATGACAGAAGACCAGCGGAGGAATGAAGATGGCAGGAATGCTTTATCTGTGCGCAACGCCCATCGGCAATCTGGAGGATATGACCTTCCGGGCGGTTCGCATTCTGGAAGAGGCTGATCTGATCGCAGCGGAGGATACACGGAACAGTATGAAGCTTTTGAATCATTTCGATATCCATACGCCGATGACCAGCTATCATGAATATAATAAATATGAAAAGGGGCGGAAACTGGTGGAGAAGATGCTGGAAGGCAGCACCGTCGCCCTGATCACAGATGCCGGTACGCCGGGGATCTCGGATCCGGGCGAAGAACTGGTCCGGATGTGCTATGAGGCGGGGATCCCTGTGACGGCGGTTCCGGGAGCGGCAGCCTGCATTACCGGGCTGATTCTGTCCGGCCTGCCCACGCGGCGTTTCGCATTCGAGGCATTTCTCCCGACGGATAAGAAAGAGCGGGAGGCGGTGCTTGACTCGCTCCGGCAGGAACAGCGGACCATCGTTCTGTACGAAGCGCCCCACCGGCTTGTGAAGACGCTGAAGCTGCTGGCCCGGACACTGGGGGAGGACCGGCGGGTGAGCATCTGCCGGGAACTGACCAAGAAGCACGAGACCGTATTCCGGTCCACACTGGGACAGGCGGTTTCTTATTATGAAAGCACGGAACCAAAAGGCGAGTGCGTGATCATTGCTGAAGGACTGAGCCGGGAGCAGATCGAGCAGGAAGCCCGTGAGAAATGGGAAGACATGTCCATCGAAGACCACGTGGCGCATTATATGTCCATGGGAGACGACCGGAAAGAAGCGATGAAAAAAGCGGCCAGGGACCGCGGAGTGAGTAAACGGGACATTTATAATTATCTGGAACAGAATAAAGAGAAATAAAACAGACATCCGGCGGATCACTGCCGGATGTCTGTTATTTTTCCGTCTTTCATAAATACGGTCTTTTTTCCCAGTTCAACGACTTCATCATATTTGTTGGTCACGTAGAGTACGGTGATATGATATTCCCGGTTGATCGCCTGGATATCCGCCAGCATCTCGATCCGCCGTGCATCGTCCTGCCTTGCAAAATCCTCATCCACCAGCAGGACTTTCGGCTGGCAGACAACTGCCCGGCTAAGAGCGACCCGCTGTTTGTCCGCATCGGAGAGGGAACGGATCTTTCTGTCCAGAAGATCTGTAAGCCCGAAAAACTTTGCGGCCGTCTTAACCCGGCTGTCGATCACCGTGCGCGGCAGATCGCGGAGCCGGAGCCCGAGCGCGATATTGTCATAGGCATTGAAGTGCCGGTAGAGCGTATAATTCTGGAATGCCATGGCGAGACGCCGGTCGCGGGGCAGGATGTCGTTTAACAGATCATCCCCCAGCCAGATCTCGCCGGAGGTAATGTCCTCCAGTCCGCCGATCATGCGGAGGATCGTGGATTTCCCGCAGCCGCTGGGACCGTGGAATACAACGAATTCACCGTCGTCTATATGAAGGCTGACATCATCTACGGAGATAAAACCGTTGGGATATGTTTTCGTCAAGTGCTTTAATGTCACGCTGGCCATGAATGACACCTCCGTGTTCTGTATCTATACGGACATTTTACCACAAAGACTATCCGCCTACAATCCCGAACCCGTTCCGTCGGCGAAAATGAATATTGTCCGGCCCGGAGACATAAGATGCAGTAAGGTTTTCAGTGAGCGTGCAAAAAATGTGGAAAAGAGAGTAAAAAGAATCGCCGGATGTCTCGTTTTAACCGTTCTGATCATCCTGCCGGCAGGATGCGCGGATCTCCGGCAGCAGGCGGAAGGCGGGGGCGACAGGGCGTTCCGGGCGTATACGGAAGAACTGTTCCGGGAGTCGGTGTCGTCCGATACGATCAGCCTTCATTATACATTAAAAGAACCGGAGAACTTCGGGATCACGGAAGACGGCGCGCTGGCGGGCAGTTTCACGTCTGATCCGGATGCGGTCCGGGCTTCGGCGGAAAATATGAATGAAGCCCTGAAAAAATATGACTATGACAGCCTGGATGTACAGAACCGGATCACATACGATATCCTGGAATATGAGGCGGAGACTGCCGCAGGGGCGGCGGACTATCTGCTCTACGAAGAACCGCTGTCGCTGGTGAGCGGGGTGCAGACCCAGTATCCGGTGGTACTGTCGGAGTATCCTTTTTATGACCGGCAGGATGCGGATATTTATCTGCAGCTTCTGGAGACAACAGACGCGTATTTTGACAGCCTGATGGAATTCGAGCGGGAGAAGGCGGACGCCGGGCTTTTCATGTCGGACGAGGCGCTGGATGCCGTCCTGGAACAGTGCCGGGGGTTCCTTGACATGGGGGACGGCAATTATCTTTACTCATCCTTCGCGGACCGGATCATGGAACTGGAAGACCTGACGGACCAGGAGAAGGGGGAATATGTGCAGGACAATGCGCAGGCGGTGGAGGACCATATCATCCCGGCCTGTGAGCGCCTGATGCGGGAACTGGAGGAACTGCGCGGGAGCGGAAAGAACGGGGGCGGCCTGGCATATTTCCCGGAAGGGAGGGCATACTATGAACTGCTGGCGCGCCGGTCTGTCGGTACGGCGCGCAGCGTGGAGGAGATCCGGAGCCTGATCCGGCGGCAGATGGAGGCGGACCTTACAGCTATGGAGGAGACGCTTGGGATCACGCCACAGCAGGCGCAGGAAAGCGCGGAAGCGGCGGCGTCCATCCTCGGGGAAGATGCGCCGCGGCTCATCCTGGACCGGCTGAAACAGCAGATCAGCATCGCATTTCCGGCAATGCCGGAGGCAGGGCTGGAAGTGAAATATGTGCCGGAGGAGATGGAGGAGCATTTAAGCCCGGCCTTCTATATGATCCCGGCCATTGATAATACAGAAGAAAATGTGATCTACATCAACCGGGGGCATATGAGCGATGATCTGACGCTTTTCACGACCCTGGCCCATGAGGGCTACCCGGGGCATCTGTACCAGACGGTCTATTATGAGGGAACAGATCCGGATCCGCTTCGGAGCATGCTGGATTTCGGCGGATATGTGGAAGGCTGGGCGACCTACGCGGAGATGGGAAGCTATTACCTGACGCCGCTGCCGGAGAAGCAGGCTGCCGTCCTGCAGAAAAACAGTTCCCTCATCCTGGGGCTCTATGCCCTGGCGGACATCGGCATCCACTATGACGGGTGGAGCGTGATGGATACGGTGGAATTCTTCAGCAGCTACGGGATCCGGGACGCAGAGACCGTGGAAGAGATCTATGACCTGATCATCGGATCGCCGGCCAATTATCTGAAATACTATGTGGGCTATGTGGAATTCCTGGAACTGAAGCGGGCCTGGGCGGAAGAGGCGGGCGGGACATTTTCCCAGAAAGAATTCCACGAGGCCGTGCTCGGCGTGGGCCCGGCGCCTTTTGAAATCGTAGAGAAATATATGTGGGATTATACCCGGAATTGAAAAATATTTCTGTAGGATCCGGAATATTCGGAATGTTATAATGATGTAAATATACAAAAATCCGATAAATTCTGAAAGAGGAGGCACAACTGATGAAAAACAGAATCTCGATCCCCGATACAGATCTTGCGTTCCACCCCCTCGGATTTGGCACGGTCAATGCGGGACTTAGCTGGGACGGAGCAGATGCGGACCGGATCTTCGACGCATTTCTGGATATGGGCGTGTGCAGCGGTTTCTTCCATAAATATGCAGCCGGCGGCGTGGATGCGGTGAAAACCAGTCCGTACTGCACGGAAGGAAATCTGAAAATGGCAGAGCGCGTAAAAATGCTCTGTGAAAAATATAATGCAACTGTGACCCAGGCAGTGCTTGGATTTTTCGGGCAGCAGGACTTTGACTGTGCTCCGCTGTACGGTCCTAAAAATGCGGAACAGATCATAGAAGCGATGAAAACCTGGGATATTCCGTTTAAAAAAGAAGATTATATGGCGGAATAAAGGGATTCTGCGAAAAAAGTCCTTGCAATTCTATTTTTACTGTGGTAATATAAACAGCGGTCACTACAGAAGTGGCCGCTTAAATGGCCCCGTGGTCAAGCGGTTAAGACATCGCCCTTTCACGGCGGTAACACGGGTTCGATTCCCGTCGGGGTCATTGCACGTAAGCGACCAAAGAACGGTCGCTAAGTGCTATGGCGCAGTAGCCAAGTGGTAAGGCGTGGGTCTGCAACACCCTGATTCACCGGTTCAAATCCGGTCTGCGCCTCTTGTCTAAATAAGGGAGCTATCAATTCCTGATAGCTCCCTTTTGATATCTTTGGATAAGTTCTTCTAACTTTAATATAGCTTCTTCGGTGGTGTAGAACAGGCTCTCATCCATGGACTGAAAGAAGTCCCAGAAAGCAGCGGTAAGTCCAGACTCCTGGATACTCAGATAAACAGGTGAACTGGAGTCAATGGGAGTGAAGAGCAGATAACCTGCTTTCGGAGTGATATAGATATTCGCCCCGTTTTTTACTGTCCCTATACTATGGCGAAGCATTTTTATATGTAAGATCCCAGCCCGGCATTGATCAGTGAATCTGCGTATGATATCCAGTCTGTCTTCAAGCGCAGGCTGCAGATAGATGTTGCGGGGATATTCCTCAAAGATTCCAGTGCGCAAAAAATCTTCAATTCCGTCTTCTGAAAAGATGTTGATAAGAGTTTTTTCTTCTAATCTCTGTTCCAGATCACTGATATGATTTAAAACATTACGGATAAAAAGCTCTTTCTCAGGAAGTTCTGGATGAAGATATTTTTTCAGGAACTTTTCCGTTAGGAGGTGGGTCATGCAGGGAATCATCTGAAAGAAATATTCTGTTCCCTGCTCAGAGACGACAAATTCCCGTACAAACTTAAGTTGTTCGGCTACGCTGGTGATGGTTTTCAGGAGTGGGCGTGCCTGGGAGAGATAGCCGGAAAAGAGATCCTGAAAAAGCTGAAGAAGATCTGACTGGTGTGTTAGGAGCCCTTTCTCAAAGTCATCGGATATCAGTACAGCATATTTGTCCGTAAGGATCAAATAGGGAAAGAGCTGAAAAGAATCCAGTCGGGAATCAATGTTATCATAATAAAAGTAGGGATGATAGTTACATCCGCAGATGCACAGAGGAAGGATATCCCTAAGGCAGTGCAGATTATAGTTTTGATTCTCTCGTGTGACTTGTTCACTGTTGTTCAGGCACATGATATGATCTATTGAAGCGGAACATTTTTGATCCATCAGCGGGCTTAAAAGACGGCTGATAAACCAGGACTTTGGAGGAAGCATCAATCGCAAATGGGGATGCGCATCCGTTGTGAGGGTGCTCAGTACCATGTACGTTGCCTGACGGACTTCTGTAAACGTAGAAAGCGGAATGTTCGGGCAGTCAGAGGAATGGAAGACCGGCGAAGGCGCAGGGGAGATCCCAGGAGTTATGATATCACGAAAATGATCCAGGAAATCCAGGATATCCAGTCTTCGGTAATAATTGTTCCGTCCTTCAAGGGAAATGCGGAAGGTAGTGTGAAGTTCTCTGTGCTCCGCAGGAGTCAGTTGTAAAAATTCAGAAATTTTGTCAACTGCACTGGCAGATGAGGGCATCCTCTTTCCGTGAATGATCTTGTACATCAGAGAACGGTCTATGCCGCAGTATTCCGCAAGGGAATAGATGCGTACATTCTTTCTGTGGACATAATCTGTAAGAAGTTGTGAAAATTCTGACATAGTTTTCCCTCCATCCGTTTTTTATGTGATTTTCCCCCGGGGTTTTTCTAGTATACCAGACAAAATGAAATTATACCAGAACTAAAAAAATCCTGTCCACAAACTTGTCCACACCTTGCTAAAATGTATGACAAAAGGTAAAATTAAAAAGACGGTGCCAGAACTGTCCGACTGTTTTCAGATGTTTGTTCTGGAAGCAAAAGATAACATCTTGAAGGGAGAGAGAAAAATGGCTCATCAGGTGGTGGATATCACGTGTCCGGGATGCGGTGCACGGGTGAGTACAGGCCAGACGCAGTGTCCGTATTGCCGGGGACCGGTCGTGATCACAACATTCAACAGCGTCTATTCTATGCCGATGCCTGAAGTGAACAAGTATGCCGCGGCGTACAGGAAGAATCTGGCGGAGGATCCTGACAATCAGGACCTGAACACGTCTGTTGCGATGTGTTATCTGAAGTTGGGGATGTATGACAAGGCGGCAGAGGCATTTGATAAAGCGCTGGAAAATAATTTTGACAATTCAGAAGCATTTTTCTATGCGGCAATCTGCCGGCTCGGAGGAAAGAAGGCGTTTATCATCAAGGACCGTTCGACTATCAATAAGATAGAAGAATATATTCAGGCGGCGCTGATGATCGAAGAACTGGGAATATATTACTATTTCTGGGCCTACATCAAATACGACTACTATAAGAGAAAGTTTCTGAACACTGCGCCGACATGGCAGGAACTGCTTGAAAAAGCTCAGCAGATCGGACTGTCACCTACAGATGTAGAACAGCTATATGCCATACTTAAGGTGGACAGACCGTCATGTCTGTAAAAGACAGAGGAAACACAGGAGGGAAACGGAATGGGAATCCTAGATAAAATCGTGGGGAAAAGTGCAGAACAGGTATTTATTGAGAATCTGAAAAGAGGGAAATCCGAGGAACAGAAACGTGTTATCGATTTCTTTTTAAAAGAAGCAGGGTGCTTCTCCGGGTGTACAGGATGTATCGGGGGATCATCAACGATGTCCATGGACGAATATCAGCAGCTGGTCGCGAACAGATTGTTCAGTCTGAATCTTCGCGAGAGAGCGCTGGAGAAGATAGGGCTGGACGAGAGCGAGATCCAGGAGATTCCGCCGATCGTGCTCAGCGGCTATGCCTTTGATGACGTGACGTCGACCAATGACGTGTGGGTGAAGATTGAGGATGACGCTGCAGTCGCATCCAGGTTTGCGGCCTCTTGGATATTCTTCAGTGCGACTCAGATCTATACCTATACATACAAGTTTGATATGACTAGTGATGATACATGGGAGACCACACAGGATTTCTTCTATCAGGACATTACCAGCTTCATGACCCGGGAAAGGGTAGTGGAGAAGATCGACACTCAGCTGGTAGGATGTCTGAAGAAAGGTATCCAGGCGGAAAAGAACAATTACGTTGTAAATACATTGCGGATCGTTGTCCCAAACGACAGCTTCAGTTTCTCAATGCGTAACAATGAAACACTGGAGCAGAGCCTCCAGGCAGCCAAAGCGATGCTCAGAGAGAGAAAGTTTGTGAAATAATAAGTGGCAAACAGGAGGAGTGCATGGCATTTCTCCTGTTTTTGCGCGATAAGCCCGGACATCCGACGGGCAACGGACAGGGAGCGGAAAAATGAATCGCAATGAATTTGAGTATTATGATGTGGGCGGCGCGCCGGTAGTGTTCAGTACAGGGCATAAACGTCCCGTGAATCCGCTGAGAAGACCCCAGGTGCGCTACGGGAAGATGGCAGCTTCCGTGATTGGACTGGCAGTGCTTTTTGCAACAGTCTTTTTTGTGTCCGGGTTTGTAGAAAGCGCAGGGACCAGGGAACGTATCCTTCTCGGGCTTGCAGCGTTGGTGGTATATGCGCTGATCCTGTCGAAGCGGGCGGTAATCTGGCTTGTGCATCTTTATCAGAGCAGGGCGTCGGATGCGACCAGGCTTCGGTGTGTGTTCACCCCCAGCTGTTCAGAGTATATGATTTTGGCAGTTGAAAAATATGGGGCGGTCATTGGTGTTGTGAAAGGGATAAGGAGGCTGATGCGGTGCCATGCGCCGAACGGCGGGGAAGATTATCCGTAAATATTCAAAAAGAAATGACAGCAGGAGGAGAATATGGGAGAAAATGTGATTTTGACCGGTTATCTCGAGAGCGGAGAGACGGTGGCGCTCCAGGTTATTGAGATCTCGTCGGTGCCGGATATTTCGATTATTGACAATAACGCCGACGAACCGGCAGTTATCGATAGTTACAAAAAGGATATGGGAAATCTTCTTTCGGAGATATATCAGAATTATAAAGCTCAGTGTGCAGTGACTGGACAGAACCAGGATATATCGCTGGAGCTTCTGTGGACGACGGAAGAAGTGATGAACCAGCCGTACAGAGCGAAGATAAGGATGTTTCTTATTGTGCGCGCGATCGGGCGTATCGCCGGAGAAGCGGCAGATATGACGATTCCCCTGATGACGGCACTGAGGTCTACGCTGGATCTGCAGAAATATGAATACCGCGCTGTGAGTGAGGAAGAACTGATGAGCTGCGTCCGAAGAGTTGACGACAGCTCTGTCAAAGCACTTGTCAAAGAGGAGACACTGGAAAACCTCCAGAACCAGATGATACCGTGCTGCTACGCATATGACCGGATCCCGGACAGCGGGCAGGACTTAAGCCGGATCGTAAATTCACTGACAGACCATCCCGGCTGCGCGGTCTCCTTTCAGCTTATCCCCACATGGCTGGATGGAAATGAGACCAACGAACTGAGCCGGATGATGCAGTTGCTGGATACGCTCAGCAAGGGTGCTGCGGAAACCGGGAATATGAGTTTTGCCCTGGCAGAGAAACATGCCGGGACATACCGCTACTATACGGACCAGAAAAATAACGCGCTGTTTTTGTACAATATACTGATCTATGGAGATCCGGACGCCGTATCAAATCTTTCGTCCAGAGTGTATGCGCAGATCAACTCGTCGGATGAAAATGTAAATATGAGGTTTGAGGACCTGCGCAGCGATGAGATCAGGAAGGATACCAACTTCTATCCTCTTCCGTGGGCGGTGAATGAACTGCTCATGAATCAGGACAGAAACATGCAGATTTGGAACAGCGGGATGTTCTCTAATGCATATTACCGCCTGCCATACATTATTACAGCGGAGGAGGCGTCTCAGTTTTTCCGCCTGCCTGTAGGCGGAAGCAGAGTGTCGGCGGGACTTCCGGTCAATGAGGCTGGAAAAACAAACCGAACATATGCAGACAATATTATTAATGCGGGAGATATCGAGATTGGAACACTGAAATCATCTTCTAAGGGGGATAAAATAGGGATTTCTTTAAAGGACCTGGCAAAACATATGCTGGTCGTCGGGACTCCGGGTTCAGGAAAGACAACATTTTCAGTCAGCCTGTTGGACCGGCTGTGGAAGGATCATCATATCCCATTTCTTGTGATCGAACCGGCGAAGAATGAATACCGGGCTCTGGTGCAGAGCATTCCGGATTTACAGGTATTTACACCTGGGAAGAACTTTATCTCGCCTTTTGTGTACAATCCTTTTGTGCCTCCGAAGAATGTGAAGCTTGAGACATATAAGTCCACCTTAAAGACAGCGTTTGCAGCAGGTGTATCTATGACTACTCCGCTGGATAAGATCTTTGAGGAAGCCATAAATAACTGCTATTCAGATTTCCGCTGGCTGGATACATATACCAGTGATGATAAAGGGCGTATCTTTAATATCACAGATTTTGTGAAATGTTTTCAGGAGACATTTGATGAGATCGGATATACGGGAGACGCGAAAAATATCGGGCGCGCCGGAGTAGTAAGGCTGAATTCTCTGGTCAATCTGTTTGACAACTATTACTCAATCCCTATCGAGGACCTGCTGTCGAAACCGACAATCATCGAACTGGCAGCGATCGAGAACAGTGACCAGAAAGCGCTCATCATTTCCCTGCTTCTTCTGTCTATCCTGGCTTATGTGAACAGCAATTATGTAGGCGAAGGCGGGCTGAGGAACGTGATACTTCTGGAAGAAGCTCACGTCCTTCTGGATGCGGATACAAACGCGGGGCAGGGTGACGCAAACCCAAGCGCTATCGCGCAGGGATTGGTGAAAAGGATGCTTGCCGAGATCCGTTCTTACGGCGTGGGGATTGTTATTGCGGATCAGTCTCCGCGAAAAGTGTCCACAGATGTGGTCGCCCTTACGGATATTAAACTAGCCTTCCGTCTGGTGGAGGCGACGGACAAACAGATTCTGGCAGACTCTGCGAACATGGATGAAGTTCAGGTGAGGCGTCTGGCAAAACTAAAACCCGGCGAGGCGTTTTTCTTCTTTAACAAGCTGGAAGAACCGGAAGAGATCAGGACAGAGGATTACCGCCTTCAGAATAACATCAGCATCACGCTTTCCGACGATGGGATCAGAGAACTTTCCACATATTGGAAGGAGCGCCAGGATAAGTTAAGGCCATACCCGGAATGCGAATGTGTAAGATATTGCCAGAAGACCTGTGACTATGGCAGGAGGATGCTGGCAAAAGAGGTGGCGAGAAGAATATTTAAAAAATATTTTAAAGCTGATACAAAAGATTTTGGGGTGATCCGTAAGGTAATCCCGAATCTGAAAAGTCTGACTAAAGCGGAACTCAACGATGAGGTATTGGACAATGAACTTGTAGCCTGTGTGAAGGTTCAGCTTTTCAGAAAGATAAAATACGGGACAAAGATCAGGATACATGATGTTACGATACGGGACAATCTGAAAAAAGCGTGATAAGGAGATCAGGATATGGGAGACGAATTTTCAGAAGACAGCGGTGCAGACATTGATGTTGATGCAGGGGCTGATGTAGATATGGATGCTGACGTTGACGCGGATATTGATGTTGATACAGATGGGGATATGGGGGAGGATATCCCGGACGATGAAGACTGGGAGGAAGATATTCCTGAGAGTGAAGATTATTCCGAGGACGAAGACTTCTACGAGGAGGAAGAGATCCCGGAGGAAGAAGAAATCCCGGAGGAAGAGGAGATCCCGGAGGAAGAAGAGCTTCCCGAGGAAGAGGAGATCCCAGAGGAGGAAGATATCCCTGAGGAAGCGAATGAAATCCCCGAGGAAGAGGAGATCCCGGAGGAAGAAGAGTTTCCTGAGGACGAGGAAATCCTAGCGGAAGAGAATGAGATCCCGGAGGATGAAGAACTTTTGGACGAGGAAGAATTTCCTGAGAACGAGGAACTTTCTGAGGACGAGGAGATTCCAGAAGAAGAGGAGATCCCAGAGGAGGAAAAGCTTCCTGAGGAAGAGGAAATCCCGGAGGACGAAGAGATTCCAGAAGAGGAAGAACTCCTGGAGGAAGAGGAGATTACAGAAGAGGAAGAACTCCCGGAGGAAGAGGAGCTTCCAGAAGAGGAAGAGGCCCCTGGGGAAGAAGAACTTCCAGAAGAGGAAGAACTCCCGGAGGATGAGAAACTTACAGATGAGAATGAAGTGAGTGATGAGGAAGAGCATATAGAAGAGAAGGAAATCCCGGAAGACGAAGATATTTCTAATGAAGATGAGACATCCGGTGAGACATCTGATGAAATGGAAGAAACTGATACAACTGACGAGACGGATGCAGAAGCAGAGGAAACAGACACGCAAAGCGATACGTCAGACGAAGAGAAATCTGCACTGGAACGTATGCAGGATTATATGTATGAACACAATTATGGTATGGAAGATGCGGATGTATACAAGAATGATCTTGAATGGCAGAGACTGAACCAGGAACTTCAGGAAGAAGATGAGCAGAAAACAGAGCTTGGTGATGAAACGTCCGGCGAGGCACAGGAAAATGAAGAAGATGTGCGGAAAGAGACGGCTGCAGCGGGAGAATCTCCAAACGGACCAGATCCGTTAGCTGCACCGGAAGGACCTCCGCCGAACGGACCAAACCCGCCGACAGATGCGGGAGGTCCGACAAACCCGCCGGATGAAAACGGCGACATCTCCAAAGAAGACGACCGGACCGCGTTGGAACGTATGCGTGATTATATGTATGAGCATAATTATGGTCGGGAAGACGGAGATACATATAAAAAAGATCCGGAATGGCAGAAGCTCAATGAAGACCTGATGAAGGAAGACGGGATTCTGGAGGATACGGATGAGATAAAAGCGGATACGGGAGACGGAAGCGAAGAATACGGTGATGTGGTGACAGTAAATGAAAAATCCTCGGATACAGCGGATGAGCCGGTCAGCCAGATACTGCAGACTGAAAAAGGTGAGTCGGAATTTGAAAACGAGACCCCGGACGATGCGTCAGATAAGGAAGAGCAGCCGGTTGATACAGCGGCGGATATAGGGGATAAAATTCCGCCGACGGATGAAATGGGAGAGAAGAAAGAGGGGAACCTTTTCTTTGAGGGAACGGCATATGAGAATCCGCAGTTCGGCGAGGGCGGAGGAAAACAGTTCTTTATCCGTGACGCTGCCGAGATGAAAAAGGACGGGCGATTGAAAGCAATTGAGTCGGAGAAACTTGTTTTCAACAGAGAGGAATACCATCCTGATTCGAGCGTTGTAGTGGAAGGCGATGGGTATTCTGTTATGTATGACATGAGACCGCTTACAGATGAGAAAATGAGTGAATTGAATCAACTGGCAGAAGAGACGGATTTTGACAATGTGGCCTATCCCCGCGATGAAGCCTATGATTATGAAAGTGCCATAACACAGGATGAGCTTGATGAAATGGATGAAAATACGCCGGATACGCAGGGGCTTGCACGTGCCGGAGGAGACACTCTGGAAGAAGGTTATAAACAGCCGGCATCAGATCAGGAAAATTCAAATCAGAGATATTTCCCTGACTCGTGGAAAAATCCGGAAAAGCTAAAAGAAGGAGAAACATATTATCAGGTAGCTGTTGCCGGAAAGGAGACGAAAAGCTCTTACTTTACGGATTTAGAGACTGTAAATGCCTGCAGAGAGAAAGATGGAAATGTTAATCTGTCAAAGCTTTTTCAAAAGCTGCAGATCAATCCGGGCGAAGGGAACGACTTTGAACTGACCAAGTACGAATATCATGCAAATGAAAATTCTAATATTGAAAGACCGCCGCTCAAAAATGCAGAGTCAGAGGAAATAGACGATAATGCCGCAAAGGGAGAAATGCCGGAAGACGTAAAAACAGAATATCAGAAGACAATCTCTCATACGCCTGTAAAAAATGGAGAGTGGACGGACAAGCGCGGTGAATCTACATGGATACCGAATGATGCGGAAGTGAAAGGATGCCTTGCACGATATGGAAAAGATGGTATTGATTACAAAGAAGGCTTTGCTGAACTGGAACCATTTGCCGCGTATGAAGCAGAACTGGAGCAATCGGAGTTCACGATGAGTAACTCAAAACAATTTAAAAGCTGCAATGAGTTCATGTCTGACTATTTCTCCTCCAAGGCGGAGGAACTGGCCGGGGCAGACAGTATGGATCCGTTGGAAAGTGGGGAATATAAAGATTTTCTGATGAAAACTTTTCAATGTGATGCAGATGAAGTGGAAGAAATCCAGGCGGCTTTAGAATTGGGAGAAACTCCGTATGGCTATACATGGCATCATGACACAAAACCCGGGAGAATGCTGCTTGTTCCGACAATGATACATTCTGCAGCCAGACACAGAGGCGGACAGTCCCTTTGGGGAGGCGGAGCGGCGAACAGATGACTAGTAGGAGGTGAGAAGATGAAAAACGCGGTAAGACTGGCGAAAAACACAGAGAGTGATATTTTATTTGACAGGATTTACGAAACATACGGAATAAAGATCCGGGATGAAATCATTGATTTTCTTAAGAAAAACAGCAGAGGCATTCCCCGGGAAAAAGAACTTCAGGGAACAAAGGATCTTTTCGTGGCAAGTTTTGTTTCTGTCAGTGAAAAGGACGAAACAAATATTTTTTCTCTGACCAGACTTCTGAATGAAGAGAACCGGGACGCTGTATCTGTTCCTGTTGCGCTGGACGGTTTCGGCGGTATGTTTTGTCTCAAATATGTAAACAAAGAGCCGCAGGCGGTTGAATATATAAACAGGGAGTATGACAGAGAAGATTTTGTTTGTCAGAATTTTAAAGAATTTTTAGAAAAGCTGAGTCTTTTATAGGATGCAGGAGGTATTAATATGGGATTATTCAGTAAAAATCCAAATGAAGCGGCATTTGTTGGAGGAAAGAAACACTGGACCGATGTGATCAAAAATTCCGGTTCAGGGGAACTTCTGATCTGGAGGCAGCCGGAGGAAGATTTTAATACAAATTCTACATTGATTGTTATGCCCGGGGAAGAAGCGATCTTTATTAAAGACGGCACAGTTGAGCAGGTGTTTGAGAACGGTACATACAAGTTGTCCACGGAGAACTATCCTTTTATCAGCAGACTGAGAAACGCATTTTCCGGCGGGGTCAGCACATTCAACTGCGTGGTGTATTTCGTGAGACAGGCAGACAGCGAAGAAATCCTCTGGGGAACCCAGAGCCCGATCCAGGTAAGAGATAAAGTATGGGGGATCCGGACGGATGTCAGAGTGCGGGGAGCATATAAGGTGCGGATAGAGAATCCGGCAAAATTTCTTGAAAAACTGGTCGGCAATAATGTGCCTTATAAATTCCAGGAGGATCTGAACCTGTATTTTGGAAATGAGTTTCAGGGAAAGATCAGGGCTGCAGTATCAAAATTCCTTAACAGTCTGGAACAGGAGTTGATCGGACTGGACGAATATATCGTTGAACTGTCAAAACAGGTGATGCCTTTTATTGACGAAGCGTTTCAGGACTACGGGCTTCGATGTATTTCTTTTTCTTTCGCAGGGATGGATGTAGATAAAACAAAATATGATGTGTTTGATGAGGCGCAGTTTGAGGTGAACCAGAAGATCAAGGGGGCGCAGGCAGATAAGGCGGTCATGGGCATACTGGGCGATGACTGGGCAAGGCAGCAGTCGGCGAACATCCTTGGAGACCTTGCGAACAATCCGGGAGCCGGCGGAGTCGCGGCAGCCGGAGCAGGGCTTGGTATGGGAATGGCGGCAGGCGGCGTATTCGGAAGCATGGCACAGCAGATGTTTGCGCCGATGAACCACCAGGAAACTCCGCAACCGGTCCAGCAGGGACCAAGCGGGCGGTTCACTCAGAGAAGCGCAGGTGCGCCCGGGATGCACCAGGCGGGACCGCAGAGCACACCAGCGGGAAATCCGGCAGGACCGCAGACACCGGCGGGAAGTCCGGCAGGGCAGCAGAATATGCCGGGAATGAACCCGTCCGGGCAGCAGCCGGGAGCGGGGATGAAATGCCCGGACTGCGGGGCGGACTGCGCACCGGGAGCAAAATTCTGCAGCAATTGCGGCGCTCCGCTCAACCAGAAAGTATTTTGCAGCAACTGCGGCGCAGAGCTGGCGCCGGGAGCGAAGTTCTGCAGCAACTGCGGGACAAAAAGGGGGTAATTTCTGATGAGGAAGGTAAATGTATTATGGACGATTCTTTATCTGATCTTTCTGGCCGTTTTTAATCTGATCTTTTATATGGTAGGAGGGACGGATCACCCGGCGTCAGTTTGGATATCCTATTTCTTTATCCATTTCGCGTATTTGATGCTGGTCTGCACTCCGTTCCTGGTGAAAAAAGGAAGAGAAGCGGCGTTTTTCGGGTTTCCTCTGAGTTCAATCTCGGCGGGATATTTTTTGGTGGAATTTATCGCAGGGCTTATTTTTATCCTTGTAGCTCCGGAGGGCTTCAAAGTGACATTGATCGTCCAGGTCCTTATCGCGGCGGTCTATGCGGTGGCGCTCATTTCAAACATGATCGCCAATGAGTATACGGGAGCCGCGACAGAACGTCATAAGGCGGAACTCCAGTATGTAAAGGAGTCGTCCATGCGGCTGAAAGCCGTTATGAATGGGCTTGGAAGAGGGAAAGCGGCAAAGAAGGTAGAGCGGGCATATGACCTGATCCACAGCAGCCCGGTGAAGACGGACCGCCAGGTGGCGGACCTTGAATACGCAGTCTTTGAAGAACTGGGCCGTCTGGAGAGCGCCGCGGCTCAGAATGACGAAGAGACTGTATCGGAAAGTGCGGATAAGCTGGTGAAGCTGGCGAATGAAAGAAACAGACGGCTGAAACTCCTGCAGTGATCCGAAATGAGGGGGAAAACGAGAGATGAAAAAATGTCCATTGTGCGGAAAAGAATATGAAGACGGATCTATGTGTCCGTCTTGCAACGTTCTTTTGATCGACATGTCATCGGGAAAGGCAGTCGGCGAGGATGACAGATCAAGAAAAGAAAGCGCAAAGAAAGTAAAAATAGAAAAAATAAAGACCGAATGGAGTGGGCCCACTCACGGAAATATCCAGATTCCGCCTGTCGTGCTTTTGGGGGCGCTTGCCATTGCTGTGATTGTGGTCATCTGTGCGGCAGTTTTCTGGTTTATGAACAGATCTCAAACGTCTGATACAGATATAATATACGGGGAAAACCAGTATAACGTGTATCCAGAGGAAGAAGATGGTTTTGCAGACAGTCCGGACAGTGTAGGACAGACAGGGTCGGAGAGCGTGTCATTAAATGAATCAGACTTTGCCGATAACGCACCGGTCGAGACCGGGAACCAGAAGTATCGCTTTGAGCTTCCGGCGTACTGGCAGAACCTCTGTACCGCTGAGATGAACGGAGACGCACTCTACTACTACCAGAACAGATCCTCGGCGTCAGAGGAGGGGGGATACCTTTTCTCCATTCAGAAGATGGCATCAGATTATTATTCATCAGACTATCTCTGGCTGGCCGAGGAGGACGGAATGGTCTATGCCCTGGTCAGACCCGCTGAACCTGCATATGATGCATCGGATCCTTATGCTAAGCTGGAGTATGAGAGGTTGATGGAGGATATCGATTATGTGAACAATTCATTTAGGCTGGTGCAGACGCAGGGAGAAAGCGAGTATATTTTTGAACAGAGCAGTTCAGAGTACCTTTCAAGATCTGACCTGGAAGGATTGACAGAGCAGGAACTTTCCTATGCGAGAAATGAGATTTATGCCCGACACGGAAGAAGATTTCAGGATGCGGGACTTCAGAACTATTTTGATTCAAAAGAATGGTATTCAGGGACTATAGCGCCGGAAGATTTTAGCGAGAGTATGCTCAATGAATACGAAAAAGCTAACGCGGAGCTCATCCTGGAATACGAAAAGGACAGGGGATACAGATAGATCATAGAAGGAAAAGAGGGCGAAAAGGTATGAAAAAATGTCCATTATGCGGCAGGGAATATCAAATAGAGACAAAATGTAAAAGCTGTGGGGTTTTACTGATTGATACCGAGACAAACCGTGCGGTATCAGAAAACACCGGGAAGAAAAAACACATCCGGGCGGAGAAAAAGAAACCGGCTGATAAAAGCGGGGCATCCGGGAAAACTTCGCCGGGAAACTCTGCTTCGGCAGACAGCGATCCAATCATGGCGGCGTTGCTCGGCGGGCGTCCGGCCCAGAACGGAAAAGCGGAGAAAAGGGAAAAGAAGGAAGAGAAGCAGCTCCAGCCTGAGACAGAAGTTGAGATGAACCGTGAAGTTTCAAAAGATATCCCGGAAGATGTCCCGGAGCCGAAAAAGACGGACTCGGATCCTGGGCAGGATTGGATCACAGAAGGGGTTTTCGGAACGGCGGGAAAAAAGGAAAGCAGTTCAACAGGGACAGAAAACCAGAAAAATGAGCAGAAAGAGAAAGTCCCCAAAACGTCGTTGAGTGAAAAAAAGAGTATCACTGTCACAGTAAATCCTGCCTTGATCGCAGTCGGCGCAGTTGTGATCCTGGTGATCGTGGCAGTTGTATTTATCGTAAAAGGATTGGGGGCAAAAGAGGAAGTGCCGGCGGCTCCGATCGTACAGGAAGATCAGTATGATATGACAGATGTGCCGGAAGCGGAACCTGAACCAGAGCAGGGACCAGATCTGTCGAATGTGACAATTAATGCATACGATTCAGATTATATTGAAGTTACGGGGCATGTGGAAGACAATGCAGAAAATCTCCGATTTGTATTTGATACCCCGCAGAATATCTACCTGTATGACAACTACGATCAGCAGGAAGAAGTTGTGGAAAATGTTACGGACGTTTCTTTGGATCCGGCTGCTCCCTGTACGCTGGATGGCTACGCCGGAAGGCAGATGAGCGTGAGAGGGGATATGTGGAAAGAAGGGACAAATATCGTGCTTTCTGCATGGGAAGTGCTTTATGCGGAACCGGAGCAGGACGACCCGGGAATTCACCAGTATCAGATCGTGATCGAAGACTGCACGTGGTATGAAGCTCTTACCAGATGTACGGTCCAGGGCGGATATCTGGCGAGGATCAGTTCCCCGGAAGAGTACCAGCATATTGTTGATTTGCTCAATAACGGCGGGTATACGAATATTCACTTCTACCTGGGAGGACGCAGAGATGATGCGGGTACAGAGTATTACTGGGTAAATGAGCAGAATGAATACATAGGGGACTGCCTGAACAGCAGCGATTCCTGGACCGGATCATACTGGTATCAGAATGAACCGAGTTTCCGAGATGTCGGATCTGATGCAAACGGACAAATTGCAGAGAATGTAATGAATCTTTTCTGCGTTTCCGGGACCTGGTATCTGAATGATTCATCAGATGATCTTGTGGGATATTATCCAGATCTTCTGAGAGGGAAAGTGGGATATATCATTGAGTATGAAGAATAGAAGAAAAAGAAGGAAAGGGCTGTCCATAAAAGCATCGGCACTGATAGGAGCAGGCATCTTTGTCTTCATCTGTTTGTTAGGAATCTTCCTGTACTGGCAGTTTAAAGAAGACGAAGTGTCTGCGGAACAAATGGCTGAAGCGGAGAAAGCAGAGGAGCAGAATGTACAGAAGCAGGATGCCACGCAGGAAGAAATGTCGTTGGAAGGTAAAGCTTTGCAGGCTAAGATCAGCGAGATGCTGGCAGATATGACGCTGGAAGAAAAGGCGGCTCAAATGTTTATGATCACGCCGGAAGCACTTACTGGAACAGGTCAGGTTCTGGAAGCAGGAGACATGACCCGGGAGGCGATCGATAAATATCCGGTCGGAGGGCTGATTTATTTCACTCAAAATCTGCAGGATCCAGAGCAGGTAAGAAGCATGACTGGGAATGTCCAGAAATTTGCCCGGGAGAGGACCGGTCTGCCCATGCTTTTATCTGTGGATGAAGAAGGCGGAACGATTACCCGTTTTGGAGGGAACTTTTCCTTTGATTATGATTCATCGGCGGATATGGCGGGGATCGGTGCCTCTGGTGATCCGCAGCAGGCATATGCGCTTGGAGAGAAGATAGGAAAATTCCTGGGCAGCCTCGGATTCAATATGGACAATGCGCCCGATGCCGATGTGCTGACCAATCTGGAAAATACAGTGGTAAAAGACCGCTCATTCGGTTCGGACTGCGACACTGTGTCGGAAATGGCTCTGGCAGAGCTGGAGGGGCTTGAAGACCAAGGCGTGAAAGGCCTGCTGAAACATTTCCCCGGACATGGCGCAACAACGGCGGATACCCACGAGGGATATGCTTATACAGATGCAACTCTGGAGGAGATGAAGTCAAACGAACTGGTGCCCTTTGCAGACGGAATCGAGGCCGGAGTGGACATCATCATGGTGGGACATATCTCCTGCCCGCAGGTGACGGGGAATGAAGAGCCGGCGTCTCTATCAGAGAAGATGATCACAGGCGTTCTGAGAGAAGAGATGGGCTTTGACGGTGTGGTCATTACAGATGCGATGAACATGGGTGCTATTGCTGAGAATTATTCCCCCGCGGAGGCTTCAGTGAAAGCGGTTTTGGCAGGCGCTGATATGATCCTGATGCCGGAGGATTTTCAACAGGCATACACCGGGGTTTTAAATGCTGTGAAGAGCGGGAAGATCACTCAGGAAAGAATTGATGCTTCTGTGACCCGGATCATTGGGCTGAAGCTGGAGATGAGCGGATATCTTGAGAACCAGGAAAACACAGGAAGTGAAGAAGCAGAAGAAATAGGTGCGTACAGTGCCGTGACGAAAGATACAGAAACGCTGCCGCAGAATGGCTATACGGTGGTCATCGATGCAGGACATCAGCAGCAGGGAAACAGTGATCAGGAGCCGGTTGGTCCGGGGGCGTCGGAGACTAAGGCGAAGGTGGCTTCCGGGACAAGCGGAGTGTCTACAGGAACACCGGAATATCAGCTCACTCTGGATGTGTCGTTGAAGCTGAGGGAGGAATTGGAAGAGCGGGGTTATCAGGTCGTGATGATCCGTGAGTCAAATGAGGTGGACATCTCGAATGCAGAGAGAGCGGAGATAGCAAATGACCTGGTTGCAGATGCATTTATCCGGGTTCATGCCAATGGAAGTACGGACAGCAGTGTGAATGGAATGATGACGATATGCCAGACTCCTGATAATCCATACAATGGAGATATTTATGAGGAGAGCAGAAAGCTTTCGGATTCGGTCCTGGACTGTGCCGTTGCAGCCACAGGTGCCCGGAAAGAGCGCGTATGGGAGACGGATACGATGAGCGGGATCAACTGGGCGCAGGTACCAACAACGATCGTGGAGATGGGATATATGACAAACCCTGAAGAAGATGAAAAGATGGCTGGAGAGGAATACCAGCAGCAGATCGCGGCAGGCATCGCAGATGGAATAGACAGATATCTCGGACTTTGACTACAGTGTGTGGATTTTTGTAAAAGTTGGAATATTATCAGCCGGATTTATCAAAATTAATTTGATGAATCCGGCTGATTCTATTAACCGAAATGCGATTTACGGTTGAAAACAGATATTTTAATTCTACGGTGCTAAATTCATTGCAACAAAATCCCCTTTATAATACTCTTATATATATAAATGAACCGGATTGACTGATATCAGTTTCTATTTACAGGCATAAGTGCACGGCAAGGGAGGAGGGGTGCAGATGTACGATTATGATAATGCTCCGGAGCGGGATCTGATCCGGCGGGCCAGACGGGGCGATGCAAAAGCTTTTGCCCGTCTTTATTCAGAAATATACAGGGATCTCTACCGGTTCGCCCTCTGCATGCTCCGGCATCCGCAGGAGGCGGAGGACGCAGTGAGCGAAGCCGTAATCGCGGCCTATGAAAATATTTCCTCGCTCCGGAAAGAGTCGTCTTTTAAGAGCTGGATCTTCACGATCCTGAATAATGAGTGCAGGCGCGCGCTGATGAAGCGAAGCAGGGAGCGGAAGATCACAGATGATGCAGATACATACCCAGGAGCGGCGGCAGCCGGCGCAGAACCGGATTACGCACAGCGGGAGGATATCCGGCGGGCGCTGGAACTGCTTGATGATGAGGAGCGGATGATCGTGGCGTTCTCGGTCTTCGGCGGATACCGAAGTGAGGAGATCGCGGAAATGCTGAACAAGAATGCGTCCTCTGTGCGTTCCAGGAAGAAGCGGGCGCTGGAGAAGATGCGCGTCAGCCTGGGGAGCACAGTGTGACAGAGAACGAAGAAAGGAGGATGGCTATGGATGAGAAAAACCTTCATAATAAAAGAACAGACCAGGATTTGATCGATGATCTCCGGAAAATGACGGATGACATCCCGGTGCCGCCGGCACTGGAACCGGATGCGGTTGAGCGGATGCTGGAAGACCGGGCGAAGAAAAAACGCCGGAAATCTGTGCGGATATACGGCGGGGCAGCCGCGGCCGCCTGTGCCTGTGTGGTCATCGGACTGTCAGCGGCATACCTGACAGGTCATCCGGGAGACGGTGCGGCAAGTACAATGTCCGGCGGTGCGGAGAGCGCAGACGCCGGGGGCGCGGAGAATGCGGATGCCGGGAGTTCAGAGAGCACAGCCGCCGGGGGTGCGGAACCGGCAGCGGGGCAGGCGGACGAACTGGCGGCAGCTGAGGATTACAATGAAATATACCGATATATTCAGGCTCAGAGAGATGCGGATGAGAAACTGGCCGGGACCTACAGCGACGGCGGGTCTGCCGGCGCGGTGGAAGACAGCGCCGCGTCTCAGGAGAGTTCATCGGCTGCGGCGACAGGGACATCCGGTAAATCCGGAAGCTATTCCGACACAAACGTCCGGACCGAGGGCGTTGGAGAGGCGGACATCGTCAAGACGGACGGGGAAAATATTTATCTTGTGAACGGAGAGACCGTTGAGATCGTGGATATCACATCAGATGAGATGGAGCATCTGGCGCAGATCGAGATGGATGAGGATTGTTATGTGACAGAACTTTACGCGGCGGATGAGCGTCTGCTCATACTGTATACAAGGGAAGAGTACGACGACGGGAAGACCGGGTATGACGGAACATACCGGCAGTATACATGCACGGACGTCTATGACATCAGCGACCCGGCGGATCCGGAGAAGATCTCAACGCTCTCCCAGAGCGGATATTACAACACCATGCGGGTGAAAGACGGATACGTCTATGTGCTGAGTGATTACAGCCTGCCCTATGACATCAGCAGGCCGGAGCCCCGGACGTACATCCCGGAGATACAGGGCGAGATCATGCCGGTATCGGATATCTACATGCCGCAGCGGAAAATGGGAAACGACTACACGGTGATCACTTCATTTTCGCTGGATGACCCGAAGGAAAAGACAGACAGCAAGGCGGTCTTCGGTACGGCCGGCGAGTGCTATGTGAGCACGGAAAATATTTACGTGACCGAGTCATATTACAATAATAATGATGCAAATGTGACGCAGACGTCCATCCGCAGGATCGCCTATGAAAACGGCGTGCTGACGGGAACGGCGCAGACTAAAGTGGACGGGATTCTCAATGATTCCTTCAGCATCGACGAGTACGGCGGATACCTCAGGATGGTAACGACTGTCACATCTGTGAACGAGGCGGAGGGAAGCTTCCTGACGGATCTGGCGGATATGTTCCGCGGAGTAGAGACAGAGACAGAAGTCCGAAACGTGGATACAAATTCGCTTTATATCCTGGACAGCGACCTGAACGTGACCGGGGAGATCCGTGACCTGGCGCCGGACGAGCGGGTATATTCCGCAAGGCTGATGGGCGATATCGGATATTTCGTCACCTTCCGTGAGACCGATCCGCTCTTCTCGGCGGATCTCTCGGACCCGCATAACCCGAAGATCATCGGGGAACTGAAGATCCCGGGATTCTCAGAATACCTTCATCCCTACGGAGACGGAAAGCTGCTGGGGATCGGCATGGATGTGGACGAGGAGAGCGTGGCGACGGGGGGCGTGAAGCTGTCCATGTTCGACATTTCCGATCCGTCGGATGTAAAGGAAGAGAATCAATATATCCTGGAAGACATGTACGGGACTGATGTGGGATATGATTACAAGGCGGTGTTCGTGGATGTGGGAAAGAATCTGTTCGGCTTTCTGTCCTACGGCGACTCCACCGTGTATACAATCTTTACCTATGATGAAGAGGACGGTTTCCGCGAAGTGTTCTCGAGGACGCTCAACTGGACGGGAAGCGTGCGCGGGATGTATGCGGGCGAGAAGTTTTATCTCATTTCTGCGAACACAATTGAATCTTTCAGATTGGCAGATTTTAAGAAGGTGGATGATATTGTTCTTTAGAAGTGAATTGTACACATTTGAAGATACAAATAGATATACCGTGCAGCTTGCTTTCAATATAACCCATAAATATAGTGCAGTTAGTGCAAGATAACTACCAGGATAACATATAATTATCAGAAAATTCAAACAAAATAAATAAAATAATAAATTTATTTAAAATAAATTATTAAAATGTATTGACAAATACAAACTCCGATGCTATCATAAGAACATCCAAAGAGAACAATTCTTCTTAAAGGATTAATAATAAAGATACATCAGGAGGGGTAATCCCATGGACAGTATTAACTCAGTTTTTAATCAATATGTCAGTGGTACGGCAAATGAAAGTTCCTGTGATGTAAGAGACCTTTGCTAAACACTTTAAATGATGGATCCGGAGATAGTTTAGAAGAAGAAAAAGAAGATCGGAGAGCATAGAAAACCGGATGAAGATCATTAAGATTTAACATTTGCAGACGTATTGAATATAGATACCACATATAGCAGAATTTCGAAAGATGTGTAAAGAAACATTGAGTAGAATATATATTTTATAGAAAAGGGCGCTGGTTATAGAAGTAATAATTAAGTAGGCTGTTATCTTATCCATCAGGATATTATAAAGGGAACAATTATAGGAATAATAACCAGGATGACTCTTCGGAAGTATAAAATAGTACCTGAAGCGCTTATCGCAGGGATGCTGCTATGAATCATAATCGTTATACAACGGAAGTATAACAAGAGGCGAAGGTCTCACAGGAACCGAATAAATATATTTCCTCCGATTTTATATAAAGAAATTTTACAATTGAATACAAAACAAAAATGCATCTTCAATGTCAATTGAAGATGCATTTTTTTGACAGAATGAATCTCATATGATAAACTAAGTAAAATGTTATTCTGCGTTCAGTGCGTAAACAGCAAATGCCTGGCCGGCAGATCATACTTTTTCAATGAGGTGAAGTGCGGTGGATAAGTACGAATATAAGCAAAAGACAGATCAGATGCTTGAATTAATGCGTGAAGGCTCATACAGAAAAGCGGCGGAGATTGCGGATGAGATCGACTGGAGAAGGGTGCGGAATGCTTCCATGCTCGAGGCGGTCAGTGAGATTTATGAGAAGACCCGGCAGTATCCGAGAAGTTACCGGGTTCTTACCCTGGCCTATCACCGTGCAGAAGGAAGCCGGAAGATCCTTGGAAAGTTATGCGAACTGGCACTGAAGACGGACAGGCTGGACAAAGCCATTGATTATTATGAGGAATTCACGCAGGCTGCACCAAAAGATCCGAATCAGTACATATTGAAATATCAGATCCTGCGGGCGCAGAAAGCACCGGTAAGGCAGCAGATCGAAGCGCTGGAAGAGTATAAGAAGTCAGAATATGTTGAAGAGTGGGCGTATGAGCTCGCTAAACTGTATCAGGAAGCGGGAATGACGGAAGAATGTCTGGAGGAATGTGATGATCTGATCCTCTGGTTCAGCGAAGGACAGTATGTTTACAAAGCAATGGAGCTGAAGATGCAGTACAAGCCGCTTACCCCGTCCCAGCAGGAACGGTATGACAGACGGTTTGCCGGACCGGACAGTGAAACGGCGGAAATGCCGGATATCAGCGCTCAGGCAGATGCGAAGGATGAAGCGCCTGAAGATGTGGTCGAAGCTGCGGAAGTGCAGGAAGAGGCTCTGCAGGATCAGACTGAAGAGATAACCGAAGCGGCTGAGGCTGAGAACACAGAAGCCGGGGATACAGAGAACGGGAATACAGAGGCCGGAAATAAGGAAGCTGAAAATACAGAAGCGGCTGCAGATACAGCGGAAAATGCGGCGGAAGATACCGAAGAACCTGTGGAAGTAAAGAAGAAAAAAATCGGAGACACCATGCCGCTGGACGAAGCGCTCCGGATGCTTCTTCACCTTGAGCCGGAACAGCCGGAGATCCAGCCGGAACCGCCTGAGCCTGAGAAGAAAGAAGCGGATCTGAACGATCTTGAGCGCGCGGTGGGCGAGATAGAAGCGGTTGCAGATGCTGACATGGTGCGGCAGATCGTGGAAGAGAAAGCGAAGAAAAGAGTTCAGGCATCATCCAGAGGCAAGATGACGGAGATCATTCCGGACGATGATATCGATATTGATGAGCCTGAAACAGAAGAACCCACGATAGAAGAAGAGGTTTTTCTCGATATAGAGGATGCTGAAGATTTTCTGCTTGATGCGGAAGATGCTGAAGACTTCTTCGATGAAACAGATGTAACTGAAGAAATAATATTACCACAAGAAGGGGAAACAGAAGGGGATAGTATGGCAGATCAGAAAACAAAGAAAATTGATCCGATCCTTCCGGATGATATCCAGAGGATGATTGATGAAATCGAGGGAGTGATCCCGGAGGAAGAGGTAAAACCGGCGCCGGCGCCGAAGGCGAAAGCCGAAGAAGTTCATGAGAACATGGGCAAGGTGGCGGATTCGCTCCGCATCGATGATGATGACGATTTCGAGGAGTTTGATTTCGACGAAGACGAGGCGGACGAGTTCCTTGACGAAGACGGCGAAGAGTACGAGGAAGAGGACGAATACCTCGACGACGACGGTGAAGAGTACGAGGAAGAGGACGAATACCTCGACGAAGACGGCGAAGAGTATGAGGAAGAGGATGAATACCTCGACGAAGATGAAGACGAGTATCTCGATGAGGATGAAGACGAGGGTGAGTTTGAGGAAGTAGACGAGTATCTCGATGAAGATGAAGACGAGGGCGAGTTCGAAGAAGTAGACGAGTACCTCGACGAAGACGAAGAAGAGTACGAGGAAGAGGATGAATACCTCGACGAGGACGAAGAAGAATACGAGGAAGAAGACGAGGAATTCGAGGAGTCTGACGAAGAGATCGCGGACTGGGATGCAGACCTGTTCTCTGAAGAGGATGTTGTGGACGGTATAGATGACCGTGAGATCCCGGATGATGATGACAACATGGATATCCTCTCGGCGACGACTCCGCTGAGCCGGAAGGAGACGGCGAAGATGATCGCTACCGGCAAGACGGCGCCGCTTCCGCTGGATGAGATCTCGGATGCAATGTCACTGTCTGACACAGGCTTCATCGTACACGGCCGTTATGATCTGGGCATCCAGAGCGGCATCGGAACGAGGGCCGGCCTGACAGAAGAGCAGAAGAAGCTGTTCTCCTACTTCGTACCGGTACGCGGCATGAGCGAGCAGCTGGTGGACGTGCTGGAGCAGGATAAGAACTGCACGAACCGCCAGGGTACATCCCGGACAGGCAACCTTCTGATCGTCGGAAATAAAGGAAACGGCAAGACCGTGCTGGCGGTTGATGTCGTGAAAGCGATCCAGAAACAGCGCAACATCCATCAGGGCAAGGTTGCGATCGTAACAGGCGATTCGCTGAATAAGAAGAAGATCAGCGATATCTTTGATAAACTTTACGGCGGCGCGCTTATTATCGAGAAAGCGGGCAAGATGAATGAGAAGACAGTGGCACGCCTCAACAAGGCGATGGAGAAGGATACCGGCGAACTGCTGATCGTGCTCGAGGAGCAGAGAAAGCCGATCGACCGTCTGCTCTCCTCCAACCGGGAGTTCAGAAGAAAATTCACGTCCCGTCTGGAGGTGCCGATCTTCATCAACGACGAGCTGGTAACATTCGGCCAGACTTACGCGCAGGAGAACGGATACCGCATCGATGAGATGGGAATCCTGGCGCTGTACAGCAAGATCGATTCACTCCAGAGAGAGGATCACGCGGTAACGGTTGCCGAGGTGAAGGAGATCATGGACGAGGCGATCCAGCACTCCCAGAAAGCTTCCGCGAAGAAGCTTGTGAAACGTGTATTCGGCAAGAATACGGACGAGGCGGACCGGATCCTGCTCTCGGAAAAAGACTTCAATATCTGATCCGGAAAAATATGGAATACATTTCGGGCAGCCGGCGGGAATTATCCTGCCGGCTGTCCTTTTTTTGCTTCACTTTTCTGACACTTTAAAGTATAATGTAGATATTAAAGAAAAATAAGCGACGAGGTGGCTTTATGAAAACGGAAAAAAGCACAAAAAAGAAAAAAACGGAGCCCTTTGAGATCGGCGAACTGGACCAGTATCTCTTCGGACAGGGCAACCACTATGAGATCTACCAGAAGATGGGCGCACACAAAGTTGTCTATAAAGGCAAAGAGGGCGTCTATTTTGCAGTGTGGGCCCCGCATGCCCGCCGTGTTGCCGTAGTGGGCGATTTCAACGGCTGGGATTTTGAGGCCAACTATATGGAACGGCAGGAACCGCTCGGAATCTACACCTGTTTTGTGCCGGGTGTACAGGAGGGGGATCTGTATAAGTTCTGTATCGAGACGCAGCAGGGCAAACGGATCTTCAAGGCGGATCCATTTGCAAACTATGCGGAGCTGAGGCCGGGAACCGCTTCCCGGGTGACGGATATTTCTCATCTGAAATGGACGGACAGCACATGGATGAAACGCCGGGAGACCTGGGACCACAAGGTGAACCCGATGTCCATCTATGAAGTTCATATGGGTTCCTGGATGCGGCATCCGGGACGCGAGGATGAAGGATTCTATACATATCGCGAGTTCGCGGATGCGATCGTGAAGTATGTGAAAGATATGGGCTACACGCACGTAGAGCTGATGGGCATTGCGGAGCATCCTTTCGACGGCTCCTGGGGCTATCAGGTGACCGGGTATTATGCTCCGACGTCACGCTACGGCACGCCGGAAGACTTTGCTTATCTGGTCAATGAACTGCATCGCAACAATATCGGTGTGATCCTTGACTGGGTACCGGCGCATTTCCCGAGAGACGCGCACGGCCTGGCGGACTTCGATGGCACGCCGACCTTTGAGTATGCGGATCCGAGAATGGGCGAGCATCCGGACTGGGGCACGAAGATCTTTGACTACGGCAAGGCGGAAGTGAAGAACTTCCTGATCGCCAATGCGCTGTTCTGGATCGAGCATTTCCATGTGGACGGACTGCGTGTGGACGCGGTGGCTTCCATGCTTTACCTGGACTACGGCAAGCAGGACGGCCAGTGGGTGGCCAATAAATACGGCGGAAATGAGAACCTGGAAGCGATCGAGTTCTTCAAGCATCTGAACTCCGTTGTCCTTGGCAGGAACAAGGGCGCAGTGATGATCGCGGAAGAGTCCACGGCATGGCCGAAGGTGACCGGAGCGCCGGAAGACGACGGACTGGGCTTCAGCCTGAAGTGGAACATGGGCTGGATGCATGATTTCACAGAGTATATGAAGCTGGATCCGTATTTCAGAAAGAATGCCCACCACATGATGACATTTGCAAGTTCCTATGCGTACAGCGAGAACTACATCCTTGTTCTCTCCCACGATGAGGTGGTGCATCTGAAATGCTCCATGCTCAACAAGATGCCGGGGCTTGGATTCGATAAATATGCGAACCTGAAAGTCGGCTATGCATTTATGACCGGGCATCCGGGCAAGAAGCTGCTCTTCATGGGACAGGAATTCGCACAGCTCAGAGAGTGGAGCGAGGAGCGCGAGCTCGACTGGTTCCTGCTGGCTGAGCCGGAGCATCAGGCGATCCAGAACTGGTACCGCGACCTGCTCCATCTGTATAAGAAGAATAAAGCGCTCTACGAGATGGATTCCGATCCGGCGGGCTTCGAGTGGATCAATGCGGACGACATTTTCCGCAGCATCTACAGTTTCATGCGCCATTCGAAAGACAATAAGAAGAACCTGCTGTTCGTGTGCAACTTCACGCCGATGGAGCGCCCGGACTACCGCGTGGGCGTGACTAGGAGAAAACAGCTCAAGCTGGTGCTCAACAGCGACGACAAGAAGTACGGCGGTTCCGGCGCGTCCCGTCCGCTCGTATATAAACCGGTAAAACAGGAATGCGACGGCAAACCGTACTCCATCGCTTATCCGCTTCCGGCGTATGGCGTTGCGGTATTTGAATTCTAAAGAGGAAGGGCCAAAACTATATATGTAAGAGACCCAAAAAGGAAGGAGAGATTTTACAATGGACAATCTACTGGCACTACTGACATTATTCGGCTCCATCATCGCTCTGGTCTTTGTGGCGAGCAGGGCCAACAAGGTACTGCGTTTCCCCCAGGGAAATGAAACGATGAAGAAGATCTCTGCATCGATCCACAAGGGAGCGATGGCGTATCTGCGCCGCCAGTATAAGATCCTGATCGGATTTTTCGCGATCATGTTTGTGATCTTATTCGTGATGGCGGCTCTGGATCTTCTGACCTGGTTCGTTCCGTTCGCGTTCGTGACGGGCGGCTTCTTCTCAGGTCTGTCGGGATTCGTGGGTATGCAGATCGCGACGAGAGCCAACGCCCGGACAGCGGCGGCATGTCAGAAAAGCCTGAACAGAGGATTGAATGTAGCATTTTCGGCAGGATCGGTCATGGGATTCACCGTAGTCGGACTGGGACTTCTGGATATCTCCATCTGGTACCTGCTGCTGAAACTGGTATTTAAACTTTCCATCGAAGACATTACAAGCACAATGCTTACCTTCGGAATGGGCGCATCCTCCATGGCGCTGTTCGCCCGTGTCGGCGGCGGCATCTACACGAAGGCAGCGGATGTAGGCGCGGACCTTGTGGGCAAGGTCGAGGCCGGCATCCCGGAAGATGACCCGAGAAACCCGGCGGTTATTGCGGACAACGTAGGCGACAACGTAGGCGATGTGGCCGGAATGGGCGCGGACCTGTACGAGTCTTATGTAGGCTCCATCCTGTCGGCGTGCGCACTGGGCGTGATCGCATTTAACAAGATCGCGGAAGTTGACCGGGTAAATGCCGTGATCATCCCGATGGTGCTGGCGGCAGTCGGCGTCCTGGCATCCATCTTTGGATCCCTGCTCGTAAAGACGGGCGAGAGCACGAACCAGAGCACTCTTCTGAAGGCGCTCCGTCGCGGAACGAATACAAGTGCGATCATCATCGCGGTTGTGTCATTCCCGCTGGTATGGTTCATCCTCGGCAGCCATTATATCGGATTCTATTTCGCGATCCTGGCCGGACTGCTGGCGGGCGTGCTGATCGGATTCTTTACCGAGTACTTTACATCTGACACATACAGACCGACCCAGAAGCTGGCGGACAAATCCGAGACCGGCTCCGCGACGATCATCATCGGCGGTCTCAGCCTCGGTATGTTGTCAACGGCGGTACCGATCATCATCATCGCGATCTGCGTTATGGCGGCATATGCTCTGTCCGGCGGATTCACCGAGTCTACGAGAGGTCTGTACGGCATCGCGCTGGCAGCAGTCGGCATGCTGTCCACGCTGGGCATCACACTGGCAACGGACGCATACGGACCGATCGCGGACAATGCCGGCGGCATCGCTGAGATGGCCGGCCTGGACGCGGAAGTAAGAAAGCGTACTGACGCCCTGGATTCACTTGGCAATACAACGGCTGCAACCGGAAAAGGCTTTGCCATCGGTTCTGCCGCTCTTACGGCGCTGGCCCTGATCGCTTCCTATGTAGAGAAGGTTCAGGAAGTGGGCGGCCCGGACGTTGTGCTCGATATGAGCGTTATGAACCCGACGGTTCTCGTCGGCATCTTCATCGGCGCATGTCTTCCGTTCGTATTTGCGGCGCTGACCATGGATTCTGTCGGACGTGCGGCACAGAGCATCGTTGTTGAGGTCCGCCGCCAGTTCAGAGAGATCAAGGGTCTGATGGAAGGCCGCGCGGACGCGGATTATGAGCGTTGCGTGGACATCTGTACAAAGGCATCTCTGCACGAGATGATCCTGCCGACCCTGCTGGCGATCATTACACCGGTTGTGACCGGACTGATCCTGGGCTACAATGGCGTGATCGGTCTGCTGACCGGTTCCACGGCGACCGGATTCCTGATGGCGATTTTTATGGCCAATGCAGGCGGTGCGTGGGATAACGCGAAGAAATACATCGAAGGCGGCAAACACGGCGGCAAAGGAAGCGACTGCCACAAGGCTGCGGTTGTTGGCGATACGGTAGGCGATCCGTTCAAGGATACGTCAGGCCCGTCCATCAACATCCTGATCAAGCTGCTGTCCATGGTATCCATCGTGTTCGCGGCGCTGGTAGTGAACTATCATATCTTCTAAAAAATATGAGATAAAAATCAAGCCCTGCGGTCTACAACGGACCGCAGGGCTTTTCATATCAACAGCTCTCTTCTCCGACCATGAGCCGGATGATCTCGTTATTCGTCTCTTTCATTCCGTCTTTGCCGAGAAGCCCGATGCCGCGGATCGTGCTCTCAATATCTTTCATGACGATCCCGTCGCCGCTCTTGAATTCCTGGCCGTTCTGATACATATGGTAGCCCAGGATGCCGGCGTCTACGGAGAAGGCGATCTTGGCCGCGCAGGAGGCTTTCGCCCCGTCGCAGACGATGCCGGAGGTGATGGCCAGTGCATTGACCACGGTGTGGATCACCGCCTGGTAGTCGCCGCCGCACAGATAGGCAATCCCGGCGCCAGCCCCTGCCCCGGCGCTGACGGCCCCGCAGTAAGCGGAGAGGGTGCCGATGCCGGTCTTCTCGTGGATGGCCACCAGGTTGGAGAGAGCAAGGGCTCGGCAGAGGGTCTCGTGGTCGGTCTTCAGCTCGCGGGCGTATTCGATCAGCGGGACCGAACAGGTGATGCCCTGGTTGCCGCTGCCGGAATTGATAATGACCGGAAGCTCGCAGCCGTTCATGCGGGCGTCGGAGCCGGCGGCCGCCCATGCTTTGGCGCGGGTGGCGATGTCATTTCCGCAGGAACGCAGGAGGACAGTGCCGATGTTGGCGCCGTAGTCGCCCCGCAGTCCTTCTTCTGCGATGGCAGAGTTGTAGCGGATCTGCCGGTCAAGGATGCCGGAAATGTCTGAGATATCCACGGTGGTGATGAAGTCCCAGATGTCCTCCATATTGAGGAGGGCACGGTCCGTGCTGCAGGCATCCTTGCCGTCGGGGGCGGGAGATACGTCTGCTGTGTTTTCGTGTTCCGTGTCCGGTGTTTCAGCGGCTGCCTCATACAGGAGGTTTCCGTCCTTTTCGATCAGGACGATATTGGTGTGAGTGTCCAGGATGCGGACCCGGGCGCTGTGGCTGCCTTTATATTCCGTTACGATGATGTCGAAGACATGTCCGTTGTCAATGTGCTCCACATCGATCCGGACATTTTCCAGGAAGGCCCGGATCTCTTTTATCTTTTCTTCCGGAACCTGTGAGATCACTTCCAGCTCCCGGTCCGGGTCGCCGGCGATGATGCCCGCGGCTGCGGCGGCCGGCATGCCTTTCAGATGTCCGGTGTTGGGGACGATCACGCTCTTTACATTTTTAATAATGCTGCCGCTCACCTGCAGGAGAACCCGGTCCGGAAGCGCGCCAAGTATCTGGCGGGCTTTGGCCGCGGCATAGGCCAGGGCAATGGGCTCAGTGCAGCCGAACGCGGGGATCAGTTCCTCTTTCAGGATATTTACGTAAGTCTGATAGCGGATGTCGTCTTTCTTCATATCATAAGTGCTCCTTAAGTTATTTATCCGATGGAATCCAAGGCCTCCTCCGTTTGGAGAGGCTACCAGAATATCATATAGTATCGGAACGGGAAGTGCAACCGGATTTTGCGGCGGCGTGCGAATGAAGTGACAAATAAAGTTGTCATTTCATATTGACAAGGAAAGTTGTCAATGTTAGAATGAGGGTGACAAATAAAGTTGTCATAATAAAAGAAGAGGAGAGGGTATTATGGCATTGCTTAACCGATTGAAAGAATACCGCGCCAGGCTGGGGATCAACCAGACCGAGTTGGGGAAACTGGCCGGCGTATCCAGGCAGACGATCAGCCTCATTGAGCGGGGGGATTATTCTCCGTCGGTGACGCTGGCGCTGAAGCTGGCGAAGATCTGCGGGGTACAGGTGGAAGATATATTTGAATATGAGGAGGATGCGTCATGAAGAAAAAGAAGATGGGAACGTATAAGAAGATGGGGCTGATCCTGCTGGCCGGGGCGGCAGGCGGCGGTTTGGTCGGCGCGCTGCTTGGCGCCGGGATGGAACTGTATGGATCGGGGATCGCTTCCGGCGCGGGAAATGTGCTGAGCGCATTGCAGCGGGTTATGCTGCCGCTGATGATCGCGATCGGCGCGGCCGGGATCCTGGCCGGTGAATCCTGCATATGGAAAATGAAGAATATCGGAGAGGAGATCGCCGGAGCGGAAGATGAGGCGTGCGACCGTCTGGAATATGAATACGAGAAGGCGGGCGCGTTCGGGATGAAGGCGAATATCATTACCCAGGCGCTGTGCATGCTGGTGCTGTCGACCGGTTATTCCATGAAATACATCGGGACGGAAGCGAGCCGGAACGGTCATTTCCTGCTGGTGTGCATTATATTTATCCTGTACTTTGCATATGCGGGATTCTGGCAGGCCCGTTATGTGAAATGCGTGCAGCGCGTTTACCCGGAGAAAAAAGGCGATCCGGCTTCAAGAAAATTTCAGAAAGAATGGCTGGAAAGCTGCGATGAGGCAGAGCGGGCGATGATCTATCAGAGCGCCTACAAGTCTTACATGACAGCAAATAAGACGATCCCCCTGCTTCTAGTTGTCGCGATGCTGTGCCACCTGTTCTTCGATACCGGGATCATGGCGGTCGTGCTTCTGGCGGCGGTGTGGATCATTGTGATGCTTTCTTATCTGAACTCCTGCGTGAAGATCCGGAGAGAAAAACTGGATTAAGGCGCACATGAAGCGGGAAAGTGAGGAGATACGCTATGCCGAAGGGAACGAATCAGAAATTCAAGCTGTACCGTCTGGCGCAGATCATGCTGGAGCAGACGGACGATGAGCATTACATTACCATGCCGGAGATCAAGGAATCACTGGCACGGTACGACATCACGGCGGACCGGAAGAGTATTTACGCGGATCTGCGGGACCTGGAAGTGTTCGGGATCGAGGTCGAGGGCGAGCCGGTGGGGAAAGGTTATCACTATCACGTGGTCAGCCGGCCCTTCGAACTGCCGGAACTGAAGCTTCTGGTGGACGCGATCCAGTCGTCGAAATTCATTACCGAGAAGAAGACGAACGCCCTGATCCGGAAGCTGGAGAAGCAGGTCAGCAGATACGAGGCTATGAAGCTGCAGCGGCAGGTCTTTGTATCCGGTCGGATCAAGACGATGAACGAGAGCATTTATTATACAGTGGACGCCATCCACAATGCGATCTCGGAGAATAAGAAGATCCGCTTCCAGTACTATCAGTGGAACGTGAAGAAGGAAATGGAACTGCGGCGGGACGGCGCCTGGTACCACATCAGTCCGTGGGGGCTGTCCTGGGACGATGAGAATTATTATCTGGTGGGCTACGATTCCGACGCCGGGGAGATCCGGCATTACCGGGTGGATAAGATGCTCCATATCCGGATGAGCGACGAACCCCGCGAGGGGAAAGAACATTTCCGGAAGCTGGACATGGCGGATTACGCCAAGAAAAGTTTTGGTATGTTCGGCGGGAAGGAGCAGAAGGTGAAGCTGTTGGTGGACAACAGCCTGGCCGGAGTGATCATCGACCGGTTCGGGAAAGAAGTCATGATGATCCCTGCGGATCCGGAACATTTCACCGTCAATGTGACCGTCATGGTCAGCAGCGTATTCCTCGGGTGGGTCTTTTCCCTGGGCGAGCGGGTGAAGATCCTGGGGCCGGAGGAAGTCGTGGAGAAGATGCGGGAAGAAGGAGAACGGCTGGTGCGGCAGTACGGCGGCGAGTGACAGACGGGAGCGGCCTGTGCAAAACAGAATAAAGAAGATGGAAATGCCACGGGAGCGAACATGCTTTCGTGGCATTTCTCTTGTAGGGGAACGGTGCATATGCTAACATAAGAACAGAGATGTTCGAAGGGGATGAAGCCATGAGACTGTTTATCGCGATCCAGTTATCGGATGAGATGAAGAAGGCGCTTGTCGCCTACATGCATGACCTGAAAAAGCAGGGTGTGGCGGGCAATTACGTGCCGGCCCAGAACCTGCATCTGACGCTGGCGTTTATCGGGGAATACGATGATCCGGCGAAGGTGAAGCAGGTGATCGCCGGCGTGCCGCTGCCCCAGTTCCGGCTGAGCCTGTCGGAGAAGGGAAACTTCGGAAACCTTCTCTGGGCGGGTGTGAAAGGAAACCAGAAGCTGAAAACTTATGTAAAAGATCTGAGGGATGCGCTGCGGGCAGCAGGCATCCCGTTTGACAATGAGAAATTCGTCCCGCATATCACGCTGATCCGGAAGGCGGCGTCGAAGAAACCGTATCAGGTGCATTTGCCGAAGGCAGAGATGACGGTGAAGAAAGTGTCGCTGATGAAGTCGGAGATGAAGAACGGGAAAGTGGCGTACCGGGAAATGTGAAAGGTGGAAATGCAATGACACAGGAAACGATAGAACAGGTTTTGAAATTCAGGGATGACCGGAACTGGAAGCAGTTCCATAATCCGAAGGATCTTGCAATCTCGATCTGCCTGGAGGCGGCCGAACTTCTGGAAGTCTTCCAGTGGAGCGCGGATGACGTCCGGTGCGCAGAGAAGGCGGACAAAATCCGGGAGGAGCTGGCGGATGTGGTTAATTACTGCATCCTGATGGCAGATGCGTGTGGACTGGACCTGGATGAGATCGTGCAGGAGAAGATCCGGAAGAATGCAGAGAAATATCCGGTCGAGAAGGCGTATGGGAGCAAAGAGAAGTATACGGAACTGAAAACAGAGCACAGAGGAGGCGCGCAATGATAGATATGACCTATGCCAGACGCGCCTTTGACGCATATCTGGATCAGTTTGACCGGACGGATGAGAAGATCCGTCTGAAGGTTGTACATACGGACGGCGTGGTGCGCTATATGACGGAGATATGCAGGCGCATGCACCTGCCGGAAGAAGACTGCCGATTGGCGGAGCTGATCGCGCTGCTCCATGATATCGGAAGATTCGAGCAGCTGAAACGGTATGACAGCTTTGAGCGGGATACGATGGACCATGCAGCCTACGGCGTGCAGATCCTGTTCGGGGAGCAGCAGATGATCCGGCGTTTTGTGGAAGAAGATACATGGGACGATATTATCCGGGAAGCGATCGCAAGACACAGTGATTTCAGTGGATATGATCCGTCCCTGACCAGCCGCCAGCTGCTGCATGTGCAGCTCATCCGGGATGCGGACAAGCTGGATAACTGCCGGGTTAAACTGGAAGAGCCGATCGAAGTGCTGCTTGGATGTACGTCGGAAGAAGTTGGACGGCAGGATATTTCACCGGAAGTCTGGGAAGAATGTCTGGCCCATACATCCGTACATCTGGAAAAGCGGAAGACGAAGATGGATTACTGGGTGTCCTATGTAGCGTATTTTTTTGATATCGCTTATAAGGAAACGATGGATATCATCCGGGAAGAGCGGTATGTGGAACGGATCATCGGGCGGATACCCTATGAGAATCCGGAGACGGAACGGAAGATGAGAGAACTGTGCGGGATGGTGGAAGAGTACTTCGAGACAAAATAAATACATTATGTATTTAAAATCCTGAAAAGATATGATATACTGCACCTATGGAGGTGCAGATTAATGAAGGATATTTATTTGGTCAATTATTCTGTCAGCGGCATAAAAACAATTGATCGGTTAGTGACTCTTTCGTTTTATAAAAAGATAATTTCGCCGGAGCCGGATACCAGTGATTATAACGTGAAGGGAATTTATGGAATAAACGGATCCGGGAAATCAGGCATTATCGCATCTGTAGATATATTAAAGAGCCTTCTGACGAATCCGGAGTACCTGAATAACCCGGTTGCTCAGAAGAAGCTGGATGCAATGATCAACAAAAAGACAGAGAAATTATTTATCAGGGCGGAGTTTATTTCCGGATTTGGAAAAGGGCCCTGGCTTTTCCGATATGAAATAACGCTGCAGCGGGCGGCGTCCAGAAAATATGTGATATCCGGCGAAGAATTTTCTTTTAGAAAAGCGACTTCTAAAAACAGTTCTATGGAGACTCTTTTTAAAGTCTGCGACGGGGAAATCGTCGATTTAAAAGGAAAGCAGGATAATTTTCCGGGGGACGGCGTCTACAAAAAGACAATGAACCGGCTGTCAGCCTCAACTTTATGCGCATTGTGTTATGATGGACAGCTTATGAGGCTCTTCTTGTATTACGTAATGCTTTCCCGCAACAATACAGTAAGTGTTTTTGAAGGCCTGATCCTGCTTATGATATTCGGGGAAAAACTGTGCGTCTATCTGGATGCAGCGGACGAACACAAGGAATATCTGATTCGCAATCTGGCAGATTATCTGAATGAACTGAAGGAAGAAGCAGTTTGTGATTTCAGCCAGCTGTTTAATTTTGCGAAAATGTATAAAAACCAGATCGGTATGATCACTGTCTCAGAAAACCGGATTCCCAGAACAGTATACAGGGATTTTGAACTTACAGTAGGGAAACTGTGCGAGTTCCTCAAGATATTTAAATCAGATCTCAGGCGGATCGAGATTGATAAAAAAGAAGATCAGGATATATATATATGCAGTCTGATCATGGTGTATGATTCTTATAAGATCCATGCAGAGTTTGAAAGTACCGGCGTCAAGAAACTGATCCGGCTGTTTGCCTATCTGAGAAAAATGGTTCAGGGCGGGATCGTATTTATTGATGAGTTTGACTCAAATCTGCATGATGTGTATCTGTGTGCACTGTTGGAGTATTTGATGGAATACGGTGAAGGGCAGCTCTGTTTCACGACGCATAACGTAGGCCCGATGGACATTCTGAGACATCACAAGAAGTCGATCGACTTCCTGTCGGAAGATCACCAGGTTTATCCTTGGACCACGAACGGAAATTATTCCCCGTCAAAATTATATCGAAACGGTATGATCGAGGGTTCCCCGTTTAATGTAGATTCCATTGATTTTATCAGTGCATTCGGTCCGGAAAAGGGGGATGCCTGATGGGACTTCAGCTGATCTCACAGTATTCTGCCGGCTCTAAAAGAAATCAGTCCAGAGTTATCTACTGTTTTGACTGTGATGATTATGACAGCAGACCGGCAGACTTAAAATTCCTGGATAACGCACAAAGATACTGCAAAGAGCGGAATGCTGATTTTGTCTGGTTCTGTAAGGATATAGAGCAGGTATACACCGGGAACAGCGTTGATAAAGGCAGGAAGAAAAATGAAGCGGTCAGCTTTAAAGTGAAGAAAAAGATTGGAGAGTTAAGAGCAGAAAAACTGACTCATGTGGAGTATCGGAATGGCGTAAGCAACATTATGACGGTTCTGGATCAATATCTGGAACGCAAATAAGGAGAATGCCTGTATGAATAAAAAGAAAGATGAAATGAGCATCCGCTCCAGTGCGGCGGAGTATCTGACTTATGTGGCCACGGTCGGCGATCAGCAGGACAGCATAGAAATGCGGTATGAGGACGAAAATATATGGCTGACACAGAAGATGATGGCAGTATTATATGATATAAGCGTAGCTGCAATTAATCAACACATAAAAAAGATTTATGAAGATTCTGAACTGGAACAGGAATCAACTATTAAGAAATACTTAATAGTTCAGGCAGAAGGATCCCGACAGGTCAGCCGTGAAGTCGCCCACTATAATCTGCAGATGATCATTGCGGTCGGGTTTAAGGTAAATAATGAGCGGGCGGTTCAGTTCCGTAAGTGGGCCAATGGAATTGTGAAGAATTATACGATCAAAGGATGGGTCATTGATGATGAGCGTCTGAAAAACGGCGGTTCAGTTCTGACGAAAGAGTATTTTGACCGGCTGCTTGAACAGATCCGTGAGATCCGACTGTCAGAGCGAAGATTTTATCAGAAGATCACGGATATATATGCAACATCACTTGACTATGACCGTACCGCGCAGACGACAAAACAGTTTTTTGCAAAAGTACAGAATAAGATGCATTATGCGGTTCACGGCCATACGGCAGCTGAACTGATCTATGAGCGGGCTGATGCGGAAAAACCGCATATGGGACTGACAACGTGGGCGGCAGCCCCGGATGGAAAGATCGTAAAAGGGGATGTCAGCGTTGCGAAAAATTACCTTACAGAAAAAGAAATGCGTTCTCTGGAGCGAATTGTTTCCGCTTATCTTGACCTGGCTGAAGACCGCGCTGAACGGCATATTCCGATGACAATGGAAGACTGGGCCAGGCGGCTGGATCTGTTCCTTATGGCGGATGAAAGGGAAATTCTGCAGGATGCAGGAAAAATTACTGCTGAGATTGCCAAAGAGAAAGCAGAAACAGAATTTGAAAAGTATCGCGTGATCCAGGACAGACTGTATATGTCAGATTTTGACAGGTATCTGTTGGAACTTGAAGAAAATATGAAAAATTAAATATGCAGCCACAACGTTCAGGCAGGGAATTCTAATGAGAGAAAAAATATTTAAGTACGTAAAAGAAAAATACAATATTGAACCGGATTATCCGTTCTCTACCGCTCCGACCTATCCGGTCCTGCGCCATGCGGACAACCGGAAATGGTTCGCGCTGATCATGGACGTGCAGCGGGAGAAGCTGGGGCTGAAGGGCACGGATTATGTGGATATCATTAATCTGAAGCTGGGCGATCCGATGCTGGTGGACATGATCGTCCGGCAGCCGGGATATTTCTACGGGTATCACATCACCCGCAGCAGCTGGATCTCCATCCTGCTGGATGGGACGGTTCCGTTTGAGGAGATCTGTCAGTGGATCGACGAGAGCTATGCGGTGACGGCTTCCAGGAAGAAGCAGCAGAAGATCCGGCCGCCGAAGGAATGGATCGTGCCGGCGAATCCAAAGTATTTTGATATCGTGCATGCATTTGACGACGCCGAAGAAATCGACTGGAAGCAGGGCAGAGGCATCAAAGCCGGAGATACGGTGTTCATCTATGCGGGCGCGCCGGTCTCGGCGATCCTGTATAAATGCCGGGTGACGGAGACGGATATCCCGTATCATTACAGCGACCGGAACCTGACGATCACGGCGGTGATGAAGATCAAACTGCAGAAGCGGTATATGCCGGACCGGTTTACATTTGAGAAACTGAAGGAAGAATACGGGATCTATGCGGTCCGGGGGCCGAGAGGGATCCCGCACAGTCTGAGCGAGGCGCTGAAGAAATAGGTGTTGTGGAATGAAAGTGCTTGTAATACCGGACGTACATCTGAAGCCGTGGATGTTTGAACGGGCGGATAAGATAATGGAACAGGGCGCGGCGGAACGGGCGGTATGCCTTATGGATATTCCGGACGACTGGCATCAGGAATATAATCTGGAACTGTATAAGGAAACATTCGATGCGGCGATCGCATTTGCGAAGAAATATCCGGAAACGCTGTGGGCATACGGCAATCATGACCTGAGCTACATATGGAATGAGATGGAAAGCGGATACAGCCCGGCTGCGGCGTATACCGTGGCAATGAAACTGGATGAGCTGGCGGGCGCGCTGCCGGAAGAAAATGAGATCCGATACATCCAGAAGATCGATAACGTCCTTTTTTGCCACGGAGGGCTTCTGGATTATTTCGTGAAGAAAACCGTGCCGGCAGAGAAGTATCACGATGTGGATGAAGTGGTGAGGATCATCAATGGCCTGCCACGGGAATATATGTGGAGCGATGTGTCCCCAATCTGGCACAGACCGCAGTATACGTCGGGGAAAATGTATGGGGACGAGAAGGTGCTGCAGGTGGTGGGACATACGCCGGTGGAGAAGATATACAGAGAGGGAAATGTGATATCCTGTGATGTGTTTTCAACGTATAGAGACGGGAGAGCAATCGGGACGGAAGAGTTTGTGGTGGTGGATACGGATACAGGGGAGTGGAATACAGTATGAAAAAATATGATGATAGAGATAGAAATAGTATATTAGAATATGCGCGCAAAGCACAAGGGTTGAAAATCTCAGATATGTGCACAGATGCGAAAGCTATTAATCCAAAAGACAAAGGAGCAGTGGGGAATCTGATACAAGAGAGTTATTTTGGAATCCCCAGGAATTCTTCTTCAGAACCAGATTTTGAAAAAGCGGGTATTGAATTGAAGGCGTTTGGTTATTGGGAAGATGCAGAGAAACCGAAGGCAGATCAAAGATTAGCTTTATCAAAAATTGATTTTATGGAATTTGAGAAAGAGGTTCCTTTTGAACAAAGTCATTTATATCATAAATGTAAATGCATGTTGATGATGGCGTATTTATTAAAGCTTGGTCAAAAACGGATAGATTCAGAAATTAGATATGTAAGATTATATGAGTTAGATAAAATAGTTTCACGTGATTGGAAGCAGATCGTGAATGATTATTATACTATAATGGGGAAAATACATGATGGTAAAGCATCGGAACTTTCAGAAGGTGACACAGAGCTCTTAGGAGCTGCAAGGACCGGGGATAAGAATTCGAAACTTGAGAAAGCGCCCAAAGATGATATGGCGTTACCAAGAAGATTTGCGCTGAAACAATCTTATGTGACATATTTACTTAAAGAATATATTGTTCCTGGAAATGAATTCAACAAGAAAGTTAAGTGTTCAACTAAAGAATTCCACATAAAAATCCCACGTGGAAAAACCTTTGAACAATGGCTGAATGTAATTGATGGTAAATATGTGGGGAAAACAGCAGTAAAACTTTCAAGACTGAAAAAGATTAAAAAGATTACTGGTCCAATAAGTTTTACTGACAAAAATGCTTATAGTAGGATTGGATTAGCAATGTTGGGAACAACATCAAATAAAGATAGTTATCTTCAAAAAACAAATACTGTGGTGAAAAGTGTTCGTATCCAAAAGAACGGGAAAATAAAGGAAAAATGGTCGTTCCCTAATTTCGGAGTTGAAGATATTGTTGATCAAGAGTGGGAAGAGTCAGAGATTTTTATGTACTTGTCGGAACAAAGGATACTGATGCAGATATTTGTTGAGGAAGAGAATGGATATGTATATAAAGGACATCTTTTTTTAAAATTTACGCCTGAAGTATTAGATGAGTATGTAAAGCAGACTTGGGAATCGTTTAAGAAAAAAGTTATAGAAGGGATTTCTTTTGTATTAGAACTCCGAGGAAAGGGATTTGAAATATGCTCTGATGTTCAAGGAAAGACAAGCGGGCAGATTGGCTTGATAAAACTTCATGCAAGAGATATTACGTATGATATTGACAGAAAACATATACATGGGGATAGTCGAGAAGCGGAAAAAATACTTGATGATAATACTGTGAATGGACGATTTGTATGGAAGCCACAGAATAGGGATAAATATGGATGCAAAATACTAAACGGAGATGTGATAACCAAACAGAGTTTTTGGCTTAACAATGATTTTGTTCTTAAATATATACGGGATAAGAAACCAGAGATTTTTTCCAATATAGGAGAATGCTGATGGATAATCATGAACCGCGATTTCATGGCGAGGTAACAGCTAAAAGCCATCATAATATGAGTAAGATAAAGGGGAGCAATACAAAGATTGAAATTGTTCTTC
>DXIS01000022.1 GCA_019112735.1 Candidatus Mediterraneibacter guildfordensis
CAGTTCCGCTACAATATAATGGTGTGTTTTTTCTTCCTGTTCCTGACACATCGATTCCACAATTTTCTTTACATAATCTTCAACCTCAGAAAAATATCTGAATCCATATAAATCGGATTTGTACGAAAAAAGCATGTAGGCATGTTCACTGTCTTTTTCCTCGCTTCTTGCGCTTTTACAGAAAATCCGGTACAAAAGATTAAATATCCCACTTATAGTAATATACAACGAATAAGAATCTCCACAACTTTCCAAAACGTCAGAAATAATACATCCTGCCGCAGAGCATTGCTTCTGTGCAATGGCATCCCTGAGCATCATCTCAGCCTCTTTTGTAAAATGATTTTCCGGACGCATTTCACTCGTATATGCATAAACTTTCACCCAGCCGTTAATAAGCCGCTGATTGATTGCATACACAGCCTCTTGATATGCTTTTTTCATTTCTGCAGTTCTGATATATTTCTGACTAATCCCAACTGTCATTTTTACATCATATTTTGCATTTATTCTTTTAATAAATTCTAACAGATCTGTTTCCGGCTCTTTCTCTGTAAACAGCAAAGCGACATATTCTTTGTATCTTCTAAAATAGAAACTACATCCGTCCCGATTTATTAGAAAGCGATTCAACTCTTTCTCAACCAGATCTCTTTTTTGATCTCCGTTTTCCGCCTGTAAAACAGCCAGATAACAGCCACGAAATGGCATCCTGCCCATTTCATCATCAAATCCATACTTTTGAAACACTGGTTGTAAAAATTGTTTTCTCCATTCTTCATGGCCTGCCAGCTCGCTAATGCTCAAATACTCGACTGTTCTTTGTGACATTTGAGCTGAAACTTTTTCTTCGTACTTTATTGTTTTCTTTTTCAAGCGCTCCAGTGCCTCTGACAGTTCATTCTCCTGCACTGGTTTAATGAGATAGTTATTCACGCCAAAAGTCATAGCCTTTTTTGCATATTCAAATTCACTGTATCCGGACACAATGATTGTCTCAACCCCAAGTTCTTCTTCCGAAATGCATCTGGCCAGTTCCAATCCATCCATTTCAGGCATTCTTACGTCAGTAAACAGAAGATCTACTTTTCCTTTATGTTCCCTGATATATCGGATCGCCATTTCGCCATTCTCAAAATCCGCTACTATTTCAGCATCAGGCTGTGCCAAATTTATTTTTCTGATTAAAGCTTTTCTTGCGTAAAACTCATCATCTGCAACGACAATCCTAAGCATTTTACTTTTGTTCCTCCTGTTTATCCCCGGCAATTCTATGAATCCGGATTTGAATCACAGTATATTCGCTTTCTTTGCTTTTAATCTTAATGCCATACTCTTTCCCATAAAAATTTTTGATCCTGGCATTTACATTCCTTAATCCTATCCCTCTATCCACATTAGCAACTAGTGTTTTTGTATCCATCTTTTCCAGTTCTTCATTTAACTCTCGGACAATATCACTATTCATTCCAATCCCATTATCCCGTATTCTGATCTCTATATCTTCTCCATCATAATAGGCCTCAAGATCTATCTGATTTGTTTCACGCATTTTCGGGAACGCATGTTTCAATGAATTTTCTACAAGAGGCTGTAGCACAAATTTCAGAACAGGCTCGTCATATAACGCTTCAGGAATATGCTGCGTGAATTCATATTTTCCTGGGAAACGGATTGTCTGTATCGTCATATATCTGTTAACCTGTTTAAATTCCTGTCCAATCGGAACAATATCACTCCCCTTAATATTGTATTGGAACATGCTCGAAAGATTATCAGATATTTTTGCGATTTCGTCCACCCCTTCCAGCAAAGCGATTGAACTGATCGTATTAAGTGTATTATATAAAAAATGTGGATTAATCTGAAACTGAAGCATTTTCAGTTCCGTCTGCTTCTGATTCAGCTGATATACATATATTTTTTCTATACTTTCATTAATCCGCTGTCCCATCTGATTATAACTGTGTAAGAGCATTCCCATCTCATCCTGCCAGTCATATTCTTTCTCATCAATATACTTCACAGTTCCTTTATCGACTTTTTCCATAGCTTTGATTAAAATGCTCACCGGACGACTGATCTGTCCCGACAGAATAACCCCAAGAAACATTGCCGTAATAAGCACAATACCCATCATAGCTGCCAGACCAGCAATATTCTTTATTCCTGCAGCATAAATATCTGACAGCGGAGTATAAACAAGTACACGCCATCCTGTAGTCTGACTGTCCATCAAAGTAACCGCCGCCTCTTTTCCGTTAAGCCGAATTTCACAATCATTGCTTATATCTGTTTCATCAGTTTTTACCAATTCAATTATTTCCTGCTTTTCCGAATTCTGAATATTTCCCCATACATCTTCATTTTCTCCGGTATGATAGATCAGTTCTCCTTTATGATCAAAAATCATAAGGTGAGTTCCTGTGCTTGCCGATTCCAGTGTCTGGTCCAGGATCTGTCTGACAGCAGAAAAATTCAAATCAATATACAAAGTTCCAATTGGTCTGTCCTGATCAATATCATAAATCTTACTGATACTGGTAATAAGCGGATATTCCACCATATTAATTGTTTCATGATATACCCCTGTATAATAGATATTATGACGATCTTCCCAATCCTGCCGACGCTGAATATTATACATTCGATCTAGATATGACGAATTTTCCGTTTTAATATTGCTGTATACATCTCCATACTCGTTCACAAAAGTTGCACGCAACACATATTGGTTCATATTCGTCATATGATTTAAAGCACGGGTAACATAATCATCATCCTCTAATGCTTTTGTCAACGACTTTTCATCTGTTTTTGTACGGATCATCGGTTTAACTTTGTCATCAATCAGGTGAATGAAACGAACCCTGTCCATATTTGAAAATATAACTTCCATATTCAGATTGACCTGTTCTGCAAACTGGTGCATATACCGTATAGTTTCCTGACGCGATGTTCTGATGCTTCGAATACAGTATACTCCTGACAACAAAAAAGCCAGACCTATAAATAGAATATATGAAGTCAGTATCTTCTTTCTGAAAGACAGCCTTCTGAACCATTCCATTCATTTTTCCTCCTATATACAAACAGTACACCGCGTCCTCTTTACGAATCAACGGTGTACTATTAATGTACTATGTAATCCGATTTCTGACAATCCTTATCAGGATTTCACAGCACCGGCTGTCAAACCTTCAACAATATGTTTCTGTGCACAGATATATGCGATCAGAACAGGTATCATAGCGATCAGATAAGACGCAAACGCCATGTTATAATCGAAGGAATATTGTGATTTAAAGTTATATTGGAACAACGGCAATGTCCAGGTATCCGGTAGTTTATTAAGTATCATCAACGGCATCTGAAAGTCATTCCATATCCATAATGCATTTAGCACGATTACTGTAGATGTCATCGGCTTTAGAAGTGGAAGAACGATTCTGACATATGCCTGAACTGTAGTACAACCATCAATGTACGCCGCCTCTTCCAGATCTACCGGCACATTTCTGATGTAGTTTACCAGCAGGAACACTGCCTGCATAGCCGCATATGTTACATGGAGCAGGATCAATCCGAACTTATTAGCCAGTCCAAGACCGCCCATAAACTGTACAAGCGGAACCATGATAACCTGAAATGGTACAAACATTCCCAAAACGATCAGACCATATATAATTTTATAGTATGCACTCCGTTTCATACTTCGTGCGATTGCATAAGAGATCATTGTTACCAGAATATAAATCAGCACCAGTGAACTTACTGTAACGATCACAGAATTCATAAAATATTTGAAGTATCCCGCTTTCTCAAAAACCGATCTGAAATTATCCAGATTCAGACTGGTCGGAAAAGAGAAAAAGTTCTGTGCTGACTGTTCCGGTGTTTTAAAAGCAGTGATTACGGTAATGTAGAATGGAAGCAGGATGATAACTGCCCCGATTACGGCAATCACATAAGAAATCGATTTACCAATAACATTTCTGTTCTTCATTCCCTTAATCACCTACTTTCTTATTTTCTGTCATTCGCATTGTTGCTACGGATACCAGCGCGATGATCACAAACAGGATCATGGATTCTGCTACCGAATAACCAAATCTTCCTTCCTGCATTGCATGATTATAAATCAGAATACCCACAGACTCTGTAGACTGCATCGGGCCACCATCTGTCATAGCTTTGATATAATCGAATGTTGTTAGACCGCCTTTGACGGATGTCACAATAACAATATTAAGTACAGGGATCAGATAGGGTATTGTAATAGATTTGAATCTCTGCCATGCGTTTGCTCCGTCAATCGAAGCTGCCTCATAAAGATCCTGCGGAACGCTCTGCAGACCTGCAATCAGCAGCACAATTGGAGTAGCACAACCCTGCCACAGGTTTACGACCAGAATCGCGTACATTGCAAGTTTAGGACTACCAAGCCAGCTGGATTCGAATAATCCCCAGCCTGTTGCTTCACCGATCAACGGAACAACCCGGTAAAATAATTCATTCCAGATCAATCCTACTGTCACAAGACTGAGAATCGCCGGAAGGAAGAACACCGAACGGAAGAAACCGCGTCCTTTTATCTTTTGATTAAGAACAATTGCAATAATCAGTGAAATAATAACTGTTCCAACTGTTAGTAAAACAGTATACTTAAAGTTAAATACAAGTGCGTTTCTGAAACGTTCATCCTGGAATATATCTATATAGTTCTGAAATCCGATGAAATTGTATTCCGGACTGGTCCCCGACCAGTCCGTAAAACTATTTTTCATACCCATCAGAAGCGGGATAATAAAGAAAACACAATACATAATCAGGATTGGAAGCGTAAACAGAAACAGAACATGATTCCTATTTAATTTCCTGGATTTTTTCATACCGTTTCCTTTCTTGATCTTACTCACCATAAAGCTCTAAGAATTCATCTTTATTCTCCTCAAAAACTTTTGTCAGATTTGAAAGGAATGTATTTATATCCTCTCCGCCTTCGGGTACAATTACTTTCTGAATTGTGTTCTGACGTTCATCTGCAACAGCCTTCGGAAGTGCAGTTGCCTGAAGTACACCCTGCCCTGCATCTACCAGATCTACAATTTCCTGTGCATCTGGAATATTAGGTGTAACATCCTTCATACACGGAAGTGAATAATCATTGTCAACATAGAGTTGTACCATTTCCTTAGATGCGGCAAATTCAACAAATTCTTTAGCTGCATCAATATTTTCGCCTTTAGCAGAAATTGCAAGATTAACATCAATACCCATGCTTACCTTTGTATCTCCATCATCACTCGGGAAAGAGAACATACCAATATTCATATCCGGATTTGCTTTTTTAATTGAAGGAAGTGCCCAGATTCCCTGCATAAACATGTAAGATTTTCCAGTCGCGAAATCACTGATCGCCTGATCATATCCAAGGCTCAAAGAATCCCCCTGTCCATATGCCCGTATATCTACCACTTTCTGCAAAGTCTCTGGGAACAGAGCATCATCTTCAAAAGTTGTTACACCATTTGCAATATCCGTATATACCGGTTTTCTGTCTCCACGCGCCGAACCGTCAATATTATCCTCCCAACACTGAACAATTGTCCATGCATCCTTATCAGGGAACAGGAAAGGCGTTTCCCCTTTACTCTGAATATCTTCTGCAAGCTTGATCAGTTCATCATATGTAGTCGGCACCTCATAGCCACCCGCTTCAAACAGATCCTTATTGTAAAATACACCACTGAAGTTTGCAGAAATCGGCACTACATAGTTTTTCCCTTTATACTTGATCGCATCTTTATACTGATCCACTACATTATCAAGGCATTCCATATCTGTCAATTCAAGGAAATGGCCTTCCTTCATAAACTGCATTGTGTTTGAATCCTGCATGCCACCTACTTGGATAATATCCGGAAGATCACCTGTAGCTGCACGAGACATCAGGACGCTCGTCGCATCAGGTACAATATTCTGTGTCACTACAATTTCATCCTGGCTGTTATTGAACTCCTCAATAATTTTATCAAAGGTTTCTGAAGCTTCTCTTTTTTGAGTAAAGAACTCCAACTCAAGCCGCCCGTGAAAAAGCAATCCAGGTAGCGGAGAAACTCCGGGCCATGAAGCTTGCTAAAGCTGCCAAGAAGGTAGAGGACGGAATCGAAGAAACCTTGACCTATATGGATTTTCCTACGCAGCATTGGACTCGGATCCGGACCAATAACGCTATTGAGCGGCTCAACCGTGAGATTAAACGCCGTACAAAAGCGATCGGTGCTTTTCCTGACGGGCAGAGTGCCTTGATGCTTGTATGTGCCAGACTGCGTCATGTAGCAGCAACCAGTTGGGGAGCCAGACGCTATATGAATATGGATCATCTTTTCAAATCAGAAGAGGATCTGCTGTCTGATATCATAGCCGGCTGACTACCGGCTGCTAAACGGCTAGGTTCTGATTTTGCGAAAAACTATTGACACTATCCCTTCATCACCAGAGCCTCCACATCCTGCGAGCATTCCTGCTGCCAGAGATGCAGTCATAAAGAGTGCCACTGCTTTTTTCATTTTCATATGTTTTTCCTCCTCGATTTTTGATGATTTTATTATATAAATCGAGGAGGAATCCGTATATGAAACATTATACTTTTTTATATGTTGATTTTTACCAGATGGATTAAAACAATAGAAATGATACTCAGATAATCAGAACCGCCGCCAGCATCGCCAGCTCGCACACCTGCAGGAAATATCCGGCCAGATCGCCTGTCGTTCCGCCGAACCGTTTCCGGCTCATCCGATAATAATACAGGAACGCAAGAAGCGCCGCTGCGATCATAAGTCCTGCCGCCGCAAGTCCCGCGCCGCCCTGCCGCCGGCCAAGGCCAAGCATCAGGACCGCATCCGCGCAGGCCCAGAGGATCAGCACGACCCGGACCCGCAGGCGGTGGGCGCCGTCGTGAAAAGTCTTCAAAAGCCCGCTGTTCTTCGCCGTTGGAAAGGAGACGACGGAAATGCCGCTAAGCGCCCGGGACAGCGGGTACATACACGCCGCCAGGGGAAGCATGGCCGCATCCGCCTCGCTCCACAGGGCCAACACCGCCGTAAAGTACACGCACAGTCCGATCACGGCAAACGCCCCGGTATGGGGGTCTTTCAGGATCTCCAGTTTCTTCTCCCGGTTGCCCCAGGAACTGAGGGCGTCGATGGTGTCCGCATAACCGTCCAGATGGATGCCTCCCGTAACCAGCACGGGGATCAGGGTCATCACGGCCGCGAATAGCAGCTTCCCGCAGGAAGTGTATGTAAGCAGCGCATATCCGGCGCCGAACTGAAGAAGTCCGGTCACCACTCCGACCACCGGGAAAAAACACATCGCATACTTCATATTTTTTTCGTTCCAGTCCACGGTCGGGGCCGGGATCTTTGAATACATGGACAGGGCGATCGCCAGCGCATTCAGAAAGCGCATGTTCCATTCCTCTCTTTCATCACATCAGACCGTATGCTATATCTTCCGCACACCATCAGTCATTGAATTCTTCGTACTGCTCCACATGGATCTCCTCGAACGTACTCATTTCACGGTAGACCTTAAGTCCCATTTCCAGAAGCGGGATCACGGCCACCGCCCCGCTTCCCTCGCCGAGGGACATGTTGCAGTCAATATACGGGGATAAATAAAGTTCTTCCAGCACCATGCCGCCGGCGGGTTCTCCGGACCGGTGGGAGGGCATCATACTGTCTGCGGCAGCCGGGCACATCCGGGCCGCGCACAGCGCTGCAACGGAAGAAATAAACCCGTCGATGAGCACCGGGATCCGGCAGAGCGCACCGCCCAGAAACACACCGGCAAGTCCCGCGATATCCAGCCCGCCGACTTTGGAAAGCACATCCAGGATGTCCCCCCGGTCCGGCCGGTGTTTTGCAACAGCCGCCCGGATCACCTCGATCTTCCGGTTCAAGCCGCCGGAACTCAGTCCCGCCCCGCGGCCGGTCACCTCTTCCACGTTTTTATCAAGGAGCACGGATGCCACGGCGCTGCTGGTGGTCGTATTTCCGATCCCCATCTCGCCGGTGGCAAGAAGGTCATATCCATCCGCAGCCAGTTTCTCCGCGATCTTCAGGCCAGTCAGGACGGCATTCGCCGCTTGTTCCCGCGTCATGGCCGGTTCCAGGAGCATATCCTTCGTCCCGTTCATGATCTTGTATTCCGGCCGGGTCACTGCCGGCACGTCCACAGCCATGCCGATATCCACGGGATAGAGGTCCACGCCCGCCAGTTCCGCCATGAGGCAGGTGCTGGTCGCCCGGCGGGTAAAGTTCTCCGCCACGATGGCCGTCACTTCCTGGCCGCTCTGGCTCACGCTCTCCGCGACCACGCCGTTGTCCGCGCACATGACCACGAGCCCTTTCTTCCGGATCTCATAGTCCGCCGTCTCATAGATCCCGGCCATGCGCGTCACTGCATCCTCCAGCTTCCCGAGGCTGTTCAGCGGTTTGCCCACGTTCTTCCAGTGCGCTTTTGCCGCATCCATGGCCGCCCGGTCCGCCGGCCGGATCTTCGCCAGTTTCTCATTCAGTTCTGCTTCATATGATCCGCTCATTTTATTTTCCTGCTTTCTTCTCTTATTCCTGTGCACGCTCTAGGCTCCACGCTGGGCATGCTCTACGCTCCAAGTCCGGCACCGCCGGACAAACCGCCGGGCAAATTCCGGCACGGACGGAAGATACAGGTGCGGATATCCCGCAAAAAGATTTCCTTTTGCATGAATGCAGCTCCAGGAGCGCGTTCCGTCCGGCTTTACAGCCGTACACGATGCCCCGCTGTCCGTACTGTCCCAGTAATGGAACTCATGTCCCCGGATCCCCTCACCCGCATAGAGATATGTACTGTTCTCTTCCGAGATCTGTAAATTAATATATCCGAACCGGACCAGTTTTCCGGTCGGATAAGTCCGCCCCCGGATCACGCCGGCCATGGGATAACGGTTCCCGCCGCCGTCCTCCATTTCCTCATGGAGATACATGAATCCGCCGCATTCAGCCAGACAGGGGATGTCCTCCTCCACGATCAGCCGCCGGATCTCTTCCCGCAGTTTCCGGTTCTCCGAGAGTTGCTCTGCATAGAGTTCCGGATAGCCGCCGCCCAGGAGCAGGCCGCTGATATCCGCCGGCAGCTGCCGGTCCCGGAGGGGGCTGAATGGCACAAGCTCACAGCCCAGCTCTTGCAGAAGCTCCAGATTTGCCCGGTAATAAAAGCAGAACGCCTCATCCTGCGCGATGCCGATCCGGATCGACCCGGACGGCACCCCATGATCCGGACGGACCGCCTGAACGCCCTCATCCTGCAGATCAGGCGCCTGCCCTGCAATTTCAAGGATCCGCTCAAGTTCCACGCTTTCTGAAAGAATCTGCGCCCCTTTTCTGATCTGGCTCTTCAGCCCTTCCAGTTCCTGCGGCGTCACCAGCCCCAGATGCCGGCTTTCCAGCCGGAAGGCTTCATCTTCCGGAATATACCCGAGCACGGGGATATCAAGACCGGACCGGCCCAGTTCTTTTTCCAGCATTTCTTTGAGCCGGGGGTAAAGCATCTCCGATACCCGGTTCAGAAGGATCCCCCGGATATTGCTGTCCGGGCGGAATGCCGCCATCCCGCTGACCAGCGCCGCCAGGGAGAGGGCCGCCCCCCTGCCGTTTACCACCAGCAGCACCGGCATTTCAAGCGTCCGTGCCACATCGTAGGAACTGCCCTCTTCCGTACCAACGGACCGGCCGTCATAGTAGCCCATGACGCCCTCTGCCACAACGAGATCCGCATCCGCCCCATGGCGGGAAAGCTCATCCCTGATCCCGTCTTTTCCACTGAAGAATAGGTCGAGATTTCTCGAATCCACCCCCGCCGCTTCCCGATGGAACATGGGGTCGATATAATCCGGCCCGCATTTGCACGCCCGCACGCGAAGCCCCCGCGCCTTAAGCGCCGCCAGCAGCGCGCAGGTCACGGCGGTCTTGCCGCTGCCGCTTGCCGGGGCGGCGATCAGTATTCTCGGAATATGCATCTTACCCGCGCTCCTTTCCTCCTGCGGAAATGATATAGACCGGATTCTGCCCGGTCATCATGTGATATCTTCCCAGTTCCCGCGACCGGGCCGCTGTGATCTGGGTAATCTCCGGATCCGCGAGCAGTCCGTCTTCCGCCGCGCGCATCGCCTCTGTCAGCGTTTCCAGCGAGATGGCATTGATGACGATCCGGACCTTCGGATTCCGGCCAAGCACTGTCTCCAGGATCTCCCGCAGGCTGCCCGAACTGCCGCCTATAAAAATATGGGTGGGCATCTCCAGCCCGGCAAGCGCCGCCGGCGCCTCGCCCTCGACGATGCGGATCCCGTCCGTGCGGAATTTCCGCCGGTTCTGCCGGAGAAGTTCCACGGCCGCCGGATTTTTCTCCACGGCACAGACCCGGATCCGGTCTCCCGATCTTGCGGCTTCCACCGACACGGATCCGGTCCCCGCGCCAATGTCATAAACTACCGCATCCTCTGTCAGTTCCAGCGCCGCCAGGCTGACTGCCCGCACCTCGGCCTTGGTCATCGGCACATCCCCGCGGATGAATGCTTCATCCCTGATATGCGGTCTGGCCGTCTTATCCGGATGCGGATTCAGGATCATCGCCGCACAGAGGCCATCCGCTGCTTCCTCCGGGATCTCTCCCGGATGACCGGTCACGATCCGCTCGTCAGGGCCTGACATGTCACGCCCGATCGAGACGGTCACATCCTCCATCCCGTACTCCAGAAGCCGCTGCAGCATCCGGGCGCCGGTGCCGGTTCCGCCAAGCAGAAGAAATGTCTTATGATTCCGGTTCACTGTCTGGATGAAGTTTTCATCCTGCCCGTGAAGGCTTATAACCGCGGCGTCCTCCCAGGACGTCCCAAGCTTTGCCGCAAGGCAGGCGATGGATGAGACGCCGGGGATCAGACGGATGTCGTATTTCTCAGGCCGCGCCTTCAGAAGTTCAGCCAGCTTTTTCGCCCCGCTGTAGAATCCGGTATCCCCGGAGAGCACCACGCCGATCTTCCCGTACTCCGGATGGGCCTCGATATACGACAGGATCTCCCCCGCCCGGTATTCGCAGAATACGGCCGCTTTTCCGCCTGCCGCCTCCAGCATCCGGCGGGCGCCGATCAGACAGTCGCTGTCTTCGATCGCCTCTGCCCCTTCCCGGGTCATGGAAGCCGCGGATCCCATTCCGATGCCGATGAGGCGGATCTGCTGTTTTCTGTTCTGGATCTCATTTTTCTCACACATCTTTATATCCTCTTGGCGTGACCATCCTGCCGTTCAGTTCCATGGTATTGGAGTTGCCGATAAACACGGTCGTAAACATGTCCACTGGCGTGTCCTTTAACTTCTCCAGCGTCAGGATCTCACAGCTCTCCCCGTCTCTTCCGATGTTCCGCACAATCCCGCACACCGTCTCCGGCGCCCGGGATTCCAGGATCATCCCGCATGCTTTCTCAAGGTAATCCGCCCGCTTCCTGCTGGACGGATTGTAAAGACAAATGACAAAATCAGCCTCCGCGGCGGCACGCAGCCTCTGCGCGATCTTCTCCCAGGGCGTCAGCAGATCGCTCAGGCTGATCACCGCAAAATCATGCATCAGCGGTGCGCCCAGCACCGCCGCGCCGCCGGACGCCGCCGTGATGCCGGGAATGATCTCGATCCCGATCTCCGGGTAGTCTTTCCCGATCTCACAGATCAGTCCGGCCATGCCATAGATCCCGGCATCCCCGCTGCACACCATGGCCACATCCCGGCCTTTCTCCGCCTCTTCAAATGCCATCCGGCACCGGTCCGCTTCCTTCCGCATGGGCGTGCTTAAGAATTCTTTGTCCGGATAATCCGCCCGGATCAGATCGATATATACGGTATATCCGATGATCACCGGACATTTCTCCAGTACGTTCCGCGCTTTTATTGTCATCTGATCTGCCGCTCCGGGTCCCAGGCCCGTCACATAAATCTTTCCATATTCCATGATATACTTCCTCTTATTCTGTCTTCTGTCCCGCCGTATCGGAACCCTTCCGGAATTCTGTAGTGAAGGACGGATCATAGAGCTTTGACCGGTCATATTCCCCTTCCAGGATCCTGCCCACGACGATCAGCGCCGTCTTCGTCACATTTTCCGCCGCCGCTGTCTCCGCCAGCGTCCCAACGGTACAGCGGAGCACTTTTTCCTCTGGCCAGGTCGCCTTGTAGACGATCGCCGCCGGCGTATCCTTCATATACCCGCCGCTGATCAGTTCGGCGGAGAGCTCTTTTAACATTCCCGTGCTCAGGAAGATCACCATGGTCGCCTGATGCGCCGCAAAGCTTTGGATGGATTCCCGCTCCGGCACCGGCGTCCGGCCGGCCATCCGGGTGATCACCACCGACTGGGAGACGCCCGGGAGCGTATATTCCGCGCCCAGCGCCGCCGCCGCTCCGCAGAACGAGCTGACGCCCGGGCATACCTCATAGGAAATGCCCTCCTTCTCCAGCGCATCCATCTGCTCGCGGATCGCGCCGTACAGACAGGGATCACCGGTATGCAGACGGACAACTTTCTTCCCTGCCCGTTCGCCGGCTGTCATCACGTCCATCACTTCTTCCAGCGTCATCTTTGCGCTGTTGTAGATCTCACAGTCCGCCCCCGCCATGGACAACAGTCCCGGATTGACCAGAGAGCCCGCATACACGATGATGTCCGCTTCCTGCAGCAGCCGCTGCCCCCGGACCGTGATCAGGTCCTCCGCGCCAGGTCCTGCCCCTACAAATGTGATCATGCCCTTTCGCCTCCCCGTCCGTTCTTTTCTTTCACAACAAGCAGGGAATAATACCCTGCCTCTTCCGGGATCTCCCCGGTACTCAGATAGATCCGCTCCTCTTCCATGCCGCAGTTTTCCACCATCATGGCGTCCAGTCCTTTTTCATGCAGCAGACGCTTCACGTCCGACATCTTCCGTCCGGCTTTCATCAGCACCTTCGTCCCCGGAAGCTCCAGACTGTTTTCAATATCATACGAAGCCGGAAGGATGTGGATCTCCTGCCGGTTCTCCGCCAGCGGCACATCCATCCGGGCCGCCGCCGCGCAGAACGACGGGATGCCCGGCACGATCCGCGTCTCATATCCTATGCGTTTCAGCCGCTTGTGCACGTACATGCAGGTGGAATAAACAGTCGGGTCCCCCAGCGTCAGGAAGGCCACGTCTTTCCCGGCGTCAAGAAGTTCCGCCAGAGCTTCGGCGTCCCGGTCGTGGATGGTTTTCAGCTTCTCTTTATCTTTTATCATCGGCATGGGCAGCCAGATCCGGTCTTTCTCCCCGATCTCAGGCACTGCGCCCGCCGCGATCTGCCAGGCTACGCACTTTGCCAGGTACCGTCCGGTATCCGGGCCGGCCGCATTTTCCTGCTCCTCTGTCCGAAGCCCGGCCGCCTCATACACCGGCTTTTCCAGAGACGGGTCCGATACCGGCAGGGCGATCACACTGCACGCACGGATCACCTGCACCGCTTTTATTGTCATCAGTTCCGGATCTCCCGGCCCTGTGCCGACCCCTGTAAATATCCCGCTCATCTTATTTCTGTCCTCCGTTTTCTGTCTTCTTATCTTCAGCCCGGGCTTCCGGTTCCAACCGGCTACTCCGGATCATCTCCAGCAGTTTTCCGGCATTTTCCGTCTGCCCCAGGATCCCTTCTTCATTAGAAAATACGATCGCCCCGGTCTCCGGTCCGTCCCCTGAGCGCTGCCGCAGATGAAATGCGATCCGCTCCGTCACTGAGCCCATCACCGGGCCGAGCAGTCCTTTTTGCTTTAACAGATCCACAGCCTCTGTAGTATTCAGGCAGGCCATGATCTCGTTTACAGTTTCCCGGTCAGCCCCGTTCATGGCCGCGTGGGCGGCAAGCACTTCCATCCGGCCGTCCGCCTGCCGGGAGTGGGTATTCATGATCCCCGCCGCCAGCTTGACAAATTTCCCGATGTGCCCGATCAGGAGCAGGCCCTTCATGCCGAGCAGTCCGCCGTCGTCGATAGCCTCGCCCACGTAATTGCTGCACTTGACCGAAAGCTCCGGATCCAGCCCCAGATCCTCCCGCAGGAAATCACTGCCGTAATTCCCCGGCACCACATAGCAGGCATCATGACCGTTTTCCTTAAGCATCTTCATTTCCAGCCAGATTGTATCTGTCAGCGCCTTCTCGCTCATGGGCTCCACGATCCCCGATGTGCCGAGCACCGACAGCCCGCCCTCGATCCCCAGCCTGGGATTGAAGGTCTTCTTCGCCACCGCGGCGCCCTCCGGGATGGAAATGATCACCTTAAGCGGCCCGCTGTATCCGTATTTTCTGCATACTTTTTCAACTTCTTCCAGGATCATCCGGCGGGGGACCTGATTGATCGCGGCCTGGCCCATCTGCTGCTCCAGCCCTTTTCTGGTAACCCGGCCCACGCCGTCGCCGCCGTCCAGGATCACATACGGCCCGTCTTTCAGCTGCTTACAGAAAGCGCCGCCGGCAGCTGCCTTCTGTGCGTCTTCCTCTGATATTTTCTCTGCCCGGGCAAAGATCAGAAGGCCGTCCGTCACATCCGGGTCGTCCCCGCTGTATTTCCGCACCGCGCACTGCACCCGACCGCTCCGCCTCTCAGTCATCTCCACGTCCAGGAGCAGACCGATCCCCTTCGGCGTCATCAGCCCCACCTGGCGGATCTCTTCCCCGCCAAGAAGCATTTCAGCCGCCGCTTTCGCCGCCGCCGCGGCACAGCTTCCCGTCGTCCAGCCGTAACGCAGACCGGACCGGGTCCTTCCGATCTCTCTCTTATCTCTGCCCTTCTCCGCCATACCTGCGCTTCCTCTCCATCCATAATCTCCCGGTACAGGAGCATTTACTCCATCGCTTCTTCAATATGCTCCAGGAATATTTTCCGGATCCCTTCAAACTCGCCGAGCCCTTTCATGATGACGCGGACCTTGTATCCGGCGTCCTCAAGCTCGCTCTTCCAGGAGTCTTCCTCTCCTGCCATATCATTTTTCGCATGGTCGCCCGCCACCAGCATGAAAGGCATCAGCGCCACCTTTTTCTTCTCCGCGATCTCCAGCTTCGCCATAACATTTTTCAGTTCCGGGAAGCTCTCCACCGTGCCCACCAGCACCTGATTATAGCCGAGGGCATGGAAGGTATATTCCAGCGTCGGATAGGCCGAATTGGCGTGGTGGTCGGTCCCGTGGCCCATGAGGACCAGCATTTCCCCGGTTTCCAGGCCCACCTCGGACATCACCCCATGGATGGCTTTCTTATAATCATCCACACTGCTCAGAAGAGGTTTGCCCACCCGGATCCGGTTGAAAAGAGACAGGTGTTCCATCAGATCCTCCATCATCCGGTCATTTTCGATCCCGTTGATGATATGCGTGGGCTGGACGATCACCTCACTGATCCCGTCCGCAGCCATGCGCTTCAGCGCTTCCTCCACGGTGTCGATCTCCATATTTTCCGTGCGTTTCAGCTTGCGCACGATCATCCGGCTTGTAAATGCCCGGTACACCCGCCACTCCGGAAATCTCCGGGCGATCTCCCGTTCGATCACCGTGATCGTCTTCTCCATTGTATCCATGTGGCTGGTCCCGAAGCTTACAACAAGAATCCCTTTTTCCATCGCTTTATATCCTCTCCTTATTCTGAACGTCTGTATCGTCACGTTCCAGCATCCTGATCAGTTCATCCGTACTGCGGGGCGCCTGCTCCGCTCTGCTGATCATCCCTTTATCCTGAAGGCATTCCCAGAGGCGCAGTACCGACGGCGGTTCAAGCCCCGCCTCGCGAAGGGCCGCCCGGTCCGCGCATACTGCCTCGGGCGTTCCCTGCCGGAGCACCCTGCCCTCATGCATGAGCACGATCTCATCCGCCCACCTGTACGCATAGTCGATGTCATGGGTGGCCATCAGCACCGTGATCCCTTTCCCGGTCAGACGGTCCACGATCTGATGAACCTTCCGCGTGTGTGCGGGGTCCAGCGCCGCCGCGGGTTCGTCCAGGATCATGATTTCCGGATGCATGACCAGGATATCCGCGATCGCCACCTGCTTCTTCTGCCCGCCGCTCAAAGCATGGGCCGGACGGTCTTTAAAAGGCGTGATCTCCAGTTCTCCGATCACCTGATCCACTTCCCGCCTTGCGGTCTCTTCATCCGCGCCGAGATTAAGGATGCCAAAAGAGATCTCCTCATACACGCTGGCCGAAAAAAGCTGGTTGTCCGGCTCCTGGAACACGATCCCCACTTTGCCGCGGACATCGAGGAGTCCTTTTCTCGTATATTCTATAGGCTTCCCGTCGATGCAGATCCGGCCCGAATCCGGCTTCCGGATCCCGTTCAGGCAGAGGAAAAACGTGGACTTTCCCGAGCCGTTGCCGCCCATGAACGCCACCCGGCTTCCCCGCCGGATCTTCAGTTCCAGACCGTCCAGCGCTTTCTCTTCATTCCCTTCATAAGTGAAGGAAACATCCTGCGCCTCGATCACCCAGTTTTCATTATGGTCCATCTCTTCCTCCATTCAGAATCTGCTTTCCAGCCACAGCGGCATCAGCCAGATCAGTGCCAGCGCAGCTTCATATGCCGCGATCAGCAGGATCTCCTCTGCTTTTGCCGGATGTTCCCCGGACAGGACGCGGATCGTCCCATCATAGCATCTCGACTCCATGGCGTCATACAGCGCATTCGACCGCTTCAGCGCCAGGATAAAAAGCGCCGTCCCCATTGCACCGAACGAGCGGATCCCGGTCCGCAAATTCCGGTTCCCCAGCCGGGAATTCTGCGACACCCGGAGGGCCGAGGCCGTCTCCGACAGGACGAAGATGAACCGGTAAATGAGGAGCATCAGTTCGATCAGGAGCGCCGGCACCTTCAACTTCCGGAGCGCCCCCAGGATATCCGTCATCACCGTATTGAGAGCCAGAAAGTACAGGCAGCTCACCGCCGCCAGCGCGGTCAGGCAGATCTCCAGCGCCTGCCAGAGTCCCGCCCTGCTCCCGGTGATATAGAAATCCCCTGCCGGAAATGCAAACGCATCCAACGGCACAGCAGATACATTGACCACGATGGCCGCCGTCCCCGCGATCAGGAATGCCGCAGGGATGAGCAGCAGTTTCATATAGCGGGAAAGGGGGATTTCCCCTTTCCAGACAGTCAGTACTATATTGACCGCAAATACCGGCACCGCCGTCCGGACCGAACGGCTTATGATGCAAAGCGCCAGCGTCGCCACGGCATACAGAAGCTTCTCCGACGCATTCACATATCTTAATTTTGACCGGTAGCTTAATTTATCTATCAGAAGCATCTTCCTCTCCCTGCTTCTCCATCCATTTCTTCCGTTCTACGAACCGCCCCATGAAAAAGGCGATCACACCCACGCCGATCCCGGTCTGGATGCAGAAGACCAGACTCTCGATCTCACCGGGCAGTTCGCCGCCGATGGCCTGTTCCAGCACCGGCGTAAACCAGGGTTCATATTCTCCCTGAATCTCTTCCACCATGACGCTTCCCGCATCATCGGATCCTCCGAACTCCGCATCTCTTAACGCGGCCACCGGGATCACCGCGATCAGCGCGGCGATAACGAGAAGCAGGATCACTGTCTTCGTATTCTTCGTCATCCCGATCACGCCTCCTTCCTGTTTCCAAAGAAGCCGATGGCTCTCAGTTCCGGTTTCGCATAAGTCTCCAGCCCGATCACGATCACCACGGTCAGGATTCCCTCGATCACCGCAAGCGGCAGCTGGGTCGGTGCAAAGACGCCCAGGAATTTCACCGCAGACGCCGCCACGCCGCCGGCCTCCGACGGATAGGCCAGCGCCAGCTGGATGCTGGTCACACAGTATGTAAAGAGGTCCCCGGCAAGAGCCGCCAGGAAGATCCCCGCCCTGCGGTTCATTTTTGTATGTGTACAGAGTTTATATATTCCAAAGGAAACAAGGGGGCCGGCGATGGCCATGGAAAAGGTATTCGCCCCCAGCGTCGTCAGTCCTCCGTGGGCCAGCAGCACCGCCTGGAAGACCAGCACGATGATCCCCAGGATGCTGACGGCGGACGGCCCGAACAGGATCGCTCCCAGTCCGGTCCCCGTCATGTGGGAGCAGCTTCCCGTCACAGACGGGATCTTCAGTGATGAGATCACGAAAATAAATGCTCCCGACATGGCGATCAGGACCAGGTTTCTCCTGTTTTCCTTTACTTTGTTCCGAAGTGAGATAAATCCTGCGATCAGAAACGGCAGGCAGACGGCTCCCCACGCCACGCAGTACCCTGCCGGCAGGTAGCCCTCCATGATGTGCATCGCGTTGGATGCGGGCGCGATCACGAACATCGCGGCAAACGCGATATACGCGCGCAGTAAGAATTTCTTTTTTTCTGGCATTTTCTTTTCTCCTTTTGATCATATTCCCGTAATCCCCAGATCCATTTAAAAGCGAATATTCTGACTCAAGCCTCACCGCGGACGTCTCTGCCTTCCCGGGCATCTCTCCCAGTGGCTTCCTTCGAAACGCCGCTCCGCTAATACAGCAACGGGTATTGTGCAGGATTCTCACCTGTCTTCCTCGCAGCCTGCGCCGGTTCCTGCCGGATATATTACAGGCTGTGTCTTTTAAATGTATGCCGGATCTGGCCTGCGGCCCGGTCACCTTCAAACCGGACGGCATCTGTTAATACTCGATCCCTCTTCTCGCCCGGATGCCCCGGTCAAAGGGATGCTTCACCTTGCGGATCTCTGATACATAGTCCGCCAGTTCCACAAGGTCTTCGTCCGGATCGCGCCCTGTAAGGACGACTTCCAGACGTACCGGCTTCTCCCGCAGGAACGCAAAGGCCGCATCATGGCCGATCAGTCCGTAATTGTACGCCGCCATGAACTCATCCATCACCAGGACGTCATATGCATCCGTCTCTGCCCTCCGGACGATATCATGCCACAATGCTTCGTACATCTGCCGGACTTCCGCCTGCTCCTCTTCCGTGAGCGTACGGTAAAAGCCGTAGGATCTCTCCAGGTGGATGACATGGATCTCCGGGATCCGGTCCAGGATCTCCAGCTCGCCTGATTCCTCATTCTTCAGGAACCGGGCAAATAGGACCTGTTTTCCGCATCCGGCCGCGCGCACGGCCAGCCCTGTGGCTGCTGAGGTCTTGCCTTTCCCGTCTCCACAGTAGATGTGGATCAGTCCTTTTTCCATCGTGTCAGTCCTTCCTGTGAAATCTTAATCCATTGTAGCACACCCGGTCTGCATATGACAAGGCAAACCGGGAACCGGAAGTTCCGGATAACAGAAAAAGGATCCTGCATCTGCAGGATCCCTGATATTCTGATATTGATTCAGCTTATGTAATTAACCCGGATAACGGACATACCACATACCGCTTTGTACCGGTGCGATCTTTACTACATCTCCCGGCTGCGGCGCATGGATCATCTGGCCTCCGCCGATGTAGATACCACAGTGTCCGGATATTACACAGACATCTCCCGGCTGCGGATTGCTGACGCTCGGCCATCCGGCAAAGCTTCCAGAAGTCCAGATACGCGCGTTCCTTCCTGTAAGACAGTAACCGACAAGTCCGGAACAGTCAAAGGAATTCGGGCCGACAGCTCCCCAGACATACGGTTTCCCGAGCTGGTTGTAAGCCCGGTCTACAACTGCATTGCCTGTCGACACATTGTAGCCCGGTTCACTTCCACCGCTGCTGTTCGATCCGCCGTCATTTGATCCGCCATTGCCTGAACCGCCGCCATTGTCTGAATCGCTGTTATTGGCTGAACCGCCGCCGCTGTTCTGCTGCGCTGCAGCAGCCGCTTCCTGACGTCTCTGCTCCTCAAGCTGTCTCTGGCGCTCCTCTTCTTCCAGACGTTCCTTCTCCGCCGCCACTTTCTGGGCTGCCTCCTGGATCATACCGTCCAGATTGGAGATCTCATCCCGCTTGGAAGCGATCGTTGCGTCCAGTTCATCCTGCTGTTCTTTATACTCTGCTTCAAGGTTCTGCAGGTTTTCCATCTCGGTTTCCAGTTTTTTCTGAAGTTCCTCGATCTCAGCTACCGTATTCGCATATTCCTGAAGCTGCTCTCTGTCGTATTCGTGTACCTGCTGGGAATACTCCGCCTGAGTCAGCATACTGGAGATATCTCCGGACTCCATGACTTTTTCCATGGTCGCAGTCCCGCTGCCCGCTTCATACATATATTTAATACGAAGCTTCATGGCATCATACTGTTCCTGGCGTTTCTTCTCTGCAGCCTCAAGATCCTTCTCTGCCTGAGTGATCTCTTCGCCTTTCTTGATCAGCTGTTCTTCCAGATCATTGATCTTCTCCATGATCGTTTCCAGCTGTGACTGCAGGCTGCTTAACTGCTCCTGGGCATTCTCCTTCTGATTTTCAAGATCCTGCTGCTCCTCCTGAAGTTCATCCAGTGTAGGCGCCGCATATACCGGTGTCACCAGCATAGAACATGTAAGAGCTGCCGCGATCAGTGCACTATGTACTCTTTTCAGTTTCATTTCTTCACCTTTCCCTATATTAATATGTATATCCCCACATAAATGCATGATACAACAGAAAAAAATGTTTTTCAACATGATTTCTGAAAAAAGCAGCACCACGGGGGCTTTCATCCTGCGTAGTAATAATCTGTAATAGATTATAATAAATTCTAGAGTTTTTTTCAATAGTTTTTTAACATTTTTGTAATACTTGTAAAAAACGGCATAAAAACAGTTCCCACGGGATGCCCGCAGGAACTGCTGTTGTTTCCATTATTTACAATTCATTAATATCGCACATAGAACATACCGCTCTGAACCGGTGCAACCTTAACTACATCGCCTTCTGTCGGTGCATGGATCATCATGCCCCCGCCGATATAGACGCCGCAGTGTCCGACTTTGATACAGATGTCACCCGGCTGCGGATTGCTGACTCTTGTCCAGGTGATGATATCAGAAGTGGACCATGTGTGTGAATATCTTCCGGTCAGTGCAAAGCTGACAAGTCCGGAACAGTCAAAACTGTCCGGTCCGGCCGCACCCCATACATATGGCTTGCCCAACGCACTCTCAGCACGTGAAACAACCGAACCGCCTACGCTCGTATCATAAGACGGCTCCTGAGGCTTACTCTCAGGTTTGCTTTCCGGTTTGCTCTCGGGTTTACTTTCCGGCTGGCTCTCGGGCCTGCTTTCCGGCTGGCTCTCAGGTTCCTGGGAATCATTTCCGCCGGATCCTCCTGCATTATCCGTGCCGCCTGAACTATCGCTATTATCTGTACTATCTGAATTATCAGTATTTGTATCCGCGTTGTCCGCCGCATGACCGGAATTGCTTCCGTTCTGGTCCTGCGCCGCCCTTTCTTCTGCTTCAGCCTGCTGAGCCCGCTCACTCTGCTGCTGTTCCATGACTTTCCGGGCTGCGGCCTGGATCATACCGTCCAGATCAGATATCTCATCCCGCTTGGATTCGATCGTTGTATTCAGTGTGTTCTGCTGAGCCTGATAATCTGTCTCCAGATTCTGAAGATCCGTCATCTCTGCTTCCAGCGTATCTTCCAGCTTCTGGATCTTCTTCACCGTTTCCGCATATTCCTGAAGCTGTGCCCTGTCATACTCATGTACTTTCTGGGAATACTCAGCCTGCGTCAGAAGACCGGACATTGTACCGGAGGAAAGGACCTTTTCAAGTGCAGCCGTATCACCGCCGGATTCATAAATATAGCGGATCCGCAGTTTCATTGATTCATACTGTTTTTCACGCTGGTCCTCTGCCACCTTAAGGTCTTCTCTGGCCTGTACGATTTCCTGTCCTGTTTCAGCAAGGTCATTTTCAATCTCAGCTATTTTTGAAAGCAGACCTTCCAGCTGCGCCTGCAGACTCCCCAGTTCGCTCTGTGCAGTGGATTTCTGTCCTTCAAGATCCGCCTGTTCATTTTGCAGATCCTGTACTTCGGCGGACGGCTCTGCATTTACCGGTGTCACTGAAAGTGAACAGATCAGAGCCGAAGCCAGGACCATACGCCTTATTCTTTTGTTCCCCATTTTTTACCCCTTATGTATCGCTAATGATTTTCAGTCTCCTATATCATAATGCAAAAAAAACTTTTTTTCAACATAATACTTGTTTTTTTCAATTTTTTGCAACAATTTACTTTTTTCCGTATTCAGTATACTATTTTCTGCCCCGTTCTCTGTATCAGGACAAACATGACCGAGCAGATAAACGCACCGCCGATCGCTGCGCCTGCCAGTACCAGCGGATCCCGGATGAGCAGAAGGAAAAGCCCGGTCTCCGTAAAAATGACCGACCCCATATTCACAAATATGTGAAGCGCCAGAGGCGCACAGAAAGAGCCGAACTTTTCATATACATAAGCAAGCATCAGCCCCAGCAGAAATGTATAGAACATCTGCGTCATACTGACATGCATGAGTGAAAACAGGATCGATGAACCGATCGCCGAATACCAGAAGTTCTGCCGCTCCCTGTACCTCTTGTAGAGGACGCCGCGGAACATGAATTCTTCTGCCAGAGGTATCACGAATCCGAGGCAGATGATCTGGATCACAAACGGCGATGAATAAGTTTCCGCCGATGTCTGCTGATAGAGGCTGTCATAAAAAGCCGCCTGCATCATCGTCATCAGACATGTCGCCGCCAGGGATCCGGCAAACCCGAACACTGCCAGCATCCAGTATCTGCCCGCGCGCGCTTTCTCCGGAAGGATGACGCCGGCTTTCTTTTCCAGTTTTCTGTCCCTCGCAAAAAGGATCCCCGTCAGGATCACCGTGGCAAGAGAAGCTGCCGCCGCGATCTCCACCCGGTGCGCAGAGATCAGCAGAAGCGCCGGCTCCATTGCCTGCAGATACGCTTCCATGATCTCCTCCATGGATACCGCCCCGCCGGCAGAAGCATCCCGCATGATCCCGGCATACGCCTGCAGGGCATATGGAAGCTCTATGGCAAACTGGATCGCAAACCGGACCGCGCCCTGGATCGCAAGGAACCCGAGCAGCGGACCGGCGAGACACCAGAACGGATATTTTCGGTATATCTTATTCTCCATCAATGTTCACCTGCTTTCTGCAGGATCCAGCTCTGCATCTTCTCCGGATCGCCTTTTGCCGTACCCTGGACCATCTCAGGCCTGCCGCCGCCCCGGCCTGCAAACTCGGTGTTAAACTCTTTTACAAAGGCGCGCATGTCTATCTGTCTGCTGCCCATTACATAGCGGTATCCATCCGCTTCATTCCCATGGAGCACGGCGCACAGAAGATGTCCGCCCTCAAGGACAAGGTTCATAAGTCCGCGCATGGACTCTCCTTCCAGATCATCCGTAAAAATACAGACCGGCTCTTCATTTTCAGGGATCATCTCCGCATGGCATCTGACCAGCTTCTTCTCCATCCCCGCCGCTGCATATTTCAGCGCATCATTCTCATCTTTCAGCTGCCGTACCGCCTCCGCCGTCTCGTTGACTTTTGCGCAGAGCAGCGCCGATATTTCTCTCGCCTGGACCTGTTTGGTCCCGTAATCCGCCAGCGCCCTTAATCCGCACAGCATGGTCACCCGGACGCCGCCCTTATAATGCTGCATATGGGTCAGCTTGATCAGGCCGATCTCGCCGGTCCGCTTCACATGCGGCGCACAGCAGGCGCACACATCATATCCCGGGACCACGATGATCCGGACCTGTCCTTCGATCTCGATCTTGCTGCGGTACTGAAGCTTCTTCAGTTCTTCCTCTGTCGGATAGAGCGTCTTGATTTCCAGATCCTTCCACACCGCGCGGTTCGCTTCCCGCTCGATCTCCGTCAGCTGCTCATCTGTGAGCACACCGCTGAAATCCATGGTGCAGTCCTCCGTGCCGAGATGAAATCCCACATTATTATATCCGAAACGGGCATGGACCAGTCCGGACACGATATGCTCGCCGCTGTGCTGCTGCATTTTCATGAAACGCTCTTCCCAGTCGATCCGGCCGGTCACGCGCATTCCCGCGTCAAGCGGCCCGTCCGTCATATGCAGGACTCTTCCGTCCCTCTCCTGCACATCCGTCACACGGACCCCGCCGAGCATCCCTGTATCCGCGTACTGGCCGCCGCCTTCCGGAAAAAACGCCGTCCTGTCGAGTTCAATCTCATATCCGGATCCTGCAGCCGTACAGGAAAGGACCTCCGCCTCAAATTCCGCGATATGGCTGTCCTGATAAAAGAGTTTCTCCGTCATCTGCTACATCCTTTCCGGCGCTTCAAAGCCGAGCAGGTCGATACAGGTTTCCAGCACCCGTCTTGTCAGGACCAGGAGCGCGATATAACCCGCTTTCTTCTCCTCATCCTCCTCAGACAGGATCTTCGTCTCATGATAGAATTTATTGAACTCATTTGCCAGTTCATAAATATAGGCGCAGAGTTTATGCGGCGCCGTCTCTTCATAGACAGCCCCGAACACATCGTTGAACTTCAGCACCTGGAGCATCAGCGCCTTCTCATATTCATTCTCCGCCGGACGGATCGTTAATCCGTCGAGGGAGCCGCCGTTTTCCTGATATTTGTTCAGGATCGATTTGATCCGTACGATCGTGTACAGGATATACGGCCCGGTATTTCCCTCGAAAGAAGTAAACCGGTCTACATCAAAGATATAATCCTTGGACGCCTGGTTGGAAAGATCCCCGTACTTGATCGCCGCAAGTCCCACGATCTGTGACGTGCGCCGCGCTTCTTCCGCCTCCACCGTGCGGTTGTCCATGATCTTCTTATACATTTCCTCATCAATCTCGCGGATCAGGTTCTCAAGGCGCATCACGCCGCCCTCGCGGGTCTTGAAGGGCTTGCCGTCCTTGCCGTTCATTGTTCCGAATCCGAGGAACTTAAGTCCGGTCTTCTCCGGCACGATCCCAGTCTTCTTCGCGCAGCGGAACACCTGGGTGAAATGCAGCTCCTGGCGCTTGTCCACCACATAGATCACCTCATCCGGGTGATAATCCTGCTCCCGCTCTACCAGCGTAGCCAGGTCTGTCGTGTCATAAAGCGCCGCGCCGTCGGATTTCAGGATCATGCACGGCGGCACTTCTTTGTTGTCATCCTCTTCCTGCACATCTACCACGAGGGCGCCCTCATCATAGTGTGCATAGCCTTCGTCTTTGAGCATCTGAACCATGTCGGGAATGTATTTCTGGGCGTCTGATTCACCCTTCCACAGGTCGAATTCCACGTTCAGGTTCTCATAATTCTTCTTCAGGTCCGTTACCGATACGTTCATGATATGATCCCATACCGCCCGGTAGCCCCGGTTCCCGTTCTGCAGCAGGTAGGTCGCCTGCAACGCCTCCTCCCGGTAATCCTCATGCTCCTTCGCATACGCGCTGGCCGTCGGATAGATCTCCTCAAGCTCACTGATCGTAAACGGCGCCTCCGCCGGATATTCTCCTTCATAGGATCCGTCAAAGTACGGCAGGTCCGGCTGACGTTTCTTAAGTTCCGTAATGATGAGGCCCATCTGATATCCCCAGTCGCCCAGATGGATATCCCCGATCACCTGATTTCCCTTATACCGCAGGATCCGTTTCACGCTCTCCCCGATGATCGCGGAACGCAGATGTCCCACATGGAGCGGCTTCGCCACATTCGGTCCGCCGTAATCGATCATGATGGTCTTCGGCGTCTCTTCATTTTCCACGCCAAGCTTCTCTTCGGCTTTCATCCCGTTCAGATAGGAAGCCACGCTCTCCTTCGAAAGCTTCAGATTGATAAAGCCCGGTTTTACCACATCGACCGATTCAAAATAAGTACTGCCGGCAAGGTTCGCCGCCACATCCTCCGCGATCATAAAAGGAGCCTTCTTATATTTCTTTGCTCCGGCCAGTGCCCCGTTGCACTGATATTCACACAGGTCCGGGCGGTTGGAAAGCGTAACCTTCGCCAGTTCCCTGTCATAACCTGCTTTTTCAAAAGCGGCTTCTGTCTCTATCGTGATCAGTTCCAGTAATGTCTTCAATTTATTCCACACTCCTTTGTCCGTATGGGAAATATTCTACCATGTATGCCGGTGGACGGCAAGTTCTCTTCTTGAATAAAGCCGCTCTTTCTATTATAATGGACCATATTTTGACGAAAAGGAGATCATACATATTATGAAGATCGGTTCTCACGTAAGCATGAGCGGAAAAGACATGCTCCTGGGCTCCGCTAAGGAAGCGGTTTCCTACGGCGCAGACACATTTATGTTCTACACGGGCGCGCCGCAGAATACCAGGCGGAAGGATATCAGCGAGCTGAATATCGATGCCGCATGGGAATACATGAACGTCCACGGCATCGATGGGATCATCGTCCACGCCCCCTACATCATCAATCTGGGGAACACGGTAAAACCGGAAACCTTTTCCCTGGCGGTGGAATTTCTGGCAAAAGAGATCGGGCGCACCATAAGCTGCCGGAGCCACACACTGATCCTCCATCCGGGCGCCCACGTAGGAGCCGGGACCGAAGCAGGCACCGCCCAGATCATCAAAGGGCTGAACGAAGTGCTGACCGCTGACACAGACTGCGTCATCGCCCTGGAGACGATGGCGGGCAAAGGGTCCGAGATCGGCCGGACATTCGAAGAGCTGGCCCGCATCTATGACGGCGTCGTGCACAACGAAAAACTACGGGTCTGCTTCGACACCTGCCACACCAGCGACAGCGGTTACGATATCATCCACCATTTTGACGATGTGATCAATGAATTCGACCATATCCTCGGGAAAGAACAGATCGCCGTCTTCCACATCAACGACAGTAAAAACGTCCCCGGCGCGGCGAAAGACCGGCACGAGAATATCGGTTTCGGGCAGATCGGTTTTGACGCCCTGAATTACATCGTCCGCCACCCGGACTTCGAGGATGTCCCGAAGATCCTGGAAACACCCTGGATCCCTTCTCCCGATGACCGGAAGAAATCATATCCGCCCTATAAACACGAGATCGCCATGCTCCGCAAAGGGGTATTCGATCCCGGTCTCAAAGAAAAAGTCTTGACAGATTCGATCCAATAGCATATTATTGTATTAAATCAATAATACAGTTAAGGGGTGATCAAATGCCATGGAATCTGGATGATGACCGTCCCATCTATTTACAATTGATGGAACGTATTCAACACGACATCGTCTCCGGGACTTATCAGCCCGGCGACAAACTCCCTTCCGTCCGGGATCTGGCTGTCGATGCGGCGGTAAATCCGAACACAATGCAGAAGGCCCTCTCCGAACTGGAGCGGTGCGGCCTTGTATATTCCCAGCGGACCAGCGGCCGCTTCATTACAGACGATGCAGGCCTGATCCGTCAGATGCGCACGGAAATGGCGCAGGAGCACATCCGGGACTTCTTCGCACAGATGCAGAAGCTCGGGTTCACGGACGAAGAAACACTTGAAATGATACGACAAACATTAAAGGGGGAAACTCATGAGACCGATTCTTGAATGTCAGAAACTGACGAAAAAATACGGAAACTTCTTCGCGCTCTCGAACGTGGACCTTTCCCTTGAACGGGGAAAGATCGTGGGCCTTCTCGGGCCGAACGGAAGCGGCAAGACCACGCTGATCAAGCTTGCCAACGGCCTGCTCACGCCCTCAGACGGGCACATCATGATCAACGGCCTGGAACCGGGGCCGGCAACAAAGAAGATCGTTTCCTATCTTCCGGACCGCAGCTTCTTCAACGGCCATATGAAGGTAAACCATCTGCTCGCCTATTACGCGGACTTCTACCGGAATTTCAGCACCGAGCGGGCGCTGAAGATGCTGGACGCGCTGGAGATCGACAAGAGTAAACGCCTGAACGCACTTTCCAAGGGCGCCCAGGAGAAAGTACAGCTGGTCCTTGTAATGAGCCGGGATGCAGACCTCTATATCCTGGACGAACCGATCGGCGGCGTGGATCCGGCAGCCCGGGATTATATCCTGCGGACGATCCTTTCCAACTACAGCGAAAATGCGACCGTGCTGATCTCCACCCACCTGATCACAGATATCGAGCAGGTGCTGGACCACGTGATCTTTCTCCAGAACGGACAGATCTCGCTCAACGCGTCTGTGGATGAGATCCGCACAGAATACGGGAAATCCGTAGACACTTTATTCAGGGAGGTGTTCAAATGTTAGGCAAACTGATCAAATACGACTTAAAATCCTCCGGGAAGCTTTTTCTTCTGCTCCACGGCATCTTTCTGATCTTCTGTGTCCTTATGCGGTTCATCTACATGAACAGGCTGGACCTGATCGAACCGGTCGATGAAAAGATGCTGGTCGTTTCGCTGCTCCTGTTTTTTACCTTATTTACTGTGTTCGTATCCGCACTGATGTTCTACACCCAGATGCAGATCGCGTTCCGCTACTACCGCAACCTGTTCAGCCGGGAAGGATACCTCTCCTGGACGCTTCCGGTATCCGGCATCCAGCATCTCTGGGCAAAGATCATATCCGGCTGCATCTTTATGGCTGCGGACACCCTGATCGTGGCGGCGGGCATCCTGATCCTCGCGACCGGAAAGAACATCCGGGACGCTTACAGCCTGATCGCCGATGAGACCACCCGGGAGCTTGGAATGACGCTCGGAGATTTCGGCCTGATGCTCCTGATCCTCTGCCTGGCAAGCTGCATCTGCAGCGTAGTCATGGTCTACTTCTGCATCAACATCGGGCAGCTCTTTCCGGGACACCGCGTACTGTGTGCGGTAGCCGCGTATTTCATCACGTCCACCGTGATACAGATCGGAAGCCTGATCATCCTCTTTATCTCCGGATATTTCCCGGGATATGAGTTCTTCGCTGCAGAGGGCGCGACCGCGGCTGACTTCATGATAAGGATCTATGCCATCTCCGGCGGGATCAGTGTCGTCGTGACCGTTGCAATGTACATTGCCACGCATTACATGATGAAAAAGAAGATCAACCTGATCTGATAACCGGCGGCGCAGACCTGCCGGTCCATAAACAAAGAAAAACAGGAATGCACTTAAAGCTTACCGCTGAAGTACATTCCTGTTTTCTTTTTGCAGCGTCTGAGCGGAGTCGAACCGCCGCACATGCCTCCGGAGGGCATTGCTCTATCCACTGAGCTACAGACGCATTCCAACTGTGAAAGGGGAACACGAAGCTCCCCTTCACAGCCTTAACTATCCTAGCACAATTTTCTCATAAAGTAAAGCCTTTTCTGTCGTTTCCGCAGAACAATCTGCATTTTGCGCTTCCGCCAGTCCGTTCCGCCCCACAAAAAGCGTGACAAAAATGAGTGTCGCAGCAAGCGCGGCATGGATGAATTTTTTGAGGTAATATCTGCATTTCATCATGCCGTCCCCCTTCCTGCCGAACGGTCGGTGCCGATGCACAGCCTGCCGGTCCGGTGTTCATACAGATAGGCATGACCGCTTAAAACTTCCTCTGCGTCAACCTGGGTCGCATTGATATCCTGTATCATCTCGTCAAGTTCCTCGCAGGTGATCGACTTGTGGCACGGCGTGATGATGACTTCATGCACGCTGCTCGGGAGCACGTAATAATCCGTCTGCAGGATATTCCAGATCATCTCCAGGATGTGAGGATATACAATGCACGCCGCGCCGTAATTCCTCATCTTGTTTGACAGAACATACATCCCGTCCCTGACATCCGAATCATTTCCGAGCAGATTCTCCTCGGCCGCAGACCGGCCGTCCTTGATCCCGATCCCCTTTTTCAGGATTTCTTTTAACGCGTAGTTCATGGTGAAGAACTCCGCCGGGAGAAGGCGCTTCACATTTTCACAGGCATCCTCCCAGATCTGCTCGGCTCTTACTCCCCACTGTTCCGCATGTTCCAGCGTCACGGCCATCGATGCAGTGCCCTCGTCCGTAATCTCCAGAAGGACATAAAACACGATCGACAGATCCAGGAAATCAATGTGCGGGACCGTTCTGAGAAAGGCCCTGTTCTGTGCCGTATTGATCAGTTTGAACACCACCTGCTCCCGGACCCCGTCATAGGTCAGGATCTTCCGGCAGTCCCATGACCGCTCCTGTCTGACCGAGCCGTAGAAAGCGATGATGTCCCCGACGATCTTCTCCATGGACGCCCCTTTTCTGTAGTCCTCATAATATTCCTCAAGATAGATGGTGGGGGAAATATTGATGCCCGGCGCCTCGATCAGCACACCGGTGCGCTCTGTTCCGTTATTTTTTACCGCTGTATGCAGCTGTGCCCTTACACCTCCTGTCATCTGATAATTCATCTGTTCCTTAACCGCGCATGCAAATTCTCTGTAATCCATTTTACTCCTTTCTTAATAAACGCGGTCCATCATAAATTAAACGAGAAATCCGGTACGATATGTACCTCTGAAAAATAATAAATTGAACAATATTATGTAACCATGATTATAGACAAGACACAAGAGAAATGCAATCCGGAATATTTCACAAAAAGCCGGCCGAAATTTCTCCGTATTTCACAGAAAAAAAAGATGCGCCGCCCGAAAGCGGCACATCCTGATCTTCAGATATTGATTAAACTCTTGACAGATACTCGCCTGTACGTGTATCGATCTTCAGCACGTCACCGGTCTCGCAGAACAGCGGTACATTGACAACCGCTCCTGTCTCGACTGTAGCCGGCTTTGTAGCGCCCTGAGCCGTATCGCCTTTGAAGCCCGGCTCTGTCTCTGTGATCGCCAGTTCTACAAAGAGCGGCGGCTCTACAGAGAATACGTTTCCGTTGTGGGAGCAGACCTTAACTGTCTCGTTCTCCTTCACGAACTTCAGCGCATCGCCTACAACATCCGCATCAAGCGCGATCTGATCATATGTCTCCATATCCATGAAGTTATACAGATCTCCGTCCTGATACAGGTACTGCATATCTTTTCTGTCGATATGCGCGTTCTCAAACTTCTCAGTCGGGCGGAATGTCTTCTCAACAACACCGCCGCTGATGATATTTTTCAGCTTTGTTCTTACGAACGCTGCTCCTTTTCCCGGTTTTACATGCTGGAATTCCAAAATCTGATAAATATTTCCGTCGATCTCAACGGTAATGCCATTCTTAAAATCTCCTGCTGCGACCATTTGTCTTCCTCCTTCGATTTACAAGCCTTAGCGGCACTCCACTTAATAATTTTATACTAATTTCCTTTATTTTTCAATCCTTTTTTATAGAAATGCAGAACGATCCGCTCCAGGCGCCTCTTCAGGACGATCTGGATCTCTTCTTTCGGATGGATCGGTTTTACAAGGATATTGCGGATCCCCGCCCGTTTGGCTCCCCACACATCCGTAAAAAGCTGGTCCCCGACAAAAACCGTATTGCTCCGGTCCGTCCCCATAAGCTCCATCGCACGGATGTAGTTTTTCGTCGAAGGCTTGTGGGCGTTGCAGATGTACTTGGTCCCGATCTCCCTGTTGAACATCTCCACACGGGGCTTCTGGTTGTTGGAGATCAGGCAGGACTGAAAGCCGATATCCCCGAGCCGTCTGAACAGCTTCCTGGCGCGCTCGTCCGCGGGCGCTCCGTGGGGCACCAGCGTATTATCGATGTCAAAGATCACACCCCGGTATCCTTCTTCATACAGTTTTTCAAAAGGGATGACATAGGTGGATGCCACATATTCATCCGGGAAAAATTTTTCAAACATTATTTTCCATCCAACTCCATCAGCTTTGTGATCAGTTCCTCGCAGCTCTGAAGGACCGTCTTATGATCCGTCCGGATCACCACGTCGGCCGCGGCTTCGTATTTCTCCCTGCGCTTCTCCATCAGATCCGCAATAAATTCTACATTTTTATTCCCGTTAAGCAGCGGACGGTCATTGCTGTCCTTTACCCGCTCGTAGATCGTCTCGGGGCTTGCAGTCAGAAGGACGACCCGGCCGTTCTTCTTCATCTCCGCCACATTCTCTTCCCGCAGCGCCACACCGCCGCCGCATGAGATCACGCATCCGTTCTCGGCCCGGAGTTCCCGCAGGAGTTCCGTTTCCAGATTGCGGAAATATTCTTCCCCGTAGGTAGCGAATATATCCGGGATGCTCATTTCCTGCCGCTCGGAGATCTCCTGATCCATCTCCACCAGCCTCATGTCAAACATGGTGCTGAGGAAATCCGAGATCGCACTTTTCCCGGCTCCCATGAATCCGATCAGCACGATATTGTACGGAAAGAGTTTTCTCGCCTGGATCCGTTTGCTGTTGCGCAGGATCCTGCGAAATACATCCTCGATCTCGTCCTGGTATTTATTGCCCGCCAGCTTCTCGTCCAGCCGTCTCTGCTGCTTCTCCTCCTGTGCGGGCTGCAGGATCGTCATGCCGTACTTTTCCTTGTACGCCATGATCTTCTCCACTATACTGTTTCGTTCCACCAGCGCGTCAATGATCTTGTCATCACAGAGCGCCAGCTGCTCGCGGTACATTTCCAGATCGTTCATATTCTTCCTCCACATCTGAAGCTATTCGACAACATATTATATCAATTTTCAGATGTGATAGCAAGACTCACATTTTCCCGAAAATCCTCCCACGCGTCCTCATGCTCCACAAAATATTTCGGACAGTTCTTGCCGGTCACGTCGTAGTGGCGGATCACGTCGTCCGCCGTCAGGTCGAATTTCACACAGAGCCAGGCCGTCAGCTGTACAAGGGACTCATAACTTTTCTTTGTAAATCTGCCGGTTTCATCCGGGTGGCATACCTCGATGGATACACTGTCATAATTGCGGTCATTGGACGCATACGCCACTTCCCAGGTGGGAACGCACTGAATGATCTCGCCGTCCAGTCCTACCACAAAATTACTGCTGGCCTGCGTCTCATGGGAATCCTGAAGGCCGTTAAAATAATCCCGGTTGTCCTGCGCGCTGCTTCCGGGATTCGCCGTGTAGTGGATCACGATCCCGGTGATCCCGCTGCTCTGAGTCCCCGGCCTGGAATAAGGATTCACATCCAGGAGCTGTACGTCGATCTCCGGTTCGGACGCATCCACATCCACACGGCCATATCCGGAACTTCCGAAGAAGCCTCCGGCGGCCAAGAGACCGCGCACCGCCAGAAGGACCGTCAAGAGTACAAGTACAATAAGACCGATCCGCATGATCCGATTCATCCGGCTTTTTGCAGACCTGTTTCTGCTTTTCCCTGTATTTTTTCTCCGGTTTCCCGGTTTCTTCCCGTTTGCATATCCTCTGCGTGTATTCATCCTGTGTCACCCATCCTCTAACTTAAAATGATAACACACATTTCTGTATGGTTCATGAATAAATTCTTATGAATTAATAAAGTACAAAATACCTGCTGCTTCACGCAAAGACAGCCGGACATAAGATCCGTCTGGATCTCCATGCCCGGCTGTCCCGTAGTCATATATTATTCGTCTACACTGTAGTTCGGAGCCTCTTTTGTGATGTGGATGTCATGCGGATGGCTCTCTCTTAATGCTGCGGCAGAGATCTTGATGAATCTGCCGTTCTCCTTCAGCTCTTCGATATTATGTGTACCGCAGTAGCCCATACCGGAGCGAAGGCCGCCCATGAGCTGGAATACCGTATCTTCTACCGTACCCTTGTAAGCCACACGTCCCTCAACGCCTTCCGGAACAAGCTTCTTCGCATTCTCCTGGAAGTAACGGTCCTTGCTGCCGTTTTCCATCGCCGCGATGGATCCCATGCCGCGGTATACTTTGTATTTTCTTCCCTGGTACAGCTCGAATGTTCCCGGGCTCTCATCGCATCCTGCGAAGATGCTTCCCATCATACATACATTCGCGCCCGCCGCGATCGCTTTCGTCATATCGCCTGAGTACTTGATGCCGCCGTCAGCAATGATCGGCACGCCGTACTCTTTTGCAACCTCGTAGCAGTCCATAACCGCTGAGATCTGCGGAACACCGATTCCGGCAACCACACGGGTCGTACAGATGGATCCCGGTCCGATGCCGACCTTCACGGCGTCCACACCGGCCTCGATCAGCGCCTTCGTAGCTTCGCCTGTGGCAACATTTCCTGCGATTACCTGCAGATCCGGATATTTCTCCTTCACCATACGGATCGTGCGGAGCACGTTCGCAGAATGGCCGTGTGCGGAATCCATTACCACAACGTCAACTTTCGCTTTCACAAGCTCAGCCGCGCGATCCAGGCAATTCGCCGTGATGCCCAGCGCCGCGCCGCAGAGAAGACGTCCCTGGGAGTCTTTTGCGGAAAGCGGATACTTGATCTGCTTCTCAATATCTTTAATTGTAATAAGGCCTTTCAGGTTGCCCTCGTCATCCACGATCGGGAGCTTCTCTTTTCTGGCTTTGGCCAGGATCTTCTTCGCCTCTTCGAGCGTGATCCCCTCCTTCGCCGTGATCAGGCCTTCGGAAGTCATGGATTCTTTGATCTTCTTAGAGAAGTCTTCTTCAAATTTCAGATCACGGTTCGTAATGATGCCGACAAGTTTGCGTCCTTCTGTAACCGGTACGCCTGAAATGCGGAACTTCGCCATCAGGTTGTTCGCATCCGCCAGCGTGTTCTCCGGTGAGAGGAAAAACGGATCTGTGATAACGCCGTTCTCAGACCTCTTTACCTTGTCCACCTCTTCAGCCTGCGCCTCGATCGACATATTCTTATGAATAATACCGATACCGCCCTGACGCGCCATCGCGATCGCCATACGGTGCTCTGTAACCGTATCCATACCCGCACTCATCATCGGGATGTTCAGTCTGATCTTCTTTGTCAGGAAAGTAGACAGATCCACCTCATTCGGGATCACCTCTGAATATGCCGGCACAAGCAGCACGTCGTCAAATGTAATACCCTCGCCAATAATCTTACCCATATTTACTGACCTCTCTTTCTTCTGAATCCATGTTATAAGCAAATGTAAATATTTAACTGATATACTAACGAAATTCAGCGGCGCTGTCAACCGTTTACAGCGCTGTCGGAGCGAATTTAACTTGATTTATTTTAAGGTACATTTATAAGTAAAGCTTATTAGAGTGCAAAAAAATTCCCCCGGACGTTCAGTCCGAGGGATGCGGATTACATCATACCCATTCCTGCGCCGCCTGCCGGTGCTGCCGGCTGGGGCTCTTTGATGGTAGATACTACAGACTCTGTTGTGAGCAGTGTGGATGCAACGCTTGTTGCGTTCTGCAGTGCGCTTCTTGTAACCTTGGCCGGATCAAGAATGCCTTCCTCTACCATATCTACATATGCTTCTTTGTAAGCGTCAAATCCGGTTCCCGGCTCTGACTCTTTTACTTTGTTTACGATAACCGCGCCTTCAAGACCTGCGTTTGCAGCGATCTGATACAGCGGAGCCTCCAGTGCTTTCAGGATGATCCTTGCACCTGTCTTCTCGTCGCCGTCCAGTTCTTCTGTCAGCTTCGCAACTTCTTTAGCCGCGTGGATGTATGCGGAACCGCCTCCTGCGATAATCCCTTCCTCTACTGCCGCTCTTGTTGCGTTCAGAGCGTCTTCCATACGGAGTTTTGCTTCTTTCATCTCAGTCTCTGTAGCTGCGCCGACACGGATAACCGCTACGCCGCCTGCCAGTTTTGCAAGTCTTTCCTGAAGCTTCTCTCTGTCAAAGTCAGATGTTGTCTCTTCGATCGCTTTCTTGATCTGTGCAACTCTGTCATTGATCGCATCCTTGCTTCCGAGGCCGTCAACGATGACTGTGTTCTCTTTCTGTACTTTAACGGATTTTGCACGTCCGAGCTGCTCCATTGTAGTCTCTTTCAGGTCGAGGCCGAGTTCTTCGGAGATCACCTGGCCGCCTGTCAGGATCGCGATATCCTGGAGCATCTCTTTTCTTCTGTCGCCGTAGCCCGGTGCCTTCACTGCAACTACATTGAATGTACCGCGCAGTTTGTTGACGATCAGGGTTGTGAGCGCCTCGCCCTCGATGTCTTCTGCGATGATGAGGAGTCTTGCGCCGGACTGTACAACCTGCTCAAGGAGCGGCAGGATATCCTGGATGTTGGAGATCTTCTTGTCTGTGATCAGGATGTACGGATCTTCCAGGACTGCTTCCATCTTCTCCATATCTGTAGCCATGTATGCGGAAATGTATCCGCGGTCAAACTGCATACCTTCTACAAGGTCCAGTTCTGTCTGCATTGTCTTGGACTCTTCGATCGTGATAACGCCGTCGTTGGACACTTTCTCCATCGCGTCCGCCACCATCTGTCCGACAGCCTCGTCTCCTGAAGAAACAGCTGCGACTCTTGCGATCTGCTCTTTGCCTTTTACCTTGCTGCTCATTGCGTGGATCGCTTCAACCGCTTTGTCCGTTGCTTTCTTCATTCCTTTTCTGAGAACGATCGGGTTGGCGCCTGCTTCCAGGTTCTTCATACCCTCGTGTACCATTGCCTGTGCAAGAACGGTAGCTGTTGTTGTTCCGTCTCCGGCTACGTCGTTTGTCTTGGAAGCGACTTCTCTGATAAGCTGTGCGCCCATGTTCTCGAATCCGTCTTCAAGCTCGATCTCTTTTGCGATCGTAACACCGTCGTTTGTGATCAGCGGTGCGCCGAAAGATTTGTCAAGGACAACGTTTCTTCCTTTCGGTCCAAGTGTAACTTTTACTGTATCAGCGAGCTGGTTCACACCTTTCTCAAGTGCTGCCCTGGCTTCTGCCCCGTATTTGATTTCCTTTGCCATGTCAATACATCTCCTTATTTCTGCTTAATATATTTACTCTGTTACGATCGCGAGGATATCGCTCTGTTTTACGATGATATACTCTTCGCCGTCCAGTTCCACATCTGTTCCTGAATATTTGGAATAGATCACTTTGTCGCCGACGTTAACCTGCATCACAACCTCTTTGCCGTCTATATTTCCGCCAGGTCCTACAGCGATCACTTCCGCCTCCTGGGGTTTCTCTTTTGCCTGACCCGGAAGAACGATACCGGATTTTGTAGTCTCTTCTGCTTCTAACTGTTTTAAAACAATTTTGTCACCTAATGGTACTAACTTCATTGCTATTCCTCCTTGAAATTTGACTTGTTAGCACTCATTTCTTACGAGTGCTAAACCTCATGAATATAAAATAGCACTCTGATTTCCATTTGTCAACACAGTTTACAAGGTTTTTATAAAAAGAGAAGCGTACGGTTTACGCACGCTTCGTCATCTTTCTTCCTTCGTATACATTGTAAAATCCATTCTCGATCTTGAATCTGAGAAGGTTCCTGTCTTCCTGGCGGTATCTTTCTTTCACCACTCCGTTACAGTACAGAAGCTCGGTCCTTGTGGAGATGTAGCATCTGTATTTTGCATCCAGAGATATATTTTCCAGTTTGTCTTCTTTTAATTCAAGATAAATATAATCTTCCTCCGGATCATATTTCTTAACGCTGCACTGTCTGGCAGCTTCGTCGAATATGCCGTCTGCGGAAAGCATTTTTTCCATTCTGAGATCAACGGGATTGCCTTCGTACATTTTTAAACCTCCCTGACTACATCCGTTCTTTTCTGATCTTATCAAGTTCCGTAAATACATAGTCGTTTAAGACTTTGATGTAGGTTCCCTTCATACCTGAAGAACGGGATTCGATCACGCCGGCGCTCTCGAATTTGCGGAGCGCGTTTACGATCACTGAACGGGTAATGCCCACCCGGTCGGCCACCTTGCTGGCCACGAGGATCCCTTCGGTTCCGCCCAGCTCATCGAAAATATGGATGATCGCCTCCAGCTCGGAGAACGAAAGGGTGCTGATCGCGGACTGGACAATGTGTTCCTTCCGCGTCTCTTCCGCGCTCTCTTCATTTACGGAGCGGAGCATCTCCAGGCCGACAACCGCGGTCCCGTATTCGCTGAGAATGATATCGTCGATCGAATAGCTGGAATCCTGCTTGTAAATGAAAAGCGTTCCAAGCCGTTCGCCTGCAATATCGATCGGAGTGATGATCGCCTCACAGCCCCCGACTGACTCCGGGGAAAATCCCAGCGTCTCGAGATTCACATTTTCTTTTGTGGACAGGATGCTCAGCAGGCGCTCATTGAGCATGGCATCAATGTGCGAGCCCACCGACTCCGTGATCAGCTCGTGGATCTCCCTGACCTGCGGGCATTTGCTCACGCCGAGGATCTTTCCTTTCCTGCTGACAACAAGCACGTTGGAATCAAGGATCTCCGTCAGGACTGCACAGATATCATTGAACACAACCTTGCTTGAATTATTATTGTGAAGCAATTTGTTGATCTTTCTTGTTTTATCGAGTAACTGTACGCTCATTACATCCTCCGTATATCTTTTAAACGCCGGAATTGTATACACAAATCCATACAAATAGGTAGATACGACTATACTACCACACAATTTTCAGAATAGCAATGCAATTTGTCTCTTTTTACTGTTTCTTATCTTTCAATGACGCAACATAGCCGCACTTTTCATTTGCACAGACAAGTTTGTTTCCTTTTTCTACCATATATGAGCCACATTCCGGACACTTCTCTTTCGACGGCTTCTGCCAGGACATGAACTCGCACTCCGGATTGTTCTCGCATCCGTAGTACTTTCTGCCCTTCTTCGTCTTTCTGATCACAACCTCTTTGCCGCAGACCGGGCATGCCACGCCGATCTTCTCCAGATACGGCTTCGTATTCCGGCATTCCGGGAAGCCCGGGCAGGCCAGGAATTTCCCGTGGGGACCGTACTTGATGACCATGTTCCTGCCGCATTCCTCGCAGATCACATCTGTCACTTCATCCTCGATCTTCACGCTCTCCAGCTCTTTCTCAGCCGTTTTGACCGCTTCATCCAGATCCGGGTAGAAATTGCGGATCACTTCTTTCCACTCCACCTTGCCTTCTTCGACCATATCGAGAAGTCCTTCCATATTGGCGGTAAAATTCACATCCACGATGCTCGGGAAAGACTGTTTCATAATATTGTTTACAACCTCGCCCACCTCGGTGATGTAGAGGTTCTTCGCTTCTTTTGTCACATACCGGCGGCCCAGGATGATCGAGATCGTGGGCGCATAAGTACTCGGGCGTCCGATCCCCAGTTCCTCCAGCGCCTTGACCAGGCTGGCCTCCGTATAATGTGCCGGCGGCTGGGTAAAGTGCTGCTTCGGATCCAGTTCTTCTTTTGTCAGAACGGAATCCATGCCAAGCCCCCCTACAAGCACATTGCTCTCTTCCTTCTCCTCGTCCGCCTCTGTGTAGACAGAACGGAATCCGTCGAACAGGAGCTTGGATGCGGATACTGTAAAGCAGTAATCGCCCGCGCCGATCTTCACGGATGTGGCCTCATACCTTGCGGCATTCATCCGGCTGGCCGCGAAACGCTTCCAGATCAGCTGGTACAGCCGGAACTGGTCTCTTGTCAGAGAGTCCTTCAGTGATGCCGGAGTTCTTGTGATATCCGTGGGGCGGATCGCCTCGTGGGCGTCCTGGATCTTCTTATTGCCGTTTGCAGCCGCCTGTCCCGGGGCTGCATATTCTTTTCCGTATACATCTGAAATGTAGGCTCTTGCCGCTGCATCCGCCTCATCCGCGATCCGGGTGGAATCCGTACGCAGATAAGTGATCACGCCGACCGTGCCGTTTCCTTTGATGTCAATTCCTTCATAGAGTTGCTGCGCGATCCGCATCGTCTTCTGCGTTCCGAAGTTCAGCGCCTTGGCTGCCTCCTGCTGGAGCGTACTGGTCGTAAACGGCAGGGGCGCTTTCCGGATCCGCTCGGATGTTTTTATATCCGTGATCTCAAAGGATGCGTTTTCGATATTTTTCAGGATCCCGTTCAGTTCCTCTTCTGAACGGATCGTCATCTTTTTCTTGTCCGTCCCGTAAAATCTTGCTACCAGCGGACGTTTCTCGCCTTTGATCTTCAGCACCGCATCCAGCGTCCAGTATTCTTCCGGGATAAATGCGTTGATCTCTTCCTCACGGTCCGCAACGAGGCGGAGCGCCACAGACTGCACACGGCCGGCGCTTAAGCCCCGTTTTACCTTGGCCCAGAGGAGCGGGCTGATCCGGTATCCCACCATACGGTCAAGGATCCGGCGCGCCTGCTGGGCATTGACCAGGTTCATGTCAATGTCTCTGGGCGCTTTCAGCGAAGCTTTCACTGCGTTTTTCGTGATCTCATTGAAAGTAATGCGGCGCATTTTCTTCGGATCCAGTTTCAGCGCCGCCGCCAGATGCCAGGAGATAGCCTCACCTTCACGGTCAGGGTCGGTCGCCAGATACACTTTATCCGACTTCTTCACCTCTTTCCGGAGGCCTGCAAGGATATCTCCTTTTCCTCTTATGGTAATGTATTTGGGCTCGTAATCATGCTCAATATCTATCCCGAGAGAACTCTTCGGAAGATCCCTGACATGTCCCTGGGACGCAGCCACCGTATAATTGCTGCCCAGAAACTTTTTGATCGTCTTCACCTTCGCCGGAGACTCCACGATAACAAGATAATGTGCCATAAATTAATTTCCTCCATATCCTCCCTGTGTCTTTCAGCAGCGGGATATTACATAATAATTCTTCGATATCTCTTCCACGTATCCCTGCAGTTCCAGCGATATCAGGAGATCCAGGACTTTCCTTATGCAAAGCTTTGTCTCCGACACGATCTGGTCTGCACTCTTGGGATAAAGACCAAGGCAACTATACACCAATTTTTCTTCACTTTCAAGCGTTTTTTCTTTTTTGCCGCCCAATTTACGCTCCGCCGGACTCCCTGCATCTGAGAGCCCCCACTCCTCCAGCAGCTCCTCCGGGGACAGCAGGATGCCCGCCCCCTGACGGATCAGCCGGTTGCACCCGTCGCTCAGAGTACTGTTCACCGGGCCGGGAAGGGCGTACACATCCCGTCCCTGTTCAAGGGCCATATCCACCGTAATGAGGGAGCCGCTTTTCTTCCCGGCCTCCATGACAAGCACCGCGTCTGACAGACCGCTGATGATCCGGTTCCTGGCCGGGAAATGCCTTGGCAGGGGCGCTGTGCCGGGCGCCAGTTCGGAAATGATTCCGCCGCCCTGCTCCAGGATATCCGAATATAAACCGATATGTTCCCGCGGGTAGCAGACGTCCGCGCCGCAGCCGAGCACCGCATAGGTCCGTCCGCCCGCCATCAGCGCGCCCCGGTGTCCCATGCCGTCAATGCCTCTGGCCATGCCGCTTATGATCTCCACACCCCGGGAGGCCAGCGCCCGTGCGAAATCAATGGCATATTTCTCACCGTAGGGCGTACACCGCCTGGCGCCGATCACCGCCGCCTTCTTCGTCCCGGACTCCGGAAGGCGCCCTTTGACATACAGGGCATAGGGCGGATCCTGTATCTCCTTCAGCTGTTCCGGATATTCCGGAGAAAAGTACGGGATAAACCGGATCCCCCGTTCCGTCATCTTCTCATATTCCGTTTTATATTCCTGGTCTTCTCCCGCCCGGATGATCCTTTCACGCTCCTGTTCATTCAGGAATTCGAAACTTCGTAAACGGGTTTCTTCTATATAATAAATTGCTTCTGCGGATTTCATGCATTCCCGCAGGCAGATTTTTTTCTGAGCCGGAACGCCCTGTATCCGCGCGAACCAGAATTCATATACCATTGCCTTTACCTCCTCCAGTACTTCTCATCAATCATCCTGAGACTCAGCGCTTCCCGGAGATGGTTCTCACGGATCCGCTCTTCCCCGTCAAGATCCGCGATGGTCCGCGCCGTTCTTAAGATCCGGTGATATCCTCTCGCGGTCAGCTCCATCTGCGAAAACGCCCGCTCCATCAGCTTCTTCTCCCTGTTGCCGAGTACACAGTACCGCTTCAGATCTTCTGTCCGAAGCGCGGCATTATTCCGAATGCCTTCCTTCTCATACCGTTTTTTCTGGATCGCCCGCACCCGGACCACCCGTTTTCTGATCTCAGACGAGCTTTCCTGACGCGCCGTTCCCGTAAGGCTTCCAAATCCGATCCGCGGCGCTTCCACGCACAGATCGATGCGATCCAGAAAGGGACGGCTGATCCTGCCCAGATACATCTGGATCTGGGACGGTGTGCACCTGCATTTTGACAGATCCGGATAATTCCCGCAGGGGCACGGATTCATGGCCGCCACCAGCATAAAATCCGCCGGGAACCGATAGGTCCCGTGCGTCCGCGAAAGCCGGATCTCCCGGTTCTCCAGCGGCTGCCGCAATACTTCCAGCACACTCCGGTTAAACTCCGGCAGCTCGTCCAGAAACAGGATCCCGCCGTGCGCCAGGCTGATCTCCCCCGGCCGCGGCACCGTCCCGCCGCCGATCAGCGCCGCCCGGGTCGCCGTGTGGTGCACTTCCCGGAAGGGTCTCTGCCGGATCAGCGGCGCTTCCGGATCCACCAGGCCGAGTACGCTGTATATCCTGGTGATCTCCAGGCTTTCTTCCTCATCAGGAGGCGGAAGGATCCCGGCCATACACCGGGCCGTCATGGATTTCCCGCTCCCCGGCGGCCCGATCATGAGCAGATTGTGGCCGCCCGCGACCGCGATCTCCGCCGCCCGCCTTACATTTTCCTGCCCCTGAAGCTCCGCAAAATCCGGGATCCGGTCTTCCCCGGTCCGCTCCACTTCACATTTCTTCTCCAAACTCTCTTTTCGCTGTTTTGCACAGGGCTTTCCCTGCAGCAGGGCCGCCGCTTCCTTCAGGCTGCTCACCCCGATGATCTCCATGCCTTTCACCAGCCTGCCTTCCCCGGCATTTTCTTCAGGTATGATACACCGCCTGATCCCCTGCCTGGCGGCCTCCATGACCATCGGAAGGATTCCCGGCACCTTCCCCACACTGCCGTTCAGCCCCAGCTCGCCGATCATCAGACAGTCCTTCGCGGATCCCGGCGGGATCTGTCCAAGCGCCGTAAGGATCGCCGCCGCGATCGGCAGATCAAAGGACGCCCCGCGCTTTCTCACCGTGGCGGGTGACAGATTGACCACGGTGCGCTTCGGCGGATATTCATAGCCTGAATTGCGGATCGCCGTGCGCACGCGCTCCCCGGCTTCCCGTACCTCCGATGAAAGATACCCGACCATGTGGAACACGGGCAGCCCGTTCGACACGTCCGCCTCCACACGGATCAGTTCTGCCTGCAGTCCGTCTACGGCGGCAGATAAAATTGAACTGAAACTCATTACACTCCTTTCCATTCAAGAAATCCGAAAACACCACAAACATAAATGAAATCCCGGCCGATCCGGCCAGACTCCGCACACGGCACAAACGCCGCTGCAGAAAGATTACCGAAAGAAGATTCCTTCGGGAATGTATGAATATCATAGAGCACGAAACCGCTTCTGTCAATACCGGTTTTCCTTTCATGTGGAAAAGCACAATCCACCGGCTCCGCTCATAAAATAGAATCAAACGCGCTAAGAGGTGCCGCTGTGAAATCATTTCCCAATCCACTCACTCCCCCGGAAGAAAAGTATTACATCCAGAAATACACGGAGGGCAGCCTCGAAGCAAAACACATCCTGATCGAACGGAATCTGCGGCTCGTAGCCCATGTCATGAAAAAATATCAGAACCTCGACGAAGACCCGGAGGACCTGCTCTCCATCGGAACGATCGGCCTCATCAAAGCGGTCACGACCTTCAACCCCGGCAAAGGAAACCGGCTGGCCGCCTACGCATCGCGCTGCATCGAAAACGAAATCCTCATGCACTTCCGTTCCCGGAAGAAATCCGCAAAGGAAATCTCCCTCTACGAACCCATCGGCACCGACCGGGAGGGCAACGAGATCCGGCTCTACGACATCATCGAAGCCGACGAATGCGACATTCCCGAAAAGATCGACCTCAGGGAAAACATCCAGAAACTCTATGAAAAAGTAGAAAGCGGGCTTTCTCAGAGAGAAAAGCTCGTTTTAAAAATGCGTTACGGTTTGTATAACAGCGAAGAATACACACAGCGGGAAATCGCAAGGCAGCTTGGGATCTCCCGCTCTTACGTCTCACGGATCGAGAAGAGTGCAGTTGAAAAACTAAGAGTTCATTTCGAAGAAGAATGAAAATTCGTGTTTGTTTAATAGATGCCGCTGCAGCAGAAAAAAATATAAAAATCAAACAATACACGCAGAAAAAGAGGATACTGCAATGCTGTGCCGACCCGCTTTACCTCATCCCCTCGAATCCATGTAACGCGATATTAAAATACTCGTCCATTGGAACTCGCATTTTAACACCGCTAACATGGAGAACGAGGTGTATTCGGAACGCTCCATGTCGATGCACAGCTTATGCAGTATCCTCTTTTTCCGCTGTCTCATCCGATCATTAATCCTTTCTTCTGCCACAGCTCCATCCTTCAACAAACACTCATACTAGCCAGAAGAAATCCGATGCATACCGCCACTTTGATGCACCTTTCGGAACAGGCGGGATGTAATGCGGACGGCGACTGTGCAGGGGTATTAGAGATAGTTCAAGCCTGTGATGCGGTGTCAGTCAGGAAAAGGAAGTTGTCTGAGTAAAACGAGTTCTTCCTTTTCCTGACTGTTTTTAGCCGTATCACAGGCTTGCTATTATCTCTTATGCCCTGTAACCGGAGCCGGAAGCATTACACTCCCGCCTGTTCCGGATACGTGAGTCAATCTGCTGTATCCGTCTGAATTTCTGATACGTCTGTATCTTATTATGCCTGCGGACCAGCTGCAACGAGTGCTTTACCAAGTTCGTTGCTCTCGTATTTCTTGAAGTTCTTAACGAATCTTGCAGCCAGATCGTCTGCCTTAGCCTCCCACTCGGAAGCGTCTGCATATGTATCTCTCGGGTCAAGGATCGCCGGATCAACTCCTGGAAGCTCTGTCGGAACTTCGAAGTTGAAGTGCGGGATCGTCTTTGTCGGTGCGTCAAGGATCGCTCCGCTTAAGATCGCGTCGATGATACCACGTGTATCTTTGATGGAGATACGTTTTCCTGTTCCGTTCCATCCTGTATTTACGAGGTATGCTTTTGCTCCGCTCTCTTTCATTCTCTTAACGAGCTCCTCAGCATATTTTGTCGGATGAAGCTCAAGGAATGCCTGTCCGAAGCATGCGGAGAATGTCGGTGTCGGCTCTGTGATGCCGCGCTCTGTACCGGCAAGTTTTGCTGTGAAGCCTGACAGGAAGTAGTACTCTGTCTGCTCCGGTGTAAGTACAGATACCGGCGGAAGTACGCCGAATGCATCAGCTGACAGGAAGATTACGTTCTTCGCTGCCGGAGCTGCGGATACCGGACGAACGATCTTCTCGATGTGGCCGATCGGGTAGGATACACGTGTATTCTCTGTCACACTCTTATCTGTAAAGTCGATCTTTCCTTCTGCGTCAAGTGTTACGTTCTCAAGAAGTGCGTTTCTCTTGATCGCGTTGTAGATATCCGGCTCGGACTCTTTGTCAAGGTCGATAACCTTCGCGTAGCATCCGCCCTCGAAGTTGAAGATACCGTTGTCATCCCAGCCGTGCTCGTCATCACCGATGAGGAGTCTCTTCGGGTCTGTTGAAAGTGTTGTCTTACCTGTTCCGGAAAGTCCGAAGAAGATTGCTGTATTCTCGCCGTTCATGTCTGTGTTTGCTGAGCAGTGCATGGAAGCGATGCCCTTGAGCGGCAGGTAGTAGTTCATCATGGAGAACATACCTTTCTTCATCTCTCCGCCGTACCATGTGTTCGCGATCACCTGCTCGCGGCTTGTGATGTTGAACATAACCGCTGTCTCAGATCTCAGGCCAAGCTCTTTGTAGTTCTCTACTTTTGCCTTGGAAGCGTTGTAAACAACGAAGTCCGGTACGAAGTTCTCAAGCTCTTCTGCTGTCGGACGGATGAACATGTTCGTTACGAAGTGTGCCTGCCATGCAACTTCCACGATGAAACGGATCGCCATACGTGTGTCTTTGTTAGCGCCGCAGAATGCGTCAACAACGAACAGTCTCTTGTTGGAGAGTGTTTTGATCGCAAGGTCTTTTACTGAATCCCAAGCTTCTTTTGTTGCAGGATGGTTGTCGTTCGGATATTCCTCAGTTGTCCACCATACAGTGTCTTTGGAATTCTCATCCATAACGATATATTTATCTTTCGGTGAACGACCGGTGTAGATACCTGTCATAACGTTAACTGCACCGAGCTCACTCTCCTGACCCTTGTCAAAGCCTTCAAGATTCGGGTTTGTCTCCTCCTCGAATAACATCTCATAGGAAGGATTGTGAACGATTTCCGTAGTTCCTGTAATGCCATACTGAGTTAAATCAATATTTGCCATACCTCTTCTACCTCTCTCTTTCTATAAATCTTCTTTGGGCTCTATCGCAATCCCAATTGAACTCATTATACCTAAGAACGATTGAAAAATCAATAACAATCTTATTAATTTTCAACTTTTTTATGAAAGAATACCTGTTTTATAATTCATTTATTTTCTTACATGCCCTGTTTCTCTCGGTTTAAGCGCATAATAAATGCAGGATTATATTTCAAATCCTGCATTTTATAAATGATTAATATTTTTTTAACAAAGTTGGTCAGAACATTTCCGGCAGGAGTTCCGCCAGTGTGTATGTTTTGTACTCCTCTTCCGACCTGGCACAGATGATCTCAAATGCATCAGGCGCACAGAATTCCGCCATTACCTGACGGCAGACGCCGCAAGGATAGCACCAGACTGTCTCATTCTCCCCGCCTGTAATGGCGATGGCGGCGAATTCGCGTTTCCCTTCTGAAACCGCTTTGAAAAACGCCGTCCGCTCCGCGCAGTTGGTCGGACCGTAGGCGCGGTTCTCGATATTACAGCCGGTATAGACGCTTCCGTCACTGCACAGAAGCGCCGCGCCCACCCGGAAATGTGAGTAGGGGCTGTATGAATTTTCCCTTGCAGCCAGCGCCTTCTCGATCAGTTCCCGGCGCTGTGTTCCGGATACTTTCATTCTGTTTTGCTCCTTTGCCTGTCAACACATTCTCAGAAATATTCCCGTTTCAGTTTCGTTGTGTATACCGCAAATGCCACGAGCACGATGAAGAAGATCACCATACCGGCCGTATCCGCGACCGGCATCGGATATGCATAGCAGTGGATCACGTCGAGCACGCCGTAGGCAAGCGCTACAATCCCGAGCCCGAGAAGCGCCGGGGAAACCTTCCTGATATATTCATCCTTATTCTTGCACTTCTTATACATAAAATCCTTGCCGAGAAGTATTGTGGCATTGATATCACCGGTCGTTTTCATCTTGTAAAACCAGTACAGTGCATACACGCCGCAGGCGCAGACAATGATGCCGATAATGCCCCACATGCTGTTTATATTTTCCATATCCATCGCTTTATCTCCTTACACTCCAAGAATCTCTCTGACCGCCAGCTTCATTTCACCGGCATCACACTCTCTCGTGTGACGGATGTCGGCGCTGCGGATCTCTTCGATCGCATTGGGGATATCCGTGCCGGAAATGCGGCTCAGTTCGTCCACCAGGTCGAACTCGTCCGCGGATGCATATTTTTCATCGATCGCTGTCATAACGCTGTGGATGAATTTGTACGGGCTTGCAGTCGATGCCACCAGGCATTTCCTGTCGTCGCCGCTCTCCTTCCGGTACTGCGCACATACATAAGCTGCTACAGCCGTATGAGTATCCATCACATATCCGGTCTTTGCGAATGTATCGTGGATCGCTTCTTTCGTTTCCTCCTCGGTGGCAAAACCGCCCTCGAAATCTGCCAGGCGTTCCCGCATTTCCGGCGTGATCTCATAGGATCCCTTTTCTCTGAGCTGCGCCATCAGGTCAGCGGTCTTTTCCGCATCCTGTCCGGCGATCGTGTAAATCAGGCGCTCCAGGTTGCTGGAAATCAGGATGTCCATGGATGGGGAAGACGTGAGGATGAACTCACGATTCTTATCGTATACACCCGTGCGGAAGAAATCAAAAAGCACTTTGTTTTCGTTGGATGCACAGATCAGCTTCGCGATCGGCACGCCCATCTGCTTCGCATAATATGCCGCCAGGATGTTGCCGAAGTTTCCGGTCGGAACCGTCACATTGATGGCTTCCCCGGATGTGATCTCTTTATTTTCCAGAAGCTTTGCATACGCATATACATAGTAAACCACCTGGGGAACGAGACGCCCGATATTGATGGAGTTTGCCGATGAGAACTGATAGCCCGCATCCGCAAGCTCTTTTGCAAACCCGGCATCTTCGAAGATCTCTTTCACGCCGCTCTGGGCATTGTCGAAGTTTCCGTGGATGGCCACTACTGAAGTGTTTTCCCCTTTCTGAGTCACCATCTGCAGCTCCTGCACCCGGCTTACGCCGCCCTTCGGATAGAAGACGATGATCTTCGTCCCCGGCACATCCGCGAATCCGGCCAGGGCCGCCTTGCCCGTGTCGCCGGACGTGGCGGTCAGGATCACGATCTCATTGGTCACATGATTCTTCTTCGCCGCCGTTGTCAGCAGGTGCGGCAGGATGGAAAGAGCCATATCCTTAAAGGCGATGGTCGCGCCGTGGAACAGTTCCAGATGATAGGTGTCCTCCACCTTCACCAGCGGGGCGATCACTTCCGTATCAAACTTGGAATCATAGGCGCTATCGATGCAGTGCTTCAGTTCTTCTTCTGTAAAATCCGTCAGGAACTGCTTCATGACCGCATAGGCTGTCTCCTGATAGCTCATCCCCTTAAGCTGGTCCATGGTCACATCAAGCTTCGGGATCCGCTCCGGGACGAACAGGCCGCCGTCCGCCGCAAGTCCTTTCAGGATCGCCTCGGATGCAGTCACCGCAATGTCAGAGTTTCTTGTGCTGTTATACAGTAGATTCATCTTCTCAACCTCTTCATTTCTATCGTTTGGAAATTATGATCGCTCCGATGCCGCATACCGCCATCAGGATCGGATAGATCAGGTACGGCATCATATCAAAGGGTGTCAGCCCGGTAAGCGTCGCCGCCGAGAGGAGCTGCGCTCCGTACGGGATCAGGCCCTGTCCCACGGAAGTAAACATATCAAGCAGGGATGCGGACCGTTTCGGCTCCACCCCGAACTCGTCACAGATCTCTTTCGCGATCGGTCCGGACATGACAATGGCCACCGTATTGTTCGCCGTACAGAGATCCACCAGCAGCGCCAGCGCCGCGATGCCTGCCTGGGCGCCCCGTTTCCCACGGATCCGGCTCTTGATCAGATCCAGGATGAACTGGATGCCGCCGTTCGCCCGGACAAGGGATACGATGCACGCCACGATGATCGAGATCACCGTGATATCATACATAGACGTAACGCCGTCGCCCATCACCGTAAACATCTCCGAAACGGTAATGGTCCCTGTCCATACCCCGACCACGATCGACAGGACGGTTCCCGCGATCAGCACCAGGAACACATTGATCCCGATCAAAGCCCCGATCAGAACGACCAGATAGGGGATGACCTGGAACAGGTTATACTCGCCGCTGGCGATATTGTAGCTCATGTCCCTGGTAACGAACCAGAAGAAAACGATGGTGATCACTGCAGCCGGAAGGACGATCAGGAAGTTCGCCTTGAACTTGTCCTTCATCTCGCAGCCCTGTGTCTTGACCGCCGCGATCGTCGTATCTGAGATCATGGACAGATTGTCTCCGAACATGGCACCGCAGACAACCGCCGCGATACAGATCGCCATCGGAAATCCCGCTTCATCACTGACGCCCACTGCGATCGGAGCCAGCGCCGCGATCGTTCCCATGGATGTTCCCATGGATACCGAGATAAAACAGCTGATGATAAAGAGCCCCGCCACGATAAAGTGGGCCGGGATCAGCGACAGTCCCAGATTAACGGTGCTGTCCACGCCTCCGGCTGCCGTAACGGCTCCGGAAAACGCGCCCGCACAGAGAAAAATGAGGCTCATGGTAATAATATTTTCCTCGCCCACCCCCTGTGCGATGATCTTTACTTTCTCGTCAAAACTTACTTTCCGGTTCTGCAGGAACGCCACAAACAACGCGATCAGGAATGCCACGATGGCAGGCATCGCGTAAAAATCCTGAAAAATGATCCCTGCGCCCAGAAAGATAACGAGGAATACACCGATCGGCAGGAGCGCCGACAGTTTCCCCTGATTCTGATTTTCCATAACTTCTTCCTTTAATAACTTTCTTATTAGTTTTTCTTTTTATTGTTCGTATAATTCACAAGCCCGCCTGCGGCGATCAGCTTCTGCATGAATTCCGGAAACGCCTGCCCCTGGTACTCCGTGCCTTTTGTGCGGTCATAGATCTTCCCGCTGTCGAAATCCACTTCCACCTCATCGCCGGCCTCGATATTCTGCGCCGCCTCCGGGCACTCGATGATCGGAAGACCGATGTTGATCGCGTTCCGGTAGAAAATGCGCGCAAATGTCTCTGCAATGATGCAGCTTACGCCCGCCGTCTTCAGACAGAGCGGCGCATGCTCTCTGGAAGAGCCGCAGCCGAAGTTCTTATTGGCAACGATCATGTCGCCCGGCTGGACCTTCTTCGCAAAATCCGGATCGATATCCACCATGGCATGGCTTGCCAGCTCCTGCGCATCGAAAGAATTCAGATATCTTGCCGGGATGATCACGTCTGTATCCACATTGTCCCCATATTTAAAAACATGTCCTTTTGCTCTCATTACAGGTCACCCACTTTCTCAGGATTTGCGATATAACCGGCGATGGCGCTGGCTGCCGCCACCTCGGGAGACGCAAGATAGATCAGGGAATCCACATGGCCCATGCGGCCCACGAAATTGCGGTTTGTCGTGGAAACACATTTCTCTCCTGCCGCCATAACACCCATGTGGCCGCCCATGCACGGTCCGCAGCTCGGCGTATTCACCGCGCAGCCCGCGTCAACGAAGATCTCCAGCAGACCTTCTTCAATACACTGTTTATAAATCTTCTGCGTCGCTGGAACCACCATCACACGCACATCCGGATGAACCGTATGACCTTTCAGGATCGCGGCCGCCTTGCGCATATCCTCCATCCGGCCGTTGGTGCAGGATCCGATCACTACCTGGTCGATCTTGATCGGCTCCATCGCCTCCACCTCGTCGATGGTCTTCGCATTGCCCGGAAGATGCGGGAATGCCACGGTCGGGCGGACCTCAGACAGGTCTACCGTGATCACGTCATCATATTTCGCATCCTCATCCGCCTCGTAGATCGTGTACGGCTTCTTCGAATGCTCCTGAATGTATGCAAGCGCCTGGTCATCCACCGGGAAGATGCCATTCTTCGCGCCCGCCTCGATCGCCATATTCGCCATCGTAAAGCGGTCGTCCATGGACAGGCTGGCAATGCCGTCCCCTGTGAATTCCATGGATTTGTACAGCGCGCCGTCCACACCGATGAGCCCGATGATATGGATAATGATATCCTTGCCGCTGACATATTTTGACGGTCTGCCCGTCAGCACAAACTTAATGGCGCTTGGTACTTTAAACCATATCTCCCCGGTCGCCATACCGGTCGCCACGTCCGTCGTACCCATGCCTGTCGAAAACGCGCCCAGCGCACCGTATGTACAGGTGTGGGAATCCGCGCCGATAATGCACTCCCCGGCCGTCACCACGCCGGCCTCCGGCAGGATCGCATGCTCCACGCCGGACTTGCCCTGCTCGAAATACCAGGTCAGCCCCTGCTCCTTCGCGTACTCGCGGATGGCCTTGGAGTTCTCCGCGGATTTGATATCCTTGTTCGGTGTAAAATGATCCGGAACAAATACCACTTTATCCTTATCAAACACATGATCCGACATCTGCTTAATGATCGGCAGCGCCATCGGCCCTGTAATATCATTCGCCATGACGACATCAAGCTTCGCCTCGATCAGCTGGCCCGCTTCCACGTGGTCAAGTCCCGCATGGGCCGCCAGGATCTTCTGCGTCATAGTCATTCCCATAATGATCAGCCTCCTTTTTATTTCTTCGCGATGTATCCCTTCGCTGTCAGCGCCTCTGCGCACAGTACCGCGCCGCCTGCCGCGCCCCTTACGGTGTTGTGTGACAGGCCGATAAATTTGAAGTCATACATGCTGTCTTCTCTCAGACGTCCGATGGATACGCCCATGCCATTCTCGTAATCCACATCCATCGTTACCTGCGGACGGTTGTCCTCCTCCAGATACTGGATGAACTGCTTCGGCGCGCTCGGAAGCTCTGCCTCCTGCGGGAATCCTTTGAAGTTCACAAGTTTCTCGATAAGCTGCTCTTTCGTCGGTTTCTTCTCGAAGTTGATGAATACTGCTGCCGTATGGCCGTTGAGGACCGGCACGCGCACGCACTGGCAGGTGATCTTCGGCAGTTCGGCCTTCACGATCTGTCCGTTCTCTACTTTGCCAAGCACACGCAGCGGCTCCTGCTCGCTCTTCTCTTCCTCTCCGCCGATGAACGGGATGATATTTCCAACCATTTCCGGCCAGTCTTTGAATGTCTTGCCGGCTCCGGAGATTGCCTGATAGGTCGTTACCACGAGTTCTTTCGGGCCGAATTCTTTCCATGCAGCCAGGCACGGCGCATAGCTCTGGATGGAGCAGTTCGGTTTTACCGCGATGAATCCGCGGGTCGTTCCGAGACGTTTCTTCTGATCCGGGATCACATCGAAATGATCCGCGTTGATCTCCGGCACGACCATCGGCACATCCGGCGTCCAACGGTGCGCGCTGTTGTTGGATACGACCGGCGTCTCTGTTTTCGCGTACTCTTCCTCGATGGCTTTGATCTCATCCTTGCTCATGTCAACCGCGCTGAAAACAAAGTCAACAGTGGATGCCACATGCTCCACGTCATTTACATTGAGAACCACCAGGTTCTTCACAGCCTCCGGCATCGGCGTGTCCATTTTCCAGCGTCCGCCTACTGCCTCCTCATAAGTCTTGCCTGCGGAACGGGGGCTTGCCGCCACCGTCACCACCTCAAACCACGGGTGGTTCTCCAGCAGAGAGATAAATCTCTGACCTACCATACCTGTTGCTCCCAGAATACCTACTCTTAATTTCTGATCCATTTTTCTGATCCTTCCTTTCTTTCCTCTGTTCTTTCTGATTGTTTATTTCTTAATTATAAATGCAATTTTTATATGCAGCTTTCAGAACCGGCCTGCATCTCACTCCGCCGTCAGGTACTCTTCCTCCGCCCGGATGACCTTCTCCATGGCCGCCCTGCCCGGCGCGCCGATGGTATTGCGCATCTCCACGCAGGTCTTCATACTGATGGCGTCGTAAATATCTTCTTCAAATACCGGCGAGATCGCCTTGAATTCTTCCAGGCTCATATCATCCAGCGCGATCCCCTTATCAATACAGTAGAGAACGAGCCGTCCGACAATGCCGTGGGCGTCACGGAACGGCACGCCGTGATTCACCAGATAATCCGCCGCATCCGTGGCGTTGGTAAATCCGTGCTTCGCGCTCTCCTCCATGCGCGGTGCATTGAACTTCATGGTCTTCAGCATGCCCGTGAAGAGCGCCAGACACCCCTTCGTGGTGTCGATGGCGTCAAATACAAACTCCTTATCCTCCTGCATATCCTTATTATATGCAAGGGGCAGTCCCTTCATCGTGGTCAGCATGGACATCAGCGCCCCGTAGACGCGCCCCGTCTTGCCCCGCACCAGTTCCGCGATGTCCGGGTTCTTCTTCTGCGGCATGATGCTGCTGCCCGTACTGTATGCATCGTCGATCTCCACGAATTTATACTCGTTTGTATTCCAGATGATCACTTCCTCGGAGAACCGGCTCAGGTGCATCATCACCGTGGACATGGCCGACAGAAGTTCGATCAGGTAATCCCGGTCGGACACGGAATCCATGCTGTTCAGCGTCGGTCCGTCAAAATCAAGCAGCTCTGCCGTATACTCTCGGTCCAGCGGATAGGTGGTCCCTGCCAGCGCGCCGGAGCCCAGCGGGCAGAGATTCATTCTCCTGTAAATATCTTTCATGCGGGAGCGGTCACGCTTAAACATCTCGAAATATGCGCCCATGTGGTGGGCCAGCGTGATCGGCTGCGCTTTCTGGAGATGGGTGAATCCCGGCATAAATGTCTCGAGATTGTCCTTCATCAGCTTAAGGAGCACTTCCAGCAGCTCCTTAAGAAGCCCGTCCAGCTCCACGATCTCATCTCTCGTATAAAGCTTCATGTCCAGCGCCACCTGGTCGTTCCGGCTGCGCCCGGTGTGCAGCTTCTTGCCCGCATCACCGATGCGGTCGATCAGGTTGGCCTCCACAAAGCTGTGGATGTCTTCATATTCTTCTGTGATCTCAAGCGTCCCGTTCTCCACGTCCGCGCGGATCCCTTCAAGACCCTTTATGATCTGCTCCTTCTCTTCCTCCGTCAGGATGCCCTGTTTTGCCAGCATCGTCACATGCGCGATGCTTCCGCGGATATCCTGTTCCCAGAATCTCCGGTCAAAAGAGATGGAAGCGTTGAAATCATATACCAGTTTGTCCGTTTCCTTGGTGAAACGGCCGCCCCATAACTGTGCCATTTTTCTTCCTCTTTTCTGTCTCTTGTGTGCGTTCCGCCCGGCGGCGGAAATAAAATACAGTCCGGCATATTCAGACTGTACTCTATATCGACTTAGTTTAACACATTAAAGCGTCATATGTCTACTTAAAAGTGCGTTTCACTCAGGCTTTTTCGAATCCCGCATGGAAAACTCGCATCCGCAGTAGTCCTGCCGGTATAGACCGTACTCCTTTGACAGTTCGATAGAGCGCTTGTACCCGTTCTTCTTCTTGAAATCCGAGACCAGATATTCCACCCCGTATTCCTTCCCGACGCGGATGCCGATCTCATTCAGCTTCTGCGCATTTTTCAGCGGGCTGATGCTGAGGGTGGTCGTAAAATAGTTGAACCCTCCTGCCGCTGCCTGCGCCGCCGCTTCCCGGAGCCGCAGCTCGTAGCACTTCATGCACCGGGCGCCGCCTTCTCTTAAGCCTTCCATCCCCGCCGCCATGTCGTAGAACTTTTCCTTATCATATCTGCCCGCCAGAAATGAGACCGGATAGCGAAACTTCATCGCCCGGATCAGGTTCTGCTGCTCCAGGATCCGTTTCGTATACTCGCTCTCCGGATAAATATTGGGATTATAATATAAAACCGTGATCTTAAAATAATCCGAAAGATATTCCAGCACATAACTGCTGCACGGCGCACAGCAGCTGTGGATCAGAAGGGACGGCACTCGCTGTTCCGCCTCAAGCTGCTTTAAAAGTTTTTCCAGTTCTTTCTGATAATTGATTTTCTGTATATTCATCAAAAGATCTCCTGTATCACATCCGCACGCATGGTATCGTGTGCGCACCTATTGTACCACATTTTCCCCGCACGGAACACACCATACCCTCAATATTTTCATACATTGATTATAGATATACCCGACGGATGGAAGTGAATTCATGACTCCGATTCTGGAATTAAGAAATATTGATTATTCCTACCACACATTGGACGGAGAGACCAAAGCCCTGTCCAATATTTCATTTACCCTGACCAGAGGGGAATTCGTCTCCGTAGTCGGTCCCTCCGGCTGCGGCAAGTCCACGCTCCTCTCCCTGATCGACGGCCTCATGCAGCCGGAAAGCGGCGAAATGCTCCTGAACGGGCGGCCGCTGACCGAGAATTCCGAGCGGATCGGCTACATGCTGCAGCACGACCACCTCTTCGAATGGCGAAGCATCTGGCGGAATGTCCTTTTAGGCGCGGAGATCAGCGGCCGGCTCACCCCGGAGACGAAGCGGCATGCAAAAGCCATGCTCGAACAGTACGGCCTGAAACAGTTCGCCCGCTCCAGGCCTTCCGAGCTGTCCGGGGGCATGCGCCAGCGGGCCGCCCTCATCCGCACCCTGCTCATGGAGCCGGAGCTTCTGCTCCTCGACGAGCCCTTCTCCGCCCTGGACTACCAGACCCGGCTCACCGTCAGCGACGACATCGGCCAGATTATCCGCCGATCCGGCAAGACCGCCCTTCTGGTCACCCACGACCTCTCCGAAGCCGTCAGCCTGGCGGACCGGATCATCATCCTCACCCGGCGTCCGGCCCGGATCGCCCGCATCATCCCGGTCACATTCGACCTGGGGGATGATACGCCGCTGGCCCGGAGGAATGCACCTGAATTCAAAACCTATTTTAATGAAATATGGAAGGAGCTGAACCGCGATGAACCGACAGAAACACCCACTGCAACCCCCAACTGACACAACGTCCGACGGCCAGGCCCTCTTCATCCGGAGACTCCGCCGCCACCGGATCACCGTGCGCACCGCCCGGATTCTCATCCTGATCCTCTTTCTCCTCCTCTGGGAGTTCTGCGCGGATCAGGGGATCATCGATTCCTTTATCTTCAGCAGCCCCTCCAGGATCGCACTGTGCTTTTACGAGATGACCGTGGACCGGTCCATTTTCCTCCACATCGGCGTCACCCTGTATGAAACCATTGTCAGCTTCCTGCTGGTGACCGCCATCGGCATCCTCGCCGCCGTGTTGTTCTGGTGCAGCCGGAGCCTCTCAGAGATCCTGGAGCCTTATCTGGTCGTCCTGAACAGCCTGCCGAAGTCCGCGCTTGCGCCCCTTCTCATCGTATGGCTGGGCGCCACGCCGACCACCATCATTGTGGCCGGTATGTCCGTGGCCATATTCGGCAGCATCATGAACCTGTATACCAGCTTCACGACTGTTGATAAAGAAAAGATCAAGCTGATCCGGACCCTCCACGGAAACCGGCGGCACGCCCTCTTCAAGGTCGTACTTCCCAGTTCCGTGCCCGCCGTCATCAGCAACATGAAAGTCAACATCGGACTCTGCCTGGTGGGGGTGGTCATCGGGGAATTCCTGGCCGCAAGGAGCGGGCTCGGGTATCTCATCATCTATTCCAGCCAGGTGTTCAAAATGAACTGGCTCTTAATGTCCATCGTCCTGCTGTGCATCATGGCGATGGCGCTGTATGCGGTGATCGGGGTGGTGGAGAAAATGTACCGGAAGAGATACTGAACCCTTCATAATAAAAACAGAGTTCTTTGCATACCCATACCGAAGAACTCTGTTTCTTTTACTGTCTTTTATTCATTCACTGCAGTGCAGCTAAGCATTTTCCATCTGGTCTCAGTTAACTATCTCCCACCGCATTTTCGCCAGAAAGATCAGAAAGATCACAGCTGCAGCGCAATTGGAGAACAGATTCCCCCAGAATACAGAATAATATGCCAGGAAGCTTTCCGTACACAGGATAAAAATATACCGCAGAAGCCAGATCCGCAGGAAGCCAAGGACAAGCGGTACCTTTGTCCTTCCCAGACCGATCATAGCCCCCTGGACTGCAGCGCAGATACCGATCTCTGCTTTAAGAATGTCATTACACTCCTCAGAATTTACAAACCAGTTGATGAATTCTGCTGCATCTTCTTTATACTGGCTGTCTTCAGATACGCAGAACATCTGAGAAGACTGCGGAATGATGCCGGACGGTCCATCTTCTGTCGCTCTCGGAAGCGGAGCAAGCTTAAGTTCACGTCCCTCGGATGCACAAATGTCATAGATTGTCGGGAACTGGTTGATTGCTACCCATGTCATTCCCGCCTCGCCTGTCACAAGGAAGTCATTTTCAATGTTTGTAACTTCTGCCGTTGCTCCCGCATCCGGATAAGATCCTTCCTTGATCATGTCTGCTCTCATCTGAATGTATGGTGTAAGCATCTGCGGATCGTCAAATCCCATGCCATCCTGTGCCAGATTGAAGAAGCTGTACTCTCTCAGTTCGCCGCACTGCGGAACGTATACTGAACAACCTGCAATAAATTCAGAGCCCGGTGTGAAGGTAGAACTTCCAAAGATATCAAGTTCTTCATGGATCTTTGTAGCTGCTTCATTGTAGTCATCCCATGTCCAGTTTTCCGTCGGAAGCTCTGCTCCTGCCTCCTCAAAAATAGCCGGATCATAAGCAATACCGTAAGTATTTACACCGAGTGACAATCCGATCAGATTTCCTTCTGTATCTGTCGTTGTTTTCAGGTAGCTGTCGGAAATATCAGAGGTATCAACAATACCGGACTCCACATACTCGTTCAGGAAATGGATCTTGTCCATATACTCCGGGAAGTTTCCGCCCAGCTGGAAAACATCCCATACCTGATCGGAAGCGACCAGTGTTTTCAATTTTGTGAAGTAGTCGTCAAATGAGTAGTACTCGAATTCGAACTTGATGTCCGGATGGGACTCCTCATAAAGATTCAGTGCCTCCACTGTTGCGTCATGTCTTGCCTGAGATCCCCACCATGCGATGCGCAACGTTGTCTGTTCTCCACCGTCGTCAGTTGTCTGAGCGTCATCTCCGCCCTTGTCCGCGTCTCCGCCGCCAGAGCATGCTGCCAGTCCGACAACCATTGCCGCTGCCATTAACAGAGCCAAAATTTTCTTTCTCTTCATAAATTTGTCCTCCTTTTTTTAATGAGTGATTTTTGTTCATCCGTGTCACCTCATGTCTGTATTTTAGCAATACCAAACCACCAATAATACGTCGTTCATGTATATGTTGCTAAACAAACCGCTGTTTTTTTGTCTTTTTATATTCAAACCATCCAAAGCAAAAAAACTGTACTACCGCGCCGGATGAATAAAATGTCTAAAAAGGAGAATTATGTATCTTCCTGAACTGACCGGGCGTGCACCCCTTTATCTGCTTAAACATCCGGTTAAATGAAGAAAAAGATTCATACCCGCAGAGCATGGCTGTCTCCGCAACAGTGCGTTCCGGATCAGCAAGAAATCTCTGGGCGCGCATGATTCTTTGCTGATTGAGATACTTATAGAATGTTACACCAGTAAAATCCCGAAACAGACGTGCAAAATAATATTTACTGAATCCCGCCATCTTTGCCGTCTGTTCCAGCGTGATCTGCTCCGTACAGTGTTCACGGATATATTCGCATATAGATGTAAATCTTTCTCTGTTTAAGTTATTTCCATCCATTTCCTTTTCCTTACGAAAAGCCGCACTAATTCTTCCGAACAAAGAGAGCAGATTGAACAATCCGGCATAGATTGAGATTTCCGAATATGCTTCCTTCCCATAATAGTCTCTCCTGATCTGTTCCACTATCTCCGCCGCTTCTTTCTGTACAGCCTCCGGTGCTTCTCTTCCGATCACGGTAACAGGCGCCAGAACTGAGAAAAGAACATCAAGTTCCCGCATCTGAGAAAAACAGGAAACATCCGCCTGGATAAACATTCTTTTCCCTTTTGGAGGTGCCTCCAGAGCATGGACTGCTCCCGGGGTGATCAGGGCTATCTCCCGCTCCTCTACAGTCCGGCGGATATTCCCGCATTCCACAGTATATTTATTCTCCAGAGGCATCAGCACTTCCAGAGGAATGTGCCAGTGAGCAGCGAAATTATCCGGTTCCGTATTAATAAAAGCCTTCACATGTCCGTTATCTCGAAATCTGACAGACTCAAAAGATTGTTCCCGCTTTGATTTTCTATCCATAATCATTTCACCTGTCGTGTGTTTTTTGCAAAAATGCAGTTTTACTTTAAGATTATACCTCAAAATCACTTTTTTAAAAAAGGTTTTTTCTCCCTGCATGGATCTCCTGTTCTGGCAGAGGAAGAAGAAAACCGCAAAATCTGCCCATTGGTTCGCAAGAATGCAAAGGACAGGGACTTGTCTCTCTGATACAATAGAACATATCATTCACAGGAGGAGTAATAACATGAACAGAAAGGAAGCAAGAAAAAAAGCAGAAGCTCTTGTAGAGCAGATGACGCTTATGGAAAAAGCAAGTCAGCTCCGCTATGACGCACCGGCAATCCCGAGGCTTAATATCCCCGCATACAACTGGTGGAACGAGGCGCTTCATGGAGTTGCCCGCGCCGGCACAGCCACCGTATTCCCTCAGGCAATCGGTATGGCGGCTACTTTTGATGAAAACCTGCTGCGCAATGCCGGAAAGGTCATTGCAACCGAAGGACGGGCAAAATACAATGCTGCATCCGCTCTGAATGACAGAGACATTTATAAAGGACTTACTTTCTGGGCACCCAATGTCAACATCTTTCGCGATCCCCGCTGGGGACGCGGACACGAGACCTATGGGGAGGACCCCTGTCTGACCAGTCGTCTTGGAGTGTCTTATATAGAAGGAGTACAGGGAGATGGAGACACTATGGCTGCCGCTGCATGTGCCAAACACTTTGCCGTACACTCCGGTCCCGAGGCTTTACGGCATGAATTTGACGTCCAGACAGACGAGAAAGATCTGCGCGAAACATATCTCCCCGCATTTGAAGCATGTGTAAAGGAAGCACACGTGGAAGCTGTCATGGGTGCCTATAACCGGGTAAATGGTGAACCCTGCTGCGGGAGTTACAGGCTGCTCAGGGATATTCTCCGCAAGGAATGGGGATTTGAAGGGCATGTTGTATCTGACTGCTGGGCGATCAAAGATTTCCACGAACACCATATGGTCACTGGCACAGCTGCGCAATCCGCAGCACTTGCCATCGACGCGGGATGCGACTTGAACTGCGGATCCACTTATCTCCATCTGCTGAACGCCCACAAACAGGGGCTCGTCACAGAAGCGCAGATCACCGAGTCCGCGGTACGTCTGTTTACAACCCGTTACCTGCTCGGACTTTTTAACGAAACAGAATATGATTCTATCTCCTATGACATCGTGGAATGTCCGGAACACCTGGCCCTGAGCGAGCAGGCCGCCCGGGAGTCCGCTGTTCTCCTTAAAAACAACGGCATCCTGCCCCTGAAAAAAGAAACCATCCGCACTATCGGAGTAATCGGACCAAATGCAGACAGCCGGGCTGCACTGATTGGAAACTACTATGGAACCGCTTCTGAATATATCACTGTTCTGGATGGAATCCGCAGATACGCAGGAGACACAGCGCGTATCCTTTACTCCGAAGGCTGTCATTTGTTCCGCAACAAAAATGAGGCTCTCGCATGGGATTTTGATCGTTTGAGCGAAGCTCGTACCGTAGCAAAAAACAGCGATATTGTCATTCTCTGTCTGGGACTGGATGAGACTCTGGAAGGTGAGGAGGGCGATACCGGAAACAGCTATGCTTCAGGCGACAAGACAGACCTGCTGCTTCCGGAACCCCAGAGAAAGCTGATGGAGGCTATAGCTTTAGAAAACACCCCTGTCATCCTATGCCTGATGGCCGGAAGTGATATCGATCTTTCCTTTGCAACAGAACATTTCGATGCCATTGTTGATCTGTGGTACCCCGGTGCCCAGGGCGGAAATGCCGCAGCGGAGCTTCTCTTCGGCGAATATTCTCCCTCCGGAAAGCTTCCCGTGACCTTCTACGAATCTTTAGATCAGCTTCCGGAATTTGAGGATTATTCCATGAAAGGTCGCACCTACCGCTATATTGAGGGGCAGGCGCAATACCCCTTTGGCTTCGGACTGACTTACGCTGATACAACGGTCACTTCTGTAAAAGTATGCGATATCCCGAACTCCGGAAAGGATGCTCCAGAATCTGCAGACATTGCATTCTGTCTGGAAGTACAGATGGAAAACAGAAGTTCCTTCGACACAGACGACGTACTTCAGATCTATATCCGGGACCTGGAATCCCCGTTCGAAACACCCCATCCACATCTCGCGGCGTTCCGACGCATCCATCTGGATGGCAACGAAAAACTCGGCATAAAAATTCCGCTGCGCGCAGACTGCTTTACTGTAGTCGACGAAACAGGAAGACGTTTTCGGGATGGAAAGCGCTATGAGATCTTCGCCGGATTCTCACAGCCGGACACAAAAAGCAAAGAACTGACTGGGAAAGAACCGATAAGAATAGAATATAACAGGTAGATCCTCGCATAAAATATCCAATACAGTCTGAAAGGCATCGCCAAAGCGATGCCTTCACTATTAAGAAAACAATTTGTGCCCAACGATCACTGCATCTTCAGGATCAAAATAATCACTCATCAGACTGCTGAGTCCGCTTGCTTTCCAGGTTTGGTCAAATGTAATATCTTTTGAATTACTCAAAACAATGTAAGTTGTGCTTTTAGCAGCATTGTTCAATCTTCCTGTGATCTCCAGGCGGTATTTATATGTGTACCCTTCGCAAACCCACGTTCCGTCTGCCACCTTATAGTGCGACTTCTGATATACAAATTCTTCATTATCATATTTGTCCTGAATATCGTCTGTCGGCGTCACCTCATACACTTCCGAATAGTTATGTGTGTTGGACGGCGGATTTGTCAGGAAACATACTGCAACTGCAACACATGTAGCAATCACTGCAACAATAATCCAAAATGCAGGTTTCTTATAATTCAATATGGTTTTCATTCTATCTCCCTGCGTATTTCTTCAATCTGTTCTTCATTTAATCCAGTTGCCTCTTTAATCATATTAATTTCCGCACCGGCTTTCAGAAAAGCAAGGATCATCTCACGTTTACCTTGCTGTATTCCAGTTTGTATGCCCTCTGTTCTTCCGTTATTGTCTGCTTCTTTCAGCTCTTCCGAAAATAATTCTTTCAATGCATCACACATCTTCTTTTCCACCTCCATCTGTTCCCAGTTTGCACGAGTAATAAGATCCATTACGGCAGCGTAATCTTTTGATTTCCTGTGTTTTTCATACTCGCGCATCAGCTTCTGTATTTCTTTGCCTGCCCGAAGATCTGTGCGCATGCTCTGCAGCCAGTAGTTTTCCGTATCCGTCAGTTCAGGGACGATCAGAAGCTGCATGGGGATCGGATCACCTTTCAGGTAATAAATCCCTCTCCCCTGATATTCTGTACTGATCCCACGCACATGTTTTAAGTGGCGGAGCAGATTCCGCGGATAATGACTGCACACAAACGTAAGCGTTAATTCCTGCGGATCAATCTCCTTTATCCGATCCGTATTGGATTGATAGATACAGGCATAGCCGTAAACTTTATAAAAATCATTGATACTCAGGCTGTCGCCGGGTGATTTGTACTCAATGATATTATGTTTTCTCCTTCAGTATAATACATTCTGTTTCTCTGGTGCAACTTTATATTTATTGCTGTTTATTCCGGCAATGACATCACCTCAGTCTTTCCCTTGTACCTGAATGAAATCTGCCCTGAAAATACGGGCTCGAAAAATAATAATGAATCAACATACGGATGGATCCTGCTGAACGCATTCCGCATTAGATAAAAATAGAATAACACAATTTTCGTTATAATGAAACCCGAAAATATTTTGGAGGCTGCGCACTCCTCTCCGTCCGGCTCACGCCGTGCAGCTCGATTCCGCACTCCGTGCTTCATCTCCCTCGCGGGCTGCGCCCTATACAAGAAAAAAGAGGCGCTCCCTATTCGTGTAAACACGATAGGGAGACACCTCTTTCTCCTTGTGCACGGCTTAAGCCTAACCCGCAAATTTGCTCCAGTAGCCCTGTATGAACAGGAAGATTACGATGAGCGGTATGATGTATGTTACGTATGGTCTTACCCATTTCGGGAATTTCAGGCCTTCGCCTGTATTTGCCTCGTTTACGAAGTTATTCCAGCCCCAGCCGTATCGGCTCGTACAGAACAGCACATAGATGAGACTGCCCAGCGGGAGCAGGTTGTTGCTGACGATGAAGTCTTCCAGATCCAGGATAGCGGATCCCTCGCCGAACGGGGCGAATCCGCTCAGCACGTTGTAGCCCAGCACGCACGGCATGGACAGGATCAGGATGGCTATAAGATTGATGGCTACAGCTTTCTTCCTGGAGCATCCTGTCAGATCCATGGCGAATGCGATGATGTTCTCGAATACGGCGATAATCGTGGATGCCGCCGCGAAGAACATGCAGAGGAAGAAGATCGCGCCCCACAGTCTTCCGCCCGCCATAGAATTAAAGATATTCGGCAGGGTAATGAAGATCAGGTTCGGGCCGCTGTCCGGATTTACGCCGAACGCGAAGCTGGCCGGGAAGATGATCAGTCCGGAGATCAGCGCCACACAGGTGTCAAGCACGGTGATCGCCACGACTTCTCCCGCGAGTCTTCTTTTCTTTTCAATATAGCTTCCGAAGATCGCCATGGCGCCGATGCCAAGGCTCAGGGTGAAGAAGGACTGGTTCATGGCCGCCGATACAACTTCCATGATGCCCGCTTCTTTCATCTTGCCGAAATCCGGCAGCAGATAGAACTCAAGCCCTGCCACCGCCCCTGGCAGGAGGATGGAACGGACTGCCAGGATGATCAGCAGGATGAAGAGCATGACCATCATGATCTTGGTGATGCCTTCCACGCCTTTCTGGAGTCCCAGATTTACAATTGCAAAACACAGAACGACAACCACTGCCATACATACGGTCATGAGCACCGGCTGCCCCATCAGGCTTCCGAACTCGCCCTCGATCTGCGCCGCATCCATGCCTTCAAAGCTTCCCGCCGCCATCTTGAACAGATAGATCAGAAGCCAGCCGCCGATGGTTGTATAGAACATCATCAGCAGGTAGTTGCCGGCGATGCCGAACCATTTATACCAGTGCCATTTTGTCCCCAGCGGCTCCAGCCTGTCGAACGCCTTCGCGATGCCGCAGCCTGCGGAGCGTCCCACGGAGAACTCCATTACCATGATCGGGAATCCCAGCAGCACCAGGCAGCACAGATAGATCAGCACAAATGCCGCCCCACCGTACTGTCCCGTGATATACGGGAAACGCCATACATTTCCAAGTCCGATCGCACAGCCCGCAGAGATCAGGATGAACCCGATGCGGGAGCCGAATTTTTCTCTTTTCATCAGTTACTTTCCTCTTTTCCTTTAAACTAATCTTATTTTACCTCGATCAGCTCATATTCCCTGCTGCCGAGCCCCAGCTCAACCGCATGCGCCAGGCAGGTCTCCCACTCGCTCTCCGGCGTGGTGTTGATGAAATGATCGTGGTGGTCGCAGAACCCTTCTTCGTGGATGTGTTCATCCAAAAGACTTCCGCGCATCGGCTGCTGCGCATTGCAGGCATCCGCGCACGCCTGATCCAGAGCCACCGGATCAAAGCTTGCAAACATTCCCACATCCGGAAGGATCGGGACGTCATTTTCGGGGTGACAGTCACAGTACGGCGACACGTCGATCACCAGATTGATGTGGAACGACGGACGTCCGTCAATAACCGCCTTTGTGTATTCTGCGATCTTGATGTTCAGATCCTGGACAGCGGATTCATTTTCATTGTAGATCGCATCGAAATTACATGCGCCAAGGCACCGTCCGCAACCCACGCATTTCTCATGATCGATGACCGCCTTCTTCTCCGGGAAGGAGATGGCCCCATGGGCGCAGTTCTTTGAACAGACGCGGCAGCCCACGCAGACAGACTGATTCACCGTCGGCTTTCCGCTGTTGTGCTGCTCCATCTTGCCGGCGCGGCTTCCGCAGCCCATACCGATATTCTTGAAGCATCCGCCGAATCCGGTGGCCTCATGTCCTTTGAAATGACTGAGGCTGATAAACACATCGGCGTCCATGACGGCACGGCCGATCTTCGCCTCTTTCACCAGTTTCCCGCCCTCTACCGGGACGCTGACATCATCGGTTCCCTTCAGGCCATCGCCGATAATGATATGGCAGCCCGTAGACAGAAGGCTGAACCCGTTCTCATAGGCCGCGCTCAGATGCTCCAGCGCGTCTTTTCTTCTGCCCACATACAAAGTATTGCAATCCGTAAGGAAAGGACGGCCGCCCAGTTCCTTAACCACATCCGCCACCGCTTTGGCGTAATTCGGACGCAGGAAAGAAAGATTCCCCGGCTCGCCGAAATGGATCTTGATCGCGGTCATCTTTTTCTCAAAATCGATCTCCCCAATCCCTGCTTTCCGGATCAGCTTTTGAAGCTTCTCCGGAAGATTCGTCCCCGGAAGGGCACGCATGTCTGTGAAATAAACTTTTGACTTTGCCATAACAGATGTCTCCTTTTTATCACTTCTTTGCCACGCAGTATGTCGTGGCTGTTACGGCAGCGGCCAGATTCCCGCAGCCGTCTTTCACATCGATCCGGTAATATCCGGTCGTCCTGCCGTTCTTCACGCAGAACGCTTCCGCTGTAAGCACATCTCCTTTAGCGGCAGTCAGGTATGTGATCTCCGAATTCAGGGATACATTGCCCATTTCCTGCCAGTTGCTGGCCACCGCCAGGGCAAAATCGGCCAGCGTAAAATACACGCCGCCCATCACCGCGCCCATGGCATTCCTGTGGCGGTCTTCTATCTTAAGGCTGCATTTTGCATAGTGATCATCCACTTCCTCGATCACCGCTCCGTTCTCTGTCGCGAACCGGTCATTCTGAAAGAGGCGGATCGTTTCCTCTGATGGTTTCACTGTACTGTCACCTCCGAATTTCAACTAAATAAGTATACAAAAATAGCCGGGGATTTTCAAGAGTCTTGATTTCTTCCGGCAGAAATGATATAGTAAATTATCGAACACATATTCTGCAAGGTAAGTTATTCAAGGATAGAACAGGCAGCTATCACGCCCCAGTGGTCTTAAAGAGATGCCGGAGTGCCATCCGGCTGAATAACTTATCTTTTATTTTTTTTACGCTAAAGAGGCGCAACTCCTTTAACAACTGGAGTTGCGCCCTCTTTTCTCTAAAGCCGGAAATCAGACTTGAACTGACGACCCCTTCATTACGAGTGAAGTGCTCTACCGACTGAGCTATTCCGGCATTCGGCCCGTCAAACGAGCCTTTGCTATTATATCTCTTTTCTTTGAGAATTTCAATAGTTTTTTTTAATTTCTGTTTTCTTCATTCCGCACATGCACTGTAACGTGATTATACGGGATCTCGATCCCTTCTTCATCGAAGGTAATCTTGATCTGTTCCATCAGCCGCCACCGCGTATCCCAGTACTTTTCTGTCTTCACCCAGGCTCTGAGCCCGATGATCACGGCGCTGTCTCCCAGGGCGTCAACGAACACTTTCATCTCCTCATCTTTCATGATGGCGGGATCATTGTTGAGCATATCCTGGATCAGGTCTTTCGCCTTCTTCAGATCAGCGTCGTAATCAATGCCCACTTTCAGGTCCAGCTGCCGCTCCGGCCTTGCCGTCACATTGGTCAGACTGTTGTTGGTCAGGATGCTGTTTGGCACCACGACTGTCTGGTTATCCACGGTTGCCAGCTTCGTATAGAAGATCTGGATCTCTTTTACGGTGCCTTCGATATTTTCCTGTGTGACGATGATATAATCGCCCACGGCAAAAGGCTTCAGAAGAAGGATCAGCACGCCGCCGGCGAAATTCGAAAGGCTGCCCTGCACGGCCAGACCGATGGCGACACCGGCGGATGCGATGAGCGCCGCGATGGAGGACGACTCGATCCCGAAGTTCGAGGCGATCATAAAGATCAGCAGCACGTAGAGTCCGAATTTCAGCATGGAATCCACAAACTGGATCACGCCTGCATCCACATTCGTGTGTTCAAACGATCTCCGGACAACCTTCCGGAACCATTTGATCAGCTTGCTGCCGATAAAGAAAAAGAGGAGCGCAAGGAGCACACGGATCCCAAAGCCCACGATATTGGGAATATTATCCTGTATCAGCTGAAAGAACTGATTTACATCCTGCGCCGCATCACCGGTCACTTCCGTGGCCGTATCGATCACATCGCTGACCGATTTCTCCGACACGTTTCCCGTGCCTGCGGCAGCAGTAAGGACTGTTGTTCCTGTCTGCATTAATTCATGGATCATTCCGCTCACGCCTCCTTCTTATCAGAACATCAATTCAGTGCGAGGAATGCACAGAGGTTGCCCCGCTTATCCCCCATTGCACGGTGAGAATAAAGGATCCCACTGTTGCAGTGGGTGCACACATTTGTCACTGCGATATGTTCCTTACGGATGCCGGCCTCCAGAAAAATCTTTTCATTCGCCTTCCACAGATCGAGCTGATATTTTCCGTCCGGCTTCCCGTAAAACAGTTCGTCCCACACAGACCGGTCGAATATTTCCTTAAAACGGTCGATCACATCCGCGCTCACTTCATAGCAGTCCTGGCACACGGACGGTCCGACAGCGGCCAGGATGTCGGCCGGGTCCGAGCCGAAATTGTCGTGCATCAGCTCTACCGTTTTCTTCCCGATCTTTCCGACGGTCCCCCGCCACCCGGAGTGGCTGAGGGCGATCACTTTCTTCACCGGGTCCAGGAAGTAAAGCGGCACACAGTCCGCGTAGGTCGTCACGAGACAGATGCCCGGAACATTCGTGATCAGTCCATCTATATCGGTGTAATCCCGCTCTCTTGTGATCCCCTTGCCCCGGTCCTCGTCCGTCACGATCCGGATATTGGTCGTGTGGGTCTGCTGAGACAGCACCATGTCCTCACAGCGCACGCCGAGGGCCTCGCCCATGCGGCGGAAATTTTCCGCCACCGCGGCCCGGTCGTCTCCCCGGTCAAAGCTTAAGTTCAGAAACGAAAAGCAGCCTTCGCTCACACCGCCCAGCCGGGTGGAGAATCCGTCCGTCACAAGCCCGGTATCCCGGAACATCGGAAAAGACAGATAGAGCACGGCGCCTTCCATTTCGTCAAAAATGTGTTCTTTATTTTTATATTCTAATCCAAGGCTCATCATATCACCCCGCAAATGCATCTTTAATATGTGTGATCTCTTCGCTCTCGATGCCGATCACGTCAAACCGGCAGGGCACATCCTGCATATGGTGTTCCGCCAGATAAAACTGCGCGCACCGGAAGATCACCTGCTGTTTCTTATAGTCCACCGCCTCCAGCGGGCTCCCCGCCCGGCTGCCGGACCGGTACTTCACTTCACAGAATACCACATACTGCCCGTCCCTGGCAACGATATCGATCTCACCGGCCCTGCACCGGTAATTCATCTCCAGGATCCGGCACCCGGCTTTTTCCAGATATTCCGCCGCTTTCTGCTCGTAGACGGCGCCCGTCTTTCTTTTGTTCATCCGCCTCTCCTGTTTACAAAAAATTTTTGATAAATGTCTGACGGTGGATCGGCGTCGGCCCGAGACGCCGGATCGCCTCGATATGCTCGGACGACCCGTAGCCTTTGTGCTTCGCGAAACCGTATCCCGGCAGGATCTCGTCATACTGGAGCATCAGCCGGTCCCTGGTCACTTTTGCGATAATGCTCGCCGCTGCGATGGATACGCTTTTCGCATCCCCCTTGATGATGGGCACCTGGGGGATCTCAACACCCGGAATGGTCACTGCATCGTTCAGCAGCAGATCCGGTCTGACGCCCAGCTTTTCAATGGCCTGCCGCATGGCCTCATAGGTCGCCTGCAGGATATTGATCTCATCGATCCGGACCGGGCTGGCCATGCCGACTCCAACGGCTGTTGCTTTCTCCATGATCTCGTCATAGAGGAGATCCCGCTTCGCCGCCGAAAGCTTCTTGGAATCATTCAAATACAGGATCTCACAGTCCTTCGGAAGGATGACGGCGCCGGCCACCACCGGACCGGCCAGCGGTCCCCGGCCCGCCTCATCAATGCCGCAGATCAGTGCGCAGTCCGCGTGCTGTCTCTCGTAGGTTTTCATCTGTTCCAGCCGCTCGCGTTCATGCAGGAGCGCTTCTTCTTTCTTCCGGTACTGTTTGATCAGGTTCTGTACGCCGGTGCGCGGGTCCCCGCCATATGCCGCATACAGAGCAGGCAGTCCCTGAGGGCCTGCCTGTGCAAATTCTTCTTTTATCTGTGCGATGCTCTTACTCATGTTTTATTACCCCGAATTCACTGAACGGCCAGATCCTGATCCACGCCCGCCCGAGAAGTTCATCCCGGTGCAGCACGCCCACATTGGATACACGGCTGTCCTGACTGTTATTGCGGTTATCTCCGAGGACAAAATACTCATCATCCCCCAGCGTGATCGGATCCGCCGCAAGCCCTGCATTTTCCATCGGCTCATTGCCGTAATGCTCTCCCAGGAGTTTCCCGTCTATGTAAACTTCACCGTCCACGATCTGCACGGTCTCGCCCGGCATGCCGATGATCCGCTTGATATAAAATGTATTCTTTTCATAGTGGTAGGGAAATACAACGATGTCATACCGTTTCGGATTGCTGAACCTGTAGGATATCTTATCCACGATCAGCTGATCTCCGTGTGAGAGCGTTGTCTCCATAGACGATCCGCTCACCTGCGTCCTCTGCCCGATAAATGTAACGACAAACCAGGATGCCGCGATCACAATAAAGATAAACACCAGCCATCCCAGCAGTTCTTTTATTATCCCTTTCATTTCCACTCCGCCTTCTCTCCAATCCATAAGCCTGTCCCGGAAAGTCTCTAGACTTCCGGAGCCTCCAGCGTAAACCGGCCCAGTTTCCCGTTCCGGAATTCATCCAGCAGGATCGCCGCCGCCTTCTCTGTATCGAGTTCGCTCCCTCGAACCAGACAGTGCCGGCTCTCTGCAATGCTTTTCAGTCCTTCATACGGGTCCTCAAATGCCGGGATCCCGTACTTCTCTTCCAGTACGCCCGGGTAGGCGCTGTTCATGAATTTCGCCAGCTCCGCAGCCAGTTCTTCCGTCTGCAGGATCTCATCTTTGATAGATCCGATAAACGCCAGCCGCATTCCTGCCGTCTGGTCTTCAAATTTCGGCCAGAGAATCCCCGGCGTATCGAGAAGCTCCACGCTCTTATTGAGGCGGATCCACTGTTTGCCCTTGGTCACGCCCGGTTTATTGCCGGTCTTGGCGCAGGCTTTGCCTGCGAGCGCATTGATAAATGTGGACTTGCCCACGTTCGGGATACCCACGACCATGGCGCGCACCGGCCGGTTGAGGATCCCCCGCTTCCGGTCGCGCTCCGTCTTCTCCTTACACGCCTCCTGGATCACGCCCTGGATGGATTTGATCCCGCCGCCTTTTTTTGAATTAACTTTCACTGCGGAAAATCCTTTTCCCTTAAAATAATCCAGCCATTCGTCATTCAGCCGGTCTTCCGCCAGATCAGCCTTATTCAGCAGGATCAGCCTCGCCTTGCCTTTTCCAAGTTCGTCAATGTCCGGATTTCTGCTGGACATGGGCGCCCTGGCGTCCACCAGCTCAATCACAAGATCGATCAGTTTTATATTCTCCTGCATCATCCGCCGGGCTTTGGTCATGTGGCCCGGATACCACTGAAAATGCATATTGTTCCTCCTGTTTATATGAATCCGAAATGTTTGCCCGGGCTTACGATAAACCAGGCTTTTCCGAAAATATCATCCTTTTTAATATTCCCGATGCTCGGAAGACGGCTGTCATCACTGTCCGTATGGTTGTCTCCCATTACAAAGTATTCGTCTTTCCCGAGTTCCACCGGTTCCTGCGCATCGCCTGCATATTCGATGTCAGATACGTAAATATCCTCCTCTGGCGCTTCTCCGTTTATAAGCAGCTGTCCGTCCGTGATCTGCACAGTCTCACCGGGCAGCCCGACCACACGCTTCAACATATAGTGGCCGTTCTCGTCCTGCCGGAAGGCAACGATATCCCCTCTGGCCGGATTTTTTATATTATAAATGAAATGATTTACAAGCACAATATCGCCGTTTTTCAGCACCGGCGACATGGAATCCCCCGCCGTGCTCACGCGCTGTCCGAACGCCGCCACAAGAAGCACCGCCGACATGCAGACGATCAGGATCTCCAGGACCCAGAGAAAGATCCCGGCCGCTTTACTTTTTCTTCTTTTTCTTCTCTTTCTCCGCTTTCTGCGGAAACTCAAATCCTGGCTCATACTCCTCACCCGCTCAGTTCTCTATACTCAAAGAGGGACAATATACAAATTTTGTAATTGTCCCTCTCTCAGTTACTATTTTACTAATTCTTTTACCTTCGCAGCTTTTCCTACACGTTTTCTCAGGTAGTTCAGTTTCGCTCTTCTTACTTTACCTCTGCGGACAACTTCTACCTTCTCTACATGCGGAGAGTGAAGCGGCCATGTCTTCTCAACGCCGATACCGTTGGATGTCTTTCTTACTGTGAATGTCGCTCTCGCACCGCCGCCCTGTTTCTTCAGGACTGTTCCCTCAAAGACCTGGATTCTTTCACGGTTACCCTCTTTGATCTTTGCGTGAACTCTTACAGTATCACCGACATTGAACTCCGGTACATTCTCTTTTAACTGCTCAGCTTCGATCTTCTTAATGATCTCGTTCATTTTGTGTGACCTCCTTCATATTTGACGTTCTTAACACACTTTAGTGCCAGAGGACCATCGCTCTTCTTTTCACAACTGTTTTAGTTTACCATACTTTCCCGGGATTTGCAAGCCCTAATCTTCTTTTTCGCCCTCTGCGCGTTCTTTCAGCCACTGGCGGAACCATTTCCGTTCTTTTTCCGTAAGTTCGGACTGTTCCAGCAGGTCCGGCCGGCGCTCGTAGGTTCGGATGATCGACTGCTCCCGGCGCCATTTCTCGATATTGGCGTGATGGCCGGACAAAAGGACCGGCGGGACTTTCTTCCCGTGCCACTCCTCCGGCCGGGAATACTGCGGGTATTCCAGCAGGTTGTCCTGGAAAGATTCGAACTCCGCCGACACATCATTGTGAAGAACGCCCGGCACCAGCCTGGATATGGCGTCCACCATGACCATGGCCGGCAGCTCGCCGCCGGTCAGGACGTAATCCCCGATGGACACATAATCCGTCACGATCTCTTCAAGGACACGCTCGTCAATCCCTTCATAGTGCCCGCAGAGAAGGATCAGGTCTTCTTCTTTTGAAAGCTCCTCCGCCATCTTCTGGTCGAACACATCGCCCTGGGGAGACAGGTAGACCGTCCGCAGCCGCTTTCCTTCCGGAAGCTCCGCCGCCCCGGTGCGCTGCCGGATCTTCTCCGCCACGGCCTCATGCGCCAGGTAGACCGGCTCCGCCTGCATCAGCATGCCGGCCCCGCCGCCGTACGGATAGTCGTCCACGCTCTGATGTTTATTAAAGGCATAATCCCGGATATTGACCGCCTCGATCGAGAGCAGCCCGGCATTGACCGCGCGCCCGATGATGCTCGTATTCAGCCCGTCCATTACCATCTCCGGGAAAAGTGTCAGTATATGAAAGTTCATCTGTCGTCGTCTCCTATCAGCCCGTCCATCAGCCGGATGGTCATCCGGTTCTGCTCCACATCCACATCAAGCACGCACTGCCGGATGGCCGGGATCAGCACCTCGCCGTGACTGTCCGAATCTATAATGTACACCTCGTTGGCCCCCGTCTCCATGACGTCACGGAGCACGCCGAAATGTCCTTCCTCCGTATATACATCCATGCCGATCAGGTCGCCGATGTAATATTCATCCTCATCAAGTTCCGCCGCCTCTTCCCTGGAAATATAGAGGCTGCACCCCTTGTATTTTTCTATATCATTGATGTTGTCGATGCCTTTGAACTTTACGATCACAAACTGTTTAAAGAACCGGACAGACTGGATCTCCAGTTCCAGTCGTTCTCTGCCGGTGTCAAGAAAAACCTTTCGGATCTCTTTAAAGCGGTCGACATCATCTGTGGTCGGGAATACTTTCACTTCGCCACGGATCCCGTGGGTGGATGAGATCACCCCTGCCCTGAGAAACTGTTCCATTTCTTTACTCCTGTATTCATTATCCTCATGCTGCGCCGGAGCGCAGATAAGAAAAGGGGCAGTCATTCCGCAGCGGAAGGCTGTCCCTGTTTTCTACTTATCTTATACAATATCGACAACGACTTTCTTGTTCTCTCTGGCTGCGGCAGCCTTTACTACGGAACGGAGCGCTTTGGCTATACGTCCCTGCTTGCCGATCACCTTGCCCATGTCGCCGTCTGCCACATGCAGCTCAAGCACTGTAGTGCGGCCTTCCTTTTTCTCATTTACAGAGACTTCTTCGGGATGGTCAACGAGTGCTTTAGCAATCACTTCCACTAATTCTTTCATTGTGTCCGCACCTCCGCGAAGTCCGATTATTTCTCGATACCTGCCGCCTTGAAGATCTTTCCTACTACTTCTGTCGGCTGAGCACCGTTGTTGAGCCATTTCTTAGCTGCTTCCTCGTCAACTTTGATCGCGCTCGGCTCGCAGTTCGGATCGTATGTTCCGATCTCCTCAATGAATCTGCCGTCTCTCGGGGAACGAGAATCAGCTACGATGATTCTATAAAAAGGAGCCTTCTTCTGTCCCATTCTTCTTAATCTGATTTTTACTGCCATTTCTTTCACCTCTTGTTTTATTTTTCTTATTGTTGCTTCTGCCGTAAGCCCCGCCCTGCGGCCGGCCGCCTCCGGCATGATCTATGTGCTAAAAGGGGAATTTGAATCTGCCCCTCTTGCCACCCATTCCGCCCATCATCCCGGGGAGCTTCTTCATCATCTTCCGGGATTCGTTGAACTGTTTTACCATGCGGTTGACTTCCGAGATATCCACGCCGGCGCCCCTGGCGATCCGGTGCTTTCTCGACGGGTTCAGAAGATCCGGATTGCTCCGCTCTTCCGGCGTCATGGAATGGATCATGGCCTCCATCCGCGCCATTTTCTTTTCATTTTCCTCGGAATCCAGATCCGGCATTTTGCCTTTTCCTCCGAGCGCGCCCATTCCGGGAAGCATGCTCATGATGCTGGACAGGCCGCCCATCTTGCGCATCTGCTCCATACTCTCCAGATAGTCGTCAAAGTCAAACTGGGCTTTCTTCATCTTGTCGGCCATCTTCACGGCCTTCTCCTGATCCATCTCGGCTCCCGCCTTCTCGATCAGGGTGAGCACGTCGCCCATGCCCAGGATCCTGGACGCCATACGGTCCGGGTAGAACTGCTCCAGATCCGAAAGCTTCTCACCCATGCCGGCGTAAAGGATCGGCCTTCCGGTCACCGCCTTGATGGACAGGGCCGCACCGCCTCTTGTGTCGCCGTCCAGCTTGGTGACGATCACGCCGTCGATGCCGATCTTCTCATTAAAGGACTGGGCCACATTGACCGCATCCTGACCGGTCATCGCATCCACGACAAGGATGGTCTGGTGGACTTCCACCGCTTCCTTGATCTCCTGGAGTTCCGCCATCATGTCCTCGTCGATATGCAGCCGTCCGGCCGTATCCAGGATCACGATGTTGTTGCCGTTCTTGCGGGCATGCTCCACAGCCGCCTTCGCGATGTCCGCGGGCCGGTTCTTATCTCCCATGGAGAAGACTTCCACGCCCTGCTTCTCGCCATTGATCTGCAGCTGCTTAATAGCTGCCGGACGGTAGACGTCACAGGCCACAAGGAGCGGCTTCTTGCCTTTCAGTTTGAACTTCCCGGCCAGCTTCGCCGTGGTCGTAGTCTTACCTGCGCCCTGAAGGCCGGCCATCATGATGACCGTCATGGCGCTACCCGGCTGAAGCCGGATCTCCGTCGTCTCGGAGCCCATGAGCTTCACCAGTTCTTCATTTACGATCTTGATGACCATCTGCCCCGGATTCAGGCCGTTCATCACATCCTGACCGACCGCGCGTTCCTGCACGTCTTTAATAAAGCCTTTTACGACTTTAAAGTTGACGTCCGCTTCCAGCAGGGCCATCTTGACTTCCTTCAGCGCCGTCTTCACGTCGTCTTCGGTGAGGCGTCCCTTGCTGCGCAGGTTCCGGAACACATTCTGAAGTTTTTCACTTAAGCTGTCAAATGCCATTCGTTTATTCCTCTATAATTCTTCAATGATCGCATCCGAGATCTTCCGGATGCGCCCTACGATCTCTTCGGGGTTCTCCCGGTTCTCTTCCCACTCATCCAGCACATCCCCGATCTCTCCGACCTTCTCCCTCACCGAGAGGAAACGCTCCACCAGATGGAGCTTCGCCTCGTATCCTTCCAGCGCCTTCTGGCACCGGCGGATCAGGTCGTGCACGCCCTGGCGGCTGATGCCCGCGCCCTCGGCGATCTCGCTTAAGGAAAGGTCTTCCAGGATGAACTGCTCATAGACATCTTTCTGATGCTTCGTGAGAAGCTCTCCGTAAAAATCATATAATAAAGCCTGCTCTAAAATCTTATTCATCACAGTCACCTTTGCTATCATACACGAAGAGAAATGTGCTGTCAAGTATTTTTTCTTGACAGCTTTGCGCCCGCAGTTTTATGCCCGCATCAGGCGCTCCATGTCCGGCATCCCCCAGCCCGATTCCGTTCCCGGCGCCTTCACGCATGCGTCCCGGAGCTTCAGCTTCACTTCCACGTTCGTCATATCCGGATATCTGGAGAGCAGGCAGGCGATCGCCCCGGATATGACCGGCGTGGCCATGGAAGTGCCGGTCTTCATGATATACGGCGGTTCGCCCGCCGCACCGTACCCTGCATTGCAGCTGATGATCCCGGTCCCCGGCGCGAAGAGATCCGGCTTCACCACACAGTCCGCCGTGGGGCCTCTGCCGGAGTAATTGATCTTCCGCCTCATGCGGCCGGCGGCTGCCGGACCCGCCGGCGTATCCGGCACCCCCACGGTGATCACCTTCGGACTGCTGCCGGGGACCGCCACGGTTCCCTCGCCCGGCCCGTAATTCCCCGCCGACGCCACGACCACCAGGCCCTCGTCCCACAGTTCCTCCACCGCAGACAGCAGACGCGCCTTCTGTTCTTCCTTAAGTTCCGGCTGGGTGCCCACGGAAATATTCACGATGCGTAAGGGATGCTCCTTCCGGATCCCCTTCAGCCATTCAATCCCCCGGAGAACGCTCTCTACATTGCCATTCCCGGAACGATCCAGCACCTTCGCCGCCAGGAGCGTCGCCGCCGGGGCCATTCCCGAATACATCCCGGCCGAAAGTTTTCCGTTTCCCGCCAGGATCCCCGCTACATGGGTGCCGTGCCCGCTGTCATCGTAGCATGCAGACTTCCTTCCCGTAAAATCTTTAAAATCCGCGATCCGCCCGTCCAGATCCGGATGCCGGGCGATCCCTGTATCCAGGATGGCCGCGCATACCCCCTTTCCCGCCGTCTTCTCATCTATGCCGCTGCGCCGGTATCCCAGCGCCTGTTTTACCCATCTCATTAAAAACACCCTTTTTAATAAGAATATTCACCCCTTTCCCTTTTCGTACCGCGCACACATCCCCTGCTCCTGCATAGTATAAAACTGTAAATAAAAACCAATATTGGAGGATTTAACATGAGTGAATTAAGTGCTACAAACTGCGGATGCGGATGCGACAACAGCAACGGCATGTCTTCCTGCCTGTGGATCATTCTCCTGCTCTGCTGCTGCGGCGGATGCGGCGGCAACGGATTCAGCGGCGGATGCGGCAACGACAACTGCCTGTGGATCATCCTTCTGCTCTGCTGCTGCGGCGGTTTCGGTGGAAACAACGGCTGCGGATGCGGATGCTGATCCCCACGGTCCGGATTTAAAACCTCTTAACACAATTCAGGATGCGCGGTCTTCCGTGCATCCTGATTCTTTGTCTGTCCCCCGGCTCACGATCCGTCGTACCGGTCCGGTTTCTTCTGTGTATCTTTTCCGGCGTTCCCCTCCCGGTCCGCCCGGCTGCCCTCTTTCCCATTTCCGTCAAGACGTTTTTTCAGCATACAGTTCTCGTCGATCTCATAGACTGCATTTCCGTCGATGATCAGCTTTCTTGACATCGTCTTTCCATTCCTTTCTTCTTATTTGTTCCATCTGTTATTATTTTATGAATAATCCTGAACTATGCGCATATATATCAGAAGATACAATGATCGCTGTGTGCAGGAGGCCGCTGATGCATGGACAGAGATGTGCCCGGACCCATGACGCCATTTGATGAACTTGTCACCACGCCGGAACTCCAGATGATCAAACTTCTCATCCCGTATGCGCCCGCATCCGGCAGGCAGACGCTGGCAGCGCTTGTGAAATATACCGAACTCAGGAAGGCCGTCCGGCTCTTCCATTCCGGCGGCCGCTGCCCCGGGATCCGGGCATTTGAAGAACCTGCTCCGGACACGCCGACCGATCTGCTGGAACAGATGCGGCCCTATCTCACCCCGCAGCAGGCTTCCGCCCTGGATATGATCGTCCGCGTGCAGGAAATGATGCCGCTCATCGAGATGCTGCAGGCTTCCGGCGCGATGTCGGGAAACACCGGGGAGGGTTCCGGGCCGGGCTTTGACTTCTCAGACCTGCTCGCCGGGATGCTGACCCCCGAACAGCAGGAAATGTTCGCAGAATACAGCGAAATGTTTTCACATTCACAGCAGTCTGATCAGAAAGGAGACCATAAAGATGGACAGTAACTGGATGAATGATCCGGCCATGAAACAGATCGATCCGGCCAAGCTGGAGCTGATCCGCATGGCCGCAGAACAGACCGCCGGCAAATCCGGCCGGGACCTGGTCCCGGTCATGCTGGCCCTGATCTCCGGTGCCGACCGGCAGGGGATCCGGTTCACGCCCGACGAGATGACGCTGATCCTCGAGATCCTGAAATCGGGAAAATCAAAAGAAGAACAGGCGCAGATCGACCGGACCGTAAAAATGGCCGGTTCCATCTTCCGCAAACACACGAAATAGGATACAATAGATACCAGGAATCATCCGATATACCGAAAGAAACGGAGCATAACATCATGGCTGAAGAAACGAAAAACACGACAGAAGCACAGGCTGTATCTGAATCAAGGACCGAGATCATCCACATGGTGCGCCCGAACCATCTGAACGGAGCCGGCCGGCTCTTCGGCGGCGCCCTCATGCAGTGGCTCGACGAGGCCGCAGGCACGGTGGCCATGCGGCACGCCCACTGCAATGTGATCACCGCCTCCGTAGACAATCTGCGGTTCATCCGCGGCGCCTACAACGGCGAGATCATCGTCATCATCGGCAAGGTCATCTATGTGGGGCGCACCTCCATGGAAGTGCGTCTTGATACGTATGTGGAGCATCTTGAGAACGGAATGCGCCAGCCCATCAACCGGGCTTACTTTACCATGGTCGCCATGGATGAAAACGACCAGCCGAGGACCGTGCCCCGCCTGATCCTGGAGACCGAATCAGACCGGGCCGACTGGGAGGCCGCCGAGAAACGCCGTGAGATGCGCATGCGGAGAAAGGAAGAGGGCTTCTGACATGCAGAACATCAAACTCACGCTCCAGTACGACGGCACGCGGTATGCCGGCTGGCAAAAGCCTGAGAAAGAAGGCCGGGACAGGGCCGCCCGGACCGCCTCCGCAAAGCTTCAGTCCACCCTCGGACGGATCACCGGGGAAATCCCGGAGCTGTATGCCGGAGCCCGGACCGAACCCGGCGTCCACGCCCTGGAACAGACGGTCAGCTTCTGCACCGGATCCACCCTCTCTCCGGCAGAACTAAAGAAGGCGCTGAACGGGGCCCTGCCCATGGATATAGCCGTCCGCTCCGCCCTGCCGGCACCGGAGCGTTTTCGCGCCGACTTAAACGCCCGGGCGCGCACTTATCAGTACCGGATCTGCACCGCACCCGTCTGCGATCCATTTACCGCGGCATTTACCGCGCACATCTTCCCTGCCCCGGCCCGTTCCGCCATGCAGGAGGGCGCGGCATTTCTCATCGGGAAGCATGATTTCCGGAACTTCTGCGGCGTCCGGAAGAAGAAAGGAACTGTTAAAGAGATTCTGGACATCTCCATCACGAAAGCCGGGCCGGATCTTCTGCTCATCGAACTGACGGCGGACGACTTTCTCTACCGCATGCCCGCCCTCATCATCGGCACCCTGCTGGAGATCGGACAAGGCAGACGCAGGCCGGACTGCATCAAAGCTATTTTTGAAGACACAGAAAAAGCAGGCGCCCCCTGCGAGACAAAGGGCCTCCTGCTTAAATCCATATCTTATTAAGTTTACATAAACAGCCCGGCCACATGGAAGGCGATGAAGCTCATCACCCAGGCAACAGCCAGCTGGAAGAGCACGATGCCGCATGTCAGCTTCGCGCTGCCCACTTCCCGGCGGATCGTCGCGATCGTCGCGGTACAGGGCACATACAGCAGGCAGAAGACCATGAGCGCGTAGGCATTGGCCGCGCCGAATCCCATGGATGCAAGAACTGCCACGAAACTGTCCATCCCGTGGGCCGTGGTAATATTCTGGATGCCGAAAAGCACGCTGCAGCTCGACACCACCACTTCTTTTGCCGCGATGCCGGAGATAAGTGCAACCACGATCTGCCAGTATCCCAGGCCCAGCGGCTCAAAGAACGGCACGATCAGCTTTCCGACCATGGAGCCGAAGCTGTCGCTGATATCCGTCACATATCCCGTTGTTCCGAAGTTCAGAAGCGCCCACATGATAATGGACGCAAGGAAGATAACGGTTCCCGCTTTCGTCAGGTAATCTTTTACTTTCTCCCACACATAGACCGCGATCGTCCGGGCATTCGGCGCCTTGTATTCCGGAAGCTCGATCAGGAGCGCATGTTCCGCACGGCTTCCGTCAACTTTGGAAATGATAAACGCCGTCAGGATCGCCACCACGATGCCGAGCAGGTACATGGAGTAGCAGGCGATCATGGCATGCTCTCCGAAGAACATGGACGAGAACAGCACATAGATTGGGAGCCTTGCGCTGCACGACATAAACGGCGTTACCAGGATCGTCTTCAGCCGGTCTTTGCGGTGCTCCAGCGCCCGGGACGCCATGATCGCCGGCACCGAGCATCCGAATCCCAGCAGCATCGGCAGGAAGGCCCTGCCGGACAGGCCCAGCTGGCTCATAATATCATCCATGACATAGGCCACCCTCGCCATATATCCGCTGTCCTCCAGGAAGGCCAGCGCCAGGAAAAGGATGAAGATATTCGGCAGGAAGGTCAGGATGCCGCCCACGCCGGAAATGATCCCGTCCACCAGCAGCGACCGGATCACCGGGGAAACGCCCGCACTCTCCAGAAAGCCGCCTACGGTCTGCGTCAGCATGTCCAGCCCGATCTCAAAATAGCCCTTCAGCCAGTCGCCTACCGTAAAGGTCAGGAAGAAGACCAGCGCCATGATCAGCAGGAAGATCGGAAGTCCCAGCCATTTGCCGGTCATATACCGGTCCACATGCTCCGTGCGCTCCGCCTTCTCGCTCTTATTTACCAGGACCTCATCGATCACCTCTTCGATAAAGTCGTATTTCTCATTAATGATATCCTTCTCGTAGCTCCGGTCCACGATTCCCTCTGTATCCACCGGATGCCGCTTCAGGACTGTCTCATCCTGCTCCAGCACCTTGATCGCATGCCAGCGCATATTTTTCATCTCCGGCTCGCTGGAGCGGAACTGCTCGATGATGGCGTCGATCTTGTCCTCGATGACGTCATCGTACACCATGGCATACTCGCTGTGGTGATTGTGCTTATGCCCCGTCTTCTCCGCATGATGATGGATAAACGGTCCCTGCTTCGCATATTCCTTGTGATGGGTGACTGCATGCATGAGGATCTCCAGGCCGCTGCGTTTGCGCGCCGACACCGGGATCGCCGGGATGCCCAGCATCTCCGGGAGACGGTGCAGGTCGATCTCCATGCCCCGCTCTTCCACCACGTCCATCATATTAAGCGCCAGCACCACCGGCTTGCCAAGCTCGATGAGCTGCAGCGTCAGGTACAGATTCCGCTCCAGGCAGGACGCATCCACCACATCCACGATCACATCCACCTCATCGCTCATAATGCACTCGCGGGACACCTTCTCCTCCATCGTATAGGAGGTCAGGCTGTAGATGCCCGGAAGGTCGATGAGCTTGAACTCCTGTCCCTTGTAAGTCGTCCGGCCTTCTTTCTTCTCCACGGTCACGCCCGGCCAGTTCGCCACTTTCAGATTCGCCCCCGTGTAGGCGTTGAACAGCGTTGTCTTTCCGCAGTTCGGGTTGCCGATGAACCCGACGTTGATCACCTTTCCGCTCATACCGCCGCCTCCTTCACAAAAATATTGTCGGCAATGCGGCGGCCGAACGCAAACCGGGTTCCGCGGAACTTCACGGTCATGGCCCCTTTCTTGTCATTGTTCAGGACCGTGATCTGAGAACCTTCCGTAAGGCCCAGGGCCTCCAGCCGGCGTTCCAGATTCAGCTCGATCCGGATCTTCTCGACCACGTATGTATGGTTATTCGTTCCTTCTTTTAACGTCATTTCTGCCTCATCCCTTGTATGCATAAAAATACTGTTGATAAAAATTATCAACAGTATTATATAGTTTCATATAAAAGAAGTCAATTACAGCAGAAGCAATTCCGCCCCTTCAAGATCCGCGTCATGCAGATCCGCCCTTCTGATCCGGCTGTCATCATAGGTTTTGTAATAATACACCCCGGTCCGCGCATTGGCACAGCAGGAGTAGGTCGTAATATCATAGGTTCCCTGCTCCGTGACCACAGAACCACGCACCATGGCCACACTGTCCAGAATGTGGAAGAACTGGGACACGTTCGCCTCTTCCGTCCGGTCAGACACGGAATTCCATTTCAGGAACGCCGCACGCACAAATCTCGAAACCGAAGACGCATCTCCCGGCAGCCCCACCGCGCCCATGCCCTGGGCGAAAGGCTTCAGCTCCACGCCGTCCGCGAACCGGTTCTCAGGACTCTCCGCCGTCAGATTCATGTAATTATTGAGATTCATAAGATGAAAATCAAAGGGCGGATTATTCGTCAGCACACCCACCGGATTCTCGTATATTTTCAGACCTTCCCGGACCTGCTCGATCACCAGGCACCGTTCCTTATCCGCCAGCATCCAGTGGAGCGGCGCCGGCGGCATCTGCTCCGCAAATGCGGTGTCCACGATGCACAGCCTGTCCAGATACTCTTCCGCCTCATCCACAGAGGCGCATTTCCCAAGGAACCAGGCGATCATCTCAAAGGAGGCAAGCTCCAGCCGGTCCGGCGCATCCCCGGCTGAGCCAGACGCGTCCCGGTAAAATGCATTTCCCGGGAAATTCAGTCCCGCCATGGCAAGCCCCTTCTCGTTCACCGCCTCCGCATAGAGCGGGAAGACCGGACTGGCCGACGCCATGCCGATCATGGCATAGTGCCGCTCCAGAGCTTCCGCGTGGCGGAAAGGCAGCGGGAAATTCCGCGGGGTGATGACCACGGTTTCCCCGAAGGAACAGTCCAGATCAAGGTTGCGGCCAAAGTAGAAATCGCCGTTGTTATAAGTAATGCAGGTACACATAGGAAAGCCTCCTTTGAACTCATCCTGTCATTTATCATTCCGCATAGCTCAGATAATATTCCGCGAACTGCCTGAGTGCGTCTGTATTCTCCGATTTCACAAACGCCCCGGCATATACCGGTTCATATGAGACGATCCCGTAAGAATCCCATCTGGTGCTCCGGGAAAGATCCAGCTTCCCGTCTGTAAAACAGGATTCATATTTTTCATATTCTTCTCCCAGGATCTCCTTCCAGTCTGTAAACGCCCCCTGGGCATCATAGCTGTCATAGAGTTCTTCCCCGCATATCATCACATCCAGTGTTCCGGCTCCGATCACCGTGGCCCGCTTCATCGCAGACGCAGAATCCTCGTCCGAGCTGAGTGCCGTATCGATAGCTATAACTTCATTTTCATCGCCGGTCCCAAGCAGTTCTAAAAGGTCATTCTTAAACGCTTCCTGCCCATCGACCGTATCCAGTTCTGCGTCAAATACGCCCACAGAAAGCAGCTCTTCTCTCTGCATGTTATGATAGATCTGTACGCCCTGCCAGATTACAACAACAAAGACCACCAGTATAAAAAACCAGACCTTATAATACGTCCAGAGATATCCTGCCTTCTCCCCAAGGCTCATCCCCCGCAGTTTCTCAAATTCCGCCTGCCACTTTTCTTTTGGCGTCATATCAGATTCATATTTTTGCTTCATTTCTGCAGTCTCCTTCTTCTGTAGTTGTTTCTTCACATAGCGCGGTACATTATTCTTTACTATCACACAAAAAAAGGATAATTACAACCTGTTTGCTAAAATATTATATATCTGCATATCATTTCTCTCGGTCCCTCTCCACTTTGCACATCCTCCATGCCGTCACCCCGTTTATCACGACCAGCCCGCCGATCAGAAGCAGCATCTCCGGCACCGGCCAGTTGAATACAAAATAAGAAAGCTTCTGCTCCATATAATACCGGACCGGCAGGAATGCCGCCATCCCCGCAGTCAGCAGGAGCCCGGTCGTGAACAGACAGTAATAAGCGCCTTCATCCGCGATCAGCTTCCTTTTCTGTCTCTGCGTCATGCCGATGCTTTCCATGATATCCAGTTCCCGCTTCCTGGCCAGGAAGCCTGTCACCATGATATTGAAATAATTGGTAAAGCCGGCCAGCAGAAGCACGGCGCTGATGCTTCCCAGGATCATCCGGCTGCCCCGGATATAGGAAGACGCCTCGCTCATCAGATCGGATTTACTGATGCAGAAGATCCCGGCCTCCCCGCTTCCTTCTTCCTCAAAGGATGTTTCCGTCATCCGGCTCCGCTCCTGGTTCTCTTCCGAAATGATCCTCTGGACCGCAGCGTTTACCACCGGCTCTTTTCCCGGATCAGCCGTCAGTTCCATATACAGTGTCTTCTTTTCGGTGGGTATGTTCGCAAATCCTTTTTCGCTGATCAGAAAATACAGGCTTCCTTCTGCCCCGTGCCAGGTCTGCCGGATATCCGGAAAACCATCCATCCGGTTGTCAAGATAACCGCTCAGGGTAAACGCTTCCGACTGCTTCATGGAAAAGTCCCCCGTTTTCTCCTGCTCCGTCCGTTCCTTTGCTGTCATGCGGTTCCATCGGATCCGGTCTTCCCTCGACAGCATCGTCTTAAAGTATACCGGCTCTCCCACGCTTTCCTGAGCCAGTTTCTCCTGCGCAGGGGACAAGACATGGTCATGAAGGAGCAGGACGCCTGTGCCGTTCTCGAGAGAATCCATATCAACCGCAAGATCATTTTTGTCCACAAATTTTTTCAGGGACCGGATCTCCTCTTCTTTCAAAATCTGCACCACATCCGGCGCCCACGTTTCGATCATTTCATGGTCATCTGCATCTTCATGCGAGATATTTTTTTCAAGGGGCCGGATCCCTTTTCTGGAAATCACTGTATAGAGGTATGCGCCCTCCATGATATAGGACTCTTCCGGCCTCACCCCATCCAGATCCATCAATTCGTCTCTGACATCGGCGAAGATCGGCGAGAACTCATCATAATCATTATCGTACAGGAGATCAAAGCCGGAGCCTTCTGTCAGCATCGGGTCCTGACCGGCGTCCCGCGTCTTATATTCCTCACCGTATCCATGCTCACGGCCGTAGCCGCCGAACTGCCCGGCGATCAGGAAGTCGGGGCGCTGTTCAATTACATGGGCATAATCGCTCCCCGAAGTGATCACCACTGCCCACAGAAATGTTTCCAGACCAAGGAAAAGGGAAATCACGGTCAGGATGAACCGCTTCCTGTGGCCGGCAGTATTTCTCCTGGCCAGATAGCGCATTTCCCCGGCCGGGCTCCGTTTCTTTTTTATGAAGACAGAATCTTTTTCCCGGCGTTTCCTGCTGCTGTTCCGGACAGACGCATCTGTATATCCGACGCTCTCCCGGCAGGACATCCCCACCGTCCTTCTGATCACCCCGGCGGATGCCGCCAGAACGATCCCGTCCGTGAAAAGGATCGCCAGCAGAAGGATCCCCGGATGGAAAATATGCAGCCCTTCCGTTCCTCCTGTCTTTTCCAGATATTCCCCGCCCAGGACCAATGGGATGATCCCAGCCAGCAAAACAGCGGACAGCGCCGCTCCGGCCACAGAACCCGGAATGAGGATCCGCCGGATCTGGCTGTAATAGACCTTTGAAAGCTGCTTCTGTGTCGCGCCGATCGTATTCAGAAGCCCCAGCTGCCGGATATCACCCGCCATGGAAATCTGCAGTACATTGTGGCACAGGAAGAAAATGCCGCACAAAACGATGACCGTTCCAAGGGCCGCCATCCCGTAGCCGCCCATCATGCCCGACACAGCCTGATACGCCGCTGTGTCGCTTACTGTAATCTTCTGGCCCGAATCGCTCATTTGCAGATCTTCATACAGGCGGGTTTCCGTTTCCTGCCAGTCCAGCCGGTCTGCCTGCCGGAAGATCAGGTCTGCCTCTTCATCGGGCCGGATCCCCCAGTCACTCAGCTTTTTCTCCGAGACATACCCCGGCACAGCCTCCCCGCCGTGATCGGTAAACCATCCGCTCAGCCGGAACGTTTCTTCTGAGCTTTGAAAAAGGCCATAATAAACCCGCAGAGAAATCTCCATTCCCTCCTCAGGATCTGTAATCCCCAGGGTTTTCAGCGCACGCCCGGACAGCATGATCTCCTGTGCCTGCTCCGGGTAGTTTCCATGGACTTCCGTATAGGCCGGGCGAAGAAGCTTCTCCCAGGCGTCCGCATCCGCCCACCGGATTGAACACACCGCCTCTTCGGTCTCCGCCGGTCCCACGGTCACGCATCTTCCGGCCTGCCTGATATATCCTGCTGCCTTAAGCGCTGCATACTGGGATGCATTTCCATCTTCCACGACTCCGGACGCTGCCGTCCCGGCTGTCCGGATGGCATTCAGCTCTTCTGCCCGGATCTTCCCGCGGGTGATCCCGAACACCATCGTCAGGGCGACGATGCACAGGATCACGGTTCCAAGAAGGATCCGGTTTCTTCCCCTGGCAGTTCCGGCATACCGAAAGGAAAGAAGGCGGATCACACCGCGGGTATCATTGGGGGTAAATTCTCTTCTGCGCATCGTCTACCCCTCCTGTCCCGCATCCCTGCCGTCACTGCAGATACGCCCGTCCGAAATGCGGATGATCCGGTCCGCCATCTGCGCCACCGCCTCCTGATGCGTGACCGCGATAACCGTCTGGCGAAACCGGGACGCGCAGGACCGCAGAAGTCCGGTCACTTCCATCCCGGTAACCGAATCCAGACTGCCGGTAAACTCATCTGCCAGAAGGACAGCCGGACGGGGAAGCATGGCTCTTGCGATGGCCGTTCTCTGCTGCTGCCCGCCCGAAAGCGTGCCCGGCAGCCTGTCCAGCTTATCTGCCAGCCCCAGAAGGTGTGTGATCTCCTCAAAAAGGCACTCATCCACTCCCTGTCCGTCCAGCCTGAGCGGAAGGACAATATTTTCATAAACAGAAAGAGACGGGATCAGATTGTACTGCTGAAAGACAAATCCGATATTCCGTCTCCGAAATACGGTACGCTCCTCCCGGTCCATATCCTTCAGGCTGCTCCCCCGGATCCAGACCCCGCCGGAATCCGGCACGTCCAGGCCGCCCAGCATATTCAGAAGCGTGGTCTTGCCGCTGCCCGAAGTCCCGACCACCGCGAGGAACTCCCCTTCCTCTGCCGTCAGCGAGACGCCGTCCAGCGCGCGGACTTCATACGTATCCGTACTATAATATTTCTTCAGATTTACTGCCGTTACCATATCCATAGCTGATCTCCCCGTTCATGTTTTTTTCTCAGTATACACAGCAAATCTTACAAAGTACTGACAACATGGTGACTGTTCACCGTCCCTGACGCCGCGGGCTTCACAGGGGCAGATCCACTTCGATCAGAAGTCCCGGCTCCATCCGCTTCGCCGTCACAAAGCCTCCGTGGAGACGGATGATCTCTCTTGCAAGATACAGACCGAGCCCAAAGCCTTCCTGGACATTCACCCGCCTGCCCCGGTAAAACCTGCGGAAGATCTGGTTTTCCTCCCCTGCCTCGATGCCAAGACCATGATCACGCACCTGAAACTTCGTAAACATTTCATTCTGCTGCAGGGTCACCTCGATACTGCCGCCCGGTGCGCTGTATTTCACCGCATTATCAAGGATATTAAAAAGCGCTTCCCCCAGCCAGTTCGGATCATGGGCGCAGACCGCCCGCTCCGGCATACGGATCTGGAACCGGATCCCTTTCTCCTCCGCCCGGTTCTGGATCTGCCCGAAAGCATTCTGAACCGTTTTCAGCAGATCTATTTCATCTTTGCGGATCTGAATGATATGCTGTTCCAGACGGGCCATCTTCACAAAACTGTCTACCAGAAAATGCAGCTTCTTCTCACTTTCTTCCAGCGCGGACAGGTACTGCTGCCGTTCCAGCCCAATCTTTCCAGGCTCATCTCCCGCTTCTGTATTTCCAGCCGCGTCCCGCAAAAGACAGGTGTAGCTCTCAATATTGGCCAGAGGCGTCCGCATCTGGTGCGCGATCTCCGAGATCAGTTTCTGGATCTCATCCCTGCTTTCCTCCGCCTCTTTTCTTCTGCCGTCCAGCATCTCCTGGATGCGGACAAGCTGGTTTTCGATCCGCGCCAGCAGAAGCTCATCTCCCGGAGCTGACACGCACAGTTTCCTGTCCGCCAGTATATCTTCCGTCATAGCCGCCGCTTTCCCGAGTTCCTCCATGCGCAGCTTCCGCTGCCGGAGATACAGGATGCTTCCGCCTGCGGCAAATCCGGTCAAAAATGCGATGCATACTGCAATATACATTTCCCTATTCTCCCATACGATAGCCGAGGCCAAAAACATTCTTAATATACGACTGTCCCTGGCCCAGCTTTTTCTTCAGCCGGCTGATGGTTACGCTCACGGTATTTTCTTCGATAAACGCCCCGTCAATCCCCCATATCCGGTCCAGGATATTTTCCTTTGTCAGCACCTGGTCCTGATTCTCCATAAACAGTTCCAGCAGCTGATATTCCTTTGCAGTCAGGACAATCTCTTCATCCCCGGAAAACACCTGCTTCTTCTCCGGATACAGCGTGATATCCCCGCAGGTAAGCATGCGGCCTTCCCTGTTCGTTTTCAGGAGCCGCTCGATCCGTTTAAGCAGCACCTTCATGGAAAAAGGCTTTACAACATAGTCCTCCGCTCCCATGTCAAAAGCCTGCAGCATATCCTCTTCCTCATCCCTTGCCGTCAGGAAAACAGCCGGGATCTTTCTCACAGCAGTCAGTTCCCGGTATAGATCAAGACCGTTTCCATCCGGAAGGCCGATATCAATGAGCCACAGATCCGGATGATCCGCGGCCGCAGCAAAGGCTTCCTCGCCGGAATGCGCGCAGACAGTGGCATAGCCATTGTCCGTCAGAAATTTATTTAACGCCTGGTTCAGAAGGCGGTCATCTTCAATAATGCCTATTGTCATAATAAGGAACTCCTCAATACTGTGATGTATGTGCGAATATATTATAACGGAGTGCTTTTCAATGGACAAGTAAATGATAAAAAGTCTTGTTTGTGACGCTGCGTAATGATCTATAATGGGTGTCAGGAGGTAAATAGTTATGGCAAAATACAGGGCAATTCCGCAAGGATTTATGACAGTTGGAGAGGCAGCTAAGAAAATGGGCGTTACCGTCCGCACGCTGCAATACTACGATAAAGAAGGACTGCTCTCCCCATCGGCCGAAAGCGAAGGCGGACGCAGGCTTTATACCGATAAAGATCTGGTCACACTTCATCAGATCATATCTTTGAAATCACTGGGATTTTCTCTGGACGATATAAAAGAGCGGCTGACCTCTCTGGAAACACCGGCTGATGTAGCAAATGCCCTTACAGAGCAGGCAGATGATATACGCCGGAAAATCGAACAGCTTCAGGCTTCGTTGTCGGCAATAGAGCAGTTAAAAGCAGAAGTTTTACAAATGCAGACGGTCAACTTTAAGAAGTATGCAGATATTATTGTCAACCTGCAGATGAAGAATGAGTTTTATCCTCTTATCAAGCGTTTCGACGATGCTACGCTCGACCACATACGCAGTAAATTTGATAAGGAAAGCGGCTTAGATTTTATGGACAGATTTAACCGCCTGAGTGATGAAATCGTACGGCTTCAAAAAGAAAATGTACCGCCCGAAAGCGAAAAGTGCCAACAGATTGTAAAAGAATACTGGGGCCTGATCATGGAGTTTACAAACGGCGATATGAGTATGCTTCCGAAATTGATGGAAATCGGTGACATTGATACTGCTGCAAACGCCTGGGAAGAAAGGCAGAAAATCGTTAACGCTTATTTAGAACCGGCTTTGCAGATCTATTTTTCAAAACTTGGAACCAATCCCTTTGATGAGGTGAAACCGTGAAAGACGCAATACAAATCCGTGGATTAAAGAAAAGTTACGGCAGTCATATGGTTCTTAATGGACTTGATCTTCAAATTAAAAAAGGAGAGATTTTCGCTCTGCTCGGCGTAAACGGAGCGGGTAAAACGACCACCCTTGAATGTATTGAGAGCCTGAGAAAATATGACAGCGGTACGATCACTGTAAACGGGAAAATGGGGATTCAGCTGCAATCCTCATCTTTGCCCGCCCACATCAGGCCGATGGAGGCTGTAAAGCTGTTTGCAAAATGGAATAAAACAAAAATCGATGACGCCATGCTTGACGGTCTTGGTATCAAAGAAATGGAAAAGACACAGTATATACAATTATCTACAGGACAGAAAAGGCGGCTGCATCTCGCCCTTGCGCTTATCGGCGATCCCGATATTATTTTTCTCGATGAGCCGACTGCGGGACTGGATGTCGAAGGCAGACTATCGCTCCACGAACAGATCCGAAAGCTCAGACACATCGGAAAAACAATCATCCTGGCAAGTCACGATATGGCGGAAGTGGAAACCTTATGTGACCGCATTGCCATTTTAAATAACGGAAATATTGTCTTCTGCGGTACAGCCTCGGAACTGACCGACAGAGTCGGGAGAAAATATGTTGTCCATATCAGGACGCAGCAGGGAAACAATACTTTTGAAACGGACAATATCGAAGATACTTTGATCTCTTTACTGGGCGAATTAAAACAGAAAAAGATCCATGTGCTGGATATTAAAGTGGACCGCGGCACGCTGGAAGAACATTTTATCGAAATGGCAGGGAGGGACGCTTAAATGAACGGTTTTTTATATGGCATAACATTGCAGTGGAAGATGGATATACGCAGTAAATCTCTGCTGGTGACCTGCTATATCGTTCCGCTTATTTTCTTTCTGCTTATGGGCGGTATTTTTACTTCTGTTATGCCCGAAATGAGAAGCACACTGATACAGTCTATGATTGTGATGAACGTTTCAATGGGAGCGTTTATCGGGCTGCCGCCATCGTTGACCGAAACTTATGGAAGTGACGTAAAAAAGATTTATAAAGCAAATGGAGTTCCTTTATATTCCGGTTTTCTTACAATGTTCCTTTCTGCATTTGTGCATTTGATGATCAGCTGTGTGATTATATTACTGCTTGCCCCGATACTGTTTGAAGCGGCTCTGCCGTTACAGCTTCCGTTTTTCTTTCTTGCGCTTGCCATATACATCATTGTGTCGCTGAGCATTGGAAGCGTCCTGGGATTGGCTGTAAAAAATCAGGCAAAACTGACAATGACAGCGCAGCTTGTTTTTTTGCCTTCGATCATGCTTTCGGGGATTATGTTCCCTGTCGACCTGCTGCCTGGTTTTCTTGAAGCCACAGGGCGTATTTTCCCCGCTTCCCGGGGATACCGGTTGATGTTGGATCATGGTTTCTGCCTTGAAAATCTATGGTACCTGATTCTGGTATTCTGCGCGGCAGCAATAATATGTGCAATCCTTTTGAACAGAGAAAAATCCAAGTAAGATTTTATGTGCATATGAAAAACCGGGCAGCATTATACCACCCGGCTTTGCAATATTTGTTTTTTCCGTTTTCATCTCCGGTAACATACAAAACCAACTCACTCAGCCATTATCTCAGCAGATTAATCTCGCTCTGCAGGTTTTTCAAAAATGTTCCTGCGTGTGCGCCATCCATCTGCGTGTGATGGATCTGGAATGAGATCGGCAGGTAATACCGGAACCATTTCTTTTTATACCCGCCCCAGATAATAAAGGGATTATTAAAAATGCCACTGTTCATACCGACAGCCCCGTCAATTTCCGTATCTATGATAGCGGACGTGCCGATGACCATACTGTTTTCGGATAAATCCCTGTCCTGACAGCTTGCGGCAACCTGCGTCGTATACTTCAGATACTCCTTGTTGAATTGATTTAACTCGGCTTTATAGGAAAGGTCGCAGGAGCTGACTTCACCCTCTTTGTTTTTCACGATGGTATTGACTGCTATGGTGTCATACTGTATGAGCTTATCGCCAACCGGGAGGATGTAAAATTCCTTTACCTTTACGGCGGCTCTGCCGATACAGTAATCGAGCAGCATATTAAACTTCAGCTTTCTTTTCCTGCTGACCCTGACCAGATTGGTCACATCAAAAGTTTTGAAAAAAGTTACCATCGGATTGGGCGCTTTCATCCAAAGTTCATAGGCCGCAGCCCTTGTCGTTTCTTTGGGATCAATTTCTTTTGGCATACTGACCTCCGATCGCTCTACTTTTGTCTGTCATAGGTTACATTTCTCCCAATGCCTTTCTTATATCCGCAACAAACTGTGCCTGCTGCTTTTTCAAATATAATTTCACAAAGGGCTTCAGCAGCCATTTCTTCGCTTCCACCCGCTCCGTAAAATCTATCTCTGTTTCGTCACCTTTGTCAGTAAAAACACCAGTCCAATGGCCTGTCATATTACTGTTTTCCATATCAAATTCCCATTGTCTGTATGGCTCAACAAACGTTACAGTAAAGGTCGTAGTGTAACCGTCTTTGGTGTATTCAATAAATTGCTTATCGCTGATAACTTCCGTCTTACTCAGGTCACTTCTCCAGGCAGAATAATTTTCAATATCCAAAACAAGTTCCCACACTTTCTGAAGTTCACCAGAGATCAACGCTTTTATATTTGAAGTCGTCATTTTTGCTCCCTTCTTAAATCAGTCGTATTTTTCAATATGCACGGTAGCAATCGCCGACTGATTCGGCTCTCCGGTAACAAGGTCCTGCGGTGCAGGCACAAGCAGCATAAACCCGTCCTTGCCATATCTTAATTCATACCCTTGTGCATATGCTTCTTCCACAGAGATGTGCTGCACCTGTCCGATTATCATAGCCGTAATCCCCGCACCGCTTAAATCCTGTATTTCTTTCAGGGTACATTCCATCGTGAGAAACGCTTCATTGATCGCAGGCGCATGAATGGTTTTGGCATTGGAAACCGTAAAACCGCCTGCTGCAAATTCGTCATCATCCCACTCATTCTGATGAATGGTGTTCACCAGATTATCGTAGCAGCTTACCGGAAGGAAGTTAATGCAAAAGCATTTTCCCCTTTGAATATTGGCATAGGTGTGGGTGTGCTGATACAGGTTGCCCATCACGGCAAAGAAAGCGGTCTTATCTCCGTGAAAACAGCTCCACGAATGAAAGCACACATTCGGTTTCCCGTTCTCTTTCCAGGTCGTGACAGCAAAGAGAACAGTCGGTATTCCCGCCGTCACTTCAAAATGCGAGAACAAATCAAATTCTTCCGGATAAGCAGGCTTAAAATACTGAGGGAAATCCTTCCCGATTTCGATCTTCATAGCGCACCTCCAAAATCATCAGGGACAAAGAATGCTATCACTTATCCCCATGTTGATAAGGATCATAATTATTGATGTTGCAGCCGAACTCTTTGAGAAACAGGATCTTGTCATTGCTCGTCCACTTAATAAGTGAAACTCCGTCAAATGCTTCAATCTTTCCATTTTTCATTTGATTTCTGAAGTACCATTCGACTATAGTTTGATCTTCTTTATGAAAGAATTGTTTTACATCCCATTGAAGAACCGTGCCACGGGTATTCCACTCATCAAACCAAAGTTTGATTTTTGCAGACCCATGATACTCCGGCCCCCAGCTTTCAATATAAACGGCATTATCTGAAAATATCTCAGAAATACCCAAATCTTTCTTTTGCAGCCACATATCAAACCACAACCGGATGATCTTTTCTCGTTCATTCATACTCAAGCACCTCTATAACTCCCCTTGTTTCACTCTACAATTTCATAACCCGAATGTTCGAGAATATCCAATGCCTTTTGATAATTTTCTTTTTTAATCAAAACATAGTCCGTGTTATAGGTAGAAATCGCAAAAATCGAAATACTATTTTCTGCCAGAATCTCTGCAATTTTAGATAGTATCCCAATCAAAGAAAAATCTAAAACTCCTTGAATACGAAAACCTTTCCATCCATCATCACGCTCAATGACATTTGACGGAACATCACCAGTAATACATACCAAGGATTTTTCTTCATCTGTTTTCCCAATGAAACTATATTCTGCATCCATATTTACAAGTGAATAATCCATCACTTTGCATACTGAAAAATCTTGATTGAGTTTTCTTA
>DXIS01000023.1 GCA_019112735.1 Candidatus Mediterraneibacter guildfordensis
TCAGTGGTTAGTTTTTATCGGAATTATATGTGTTCTTTATTTCATTTGTATTGCAATATACCAGAGGTATAGCAATAAGCAAGGAGAAATTTATACGCAAGCTTTGATAAAATATCAACAACAAAGGAGAAATGTAAATGGGAAATAGAAAAGAGTTAGTATCATCATTGCAAGGCTTTCAAATGCGCGGTCGCTGCCGGATGTAAAATACATGGCGTCGCCTCCTTTCTGGTTTTGGGCATAAAAAATGGCGTACCGTGGAAACGATACGCCAGACACCAGAAAACGCCCCGTGATCGGCTGGGAAGCCGTCAAAAGGCGTTTTCAGTGTGGTTATAGGGATATTCTGTTTTTTGATGATGGTTAAAAAGTTCAGTGTTTATGCGGCTTTCAGGGATTTGTGTATATAAACATGAGGCCACTGCTTCCCTGGATGTGGAGAATGAAACCCTGATACAGACAGCCCTTTCCCGTCTGATCGCAGATAAAACCGTTCTGGTTATCGCCCACAGGATGCGTACCGTAGCCGGAGCAGATAAGATCGTTGTTCTTTCTGATGGCACCGTGGCAGAAGAAGGATCACCAAAGGATCTGGAAGAAAAAAATGGTGTGTATGCCCATATGGTAAAACTGCAGACAGAAAGCCAGAACTGGAAACTTGCGTGAAGAAGCCTCTGAAAAATATCTTATAGGAATTCAAAGAGCAATTTGAGTAGAAAAAGATTTTTAAATCTGTTAAAATAAATAAAAAAAGTTAGCGACAACTAACCAGAAGAGGCAGATTATGAACAAATCAACAATCAAAAAGAATTCATTACAGGAAACATTGATCATTCCACTATACGCCCGATGGCTTTGTTCTCGGAAATTTCCCGGATTGTTTCAGGATCAAACAGCCGGGGAGTTGATTAAAAAAGTGGATTATGACTTTTCTGCATTAGAAAAACAATCGGAAAGTATCATGCATAGCTTTGGTGCATTGGAAGTAGCCATGCGCCAAAATGACCTTGCGTGGGAGATACGGGACTATCTTCATCAACATCCAAAAGCTGCCGTCATTAATCTTGGTTGTGGACTGGACAACACTGGACGAGTGTGCGACAACGGTCAGTGCCATATCTGGAATATTGACCTGCCGGATGTGATTGCGCTGCGGAATCAATTACTTCCTGCCGGAGAGCGGGAAGAAAATCTGGCATTTGATTTAACAGATCCGAATTGGATGGAAGCTGTCAGCTTTGACTCTGCGTATGGCGCAGTACTGTTTGCTGCCGGTGTATTCTATTACTTCACCACAGACCAGATTAGGCAGTTGGTTAAAACAATGGCCGAACATTTTCCGGGAGGACGTCTGGTTTTTGATGCAGCAGGCAAAACCGCTGTCAAACTAATGCTGAAAACCTGGGTAAAACAGGCGGGGATCAAGGCTGTCGGTGCATATTTCTCCGTAAAGGATGCCAAAGGAGAGCTGGAGTGCTGGTCACCATTGCTCTCTGTTTCCAGCTGCGGGTATATGCGGGGCTATCAGAAACTGGAGGGACCGGGGGTAAGATCCATTCACCGCCTTCTGGCTAAAATCGCCGACGGACCGCTGCATTTGCAGATTGTGCGAGTGCGTTTTAAGGAGGAATCTGGATGAACTGGATGAACTGGATGTGAACGATATTAGACGGATTTGCCATGGCAGCCTATTTTAATTTATTTGCTGCTGCCGTGGCACTGTACAATCCCCGACTGATGTTCCCCAGCTACCCGCCCGCTATTATCAAGAATGCGCCGGAACCGCCCTCAAAAGCGGAGAATCGCTTTTACTGGCTATGGATCTTTTTTGGGGAACTTCTGCCCCTCTTGCTCTACGGGGCAGTCAGCATGGTGGAAGGCGGCACCCATGGGTTTTGGCAGATGGCGCTGACAGGATACAGCCAGTGGATGATGATAAACCTGTGCGACCTGTTTTTTCTGGATATCTTTCTCATACAGAAAAGGGCGAAACGCCGTTTTGTAATTCCTGGTACGGAAGGGCACCCTGGCTATGGGTTCAAAGCGTGGATGAAAAGCTACGCATTGCCGGAGCATCTGTTGCAATGGCCATTGATCCTGTGTCCCCTGATGGCGGCGGTGCAGGCAGGGATAGGAGTATTGTTGATGAGATTATTAATATAGAGGAGATAATGTAATGAACAAGAAAGAATTAAAACAGGAGAATATTCGACTTGGAACTCACGGGGAAGACTACGGAAGCTGGATGTCCAATCCCGTGTTCTATATTATCGGCGGCATCACGGCTCTGGCCGTGGTTTTGGCCGTACTCTCTTTTTCGGTGTTCCACATCACGGTTCTCGGTGTTCTGTTCTCTGTTGTTGCGGCGGCGCTGATGGCCCTGCTGGTCTGGATCACATGGATCAGGCGCCAGTATGCCTTTGGCGGCGGCGGGATCATGGAACAGGTTCACCGGGTCGTTCTCTCTCATCTGGACTATGACGGCCAGGGCAGTCTCTTGGAAGTCGGCTGTGGCTCCGGAGCACTGGCAATCCGTGCGGCTCTGACATGGCCAAAAGCAAAAGTGATTGGTGTTGATTACTGGGGAGCTGTGTACAATTACAGCAAGGCGATCTGCGAGAAAAATGCTGCAAGTGAGGGCGTGGCTTCCCGCTGTGTATTTCAGCACGGTGATGCGAAGCAACTGGATTTTCCTGATGAGAGTTTTGATGTAGTCATCAGCAACTATGTCTATCACAATGTTATGGGTGCTGATATGCAGAAACTGCTGCTGGAAAGCCTGCGTGTATTGAAAAAAGGCGGTGTCTTTGCACTCAACGATGATATGAAACCAAAGATGTACGGTGACATGGAAGGTTTTGCGCAGAAACTGCGGGATATGGGGTATCAGGATGTTCGTCTCATTGATACTGCGCAGGAAGCTTTTGGTTCCCATGGCCGTGCTGCCATGATGATGCTGGGATCGTCCCGGCTGCTTGTCGGCAGAAAATAATTCATTAAAACAGGAGGTTGGGCTATGTCTAAGTTAGGAGTCGTGGAGGATACCTTGTTTGTCCCTATGCTGGGCAGAATCTATGCCAGTGAGCACTGCCCGCAAATTTTATATGATAAAAAAGCATTGGAATTGAAAAATAAGCTGCCCTTGGACTTGATTAAACAGAATAAGCAGAACCAGTATACTCTTTTGGCCTCTGCCTCCCGCTCTGCCAATATGGATCGGTTCATTCGGTCTTTTCTGGAAAGAAGACCGGACGGTGTGATTGCCCAGCTGGGCTGTGGCCTGGAGACAACCTATTACCGCTGTGATAACGGAAGGACACGCTGGTATGCCGTGGATTTGCCTCATGTCATTGACTACCGGCGGGAACTGCTCCCGGAATTGGAACGAGAAACCTATCTTGCAGGAGATGCCTTTTCCGAAGACTGGATCAGACAAGTTCGTACAGAATTTCCCGATGCTCCTATTCTCGTTACTGCAGGCGGGCTGTTTCATTATTTTGAAGAAAATAAGGTCGTTGCCCTTCTGCGTACGATGGGACAATTTGGAAATATGGAAGTTGTTTTTGACACCGTGAACAAAAAAGGCATGGCTATGATGCAAAAGAAGTATATGAAGCAGGTAGGCCATGCCGATGCGCAGATGTTCTTTTATGTGGATTCAGCAAAAGAACTGGCAGCAAAGATCGGGGGTAATGCGAAGGTGATTGCGGAGGAACCTTACTATCGTCACATCCCCAGAAATGGTCTGAACTTGTCTACAAGGCTCAGCATGGCGGTTTCAGATCGGCTCTGTATGGTGAAGATGATACAGTTGAAATTGTAAAATTCAATGAAATCTGCCTGAGAGATTTGATTATTTTCCAAGGTGTGGTATAACTTTCCGGTCGGATTATACTAACTTAAAGGGCTATATTATATTTAAAATGGGAAAACGGTAGAAAGGAAATCACTATGAAAAAAACAAATAAACTACAAATAAAAGATTTAGTGACAATCGGTATTTATACTGCAATTTAGTTCAGTTTACAAGGAACTACACGCAGACCGTGAAACGGGCTGCGGTGCCTTATGCGCCCCGTTTGCTCCGTCAGGAAAACAGGCTGAATTTTTGCGAATGGAAATAAGCAAAAAACCCCTATTTATCAGCATGGGCGCAGAAAAAGAGCTGAAAGCAGAAAGGAGGATTTCTCATGTTTGAGGATAAATTGCAGCATTAAATAAGGATACAGAAGCTATGCCGAGTATTCCATATGAGAAAAGAATTTATACAGTAGATGAGATCCAGGACATTTTAGGCATCGGCAGGAATTCTGCCTATAATCTTGTGAAATCCGGCGTATTCCACAGTGTCCGTATCGGCGGCAATATCCGTATTTCAAAAAAGAACTTTGACGAGTGGCTTGATAAACAGATGGATACTTGTCAAGTGTAAAAATTTCCTTGAACTATCGGATTTGCACATTTCACTTTTTCTCCGATTTTCCCTACTATATAGCCAAGCAGAGATGCTTGGCTATATAGCATACCCTAACGGCTGACGAGCCGAAAAAAATGAATCGGAGGAAAACACAATGAAAAAGAAAAGCATGTCCGTGCGAGAAATCTGTCAAATGAAGTAACTGGTATTTTATATAATTCTTTTTGATCACGTAAACATACTAAGAGTTCCCATATATAATATGAGAACCCTTGCTTTCCAATATATTATTTTAATTTCAATCCATCTTTAAATGCTTCGCCTACACGTTCCGCAACCCTGTAATAACCATGAGTATATGGATCGAAGGCGATAGCGTTTACTAAGGACATATCGAGTTTGCCATCCGGCATAACCCGTTCATCAGCGGTTACATTTATGACTTTCCCGATCACGCCGCAACCGTAATCGTTACTTTGGTATTCGATAAATTGACATTCCAGACAAAGAGGAAATTCGTTGATCACTGGCGCATCCACCTTTTCTGCTCTGCTGGCTGTAAGGCCGGCTTTTCCCAGTTTGTCGGGAATCTTATTGCCGGATGTAACACCAAAATAATCGGCTTCAACCACATGAGCAGCGTCAGCAATACTTACTGTGAAAGCCCCTCTTGCTTTGATATTCTGTACAGTCTTATGGGTTTCGGTCAGGTTCAGGGCTACTGTCCCGCGCTCCTGCATGGTTCCCCAGGCTGCATTCATAACATTTACACTTCCGTCTTCATTATAAGTTGCCACCATCAATACAGGCATAGGAAAAATTCCCTCTGTGATATTTAATTGCTTCCTCATAAAAAAACCTCTTTTCTATAATTTTGTTGACAATGGTCATCTGTTAGATAAAATTATAATCAGAACAGAGCGAAAAACAAGTACTGATATTTTAGAAAGGTACTATCTTGGAGGAAAGTATTATGATAAAGAATTATATAGAACAGGCTAATTTTGAAGATACGGGGTTCTGCTATACACTATCGCTTATTTCAGGAAAGTATAAACCAGTGATTCTATACTGCCTGATGGAATTTGAAATAGTAAGGTTTAATGAATTGAAACGCTATTTGAAAACAGTCTCGGATAAAACATTGAGTGTAAACTTAAAGGAATTGGAAGCCAATGACCTGATCATACGTAAAGAATACCCGCAAATCCCGCCGAAGGTCGAGTATTCACTTTCCGAAAGAGGAAAATCTTTGATGGAAGTGCTGGATAAACTCTGCATATGGGGAGAAGAAAATAAGCGTGTTGTAACCAGGAGTCAGAATTGAGGGAGAGAATATGATCGTTTTAATTACAGGAGCTTCGCATACAGGAAAAACAATGCTGGCACAAAAGATTCTTGAAAAATATCATTTTCCTTATTTCTCAATCGATCATTTGAAAATGGGATTGATCCGAAGCGGGTACACGAACCTGACGCCGGAGGACGATGACAAGCTGCAAACTTATTTATGGCCGATTGTTCGGGAAATGATAAAAACTGCGATTGAAAACCGACAGAACCTTGTTGTAGAAGGTGGGTACATTCCTTTTGGATGGGAAGAAAGTTTTCCGCCTGATTATCTGAAGGAAATCCGTTATTATTGCCTTGTTATGAGCAGTCGGTATATTGAAAACCACTTTTCGGATATTAAAAGATATGCCTGTGAAGTTGAAAAACGAGTAGACGATACATGGTGCACCAAGCAGTTTCTTTTAGAGGAAAACAAGCATTATCTGGATATGTGTCAAAAACACAAGTACACCCCAGTGTTGATTGACGAAACCTATGAGGTAGATGTGGATTTCATTTTTCAAAACTAATTATTTTCGATGGGGAGTGAAATCAGAAATGGAGGTGAAAAAGGGTTCTAACAGAAACTGATTATTATCCACCGATTGTTCCGGGTTTACAGGACAGTGGTCAGAAGACATCCTAAGCGGTAGGTTGGGAGGGGGGCGAATTACCTCGGGAACGTGAGATACAGCCGGTATTTTGAAAAACAGAATGCCGGTTTTTATATGGCTGATTATATAACTTGAGAATAAAGAAAATAAAACGGATAATGTATTTTAAAATTGACAATATAATATTAAATGTTTATAATAATAAACAGTATAAGGCGGTAAATAAAAATGAAGAAAGCAGTATATAATATACTTCCGGAAACGGAAAAAATATTAAAGACAATGGGTGAACAGATCAAACTTGCCAGGCTCAGACGGAGTCTGGCAGCCGGGTTGGTGGCAGAACGTGCAGGGATCAGCCGCGCTTCTTTGTGGAAAGTTGAAAAAGGGGATCCATCGGTAGCTATGGGCATCTATGCAGCTGTTTTACACGCTTTAAACAACCTCGACAAGGATCTTCTTCTTGTTGCAAAGGATGATGCACTGGGCAGACAACTTCAGGATTTGAATTTGATCACAAGAAAACGGCCACCGAGGAGGAACGATTAATGGCAGCTAAACAGAAAACCATTTTTGTCTATGACGATTTTAGCTCGGAACAACCGGTTCTTATGGGGATTCTTTATGTGAATGTTATCAAAGGAGGAGAGTCTTATTCTTTTGAGTATGACAGGGAATGGTTGAAAAAAACAGGTCTTAGGATTACTCTGGATCCAGAGCTTATTCAGTGTATGTTATGAATAAAATATCAGAGACATATACTATTCCGGGAGAGTACAATCACCAGCTCCGGTGACTGTACTCTCTTCGTTGTTTTGAAAGACTATTTAATAACGATGCTGCCTTCCTTTAATGATATGGGATCTGAGCTTGTATTTAATAGACAAACGTAATATTCTCCTGCATTTTCAGCAGTTAATTCAAAAGTTTGATTTAGACCAGTCAGTACATTCCCTTTTAATATCACACCGTCACGGATATAAAAATAGTAGATTGACTGCCCTTTTTCCCGATGAAGTTCTGATTTGTATTCATGTGCCTGAAAAACCAATGTTTCCCCTTTATCCAGTTTCCAGCCCGATCCGTCTTCCTTCTCAAAAATGACTAAATCATTGTTGCCGAATATGATCTCCGGAGTAGTATAGCGTCCGGAATCACCGGTTACAGCAAATTCTGTGATCGTGTTTGGAGTATCAACATTTTTATGTAATGCTTTTTGAAGGATCGAATTTGCGGGCCTTTTGCCACAGGGTGAAGAAAATCTGATTTACAACACCCTGAAGATCCACTTTATGAGCGCAACTGCCCAGGATGCTGTAAACAATTTTTACAACATAGGGATGATATTCCGAAATTATTATTGTCAGGGCGGATTCATCACCTTTTTGGATCCGTCTGATCAATTCAATCTCATCATACTGATCGCTCAATCCGTCTCACCTCCTGCTTTGATTTTACCTCTTTACTTTATATACAAGAATTATATGTAAAAGGTTGCATCCATGGGAAATAATTTGAAAAGGGGAGTGGATTCGCATATAATAATTATAAAATTATGAAGCGAGGTAGTTGATATGGAAAAAGATCCGTTCAGGGAATATCTGAGGGAGTCTGAACCAGATAAAGCTTATAAGGGCTATGCATGGAGTACTGCGATCGGCCTTCAGGCAGTGGACGGACTCAAGCCATCTGAATATTTGATTGATACTGCCATTCAGAATATTGAAGGCAGAATTACGATGAAAGAGGCGCAGGATCTTATTGACAGCTACTATGAAGAAAGGCCCGTGCATTTGCCGGATGATGAGCGGACCGAAGAAGCGGATAAGGTTTCATCCCGTATTGCAGAAATACTCTCTGAGACAGCGTTCTCATTTTCTCCGAATGAGTATATTTCTATCCACCGCAAACTTTTTCAGGGGATTTATAGTCATGCCGGAAAGATCAGAGATTATAACATTACAAAGAAAGAATGGGTGCTTGACGGGGCAACGGTTGTGTACGGCAGTGCTTCAAACCTCCGGGAAACACTTGACTACGATTTCTCTCAGGAAAAAGATTTCAGTTATAAGGGCCTTTCAATGGGGGAGATTATTCATCATCTTGCGGTATTCATTTCAAGGCTATGGCAGATCCATATCTTTGGGGAGGGCAATACTCGAACAACGGCAGTGTTTTTCATTAAATATCTGAGGACGCTTGGCTTTTCAGCAACCAATGATATTTTTGCAGAAAATGCGTGGTATTTCAGAAACGCACTTGTTCGTGCAAATTACACGAACCTGCAGAAAGGGATCCATGAAACAACAGAATATCTTGAAATATTTCTGAGAAATCTGCTTTTGAACGAAAAAAATGAGCTTCATAATCGAAATCTTCATATAAGCGGACTTTTGAAAGAAGAAAAAGTGTACATTGGAGATCCAAAAGTGGACATTCGGGACAAGAAAGTGGACATTGAAAGTGTACTTTCCGAAAAGAGCAGCGATTTTTCAGTAAAAACGACAGTTCATATCCACAGACTCTTTGAGAAGTATGGCTTTAATGAAGTGTTTGGAAGAAGTGCAGTTATGGAACTTCTTGGGCTGAAAGAATCAGGTGCTTCCAAGCTTCTTTCAAAACTGGTTCGGACAGATATTATTGAACCGGTATCCGGTCACGGAAAAGGAAAATATAAATTTAAAAATAACTAAAAAACTTTTATTAGCAGGAAAGGAGTCAAACTATGTTAGAAACTGGAACGAAAGCCCCGGCATTTTCTCTGCCGGACCAGAACGGAGATATGCACACACTGGAGGAGTACAGGGGGAAGAAGGTCATCCTGTATTTCTATCCGAAAGACAGCACCCCCGGATGCACGAAGCAGGCGTGCGGTTTTGCGGAGCTGTACCCGCAGTTTATGGAGAAAGGCGCTGTGGTCCTGGGCGTCAGCAAGGATTCTGTGAAGTCTCACAAGAATTTTGAGACGAAGTACGGACTGCCGTTTACCCTGCTCTCCGATCCGGAGAAGGAAGTGATCCAGGCATACGACGTCTGGAAGGAGAAGAAAAATTATGGCAAAGTATCCATGGGCGTAGTCCGCACAACGTATCTGATCGATGAGGACGGCGTGATCGTTAAGGCCATGGATAAGGTAAAAGCCGCAGAGAATCCGAAGCAGATGCTGGAGTCACTGTAATGAGGATCATATTATCACCGGCAAAGAAGATGAATGTAAATACCGATGACCTGGCGCCCTGCGGATTACCGGCTTTTATGGAGCAGACAGAAGAGATTGTCCGTTTCCTGCAGAGCCTCACTTACGGGGAAGCAAAGAAGCTGTGGGCATGCAATGACCGGATCGCAGAACAGAATTACGACAGGGTGCAGCAAATGGATCTGTACCATCAGTTGACGCCGGCCATCCTGTCTTATGAGGGCATTGCCTATCAGTATATGGCGCCGTCGGTATTCGAGAACGGCCAGTTTGCTTATGTGCAGGAGCATCTGCGCATCCTGTCTGCGTTCTACGGCGTGGTGAGGCCGATGGACGGCGTAACGCCGTACCGTCTGGAGATGCAGGCAAAGGCAAAGATCGCCGGGGCAAAGGATCTGTATGATTACTGGGGGGACAGGCTGTACCGGGAAGTCCTTGATGACAGCAGGGTCATTATCAACCTCGCGTCAAAAGAATATTCCAGGTGTATCGAGAAGTATCTGCAGCTGGAGGATGTTTATATCACCTGCATCTTTGGCGAATTCAGCGGTGAGAAGATCGTCCAGAAAGGCGTGTACGCGAAGATGGCCAGAGGCGAGATGGTGCGGTTAATGGCGGAGAACCGGATCGGTTCTCCGGAGAAAATGAAAGGGTTCGACCGGTTGGGATATGGGTTCCGGGCGGATCTGTCCGATGAGAAAACCTACATATTTATCAGAAAATGAAATCTGCAAAGCGGGTAACCGCCAGAAGACAATGTCTGGTAATTACCCGCTTTTTTCATGTTCTTTATGATCGTCTCTTTCCGGTTTATTTCCCGTTCTGAGCCGCTTTTGCCGCTTTGGCTGCGGTCCGTTTCTTTCCGTACCATACAAGGATGATCAGGTATGCGGCAGCTGCCACGATTCCGATGATGTAAGCGCCCATCCACGGAACGTTGAATCCGATCTTGGCGTTTACGATATAGGTGACGGTGACAAATGCGTACCAGCATCCCGGGATGAGCGGCATCCATGCATATTTGCCTCTGCCGGTCTCAAACATCCATACCGTGATCGCAAGGAATGCGAACAGGGACAGGCTCTGGTTGGACCATGCGAAGTATCTCCACAGGATATTGAATCCGTCCGCGTTGCTCTTTGCGAATACGAGGATCACGGCAACGAGTACGAAGATGACAGCGGCAAGCCCCAGTCTCTTCTTCGTGGACTTCTGATCCAGGTGGAATCCGTCAGCTACTGCCAGGCGGAGCGCACGAAGCGCCGTATCGCCGGATGTGATCGGAAGTACGATAACGCCGAGAAGCGCGATAACACCGCCGACCGGTCCGAGGATGTGCTTGCACACGACGCCGATGGTTGCTGTCGCAAGGGAAGCGTCAGCCGCCTGAAGGCCCAGGTTGTAAACGCCCATGGCGCCGGCTGCCCATACCATCGCGATGAAGCCTTCCAGGATCATCATATTGTAGAATGTCATGCGGCCCTGTTTCTCGCTCTTCATCGTACGGGAGATGATCGCCGTCTGGGTGGAGTGGAATCCGGAGAGGATGCCGCAGGCCACGGTGATGAAGAAGATCGGGATAAAGTGGTTCTCACTGAAATATGTACCGTACAGGACGCTGCCTGCATTCCAGTCTTCCCAGATCTCTGTGAGCGGGAAGCCCAGGGCGAAGACGCCGATAAAGACGCCGATCGCGGAGAACAGCAGGATCGCTCCGAATACCGGATAGATGCGGCCGATGATCTTGTCGATCGGGAATACGGTCGCGATCAGATAATATACGAAGATCACGCCGTAGATCACCCATGTGGAAACCGAGTCCACGGCCCCGTCAAACCCGAATACCTGGGTCGCGGCGATATCGCCGGGGGTGTAGATGAATACCGCGCCTACCAGAAGAAGCAGCAGGCTGCAGAAGATCTGGTATACGGTGTAGACACCTTTGTTGCTGTACTTGCGGATCATGTCCGGCATCTGTGTCCCGCCGTCGCGCAGGCAGATCATGCCGGAGAAGTAGTCGTGCATCGCACCGCCGATGATATTGCCGATCGGGATGGTGATGAATGCGATGGGTCCGAAGAGGATGCCCTGGATCGGTCCGAGGATCGGGCCGGCGTCTTCCTGTCATCAGGTCCGAAGACGTGCTCGCAGAACTTTCCGTAAAGGGCGGCGCCGACGAAAAGGATCACGAGACCAATGATGAATGTAATTATGTTGTTAAACCTCCTTGTCTCTTTTGTTGAGTTCTTTAACACACTACTATAGTATAGTAAAAAAGCGGCTGCGTGTAAACAATAAATTTATAAAAATTTTATTTTTTATATTTCCAATCCGTGCAGGTGTTGTGCAAAAATAACAAAAAAGCGAAGGAAAAATATACAAATATAACGAAATATACAATAAAAAGTCAAAAAAATAAAACACCAGGTAGGAAAAGTAAATTTATTTTATTTTAATAATTTGATACCCTTTTTTTAACAGCTCAGGCAGGTTAAGTGTCTGAGAAGAAAACACAAAAGGAGGATACAAAATGAAAAAGAAACTGCTTGCGGTTTTACTGGCCGCATCCATGGTAGTCGGGCTGGCTGCCTGCGGAGGAAAGTCACAGGATGGCGGTTCTGCATCCGGCGGAGACGCTGACGCATCCGGCGGAGACCTTCCGGTCCTGAAAGTGGCAGTAATGCCTTTCCTGAACTGTCTGCCGGTAGAGTACATGATCGAGAACGGTCTGGATGAGGAGAACGGTTTTAAGATCGAGACTGTCTACTTTGCAAACGGTACAGCTATGAATGAGGCGCTCGCCGCAGATCAGTGGGAAGTCGGAACACTGAGTGCTGCCGCTGTAAACTCTCTGGCAATTTACGGCGCATACTGTATCGCGGACATCGGTCATTCTGAGGGCGGACTGTACACGCTGGCAAAAGCAGATTCCCCGATCGCAGAGATAAAGGGTGCGAATCCGTCTTATCCGGAGGTATACGGAGATGCGGACAGTGTAAAGGGAACAACAATTGCGACGCAGACCGGAACGATTTCTCACCTGAATGTAAACAAGTGGCTTGAAGTTCTGGGACTGACGCCGGATGATGTAGAGATTGTCAGCATGGATTTCCCGTCTGCTTATCAGGCGCTGAAGACAGGCAACTGTGATATCGCAGCTCTGAACCCGCCGACATCCTATACGGCAGAGAGCGAAGGATATGTTGTGACATCAAGTCTTTCTACGCTGGACGTACCGCAGTTTGATTCTATCATCGTATCAAACAAGACGTTTACAGAACGTAAGGATGTGCTTGTAAATTACGTTAAAGCATTCTTCCAGGCTACTGATGCTCTGCAGGCTGATCCGGAAATGGCAACCCAGATGCTGTATGACTGGTACACAGACAATGGAAGTGAAACGACCATGGAAGCATGTGCTTCTGAGATCGAGACAAGACCGTTCGTTACATCAGAGGAAGCTCCGAGCATTACGATCGGTGAGTCTGTTGAGATTACCGGCGAGTTCTGGGTAGAGCAGGAACTTCTTGAGGAGAGCCGCTTCCCGGAGATCGCAGCCCATGTAGATGATTCGGTCATCAAAGAGGCATTAGGCTTTTAAATTTAAGTGATATCCGAGAGGGAGATGCCGGAAACTGAGATGATTAGTATTTGTGCATCTCCCTTTTTATTATGAAAGGAGTGGATCTTTTTGAACGAGTACGCAAGACAGAGACGCAAACAGAAGATTAAATTCACCATCGTTTCGATCATCTCGCTGTGCGTCTTCTTTACAGTCTGGTATATCTGTACGGCAATCCTGCACCTGAAGCCGGATTACATCCTTCCAAGCCCGGTCCAGGTTGTACAGGCCTTTATTGAGAAGCTTACGCAGACAGCTCCTGATGGGGCCACGATCTTCGGACATATCCTGGCCAGCCTTCAGGTAGCGCTTTCAGGTTATCTGCTCGGTGCAATTGTCGGGATCCCGCTTGGGATCGCCATGGCATGGTTCCGCCGCGTGGATATGTTTGTAACCCCGCTGTTTGACCTGATCCGTCCGGTTCCGACGATCGCGTGGATCCCGCTGATGATACTCTGGTTCGGAATCGGTCTTGGCGCGAAAGCAGCGATCATCTTCGTTTCTGCATTTGTTCCCTGTGTAATCAATGCCTATGCGGGAATTAAGCAGACGAAACCGGTACATCTGTGGGTGGCGCAGACTTTCGGTGCTTCCCGCAGGGAAATGCTGTTTACTGTAGCGATCCCTACCGCACTTCCGCTGATCTTCACCGGACTGAGGATTTCTCTCGGAACTGCATGGATGACGCTTTGTGCGGCAGAGATGCTGGCATCCAACAAAGGTCTTGGATACATGATCCAGGTAAACCGTTCTCTCGCAAGAGCTGACCTTATTGTGGTTGCCATGCTTACGGTAGGACTGATCGGAACGATCTTCACAGTCGGGCTTAATGCTCTGGAACACAGATTTGTGAAGGGAGGACGCCAGGGATGAGAAAAAAGAAGTTTGATGCAGAAAAAGTGACATATGCTGTGCTGGCGATTGCCTTCTTCTTCATATTCTGGTGGGCGATCACTACATTTACTCCGGCAAAAGAAACGACGCCGGGCCCGATCGAAGTGATCAAGCTTCTGTTTGAATCCTTCGTTAATCCAATTGGAAACTATGTGATCACAGGACATCTTCTTGTGAGTCTCCGCCGGGTGCTGGTCGGATTTTTCGTGGCAACGCTTCTTGGTATTATCCTTGGTATTGCCATGGGAACTTCCCGCTGGGCGGAAGCGATATTTAAACCGATTTTCGAGCTTCTCCGTCCGATCCCGCCGATCGCCTGGATCTCTCTGGTTATCCTGTTCTTCGGCATCGGGGAGAGTTCAAAATATATTCTCTGTGGAATCGGTGCATTTACGAACGTTACTCTGAATGCATATACCGGAGCAAAGAACGTGGATCCGGAACTGATCGGATGTGCAAGGATGCTCGGAACCAGCGAGAGAGACATTTTCTTCCGTGTCATTCTTCCTTCATGTACACCGCAGATTTTCGCGGGCATGCAGGTGGCGCTCTCCACCAGCTGGATGGCAGTGCTTGCCGCGGAAATGGTAGGAGCCCAGGAAGGATGCGGCTGGATGATCCAGCGAGGCAGTGATACCCTGAATATTACGCTGGTTATGGTCGGCATGATCGTGATCGGATGTGTGGGTATGGTACTTGCAACAATTATGCGTGTGATTGAGAGGAGGCTTTGCTCATGGAACATCATGGACAATTAAAACCGATCATCTCCATGTCTCATGTCGGAAAAACATATCTGAGCATTCACAAGTCAAATGAAGTGGTGCGGGACGTGAGCCTGGATGTAGAAGAAAATGAATTCGTAGTTCTTTTTGGACCCGGTCAGTGCGGCAAGACGACCATGATCAACCTGATCGCAGGTCTGCAGCTTCCCACAACAGGAGAGATCCACGTAGACGGCAAAAAGGTGGAGGCGCCCGGATCGGATCGCGGTGTTGTATATCAGACGACCGCACTCTTTCCATTCTGCACAGTGATGGGGAATGTGGAGTTTGGCCCGAAGAGCCGGGGCGTGGGGAAAAAAGAGCGCCGGGAGCGTGCTCAGTACTTTATAGACCTGGTAGGGCTGCAGGGGTTTGAGAACAGTTATCCTAACCGTCTTTCCGGTGGTATGAGACAGCGTGTCGGGATCGCGAGAGCTTATGCAAACGATCCGAAAGTAATGCTGATGGATGAGCCATTCGGACATCTGGATGCACAGACCCGTTACATGATGGAGGCGGAACTGGAGAAGATCTGGCAGAAAGAGAAACGTACGGTTGTCTTTGTCACAAACAACAGTGAAGAGGCTGTGTATCTTGCAGACCGGATCATTATCCTGACAAATACGCCGACAAGCATCAAAGAGGAGGTCAGGGTAGACCTGCCCCGCCCGCGGTCATACAGTGATCCGGCATTCCTGGAGATCCGGCGGCAGATCGAGGAAATCTGCGATGACACCCTGTAAGGAGGAGACGTAAATGAGTGACGAAATCAAAGTAAAAGTATCACATATGACAAAAAAATTCGGTGATCTCCTGGTGCTCAATGATATTTCCTTCGATGTTAAAAAGGGTGAATTTCTTTGCGTGGTAGGACCTACAGGATGCGGCAAGACCACATTCCTGAACTGCCTGACCAAGCTCAAGGCATATGAGCTGACCGGTGGAGAGATCCTGATCAACGGAGAGCCCGTAGATCTGGAGAAGCATAATATCGCGTACATTTTCCAGGAGTATTCTTCATTCCCATGGGCAACCGTGGAAGAAAATATCGCATACGGCCTTAAAGTGAAGAAACGGCCGGCAGAAGAGATCAAGAAGCAGGTAGAGGAGATGCTGGATCTGGTAGGTCTGAAAGAATACCGGAATTATTATCCGAGCCAGCTTTCAGCCAGCATGCTTCAGAGAGTCAGCATTGCGCGTGCATTTGCAGTGCAGCCGGAGCTCCTTTTGATGGATGAACCGTACGGACAGCTGGACAACTCGCTCCGGTATAAACTGGAGGATGAGCTGATCCAGTTATGGCAGCGCACGGGAACAACCGTTATCTTTATCACGCACAACATTGAGGAGGCTGTTTATTTAAGTGAAAGGATCCTCGTGCTGACGAATAAACCGACCAGTATTAAAAAAGAGATCGTGAATGACCTGCCTCGTCCCCGTGATGTTACGGATGCAGCGTTCAACAGGCTGAGAGATGAGGTAACAGATCTGATCAAGTGGTGGTAAATATGAGTATAGCGAAAAAAAGACCAAATATTATTCTGTTTCTTGCAGATCAGCTCCGGTTTGATGCGCTGGGCTGCTACGGGAACAATGAGATCCATACGCCGAATATTGACAGTCTGGCGCTGAATGGTTCTCTGTTTGATAATCATTTTATTCAGAATCCGGTGTGCTCGCCATCACGCTGTACGATCCTGACCGGACGGTATCCCAAGAATCACGGTACCCGTGACAACGGGATCCCGCTTCGGGACCAGGAACTGTGCTTCCCGGAGATCATGAGGGAAAACGGATATCGTACGGCGGCCATAGGGAAAATGCATTTTACGACACAGTTCGTGCCCAAGGAAAACGAGGAAGACGACTGGCCGGAGGACAATTACGGGTTTGATATCATCCATACGACCTGTGATACCAAGACCGGAGAATATCTGACCTGGCTCAGAAATAAGAGCGAGAAAGACTATGAAGTCGTTAAGATGCAGGGCGAGAGAAAAGCTAAAGAGGACCGTGCAAGCGCCTCTGAGAAGGACAACAGTGGTCCGCCGCAGGTATATCCCAGCGAGATCAATCCGGAATATCATCAGTCTGCATGGATCGCAGACCGTACGATCGATCTGATCCGGGAGGCGGATCCGGAGCATCCGTTCTTTGCTCTGTGCAGCTTCGTGGATCCGCATCATCCGTTTGACCCGCCGGCCCCGTATTCGACGATGTACGATCCGGACAAGCTCTCAACACCTGTCAGAAGAGACGGGGAGCTGGAGGACAAACCGCCGCATTTCCGCCGCCACCGGGTAGGCAAAGGATGCAGCAATGAAAAATATGACTATCGCCGGCTGAGCGATCATGAGTGGGGCGAGGTGAAAGCGGCTTACTATGGCATGGTCAGCCTGATCGATGATAATATCGGCCGGATCCTTGCGGCGCTTAAGGAGCAGGGGATCGAGGACGATACGCTGATCATGTTCACAAATGACCATGGGGAGCTGCTGGGAGATCACGGACTGCTGTTCAAAGGACCGTTCCATTATGACTGTCTGATCAAAGCGCCGATGATCATTAAGTGGCCGGGCGTCGTTCCGAAAGGATCACGTTATCCTCAGATTACGGAGCATGTGGACATTATGCCGACACTTCTTGATCTGGCCGGTCTTCCCGTGCCTTATGGCGTGCAGGGAATGTCTATGGCGCCGGTGCTCCGCGGTGATCAGGGAGCCGGCAGAGAATATGCCCTTACAGAGTTCAACTGTTATGACTGGGGACTTTCTCTGAAGACATTGACGGGACGTGATTATAAGCTGACATATTATGCGGGTGAGCAGTTCGGAGAACTTTATGACCGTAATAAGGATCCGGATGAATTTGTAAATCTCTGGGATGATCCGGATTATCAGGATGTGAAAGAACGTCTGATCCAGAGACTGCTTGACCGGGTGATCCAGACGGAGGATACACTTCCGCTCCGGATCGGAAAATATTAGAGGTGAGCCCTGCCGGGGTGCGGCCGGAGCGTGTAAAATACGTTTCGGCTGCGCGCTGGCGTTTTGCGTTGTGAACGATTGCCGGATGAATTATAATCATGGAGTATAACCAGGAAAGGAAGCCAGAATTGTGTTCAGAAAACTACGTACAATAAACCGAAAAAGTATCAGTATCCGGAGCGGCACGCTGGCGGTACTCGTATGCGTTAATACTGTGATCATTCTTCTTCTGTCTCTTGGGGCATTCGCCTTTTTCCAGCAGGGATTTGTAAATGAGATCGCCGGCGCCAGATCCGACGTCCTGCGTCAGATCGCAGAGCGTGCTTCGCAGTTTAAGACCAATATCTATACGCTGTCAAATCTTTACTATAACGACGGAAGTTTTTTGAGCGCGGTGGAAGAACTCGAACAGGATAATGAGGAAGAGTTTGTTCATTATATGGATGATCTGACAGAAGAGTTTCAGGCTACTTTTAATCAGATCAATCTGCAGTTTTACGTTGTTTTTTCTTCGGAAAACGGAACCAATTACTGTTCTCTTCCGACACCACAGGGATATGATTATATGAGCCCGAAGACAAAACTCTGGTACAATGACATCTATGAGGCAAAGGGAGCGATCATGGATGTATCGAGCTACCGGGATGATCAGCTCGGAATCAAGGCATATACTGCGGCCCGGACAGTTCCGGATGCCAGTGGGAATATTATCGGCTGTCTGATGATCAATGCGGACGAACGGCAGCTTTACAAAACATATGAGGAAGTGATCGGCCCTCAGAGCAATATTTATGTGGCGGATTCGAAAGGGCGGATCGTTTCAAGCAACAGGGATACGCTCATAGGTCTTTCATATTTCAATATGAATAATCTTGAGACAATGTTTGCCGGTGAGGATCATATTATTACAAAGATATCGGGAAAGGATTCTCTTTTTACCAGATATTATGACCGGCAGAGCGGATTTACAGTGTTTGAGGAAATCCCGCTGTCTACCGTGCTCGAACCGCTGGAAAGGATACGGATCGTTGTAACGATCCTGGCGCTGCTTGCTCTGGCAGGCGGTACGGTTATGGCATGGTTCTTCTCAGGATATATTGCCGCGCCTTTAAGAAAGCTGTGCGGGGATATCCGGGAAGTGGAAGGCGGACAGCTGGATCAGGAGTTTGAGATAAACAGCTTCTCGGAGATCAATGATCTTGGAACCGGCATGGCCCAGATGCTGGGGAGGATCCGTGAGCTGATAGAAGATATCCAGAAAAACGAGACAGAGAAGCGGCGGCTGGAGCTCCGCTGGCTGCAGGCGGAGATTAACCCGCATTTTATGTATAATACGCTTTTCTCGATCAAGTGCGCAGTGGATATGGGCCAGAACGATGAAGCGGGGCACATGCTGACTACATTTATCCAGCTTCTGCGGGGCGTACTTTCAGGCCCGGTCGAGATGTCTACTGTACGCTCACAGATGGAATTTATTAAAAAATATGTAGAACTTCAGCGGTTCCGCTATAATGGGACATTCGACGCGCTCGTCGAATGTGATGAGCGGGCGGCGAATTGCCTGATTCCGAAACTTCTGATCCAGCCGATCGTGGAGAATGCGATCGTTCACGGTATAGATATGACGGCTCAGAACGGGATGATCGCGGTCATTGCCAGACGGCAGGAGGACACGGTCTATATTCAGGTAGAGGATAACGGAGTCGGGATGACAGAGGACCGCATCCGTCAGGTTATGAATACACCGGAAAACACGGATCCGCCGCATATCGGAGTGCGGAATGTCCACGACAGGATCCGGCTCCATTTCGGGGAAGAATGGGGGATCCACATCGAGAGTGAGCCCGGGATGGGGACGCAGATCATTATGCGTTTTCCGGCCAGAGAGAATGCTTCGGATCCACAGAATAGCAGGGACACGAAAAAGGAGAAGACATGCTGAAAGTTTTAGTTGTTGATGATGAGGCGCCAATCCGCCGGTGGCTTGAATATTGTATCGATCAGTTTGACGGATTTACTGTAGCGGGTGTGGCTGCATCGGGGACAGAAGGGCTGGAAATCTACCGGCGTGAACGGCCGAATATCGTGGTGTCTGATATTGAGATGCCTGGAATGGACGGCCTGGAGATGCTGCGCAGGATGCAGAAGATCCATCCCGCATATATGATCATCCTCACCAGCCATGAGAAATTTTCCTATGCCCGTCAGGCGCTGAACCTGGGGACGGCGGAATATATCCTTAAAGCGGAGATCACGATGCAGTCTTTCCAGACGGTTCTTCTGAAAGCGGCGGATACGATCCGCGGCCGCGGAGTCTCAGATACAGGTGATGCAGAACAGGCGGCAAGACGGTTCCTGAAGCAGCTTCTTGCGGACGGATGGCCGGGAGAAGAGGCAGATATTGGCGGAATGCTTCAAAGATACGGAATCCGTCTGAGACAGAAAACGTTCTTCGCTGCAGATATTCTGAGCCGGGACGGGACAGAACTGCGTGCACTCCGGCGACTGGCACAGGATGCGCCCGGACTGGAGAATCTGAGTATGTTCCCGCTGGATTATGATCATCTTCTGATCATTGCAAATCTGGGGCAGGAAGGGGGATACCCGTCTGTAGTACAATATTTTGAAAGTAAAAATCATCTTTCTTTTATCGTGGGATTCAGCGATCCGGCCCGGAAACTTTCAGAACTCCCGGAGACGCTTCGAACGGCAAAGGCCAGATGTAATCTTCATTTTTATCACCCGGACCGCCGCGTATTCTGGAAAGAGACCGTCGGTGTGCTGGCCCCCAGACATACGGAGATCTGGAAGGCGTCATTCAGCAAAGCGCTTTTCGGACAGAATTACCGGGAGGCTGCGGTCATTAAGGATCAGGCGGTCCAGGAACTGCTTGACGACTGCCCGACAGACCTGGATGCGGTGAAAGAACTGTGCGGATTCTTTGTTTCTACGCTTCTCTATCTTACCGGGGAGCAGGATGATAAGGATGAAGAAAGGCTTGAAGAGGCGCGGCGTACGGTGTCTGAGAGCCGGAGCATGGAGGAACTTCTGGATTTCCTTGATGAGATATTCAGGCCTTTCGCTTCAGGACTGCCCAGACCGGGAAGCTATTCGGAGCCGATCCGGGAGGCGGTCGCATATATGAAAGCGCATTATGCGGAGAAGATCACGCTGAGCATGGTGGCCGGAAAAGTATCATTTAATCCGGAGTATTTCAGCCGTATGTTTATGAAAGAGACCGGTCTTAATTTTGTGACATACCTGAATAATCTCCGTATGCGCCAGGCAGTGGAACTTCTGGAATGGACGAACAAGAAGATCTATGAGATCGCCGAGGAAGTGGGCTATTCAAGCGTCAGTTATTTCTCCACGGCATTCAAGAAAACGTTCGGACAGACGCCAAATGAATATCAGATCCATATCCGGCGTCATAAACATGAAGATGGTCCCGCGGCAGAGAAGAGATCCTGACAGAAGGTGGTATTCTTATCGTACACCTTATCTTTTATTCTGGCTTCAGAAGAAAGATAAAGGAGCGATAAATCATGAAAGGATACAATACAGACAACGGATACATGGGATATGTGGACGGCGAATATATCCTTTTCGCCAGCGAAGCGGATTATCTGGAGTGGATGGAATAAAGGAAGTGCCTTACGGTGCTTCCTTTTATAATTGAAAAACTTGCATCTGACTTTCTGATTTACTATAATATAGAGAAAGTTTACGTTTTTTTGGAGGAGTGAAATGAAACCAGTTCTGAGACGTATACTGGCGGTGGTTCTAACCGTCGCAGCAGTAATGACTCCGGTTGCCGGAGTATATGCCGAACCGGCACCGATCAATCCGGAGGCGGAGACCGGTACAGAAGGTCTGACGCCGGAGGAAGCAATGAAGAAATCCTATGACAGACAGCCGGAGACAAACAGTCTGACCGGATGGCCGAAAGGACCACAGGTATACGGCAACGCGGCGATCGTTATGGATGTCAACAGCGGGGCAGTGCTGTACGCGAAGAGCATTGATGACAAGCATTACCCGGCCAGTATTACAAAGATGATGACTGCGCTGGTGGCGCTGGAAAATTCTTCCATGGATGATGAGGTGCTTTTTTCCCAGGACAGTGTTGATATCCTGGAATGGGATTATGCCAGTATCGGTATGACGCCCGGAGAGATCCTCAGTATGGAAGACGCCATGTACGGGATGCTCCTGGCATCGGCAAACGAGGTGGCGTATGCGATCGCGGAGAGTGTCGGGAACAAACTGGGCGGCGGATATGAGGCTTTTATCCAGAAAATGAATGACCGGGCGGTTGAGCTTGGATGCACAGGTTCAAACTGGGTTAACGCCAACGGGCTTTTTGATGAACTGCATTATACGACAGCTCATGATATGGCGCTGATCACTTCTGAACTGTGTAAGCATCCGGAAGTTTTCACGATCATGCAGACGCTGAACTACACGATCCCTCCGACCAATCTGGTTGATGAATCCAGGACCTTCCAGCAGAACCACAAGATGCTCTGGCCGGGCAATTCCAAGTATTATGAGTACTGTACCGGCGGAAAGACAGGATTTGTAGATGAATCAAAGACAACTCTTGTAACTACTGCAGATAACGGGACGCTTCAGCTTGTGGCGGTCGTGCTCAGGGATGAGGGGAATGCCTATGATGATACGAGAGCGATGCTGGATTATGCATTTGATAATTTCTCAAAGATCATGCTGAAAGAACAGGCAAAGCCGGATGGAGTCCGCTCATATGCATCTGACGAGCCGTATGTGCTGCTACCGGAAGGGGCTGAGTTCTCTGCGCTGGATCATGAGATAGAGATCACGGATGAACACGCGGCGACGGGGCGTATCACGTATTACTATGAAGGCCAGAATGTGGGAAGCGCGGATGTAACGCTTACGCCGGAATATATAGAAGAAACGACCGGGCATACAGACCAGATGGAGCCCTCAGATGAAAACGGAAATACTGCTGATGCGGATGAAGCCGGCGGATTTCACATTCCAGGGTGGCTGATCCCGATACTGGTTGTGGTTGTGATCATAGCAGCTGTTCTGGTGCTGCTTATCATCCGGGTCCAGATCATTCGTGCGAAAAGACGGAGACGGGCGCTGATGAGGCGGCGGAAGATGCAGCAGATGCAGCAGATGCAGAGACGTCGGGCCATGGGCAGACGCCCGCAGGGAAGACCGCAGCAGCGGCAGAGACAACAGCCGACGGGGAGACGCCCGAAGAAAAAGTAAACATAAATAAAAAGCAGATACTTTCCACTTGATTCAGAATCCGGCTGCTCCCATCCATGCGAGCCCGAATCCAAATCCGAGGAGAGACAGGATAAATGCGGCCGCCAGCATCAGAGGAAGGATGGAGAAAATGAACCGGGACATGTCTGAAAAGTCAGGCTTTAATGCAAATGTCCCGGTTTTTGTATCCTGATACAGCAGGCACGGTTCACCGATCTGATATTTCTTTTTGCTTACGTCTGCAGTGGAATACCACTGGGCGGATCTTTCCGGGCACTGATATGGAAAAACAAACAGTGGGAAGTAGTCTGTTGAGTCGGTGGTAACCTCTTTACGTATCATTCCGGCGAAGTGGGCATCTGTCTCCTGATACCTGCCGGCCAGGTGTTTCACGGCAATGATCAGAGGACGGAACAGCGGCTGCAGGCACAGGGGCAGCAGGAAGCGGATACAGAGCACGCCGGCTGTGAACATAAGAAATCCGGCGGTGATGTATAGGAGATTTCCGTATACATTTGGGTGGTCCACATGATAATCGGAAATACCGACCAGGACCTGCCGGCCTTTGACTAAAAATATACCTCCAACCGCAAAGCTGATCAGAGCAAAGATGGAAAACAGGATCCACCAGTATGTGACTTCTCTGCGGGGGATCCAGCTGCCGCTCACCGGGCGATAGAATACAGGAACCGTTTCATTCAGGCGCGGAGAGTCGATGATGCCTTTGTAGATTTTCACTTTGCGGCACAGCTGTCCCTGATAATCGAATTCAAATGTGACCTTTGCGGAAGAGGAAGCATCCTCGATGATGTTTGCACTGATCATAGGCGTCGTGTACTGAACGGCGCTTATTTTCGCATTCAGGCGGGCAGCAGTCGCCCATTCTGCGAACCGGCGGAATCCGGTAACGGTAAGGTATGCAAAGAGAAGTCCGAGCAGAAATGGGATCAGGATATACAATAACATATTGAAAACCTCCATTTGTAACTTCTTTATATGTAAGAAATATTATAACGGCCGCAGGGAAACAGCAGGTTTTATCCATGTAAACTTTTGGTAAAATCAATAAATCATTTATTTTTGACAGTGCCTGCGGTAATCCGTGGGCAGTGTTTTCGTGATGTCCTTAAATGCTGCGGAAAATTTGCTCTGGCTCTCATACCCCATGCTCCGGGCGATATCTGCAATGCTCTGATCCGTCTCCCGCAGCATTTTCGCCGCCTCTTTCATACGGTACTGCTTCATATAGGAAGCCACGGGCATGCCGTATACCGCCTTGAAGGTGGTCTTCAGGGCGGCGGTGTTGATCAGGTATTCTCTTGCCAGTTCATCAATCGTGTAGCGTTTCCCCGGATCTTCCGTCAGGCGGTCATGGATCTTCCGGATCACGGCTTCACAGCCGTCCGGGGCGGCATTCTTTTCTTTTGTATGATCCGCAGTATCCGCTGTCTCAGCTGCCTCGTCTTCCGGGCAGGTGATCCGGCCCAGCTTCTCGATCATGTGGTGCAGCATCTGGGCCAGCTCCGTATCCGCCGTTTTATAATACATTTCTTTCCCTTCGCGGCGGCTGACGATGAGCCCGCTGCTCTTCAGGATACGGAGGTGATGGGAGACGGCGGGGCTGCTCATATTGACGATGGCGGCGATGTTGACCACGCATTCCTCGCAGTGGCAGAGCAGCCAGAAGATGCGCAGCCGGCTGGGGTCGCCCAGCTGCCTCATGGCTTCGGACACGCCGGAGATCTCGGCTTCCGCCGGCAGGTGTTTCCATATCTTTTCTTCATTATGATGCCCGTGGTCGTGGGGCAGCGTTATTTCATTCATATTACTCATATCACTCATACAGATTGCTCCAATCAGAATTATATTTCTCCCGAACGGAAGTAAACACATTTAACTACTTGACTTATTATAGCGCAGGAAGTACATTATAGTCAACGATTAAACAATTATTTAATCATAAAACAAAAATCATAAAACAAAAAGGAGAAAGATAAGATGAAAAAGACGTATAAGATTGATGTGGACTGCGCGAACTGTGCAAATAAAATGGAGCAGGCGGCGAAGGATACGGCCGGCGTGAAAGATGCGGTGGTGAACTTCATGACGCTGAAGATGAGTGTGGAGTTTGAAGAGGGACAGGATGCGAAAGCCGTCATGCAGGAAGTGCGCAAAAACTGCAAGAAAGTGGAAGACGACTGCGAGATATTCCTGTAGGCCGCGATGCGGTTCCGCGCCGGAAGGCGTGACATTTTCAGGCAGATATTTTTCAGACCGTTATTGAAGAGAGGAATAAGACATGAATAAGAAGCAGAAGAAAATGCTGATCCGGATCCTTCTGTCCGCGGCCATGCTGATCGGCTTCAATTTCCTGCCGGTCACCGGCCTGGTCCGGTTCGTCCTGTATCTGATCCCCTATGTGGTGATCGGGTATGACATCCTGGTCAAGGCGTTCAAGGGGATCAAGAACCGGCAGCCTTTTGACGAGAGCCTTCTGATGGCTATCGCCACTCTCGGCGCCATTGTCCTTGCCATTTACAGCGAGGTCGTTGAGCATGAGGCGGGCGATTACGTGGAGGCCATCGCCGTAATGCTGTTCTACCAGGTGGGCGAGTGGTTCCAGAGCTACGCCGTGGGGAAGAGCCGCCGGAATATCAGCGACCTGATGGACATCCGGCCGGATTATGCGAATATAGAAGCAGACGGGAAGCTCAGCCAGGTGGACCCGGATGAAGTGGAGCCGGGCTCCGTGATCGTGGTGCAGCCCGGGGAGAAAGTGCCTATCGACGGCGTGATCGTCGAGGGCAGTTCCACCCTCAATACAAGCGCACTGACCGGGGAGAGCCTGCCCCGCGATGCGAAAGAGGGCGACGAGATCATCAGCGGATGCATCAATATGACCGGCGTTTTGAAGATCCGGACCACGAAAGAATTCGGAGACTCCACCGTCTCGAAGATCCTGGACCTGGTGGAGAATGCCAGCTCAAGGAAGTCAAAATCCGAGGCATTTATCACAAGATTTGCACGGATCTATACCCCGGCGGTCGTTTACAGCGCCATAGCCCTTGCGGTGCTGCCGCCCCTGGTGCGCATGTTTGGCATGGGGATTGCCGCGGATTGGGGCACCTGGATCTACCGGGCGCTGACCTTCCTTGTCATCAGCTGTCCGTGCGCGCTGGTCATCAGCATTCCTTTAAGCTTCTTTGCGGGGATCGGCGGCGCCAGCAACGCGGGCGTCCTTGTGAAAGGCTCCAACTATCTGGAGATCCTGTCACAGACGAAGTATGTTGTATTTGATAAGACAGGCACTCTGACCCAGGGTGTGTTTGAAGTCAACGCAGTCCATCACAATAAGATGGAAGAGGAAAGATTGCTCGAGTACGCGGCATTGGCGGAGAGTGCTTCTTCGCATCCCATCAGCAGGAGCCTGCAGCGGGCATACGGTAAAGAGATCGACCGGAGCCGCGTGACGGATATCCAGGAGATCAGCGGAAACGGCGTCATGGCAAAAGTGGATGGGATAAGTGTGGCGGTTGGAAACGCGAAACTGATGAAGCGGCTGGGCGTACAGTGGATCGACTGCCATCATGCCGGAACGATTATTCATATGGCAATCGATGGGGAGTACGCCGGGCATATCGTTATTTCCGACATCGAGAAGCCGGGCGCAAAAGAAGCGGTCCGGGCGCTTCGGAAAGCCGGGGTGGAGAAAACCGTAATGCTGACCGGCGACGCCCGCAAAGTGGCGGACCATGTGGCGGCGGACCTGGGCATCGACGAAGTTCATGCAGAACTGCTCCCGGCTGACAAAGTATCCAAAGTAGAAGAACTGCTCGCGCAGAAGCCGGACAAAGGAAAACTTGCCTTCGTCGGTGACGGCATCAACGACGCGCCGGTCCTCTCCCGGGCGGACATCGGCATCGCCATGGGCGCCATGGGATCCGACGCGGCCATTGAGGCAGCGGACATCGTCCTCATGGACGACGATCCGCGGAAGATCGCGAAAGCGATCCGGATCTCCCGGAAATGCCTCCGCATCGTATACGAAAACATCTGGTTCGCCATCGGCATCAAACTCGTCTGCCTCGTGCTGGGCGCAGTCGGTATCGCCAACATGTGGCTCGCCATCTTCGCGGATGTGGGTGTCATGATCATCGCAGTGCTCAACGCGATTCGGGCACTGTTCGTAAAAAAACTGTAGCAGGTGTAAATGAGGGTATACAGCTTACAAAACAGATTCTGCAGTTATCTCATCAAGGAGAATCTCCGGCAGAGATAGCCAGAAAATGCAACATAACACTTGAACAGGTAAAAAAGATACTCGAATAAATATAATACAGCTCGATGCAGTCCGCCATTCTTATAAAAGCCTTGACTAACCGCTATTTTCTTTTTATAATTACTTTGTGTGAATTTCAACAGCAAAGGCTGTGACGGAGACAGTAGGTTTTACCTGAACATCCCAGCGAGCCGGGGGATGGTGCGAGCCCGGCATCAGTAGAGTATTACCGAAGATCACTCCCGAGCCGCAGTCCAGAAGGCGCGCCGGATCGTCCGGTGAGAGTAAGGGCTGACGTGAGTTCCCGCGTTAGGGGAATCCATATAGAAGGCGCATGCGCCGGAGTATGCAGTAACAGGTGGTTAAAACGAGAGAGATGGCTTTCGTCCTTTTACGGACGGAAGCCTTTTTTTCTGCCGGGATCAGGAAGCTTTCAGCAGCTGACAATGCCTGACCGGACAGATATGTCCATTGCGGACGCGCTTTCGCTCGGGCCGCAGCGCAGCGGACACATAAGGCTGCAAAGAACGCAGCCCAAGTGCCGGCGCTGCTCTACGGTCCTTAATGAACATATCTGTCCGGTCAGACCTGCAGCAAACCGTAAGTAACCCGACACCCGGCAGGGAAAAAGGGCTTCCCCAATCCGGGAAGGAACAGAAGTTCCCGTCTCTCCCCGTTTTGAATGAAGTTCCGTTCTGGATGGCCCGATGTGAGGATATGTCCATTAAGGGCCGTAAAAGAACGCCGGCACTTAGACCGTGTTTTTTACGGTCTTATGTGTCCGCTGCGTTCTGTCCCGAGCGAGAGCGCGCCCGCAATGGACATATCCTCACGCGGGCCTGGTAGAAAGGAAAATCAGTATGTACAGAAAAGTACCAACAGACATGAACTTTGTCGGCCGTGAGAAGGAAGTCGAGAAGTTCTGGGACGAGAACCACATCTTCGAGAAGAGTATCGAAGAGCGTGAGGGATGCCCGGATTACATCTTCTACGACGGACCGCCGACAGCCAACGGGAAACCGCATATCGGACACGTGCTCACACGTGTCATCAAGGACATGATCCCGCGCTACCGCACGATGAAGGGATACATGGTTCCGAGAAAGGCAGGGTGGGACACCCACGGACTGCCGGTCGAGCTCGAGGTAGAGAAAGCGCTCGGGCTGGACGGAAAGGACCAGATCGAGGAATACGGTCTGGAGCCGTTCATTGACAAATGTAAAGAGAGTGTGTGGAAATACAAAGGGATGTGGGAGGATTTTTCCGGCACGGTCGGCTTCTGGGCTGACATGGAGCACCCCTATGTAACGTACCACAATTCATTTATCGAGTCCGAGTGGTGGGCGCTCAAACAGATCTGGGAGAAGGGCCTGCTCTACAAGGGCTTCAAGATCGTGCCCTACTGCCCGCGCTGCGGCACGCCGCTGTCCGCCCAGGAAGTTGCCCAGGGATACAAGGACGTCAAAGAGCGCTCCGCAGTCGTAAGATTCAAAGTAAAAGACGAGGACGCCTACATCCTTGCATGGACCACCACGCCGTGGACGCTTCCGTCCAACCTGGCGCTCTGTGTGAACCCCAACGAGGATTACGCGAAAGTAAAGGCAGCAGACGGCTACACCTACTATATGGCCTGCGCGCTGCTTGATACCGTACTGGGCAGACTGGCGGAGGAAGGAAAACCGGCATATGAGGTCCTGGAGACATACAAAGGAACCGACCTCGAGGGCAAAGAGTACGAGCCGCTCTACCAGTGCGCCGCAGACGCAGCCGCAAAGCAGAACAAGAAAGCATTCTATGTGACATGCGACACCTATGTAACGCTGACCGACGGTACCGGAGTCGTACACATTGCCCCGGCATTCGGTGAAGACGATGCGAATGTGGGAAGAAAATACGGACTGCCTTTCGTACAGCTCGTAGATGAAAAAGGAAACATGGCGGAATCCACGCCGTTCGCCGGACTGTTCGTAAAGAAAGCGGATCCGGAAGTATTAAAAGACCTGGACGCAAGAGGACTGCTCTTCGACGCGCCGAAGTTCGAGCACAGCTACCCCCACTGCTGGAGATGCGACACGCCGCTCATCTACTATGCGCGTGAATCCTGGTTCATTAAAATGACGGCGGTAAGGGATGACCTGATCGCCAACAACAACACCATCAACTGGATCCCGGAGAGTATCGGCAAGGGACGCTTCGGCGACTGGATCGAGAATGTCCAGGACTGGGGCATCAGCCGCAACCGTTACTGGGGAACCCCGCTCAATATCTGGGAGTGCGAGTGCGGACATATGCATTCCATCGGCAGTATTGCGGAACTGAAAGAAATGTCCGACAACTGCCCGGACGACATCGAACTGCACCGCCCGTATATCGACGCGGTTACGATCAAATGTCCGAAGTGCGGCAAAGAGATGCACCGCGTGCCGGAAGTGATCGACTGCTGGTTTGACAGCGGTTCCATGCCGTTCGCACAGCATCACTATCCGTTTGAGAATCAGGAACTCTTCGAGAAGCAGTTCCCGGCGGATTTCATTTCCGAGGCGGTGGACCAGACCAGAGGATGGTTCTACTCCCTGCTGGCGATCTCCACGCTGATCTTCAACAAGGCGCCGTACAAGAACGTCATCGTTCTCGGCCATGTCCAGGATGAGAACGGACAGAAGATGAGTAAGTCCAAGGGGAATGCAGTGGATCCGTTCGAGGCGCTGGAGAAATACGGTGCGGACGCGATCCGCTGGTACTTCTACATCAACAGTGCGCCCTGGCTGCCGAACCGTTTCCACGGCAAAGCCGTGACGGAGGGACAGCGTAAATTCATGGGCACCCTGTGGAATACGTATGCATTCTTCGTTCTTTACGCGAATATTGATGAGTTTGACGCGACAAAATATACACTGGAGTATGACAAACTGTCCGTTATGGACAAATGGCTCCTCTCCAAGATGAACACCATGGTCAGAGCCGTGGACGACAATCTGGGCAATTACCGCATTCCGGAAGCCGCAAGGGCGCTCCAGGAGTTCGTGGACGACATGAGCAACTGGTATGTCAGAAGAAGCCGCGAGCGTTTCTGGGCGAAAGGCATGGAGCAGGATAAGATCAATGCATACATGACACTGTATACAGCCCTCGTGACTGTATCCAGGGCCGCTGCGCCGATGATCCCGTTCATGACCGAGGAGATCTATCAGAACCTGGTGCGCAGCATCGACAAAGACGCGCCGGAGAGCATCCACCTGTGCCTGTTCCCGGAGGTAAACGAGGATCAGATCGACACAGAGCTTGAGCAGAACATGGACCATGTCCTGAAGCTTGTCGTGATGGGACGCGCCTGCAGAAATACGTCCAATATCAAGAACCGCCAGCCGATCGGACAGATGTTCGTGAAGGCGGGATTTGATCTGCCGGAATTCTACCAGGAGATCGTTGCTGATGAGCTGAATGTGAAGAATGTTAAATTTACAGAAGATGTAAGAGACTTTACTTCATACAATTTTAAACCGCAGTTAAAGACAGTGGGCCCGAAATATGGTAAAATGTTAGGCGGGATCAAAGCAGCCCTTGACTCCGTGGACGGAAACGCGGCGATGGATGAGCTCAATGCAGAGGGCTCCCTGAAGCTTGACGTGAACGGCCAGGAGATTACGCTGTTCCGCGAGGATCTGCTGATCGAGACCGCACAGATCGAAGGATATGTATCCGAGAATGACAACGGCATCACGGTCGTGCTTGATACGAACCTGACGCCGGAGCTTCTGGAAGAAGGCTTCGTGCGCGAGATCATCAGCAAAGTCCAGACCATGAGAAAAGAGGCGGACTTTGAAGTGATGGACCGCATCCGCGTGACTTACGATGGAAGCGGAAAAGCGGAAGAGATCTTTGCGAAATACGCCGGAGAGATCGCCGGGGAAGTGCTGGCCAACGAGGTTGTAAAGGCACAGCCGTCCGGTTATGTGAAAGAATGGAAGATCAACGGCGAAGCGGTTACAATGGGTGTTGAAAAGGAAGGAAATTAAAAAAATGTTCAGCAAAAGATTCGAGAAAGAAGCATTTAAGGAGACGGTAAAGGACAATGTGAGAGCCCTTTACAGAAAAACGATCGAGGAAGCGACCCCGCAGCAGCTGTTCCAGGCAGTGTCCTATGCGGTAAAAGACGTTATCTTTGACGACTGGTTCGCGACACAGAAGGCCTATGATGAGGCGGACGCAAAGACTGTTTACTACATGTCCATGGAGTTCCTGATGGGCCGTGCCCTCGGAAACAACCTGATCAATATGAAAGCGTACAAAGGCGTGAAGGAAGCCCTTAGTGAAATGGGCATCGACCTTGACGTGATCGAGGACCAGGAGCCGGATGCGGCGCTCGGAAACGGCGGTCTGGGAAGACTGGCGGCATGTTTCCTTGACTCCCTGGCGACTCTGAACTACCCGGCTTACGGCTGCGGCATCCGCTACCGTTACGGTATGTTCAAGCAGAAGATCGAGAACGGCTACCAGAAGGAAGTGCCGGACGACTGGTTAAGAGAGGGCAACCCGTTCGAACTTCGCAGAGAAGAGTATGCGAAGGAAGTGCGTTTCGGCGGAAACATCCGTTTTGAGAGAGACCCGGTAACAGGTAAAGACAACTTCATCCAGGAGAACTATGAATCCGTACTTGCAATCCCGTATGACATGCCGATCGTCGGATACGGCAACCACGTGGTAAATACGCTGCGCGTATGGGATGCGAAAGCGATCACAGACTTCAAGCTGGATGAGTTCGACAGAGGAAACTACCACAAGGCGGTAGAGCAGGAGAACCTGGCGAAGCTGATCGTTGACGTTCTTTACCCGAACGACAACCACTATTCAGGAAAAGAGCTCCGTCTGAAACAGCAGTACTTCTTCATCTCCGCCAGCCTGCAGGAGATCATTGCGAAATATAAGAAGAAACACGACGACGTGCGCAAACTGTATGAGAAAGTCGTGATCCAGATGAACGATACCCACCCGACGGTAGCGGTTCCGGAGCTGATGAGACTCCTCATCGACCAGGAAGGCTTAAGCTGGGAGGAAGCATGGGATGTGACCACGAAGACCTGCGCGTACACGAACCATACGATCATGGCAGAGGCGCTTGAGAAATGGCCGATCGACCTGTTCTCCAAACTGCTTCCGCGTATTTACCAGATCGTGCAGGAGATTGACCGCCGGTTCCTCATCAAAGTCCGCGAGATGTATCCGGGCAATGAGCACAAGGTGAAGAAGATGGCGATCCTTATGGACGGCCAGGTGCGCATGGCAAATATGGCGATCATTGCAGGCTTCTCCGTAAACGGCGTGGCAAGGCTCCACACGGACATCCTGAAGACGCAGCAGCTCAGAGACTTCTATGAGATGATGCCGGAGAAGTTCAACAACAAGACAAACGGCATCACCCAGAGACGTTTCCTCGCTCACGGCAACCCGCTTCTCGCAGACTGGATCACAGACAAGATCGGCGACGGCTGGATCACGGACCTGTCCCAGATCGCGAAGCTGAAACCGTACGTAGAGGACGAGACGGCGAGACGCGAGTTCATGGAGATCAAATACCAGAACAAAGTCCGCCTTGCGAAATATATCAAAGAGCACAACGGGATCGATGTTGACCCGCGCTCCATTTTCGACGTGCAGGTAAAACGTCTCCACGAGTACAAGAGACAGTTCCTCAACATCCTGCATATTATGTATCTGTACAACCAGATCAAAGAGCATCCGGAAATGAGCTTCTATCCGAGGACATTTATCTTCGGCGCGAAAGCGGCAGCAGGCTACCTGAGGGCTAAAGAGACGATCAAGCTGATCAACTCTGTTGCAGAGGTTGTCAACAACGACCGCAGCATCAACGGCAAGCTGAAAGTCGTATTCATCGAGGATTACCGTGTATCCAACGCAGAGATCATCTTCGCGGCGGCTGACGTCAGCGAGCAGATCTCCACGGCGTCCAAGGAGGCTTCCGGTACAGGAAACATGAAGTTCATGCTCAACGGTGCGCCGACCCTTGGAACCATGGACGGTGCGAACGTAGAGATCGTTCAGGAGGTAGGCGCGGAGAACGCATTTATCTTCGGACTGAGCTCAGAAGAAGTGATCAACTACGAGAACAACGGCGGCTACAATCCGCAGGAGATCTATTTCAACGACTGGGAGCTGAAACGGGTGGTAGACCAGCTTATGGACGGCACCTACTCACACGGCGACCACAACATGTACATCAATCTGTACAACTCTCTGCTCAATACCCAGAGCACGGACCGTGCGGATATGTACTTCATCCTCAAAGACTTCCGCTCCTACGCAGACGCGCAGAAGAGAGTGGAAGAAGCCTACAGAGACCAGAACCGCTGGTCAAAGATGGCGATGATGCAGACCGCATGCAGTGGCAAATTCTCTTCCGACCGTACGATCGAAGAGTATGTGGCGGATATGTGGCACCTTAAGAAAGTAGAAGTTCCGGCAGGCGAAGACGAATAGGAGGGATCGGGATGGATTTCGGCTATAACTACAGTTACGATTATGATTATAATGTACCGGTTTATTCGGACAGCGGATCCGAGGTCCTTTCGGTCCTCATAGGGAGCTACCTGATCATCCTGGGCGGCGCCCTCCTTATCATGCTGGTGGGATATGTTTTCCATTCCATCGGCATGTACACCATCGGAAAGCGCATGGGTAAAGCCCATCCGTGGATGGCGTTCATACCCTTTGCGAGAGATTACTTTCAGGGCGAGCTGGCCGGCCCGATCCGTCTGAAGAATAAAGAGATCCGCAATCCGGGCATCTGGAACCTGGTCCTGCCGATCATCTTCAGCGCGGTCACCGGGGTGTTGACAACCGTTATGATCGTTGGCACTGTGATGGGGCTTCTCGCAGCGGATACGATGTGGAGCGCGGGCGCGCTGGCAGGAACCGTGATGAGCCTGATCATGTTCTATGTGGCGCTGATCGTATTTTCCGTCGTATATTCGGCGGTCTACATGGTGCTGAAGATCCTGATCAACCGTCAGATCTTTGCGGCATTTACGACAGACAACATGTCAGTCGTACACGCGGTCCTGTCATCGGTCATTCCGCTTTATGAAGCATTCTGCACCTTTGTGTTCAGAAATAAAGAATTCAACGAAACAGCCGTATAATGCATGAGATCATGCAGCCCTTCATAGTATGAAACTGTGGAGGGCTGTTTTTTATGAGAAAATATGCGGCAGGCCGGACGGCCAGGTCAGCGGCGGTATTTGTGCTGATGCTTCTTTTATTTCCATATATCGTATCTGTGTTTGTAAACGGGGCGGGGGCGGATGAAAAACCGTTCCATGTCCGGGTCCGGACGGAGGGCGGCGGGGATGAGACCGTGGCCGAAATGGCATGGCCGGAGTATCTGGCCGGGATCCTGGCGCTGGAAATGCCGGAGGGCTGTGAGCCTGAAACGGCGAAAGCGCTCGCCGTCCTGATCCGGACCCGCCTGTACCGGGATGCAGGATCAGAGGAGAACGGGTCAGTAAATGAGCGTTTCCTTACGGAGGAAGAACTGGCAAAGCGCCGGGGCGTGGAAGAAGCCCGGGAGATATTTGAAACATATGTACAGGCTGTGGATGCAACCGACGATACGGTGCTCATGTATCAGGACAGCTATGCGTGGACGCCTTATTTTCAGTCCGGGAGCGGGAAGACGAGGGACGCCGGGGAAGTGCTTGGAACGGATGCGTATCCTTACCTTGCGGTCCGCGAATGCCCGGCGGATGCAGAAGAAGCAGAAACGCAGGAGTTTAGTTTCAGCTGCGGAGAGATCCAGGAACTGTGCCGGGATTTCCTCGTGGCGGAAGAAAGCGGGGAGACGGCGGAAGAAGGTTATTCAGCGACGGATTTTGAGATCCTTACCAGGGACTCGGCGGAATATGTGCATGAGATGCGGATCGGGAATACGGTCTGCACCGGCGATCAGTTCCGGGATGCACTGTCCCTTCCTTCGGCTGCATTTGCCATAACGGCGGATCCTGATGACAGCCGTTCCGTCCGGATCACAACGACCGGGAAGGGACACGGGCTCGGGATGAGCATCCGGACGGCGGAGCGGATGGCGGAAGAGGGGAAAACATACGAAGAGATCCTGGGCTATTTCTTCGAGGGGACAGAACTTCGGAAAGACATGCCTGAGAACGAAATATTCTGCTACTGAAATTTAGCAATATAAGGAATAACAAGTCATCTTTCTGGCAAAAATACTGTCAGAGGTGATGACAATGAATAACAATGAAAAACCGGCCTTTCTGAGAGGAAAAGGCGCCGCTGTCAGCCTTGTGATCTGCTTTGCCGCTGTGATCGTCCTGGTGGGGGCGTATACATTCAGCAATTACAGGAACGACATGGAAGGGCAGGCCGCAAAGGCTGAGGAACAGGCGGAAGAATTAACAGAAGAGATCAGCGAGTGGGAGATGGCGGCGGAGGATCCCGCAGAAGAAGCGGCCGCAGATGAGATCGTCCTGCCGGAGACAGAAAGTACACAGACAGCGGATGAGGACGCTGCTGACGGCATGGGTGTAGACGGAGATACAGGGGAAAACGGTGACATATCCGGGGACGGAACGACGGCTCCGGAGGATGCATCCGGGACGTCGGAAGTCTGGTTTACCGAGGACAGCACCCTTGCCTGGCCGGCCAGCGGCCCGGTAGTCATGAGCTACAGCATGGATCAGACCATTTTCTTCCAGACACTGGAACAGTACCAGTACAATCCTGCCATGATGGTAAGCGGGGAAGTGGGCGAGATCATCGGTGCGTCGGCGCCGGGCATCGTGACGGAGATTGAAGAGCTGGCAGAGACCGGGACGACGGTCACACTTGATATGGGGAACGGATATACCGCCGTCTACGGCCAGCTTACAGACGTGCCCCTGGCTGTCGGCGACTATGTCAATACCGGTGAGACGGTCGGAACCCTGGCCGAGCCGACAAAGTACTTCAGCATCGAAGGCCCGAACCTGTATTTTGAAGTGACGAAGGACGGGGAACCTGTAGATCCATTAAATTATATGGAATAGGCGGAACGCCCGGAGAAAAGAGCAGACAGTGGAACAGACGGGGAGACCTGTGTTCGCTGCCTGCTCTTTTTATAGGATCGCACGGAATGAAAACACAAAATCTCACGGGTTGAAAACTATAAATTTCACGGAATGAGATTGTGAAATTACACGGAATGAAAATACAGAATCTCACGGAATGGAATTGCAAAATCTCACGGAATGGGGTAAAATACAGACAGGAGGGAAGTGGAATGGACAAAAAGAATTACAGGCCGAGAGTGATCGACAGGAAGATAGAGGAACATTTAAATATTTTCGGCGCTCTTTGTATCGAAGGGCCAAAATGGTGCGGGAAAACATGGACGTCATCGTATCACAGTAACAGCGAGATTTATCTTGGTGATCCGGCGGGGAATTTTCAGAACAGAAGGCTTGCACAGCTGAGTCCGGACCTTGTGCTTCAGGGGGATGCGCCCCGGCTGATCGATGAGTGGCAGGAAGTTCCGCCGTTGTGGGATGCGGTCCGTTTCCGGGTTGATCAGACCAGCGAAAAAGGACGTTTTATCCTGACCGGGTCATCCACTCCGAACCATAAAGGGATCCTGCACAGCGGCGCCGGGCGGATCGCGCGGCTGAGGATGCGTCCGATGTCTCTTTTTGAATCCGGGGATTCCTCCGGAGCGGTCTCGCTGCAGGAACTGTGCGAAGGGAAGCTGGAACCTGCGATGACAGGGGAAGTCAGGCTGACGGATCTGATCTGTTATATTCTGCGGGGCGGATGGCCGGCAAGCCTCGGCCTCCCGGCGCAGGATGCGGCTCTGCTGCCGATGCAGTATCTTGATGCCATTGTGGATGATGATGTATACAGGATCGACGGGGTAAAACGCGATACCATAAAGATCCGTCTCCTGCTCCGCTCACTGGCCCGTAATGAGAGCACGACGGTGACAAACCGGTCACTTAAAAATGATGTAAAAGAAAAAGATGATGAAGATATCGACGTGGATACGATCGCTTCGTATCTGGATATCTTCTCCCGGCTGTTCCTTATTGAAAATCAGCCGCCTTTTTCGACAAAGATCCGGTCATCGGTGCGGGTGAAACAGGCGGAGAAGAGACATTTTGCAGATCCGTCTCTCGCGGCGGCGCTTCTCGGGGCGACAGAGGAAAAACTGCTGGGGGATCTGAATACGCTTGGGTTTTTATTTGAGGCATTGTGTGAGCGGGATCTGCGCATCTATGCAGACGCTTTCGGAGCGCAGCTTTTCCATTATCAGGATTATCAGAACCGTGAGATCGACGCCGTGATACAGCTTCCGGGCGGAGACTGGTGTGCTTTTGAGATTAAACTGGGGGCAAACCAGATCGACGAGGCAGCGGCGTCGCTGGTAAAACTGAAGAATGACATTGAACGCGAACCGGGCGGCATCCCGCCGAAGATCCTGTGTGTGATCTGCGGGATGAGCAGTGCGGCGTACCGGCGTGAGGACGGTGTGTATGTTGTTCCGGTCACGGCGCTTCGCGAGTAAAGAGAGGTGCTGAAAATGAACTATACGTATATCGTCCGGTGCAGCGATGGTTCGCTCTATACCGGCTGGACCAATGACCTGGAGAAGCGGATCAAAGCCCACAATGAAGGAAAGGGCGCCAAATATACGAAGTCCCGGCGGCCGGTGGAACTGGTCTATTATGAGGCGTTTGAGAAAAAGGAAGAGGCCATGAGCCGGGAGTGGGCGATCAAACAGATGAGCCGGGAAGAAAAAAAGGGACTGCTTAAAGCAGCCCCAGTCCCTTTGCCACGATCATGATAAAGTCCTGGACATTGGTGACGATGGTCGTCGCCGCCAGGCTTCCCCGGTCGAGCAGTTTATTTACAACGAATTCATCCGCGTCAACGGTGTAGAGGAATACCGGTCTCACGGTCCCGTCCTCCAGCACGCGGTAGGACGGCGTCATATTGCCGGTCGCGATGGTGTGCAGCATGGTCGCCAGGCAGATGACGGTGGTGGATTTCTTCACCATTTCGCGCATGGCCGTCTGGCCTTCGTAGGCGTTGCCGATGACTTCCGGCAGCGGGCCGTCGTCACGGATGGACCCGGTGAGGACGAAGGGCACGTCGTTTTTAACACAGCTGTACATAATGCCGTTGTCGATATTATAGTCGTCGACAAACTGAGCGATGGATCCGCTGCGGCGGACGCGGTTGATCACATCCAGATGGTTGTAGTGGCCGTTCGGCTGTGATTTCTGCGTATAGATATCCTGGCCGAGGGCCGTGTGGAACATGGATCCCTCAAGGTCGTGGGTCGCCAGCGCGTTGCCGGCCATGAGGCCGTCTACGTAACCGTTCTCCACCATGACCTGCATGGCGCGTCTTGCATCTGCGTCGAAAGAAAACGCCGGTCCCATCACCCACAGGATATTGCCGTGTTCCTTCTCGTATTTCAGGAGCTCGAAGAGCCGGTCGTAATCACGGGCGAATGAAGTCTCGCGGCTCCGTCCCTGACGGAAGACGAACTGGTCGCCTTCTTCCTCTTCTGGGTCTTCGAATCCCGTCGCATGAAGATAGATGCCTTCTTCCGCATTCTCAGAACGGCCGAGGATAACCTTGTCGCCGATTTCCAGATTGCGGTTTTCCACCACTTTCAGTTCACCGTCTTCCCCGATCACGACGCTGGAATCCATGCGGCTCTCTTTTGCAAGCCGCCATTCTCCGTCGATCTTAAAATATTCCGGATACATGGACGTACTGTGGTAATTTTCAGGCGCCACGCCTTTGATCGTTACGGCTTCCCACTTTACGTCCGGGGCTTTTGCAAAGCGCTCCTCTGTGAAATCAGGTTCTCTGTACTTCGGTAAATTAAACATTTGTATGCTCCTTTTTTTCTGTTATTTTTTATCATTTCTGTAAATGAGTTCCCCGTCAATGTAAGTTTCTTCCACCCGGATCTTATCGATGTTTTCCGGCGCTGTCGTGAGCAGATCTTCGCTCAGTACGGCAAAGTCCGCATGATATCCGGGGATAAGCATCCCGATATCCCTGAACCCGGCCGCTTCGGCCGCGCCGCGTGTGTACAGGATGACGGCGGTTTCGATATCAATGGCCTGGTCTTTGCCGCAGTCCGTCCCGTCTGCGGCGGTCCTTGTCACAGCGAACTTCAGTCCCGGGAAGGGATCTGACGGATCCGACCAGAAGGTGGCCGGCGCGTCTGTTGAGAATCCGGTCAGCACGCCTTTTTCAAGTATCCGTCTGTAAGGATAGCATGTCCGGATCCGTTCCGGTCCCAGATTCTTCAGATAGCTGCGGCTCTCTGCATAGGGGAAAATGGGCTGGGAGATGAAAGATATCCCGTGCGCTGCGGCTTTTTCAATGCTTTCATCGGACGGTTCCGTGACATGTTCGATGCGGACATAGGGGATCCCGTCCGCTGTCCAGGGCTCTTCGCGGCAGGCCCGCTCCGTCATCCGCGCGATGGCCCGGCCGCCCATGGCGTGCATGGAGAGCTGGCAGTGGTGCTCTTTGCAGAAACGGATCGCTGACTCCATCAGGCCGTCGCTGCACACAGATATTCCGTATTCGTCATCCGTACCAAGGTAGGGGCGGTCCATCCAGGCGGTCCGCCCGGAGATGCTCCCGTCGCCGATCAGCTTCAGCCCTGCGGCGAAGAGCCGTCTGCTGCGGTCGAACCGCTCTTCCGGGATATGGAAATCTTTATGCTTCTCCAGGAATTCCCACATATAATAAACGCCTGTGCGCTGGCGGAAGCCCTGTGCTGCTGCCGCCTCATAGACGGGGAAGTTGTCGCTGTCATCCAGATTGCCCATATCGCAGATCGTCGTAATGCCCTGGGAACTTAAGTGTTCTCCCAGTTCCAGCAGATTAGCGGTCTGCTGTGCCAGATCGCCCTCTGGCATAAACGGGGACATCAGGCTGCTGGCGCTTTCCCTGAGTACGCCGGTCGGTTCGCCGTTCTCATCCCGCTCGATCTCTCCGCCCGGCGGATCTGGCGTGTTCCGGTCGATGCCGGCCAGTCTGAGCGCCGCGCTGTTGACGCAGCGGATGTGGGCGCAGGTCCGCATGACAGATACCGGCGCATCGCTGCAGCCCCGGTCCAGGTCGTAACGGTTCGGCGAGCGCTTTTCCAGCAGGCTCTGCTCATCGTAGCCCCATCCCAGTATCCACTGGCCCGGTTTCTGGACCGCCCGCTGCCTTTTTACAGCCTGTACCAGTTCTTCGATGGAATGGATCTCCGGCGGCATGACGGTGATCTGTTTCCGGCAGTCCGCCAGCATGACCGGATGCATATGTGCGTCCACAAAGCCGGGAATCACGCGCCGTCCCCGCAGATCTGTGAATTCATCTTGTGATACCAACTGACGGTATACTTCCGGCATCTCGTTTTCCCGGCCGATCCAGGCAATCCGCCCGTCTTCAACGGCCATGCAGTCGGCATACGGATGCAGCCGGTCGGATGTGAAGATCTTTCCGTTTATAAAAATCATTTTTCCAGTCTGTTTCATGATGTTCTGTACTCCTTCAGGAACTATGATAACAGAAACTGTCATATTTGTCAGAGAAATAATAAAAATAATCTTGTAATCTCTTCTGAAAAATGGTACGATTAAGTATAATTATGCAGAAAGATGTTATATTTATGAATTAACAGCTCCGGAGCATGAAAACCGTTCCGGGGTTTTTCATTTCCCGGATGTCATGCAGCCGGGGAATCCAGAACAGGAGGAGACGAGATGTCAGTATCTGCAGAAGAGATCAGGAAGAAAGCATATGAAATAAAGGATCAGATCATTGCTGACCGGCGGACGCTCCATCAGATCCCGGAGATCGGCACGGATCTGCCGGAGACCTGCGCCTATATCGGACGAAGACTGGACGAGATGGGGATCCCGTGGAAGAAATGCGGCGGACCGCTGCCGGAGCAGATGACCCGCGATTATATGGAAGCGGGGTTCCCGCGCATGGAGCGCGCAACGGGGATCACCGCCGTGATCGGACACGGAAGTCCCTGCATCTTGCTGCGGGCGGATATAGACGCGCTGCCGGTGAGAGAGGATAATGACCTGGAATACCGGTCTGTAAACGGGGCGGGGCACATGTGCGGCCATGACAGCCATGGGGCGATGCTCCTGGGCGCGGCGCGGATCCTGAAAGACATAGAAGTTGAACTGAAGGGAACAGTAAAGCTTCTGTTCCAGCCCGGCGAAGAGACCGGGGCGGGCGCCCGTCTGATGGTGGAAAACGGCGTGCTGGAGGATCCGCATGTGGACGCGGCCTTCGGACTGCATGTGCAGCCCACAGACCCGACCGGCCGGATCGGTTATGCAGTGGGGGTTAATTCCTCGTCTCTCGATACATTTATCCTGAAGATACACGGCCGGGGCGGACACAGCTCCCAGCCGCATCTGTGTACCGACCCGCTCATGATCATGAATCAGATCTATCAGGCGGTCAACCTGCTCGTGACGAGAGAGGCGGATCCCGCAGCCACGGTCGCGCTGACCTGCGGCGTGGCGAAGGGCGGGACAGCCGTCAACATCATCCCGGATGAGGCACAGCTCCACATCGGCCTGCGCACGCAGGATGTGGCAGCTGCGGAACATCTGAAACAGCGGATCCCTGAGCTGATCGACCATTATGTAAAAGCGTGGAACGGGACATATGACCTTACAGTATTCCATACGCCGTGCACCTATTCGGATGAGAAATTCTGCGCACAGGCGGTTCCTTATATCCGGGAGATCGCAGGAGAAGAAAGTGTCTTTCAGATCCCGCCCATGAGCGGAACAGAAGATTTTGGCTATATTACGGCGGAAGTTCCGGGCATGTTCGCGTTCATCGGCGCGGGGGAACCCGGGAATGCGCCGCTCCACAGCCCGCAGATGGTGCTGGACGAGGAAGTCCTGCCCGCCGGTTCTGCGGTCCATGCGTACACGGCGGCAGCCTGGCTTGAAAATTACAGAATATAAAGAAAAGAGGTTTTACCAATATGGCACAGAAATCGAAAAAAACGACAGGCTTCCGGATGCCCCATGTGTTTATCATCCTGCTGCTTATCATGTTGTTTGTCGTTGTTCTTTCCTATATCATCCCGAGCGGTACATATGAACGGCTTGAAAATGCGGCCGGGATCACCGTGATCGATCCCGATACATTCCACTATGTGGAAAATGATACGCCGATTACATTCATGAATTATTTCGAGGCGGTCTACAATGGCTTCGTGAACGGCGCCACGATCATGGGGACGCTGTTCATCTGCTCCGGCGTGATCTACCTGCTGGAGGCGAGCGGAGCTTTCGGAGCGTTTATCGGCGTGATCCTGGACCGGACAAAAGGAAAAGAATTCTCTGTGGTCTGCATTTTTTATACGATCTTTGTCATCTTCGGGGTGCTCGGCTACGGGGAGGCGGCCTATCCGTTCTATCCGCTGGCCGTCACCATCGGATTCGCGCTTGGCTATGACCGGATGGTCGGGACTGCGCTCGCCATCGTGGGCAGCACGGTGGGATTCACCTCCGGTCTGATGAATACATTTACAACCGGCGTGGCCCAGCAGATCGTGGGCCTCCCGCTCTTCTCCGGCATCGGGTTCCGCGCAGCCGGCCTGGCGGTATTCTATGTGATCGGCCTGGCGGGGCTCTATGCCTACTGCCGTAAGATCCGCAGGGATCCGTCGCTCAGCCTGTTAAGTGATGAATACATGAACCTGAGGAAAGAAGACCATACGGATGGCCTGGAAGAAATGAATATCCGCCGTGTACTCGGTCTGCTCGCCTTTCTCGGCGTGATCGTTGTCCAGGGATACGGCTGTATCCGCCTGGGGTGGTCCTTCCCGCAGATCGGCGCGATCTATGTCATCCTCGGCATCCTGCTTGCGCTGATTTTCCGCATCGGACCGAGCGAGGCGTGCCAGCTCTTCTGCAAAGGAGCGGTCCGTGTATTTGCCGCGGCCTTCGCGGTCGGCCTTGCCCAGTCTGTGGTCGTGCTGATGAACCAGGCCTTCATCATGGATACGATCGTGCACGGCATGTCGGAGCTTCTCCAGAACCGGAGCGCGATCCTGGCCCTGCTGATCATATTCGTATTCGTTACACTGTTTAACTTCCTTGTCGTATCCGGAAGCGGCAAAGCAGTCATCGTTATGCCGATCCTGCAGCCGCTGGGCGAGATCCTTCATATCAACCAGCAGGTGCTCGTCCTCACATACCAGTATGGAGACGGCATTACCAACAGCTTCTGGCCGGGCAGCTCCCTGGTGCAGCTCTCCATGTGCGGCGTCGATTACGGGACCTGGCTCAGGTTCTGCTGGAAGATATACCTGGGGTTCATCGTCAGCGCATTCATGCTGGTTATGGTTGCATACGGGATCGGGTATGGGCCGTTCTAAAGGAAATTCCTGGTTTCCGGACAGCGTGATCAACAAATGTGCTTAGTAGCATTCAGAGAATAGTGAACAGATTCTGACACAGACAAGCAGGCAAAGCCTCTCTGCGGCCCAGCTCCTGAGCCCCTACCGACACATTCTTTGATTATTGTTTGTCGAACTGATCTGAGGTAACTTCAGCACGGAATTACAAAAGAATTTCCAATTGGATGCGACTTTCACGGAATAAGGGGTAAAGCCGGACCGGTGACTGTGGAACGGCTGTAGAAAAAGTAAAAAACGGAGCGCTGACTTTAGGAGCAGAGATGAAGTTGTCTGAGCGAATGCGAGTTCTTCATCTCTGCTCCTGTTTTTTGTCAGTGTTCCGTTTTTGTAGTTTTTCTTAAGCTG
>DXIS01000024.1 GCA_019112735.1 Candidatus Mediterraneibacter guildfordensis
TCATCAGTTTCACCACAGTAAGATGTTAAAAAGTTAAAATAATCCGCATTATATGGGTTTTTAGAAATTATATCTAATAACACATCCAACACTTTTTCTTTCGGAAAAGCAGGATTTGATAAATTTTTAAAAATATTATCACACTGTTGCTTTACTTCTTGTGAAGGTTCCCATATATTTTCCCCGTTATTGTTCAAAATGTTTATGAGCAGGGAATATGTATTCCAGTAATCATCATACACCCTTACAAACAGACCATCTGGCATAATTTGACCATAAAGTTCTTCCTGTTGTGCATTATTCAGGCTGGCAGCTCCGCTTACGACATTGGATTCAACTGCGTCCATTACAGTATTGAAAATTTCCGCTTTTGCAATTCCTTTTACTGCGCCTGCCGTACCAAATCCACCTCCGACCAGACGTGGGATATTTCCTAAAATTCCTGACATTTGTTTTTGATTTTCCTGCGAAGTAGATTCTATACGCTCAACGACAATATTATAAATATCAAACGCTGTATGAAATGTATTTATATGATTTTGGAATATAGAATCATTGGTCTCTGTATAAATACCTTTGGATATACAGATTTCCGTAGCTTTTGGAATAATCAGACCTAAATAATAGCCATGTCTCAGATAATGGAATGTGACGAGCCTTCTTCAAATAAAGATATGGTAAACGAATTATGTTTGGAGAGTCCTATGGAAGAAACAGAATATAAAAAATTTGAGACAGATTATAATGGTTTTAAGGTCATTGTAGAATTTCCGAATGAATCAAAATGCAAAGACAGTATTAATGGAGAGATAAAACAGCTAATGTCAAGTCTACTCCATGAACAGTTACTGAAAATTGTATAATTGATTTGGGGTAAAATTAATTCTTTACCCCTTTTTACCAAAAGGAGAACTAAAATATGGAAAGTAAAATAAAAAGAGTACGAGTGTTACTTCGAGTAAGTTCAGACCAGCAGTTAGAAGCTGATGGTGATTTAGGAGTTCAAAGAAAAATTGTGTCGGAGTATATTGCAAAACATCAGGATTGGCAGTTGGATTCTAAGGAATATTTTGAAGGAAGTAACAGTGGATATAAAAATTCTGTAGCAGACAGAGATGTTTTACAAGAGGCTTTAAAAGATGCAGAGCATGGAGAATATGATATCCTAGCTGCTTACAAAGATGACCGATTAGGAAGAAGAGTTCTGGAGATACCAGGTTACATCTTATCTTTGAAACAAGCAGGAGTAGATGTGTATACAGTAAGTGACGGTCTACTATCACCAAAAGATATTAATGATGTGAACGGAATTATTATGTTGACTATGCGCTACGGTATGGCACAAAAGAGTAGTTCTGATACTGGTATGAGGGTAAAAGATACTGCACAAAAATTGGTTCAGCAAGGCAAATTTATGGGGGGAAAGGCTCCTTATGGATATACTCTGGAATTTTCTGGTGAATACAGCAAACATCAAAGAGCATTGAAACATCTTGTAGTTGTTCCTGAGCAGGCAAATATAGTAAAATATATTTACAACTTATCTTTTTATAAAGAATTTGGGTCATACAAAATTGCAACTATCTTAAATTCAGATGAAAAGTATAGAAAAATGGCACCAAATGATGTTTGGAAAAGTGGAACAATTACCAGTATTTTAACAAATCCGATTTATGCCGGTTATACGGCGTATAAAAGGCGAGAACACATAGATGGTAAATATATTCGTCTGGAAAGTAAAAACTGGATTCTCGCGGAGAAACCCAATGATGCAATTACTATTATAGACAGGGAACTCTGGCAAAAGGTACAGAAAAAAAGAAAAGACCGAGGAGAAAAGTATAAGAAGAGTGCGAAAAATGAGAATGCGACTGTGATTTCACGTAATGACGGTATGCTTGCTTTGATAGACGTGGCTCATTGTGGTTATTGTGGGTGTAAGCTGACAAATGGAACAAAATATGATTATTGGACAATTAAAGCAACTGGTGAACGAAGAACATCCAGAAAAGCAATTTATAGATGTCAGAATGTTTGGCAGGGAGTTCCTCATGAAAAAATGAAATTGATTCATGCAAGCAAAATCGAACCGATTGTATTTGAGGCTCTTGCAGAATACATTGGTAAGCTGCAAGAAAACAAAAACGTATTTGAAGAAATTCTGGATAATCAAAACAAGGAAAAAGAACAACAAAAAAAGATATTACAACAGGAAAAAGCAGAGCTTAGTAAAATAAGAAGTAATATTGATGTACTAGAAGATAAGATTCCTCAGGCAATCACTGGCGAATATCCATTGTCTCTTGAAGAATTGGTACATATTATTGAAAAGCAAAAAAGAAAAGAACAAGAACAAACTGCACAGATAGCTGAATTAGAAAAAGAACTTCAAAACACTTCGGCATCTATTACCGATTGGGAAACACTGCGTACTAAGATTCCAACATGGCGAGAAGTCTTTTTAAAGGCGGATACACCCGATAAACGTGTACTAGTAAATAAATTAATCGAACGGATTGATATTACTGAGAATCAGGTGATTATCCGGTTTAAAATTAACCTAGATGAATTTTTACCGCAACCCCGAATCACCAATAACGAATTGGTACCGGAACCGGGGGTATGACTTTACGATCACATCTTCAACGGCATTTGACCACAAATGGATCCAGGAACGGAACATCTATGATACGATTTCCGTGATCGTGGACGAACTTTTTGCATCTTATCTGTCGCGGCCCAATGTCCGTCAGCCGATCCTTACCCAGTACTGTGACGGGCGGAAGGTAAGCTGCCCGGACTGGATGACCCAGTGGGGGTCGAAGAAACTGGCGGATCAGGGATATTCCGCGGTTGAGATCCTGCGGTATTTCTACGGGGATGACCTGTACATCAATACGGCGGAGGAGATCTCCGGCATCCCGGCGTCCTGGCCCGGCTATACGCTGGAGAACGGATCATCCGGCGAGAAGGTGCGGCAGATGCAGGAGCAGCTCAATGTGATCGCGGGCGCCTATCCGGCCCTGCCGAAGATTGATGCGGACGGAATCTACGGACCCGCGACAGCGGATGCGGTGAAGAAATTCCAGTCGGTATTCGGTCTGCCGGCTACGGGCAAAGTGGATTATCCTACCTGGTATAAGATATCGGAGGTTTATGTCGGCGTGTCGCGGATCGCGGAACTGACTTAATAGACAGAAGAAAGGAAGCTTATGACTGATCGGAGAAGAAGACGGAGAAGAAGAAAGAACGGCTGCGCCTTTGCGCTGGTCGCTGTGGTGATCCTGTGCGCGGGGGCGGCAGCAGGCATCCCCTGGGCGATGGAGACCTTCGGCGGGGAAGTGACGGAGGCCTTTCATGAAAATGTGGAAAAGGCGGTCCATGTGCTGGAGACAGAGACGGCAGCGGAAACGGAAGCGGCCGTTCCGGAGGATGAAGTGTCCGGAGGATTCTACTATCAGCAGCTGGATGAAGAAGAGCGGCTCATCTACCGGGAAATGCTGTGCGGACTCCGGGAGATGGAGGAGACTATCCGTCTGGATGCGGGCCGGGAGGACCGCCCGGAAGAGATCTATGAGGCAGTCCTTTATGACCGGCCGGAACTTTTCTGGTGCCTTGGAAGCTGCCAGATGACAGTATACCGTGACCGTACGGAATTCTCTCCGGTCTATGTCTGCTCTGAGGAGGAGCGGCAGAGCCGCCGGAAGGAGATCGATGCTTCCGTTGAAGCCTGCCTGTCGGCGATCCCTGCTGATGCATCGGAATATGACCGGATAAGGGCTGTATTTGAATACCTGGTAAATACAGTGGATTATGACGAGGATGCCCCGGATAACCAGAATATCTACAGTGCGCTTGTCGGGAAGCGCTCCGTCTGTGCCGGATATTCCCGGGCGGTCCAGTATCTGCTGGAACGGCTCGGGATCGAATGCATTTATGTGGTCGGGACTGTGCAGGGTCAGGAAGCCCATGCCTGGAATATCGTAAAATGCGACGGAGAGTATTATCACGTGGATGCAACGTTCGGGGATCCGGTATTCCTGGGAGCGGAGAGCGGGGAAGACCTGCCGCCGGATATTATTTATTATGATTATCTCTGCTGCACGGATCAGGAAATATTAAAAGATCATACGCCTGCCGACGGCTTTGCTTATCCTGCATGTGTATTGGATGATCTGAACTATTACCGGATGAACGGGATTTATTTCGATGCGTATGACCCGCAGACCATCCTCGGCGCCATGAATGAGAGCATAGCCGCCGGAAATGATACATTTACATGTAAATTTGCATCTGAAGAGATTTACGCCCAGGCCCGGGAAGGCCTGATCAATGATCTTTTTCCGGAAGCGGCCCGGACGGTGGCGAAGCTGTACGGGATGAACCAGGTGAGATATACTTACATGGAGGATGCGGCACACAGCAAAATGGTTGTTTTCTGGAATTATCAGCAGTAGTTGTGACTATTTAGAAGTATTTCTGAATATTTCAAAAGATTTATCAGTTGAATTATAAGCTCAGTTGTAGTATAATTTTTACAATTTGAGAACGAGGGCGCTCTGGGATCAAAAGACTCCAAGAGTGCCTTTGCTATGTAACGACACAGCGGTTCTCAGATCAGCTGCTAATGAATCATACAAAGGGAAGGTGAACAGATGAAAGCGTTTCTAATATTGGAAGACGGTACCGTATTCACGGGAACAAGCATTGGTTCCACGCGGGACTGTATAAGCGAGATCGTATTTAATACATCTATGACAGGTTATCTCGAGGTGCTCACAGACCCATCCTATGCCGGACAGGCGGTCGTTATGACTTATCCCCTGATCGGAAATTACGGCATTACACCGGACATGGAGTCAAAGAAGGCATGGCCGGACGGATATATTGTAAGGGAGTTGTCGCGGATGCCCAGCAACTTCCGGTGCGAAGGCACGATCCAGGATTTCCTTGAGAAACAGGATATCCCGGGCATCGCGGGGATCGACACCCGCGCGCTTACCAAGATCCTCAGGGAAAAGGGTACGATGAACGGCATGATCACGACCAATGAGGACTATGATCTGGATGAGATCCTGCCGAAGCTTAAGACCTATACGGTAGGCGACGTTGTATCAAAAGTCACATGTTCTGAAAAATATGTTCTTGAAGGCAATGGACCGAAGGTCGCTCTTCTTGACCTCGGTGCCAAGAACAATATCGCGAATTCACTGAATCAGCGCGGCTGTGAAGTGACGGTTTATCCGGCGCACACAACTGCGGAGGAGATCATTTCTTCCGATCCCGACGGCATCATGTTGTCAAACGGCCCCGGAGACCCGGCAGACTGCACATCTATTATCGAAGAAATCAGAAAACTGTACAATACAGAGATCCCGATCTTTGCCATCTGTCTCGGACATCAGCTGATGGCGCTTGCTACGGGTGCGTCCACGCACAAGCTGAAATACGGGCACCGCGGCGGCAACCATCCGGTCAAAGACCTGGATACCGGAAGAGTGTACATCTCTTCCCAGAACCACGGCTATGTGGTGGATGAGGATTCCGTTGACCCGCAGGTGGCGGTTCCGGCATTCAGAAATGTCAATGACGGGACGAATGAAGGTCTTGCCTACATCGGAAAGAATATCTTTACGGTGCAGTTCCACCCGGAGGCATGCCCCGGACCGCAGGATTCCGGTTACCTGTTCGACAGATTCATTGAGATGATGGGAGGAGCGAAATAATGCCTAGAGATTTAAGCATCAAGAAAGTACTGGTCATCGGTTCCGGTCCGATCGTCATCGGACAGGCGGCGGAGTTTGACTACGCGGGCACACAGGCCTGTCGTTCCCTGAAAGAGGAGGGACTGGAAGTCGTCCTTTTAAACTCCAATCCGGCGACCATCATGACAGACAAAGATATCGCGGACCGTGTATACATTGAGCCGCTGACTGTAGAAGTGGTTGAGCAGCTCATCCTGAAGGAGAAGCCGGACAGCGTGCTCCCGACCCTGGGCGGCCAGGCGGGCCTGAACCTTGCCATGGAGCTCGAAGAGGCTGGATTCCTGAAAGAACACGGCGTGCGCCTGATCGGAACCACATCCGAAACGATCAAAAAGGCCGAGGACCGTCTGGAGTTCAAGGCCACCATGGAGAAGATCGGAGAGCCGGTGGCGGCTTCCCTGGTCGTGGAAAATGTGGACGACGGTCTGGCGTTTGCCAATAAGATCGGCTATCCGGTGGTGCTCCGTCCGGCTTATACCCTCGGCGGAAGCGGCGGCGGCATCGCCCATGATTCCCATCAGCTGGTAGAGATCCTGGAGAACGGACTCCGTCTCTCCCGTGTGGGACAGGTGCTCGTAGAGCGCTGCATCGCCGGCTGGAAAGAAATCGAGTACGAGGTGATGCGTGACAGTGCGGGCAACTGCATCACGGTCTGCAACATGGAAAATATCGACCCGGTGGGCGTTCATACCGGTGACTCTATCGTCGTGGCCCCGTCCCAGACGCTGGGCGACAAGGAGTATCAGATGCTCCGTACATCCGCCCTCAATATCATCAGCGAGCTGAACATTACCGGCGGATGCAACGTACAGTACGCCCTGAATCCGGATTCTTTCGAGTACTGTGTCATCGAGGTAAACCCCCGTGTCAGCCGTTCTTCCGCGCTGGCTTCCAAGGCGACCGGATATCCGATCGCAAAGGTGGCGGCGAAGATCGCCCTCGGCTACACGCTGGATGAGATCAAGAATGCCATCACACAGAAGACGTACGCAAGCTTCGAGCCGATGCTGGACTATGTAGTCGTGAAGCTGCCCCGTCTGCCTTTTGATAAATTCATCAGCGCAAAAAGGACGCTGACCACGCAGATGAAGGCGACCGGAGAGGTCATGAGCATCTGCAACAACTTTGAGGGTGCGCTCATGAAGGCCATCCGCTCCCTGGAGCAGCATGTGGACAGCCTGATGTCCTATGACTTTACGGGACTTTCAGAAGACGAGCTTCTGGAGCAGCTGGCGGTTGTGGACGATATGCGGATGTGGAAGATTGCCGAGGCGGTCCGCAGAGGCATTGATTACGATACGATATACAATATTACAAAAGTGGACCGCTGGTTCATTGATAAATTTGCCATCATTGTAGAGATGGAAAACGCGCTGAAGACGCAGGAGCTGACCGTGGATCTCTTAAGAGAGGCGAAGCGGATTGAGTTCCCGGACAATGTGATCGCCCGGCTGACCGGAAAGAGCGAGCGCGAGATCCACGATATGCGCCACGCGAACGGCATTGTGGCATCCTACAAGATCGTGGATACATGCGCGGCTGAGTTCGCAGCGGAGACGCCGTATTACTATTCCGTATACGGAAGCGAGAACGAAGTGGAAGAGACTAAAGGCAAGAAGAAAGTCCTTGTCCTTGGTTCCGGCCCGATCCGCATCGGACAGGGCATCGAGTTCGACTTCTGTTCCGTACACTGTACATGGGCATTTGCAAAAGAGGGGTACGAGACGATCATCGTCAATAACAACCCGGAAACCGTAAGTACGGACTTTGATATCGCGGACAAGCTGTATTTCGAGCCTCTCACACCGGAAGATGTGGAGAGCATCGTGGATATTGAGAAACCGGACGGCGCGGTGGTGCAGTTCGGCGGACAGACAGCCATCAAGCTGACGGAAGCCCTGATGAAGATGGGCGTGCCGATCCTCGGTACATCCGCGGAGAACGTGGACAAGGCGGAGGACAGGGAGCTCTTCGACGAGATCCTGGAAGAGTGCGAGATCCCGCGTCCGACAGGCGGCACTGTATTCACGGCTGAGGAAGCCAAAGAAGTGGCGAACCGTCTGGGCTATCCGGTGCTCGTGCGTCCGTCCTACGTGCTGGGCGGCCAGGGCATGCAGATCGCCATCAACGACAATGATATCGACCAGTTCATCGGCATTATTAACCGGATCGCGCAGGATCACCCGATCCTGGTAGACAAGTACCTGCAGGGCAAGGAGATCGAGGTCGACGCGGTATGCGACGGTACAGACATCCTGATCCCGGGCATCATGGAGCATATCGAGCGTGCGGGCATCCACTCCGGAGACAGTATCTCTGTCTATCCGGCGCAGAGCCTGACGGAAGGGGCAAAAGCGAAGATCGCCGAGTACACGAGAAGACTGGCCAAGTCCCTTCATGTCATCGGTATGATCAACATCCAGTTCATCGTCTGCGGCGAGGACGACGTATATGTGATCGAGGTAAACCCGAGGTCCAGCCGTACCGTTCCGTATATCAGCAAGGTGACAGGCATCCCGATCGTCCCGCTGGCGACCCAGGTGATCATCGGGAAGAAGATCCGGGAGCTGGGCTACACGCCGGGACTGCAGCCGGAGGCGGATTACGTGGCGGTCAAGATGCCGGTATTCTCCTTCGAGAAGATCCGCGGCGCGGACATCAGCCTTGGACCGGAGATGAAGTCCACAGGCGAGTGCCTGGGCATCGCAAAGACCTTCGACGAGGCGCTTTACAAAGCATTCCTCGGGGCGGGCATCAAGCTGCCGAAGTTTAAAAATATGATCATGACCATCCGCGACGACGACAAGCCGGAAGCGGTTGAAATCGGATGCCGGTTCGAAGCCATCGGCTATCACATCTTCGCGACGGCCGGAACGGCGGAGGCCCTCCGCGCGGCGGGCGTAAAGGCAACGCCGGTGCGCAAGATCGAGCAGGAGTCCCCGAACCTTCTGGACCTCATCCTGGGACACAAGATCGACCTTGTCATCGATATCCCGGCCCAGGGCGCGGAGCACTCCAGAGACGGATTCGTCATCCGCAGAAACGCGATCGAGACAGGCGTAAACGTGCTGACAGCCATAGATACGGCGGAAGCGCTCATTACCAGTCTTGAGAATACGGATATCAGGAAGCTTACGCTGATCGATATCGCGACGGTATAGGCGGGGAAAATTCCCGGAATATATGAATAAAAATCTTGAATTTTGCCGTGTCATATGTTAATATGACAGGCGTATGGAAAGCAGGTATTCAGAACGTTCTCCATGCAAATATTTTACGCGGCGTATCGCTGCATTATTGATTGAGTTAGAAGCTCAAATTTTATAAGTTGGTTACTTTATAACCCTGGTGTGCCTTCCGCATACACAACTTGTGAAACGGTCAATAAGAGTAGTAAAAGTAAAAATATTTGCTATATAGACTCTACGTTCAATATCTGTTTTATCTGAAAATCTTCCTCCTGGATACGGGGAGGGGATCACAGCGCGATATTTTCACAGGCCGGATGCGGATGCATCCGGTCTGTTTTTGTATGATGGAGGAAATGAAAATGGATATATCATCGCAGAAGCGGGCGCCCATTTATGAGGCGCTGGAGCGGTTTCGCAGAAACCGCGTGGTACCCTTTGACGTACCGGGACACAAACACGGAAGGGGGAATCCGGAACTGGTCCAGCTGCTGGGCGAGCAATGCGTCAGCATTGACGTGAATTCCATGAAGCCGCTGGACAATCTGTGTCATCCCGTGTCTGTGATCAAAGAAGCGGAGAATCTTGCGGCCGAGGCGTTTGGCGCAAAGCATGCATTTCTTATGGTGGGCGGAACGACTTCCGCCGTGCAGACCATGATCCTGGCCTGCTGTAAAAAAGGGGATAAGATCATTATGCCCAGGAATGTACACAGAAGTGCGATCAATGCACTTGTACTTTGCGGTGCGAAGCCAATCTATGTGAATCCGGATGTGGACAAACGGCTCGGCATTTCGCTTGGAATGAGGCGCGCGGACGTGGAGAAAGCGATCCGTGAGAACCCGGATGCAGTTGCAGTACTGGTCAATAATCCGACCTACTACGGGGTCTGTTCCGATCTGCGGGCGATCGTTAAAATGGCGCATAAAAACGGAATGAAAGTGCTGGCCGACGAGGCACACGGGACACATTTTTATTTTGGGAAAAATCTGCCCGTATCCGCCATGGAGGCAGGGGCAGATATTGCATCTGTCAGTATGCACAAATCCGGCGGGAGTCTGACTCAGAGCTCGCTTCTTCTCATCGGCGAGGGGATGCAGCCGGGGTATGTGCGTCAGATCATTAACCTGACCCAGACGACCAGCGGCTCTTATCTGCTCCTGTCCAGTCTGGACATTTCCAGAAGAAATCTGGTCCTGCGGGGCGAGTCCTCGTTTAATATGGTGACAGGGCTGGCTGAATACGCAAGAGGCGAGATCAACCAGATCGGAGACTATTATGCATTCGGCAGAGAGATGGTCAACGGGGACAGCATTTTCGATTTTGATCCTACAAAGCTTTCGATCCATACGCTGGATATCGGACTGGCCGGCATCGAAGTTTATGATATTTTAAGGGACGAATATGATATTCAGATTGAATTCGGCGATCTGGGAAATATTCTTGCCTATCTGTCCATCGGAGACAGAAAGCGGGAGGTCGAGCGTCTGGTGTCCGCACTGGCTGACCTGAAGCGCCGGTATAAAAAAGACAAGACCGGCATGCTGTCCCAGGAATATATTCCGCCCAGGGTGGTTATGACGCCCCAGGATTCATTCTATGCGGCGAAAGAATCCCTTCCGCTTGCGGAGACGAAAGGCCGCATCTGTTCAGAATTTGTTATGTGCTATCCGCCGGGGATTCCGGTACTTGCGCCGGGGGAGGAAATCACCGATGAGATCATCGATTACATACAATATGCCAAGGAAAAGGGCTGTTCCATGACGGGACCGGAGGATGAACGAATCGAGCGGCTGAATGTTCTGACGGGAAGATAAAGGAAGAATAAGCCGGAGAAATCAGGTGTGGATCTGAAAGAGAGGAGGAACAGAGAGATGGAAATGTGGTTTTCCGATATACATACAGACGGCGTGAGACTGTCTATCCGCATTGAAGAGCAGCTGTTCAGCGCCCAGAGCGAGGTGCAGCGTATCGATGTGCTGGAGTCGAAAGACTTTGGAAAGATACTGGTTGTGGACGGGGATCTGATGCTGACAGAGCGGGACGAATTTATTTATCATGAAATGATCACCCATGTACCCATGGCGGTGCATCCGGCCATAAAGCAGGTGCTGGTCGTGGGCGGCGGAGACGGCGGCGTGGTGCGTGAACTGATCAAATACGATGACATCGAAACCATTGATGTAGTGGAGCCGGATCCGCTGCTTGTGGAAGTGTGCAGGAAATACATCCCTGAAATCGCCGGCAGCCTGACTGATGAACGTGTCACCATTTTTCACGAGGACGGACTGCGGTTCATCAGGTCAAAAGGCGATGCCTATGATCTGATCATCATTGATTCTCCGAATCCGTTCGGAGCAGGTGAGGGTCTGTTTACAAAAGAGTTTTACGGAAACTGTTATAATGCACTGCACGAGGACGGCATTATGATCAACCAGAACGAGAGTCCATTTTATACGGAGGAGGCGTTCCAGTGCCAGCGCATGCACAAGCGGATTCTGGAGACTTTCCCGATCTGCCGTGTGTATCAGGCGCACATTCCGTCCTATCCGTCGGGCCACTGGCTTTTCGGTTTCGCATCGAAGAAATATCATCCGCTCAACGACCTTGACAAGGTGGCATGGAAGCTGAAAGGCATACGGACGAAATATTATGAGCCGCGGCTCCATGCGGGCGTGTTCGCTCTTCCGGCCTATGTGGAGGCGCTTCTGGAAGATGTGGAAGGAAAGGCGTGAATATGAAAATGTGGAAAAATATTGTAAATTTTATCGGCTGTGACGCGGAATATGAGCAGGCCCGCATTGTTCTGTTCGGAGCGCCCTATGATTCAACGACTTCGTTCCGCCCGGGCACCAGATTTGCAGGCAGGGAGATCCGAAATGATTCTTTCGGCCTTGAGATCTACAGCCCATATCAGGACCTGGAACTTCCGGAACAAGCCGTGTATGACTGCGGGGATCTGGAACTGGCCATCGGAAGCTCGGAACAGGTGCTGGCGCAGATCGGGGATACGGCACGGAGGATCCTTTCGGATAATAAGCTCCCGTTTATGATCGGCGGCGAGCATCTGGTGACACTGGGAGCTGTCAGGGCGGCGGCGGAGAAATATCCGGACATGCACATCATCCATTTTGACGCCCATACGGATCTGAGAGAGGACTATCTGGGCGTAAAGCTGTCCCATGCCTGTGTGATCCGGAGATGCTGGGAAATTCTGGGCGACGGAAGAATCCATCAGTTCGGCATCCGCTCCGGTGAGAAGGCGGAGTTTGAATGGGCGAAAAGCGGACACACGGATTTCCATCCGTTCAGTCTGGATGGCCTGGAGGATGCGGTCCGGGCAATCGGTGACGCGCCCGTTTATTTTACGGTGGATCTTGATGTGATGGATCCGTCCTGTTTCCCGGGAACCGGTACGCCGGAGCCGGGCGGCGTTGATTTTCTGACAGCTATGAAAGCCGTCACGGAAGTGTGCGGCCGGGTGAATCTGATCGGCTGCGACGTCAATGAGCTGTGTCCGCCCTGCGATCCGACGGGTGCATCCACAGCGGCAGCGTGCAAAATTATCAGGGAGATGCTCATTGCGGTTTCAAACCGCGGAAATATATGATATGAGATTGTTGAGAGGAGAAGAAAGATGGGAAAAGTAATGGTTATCGGCTGCGGAGGAGTGGCCAGTGTGGCGATTCATAAAATCTGCCGGAACAGCGAGGTGTTTTCCGAGCTGTGCATCGCCAGCAGGACGGTGTCAAAATGCGACGCGCTGAAGGAGAAACTGCAGAATACGACCAGGACCAGGATTACTACCGCGCAGGTGAATGCGGACAATGTGGAGGAGCTGACGGCGCTGATAAAGAAAGAGCAGCCGGAAGTGGTGCTCAACCTGGCGCTGCCTTATCAGGACCTGACGATCATGGACGCCTGCCTGGCGGCAGGGGTACACTATATTGACACGGCCAATTATGAGCCTGAAGACACCGCAAAGTTCGAGTACAAATGGCAGTGGGCGTACAGGGAGCGATTTGAGAAGTCCGGCCTGACCGCACTTCTGGGAAGCGGTTTCGATCCGGGCGTGACCAGTGTGTTTTCAGCATATGCGCTGAAGCATTATTTTGACGAGATAAATTACATTGACATTCTGGACTGCAATGCAGGCGACCACGGATATCCGTTCGCGACAAATTTCAATCCGGAGATCAATATCCGGGAAGTATCCGCCAAAGGCTCCTACTGGGAGGACGGCCGCTGGGTTGAGACCGAGCCCATGGAGATCAAAAGAGTATATAATTTCCCGGAGATCGGGGAAAAGGATATGTACCTGCTTCACCATGAGGAGATTGAGTCCCTGGCGCTGAATATCCCCGGGATAAAAAGAATCCGTTTCTTTATGACCTTCGGCGAGAGCTATCTGACCCATCTGCGCTGCCTGGAGAACGTGGGCATGACTTCCATAGAGCCCATCATGTATGAGGGGAAAGAGATTGTTCCGCTTCAGTTCTTAAAAGCGGTCCTTCCGGATCCTTCTTCTCTTGGACCGCGCACAAAGGGCAAGACCAATATCGGCTGTATCTTTATCGGAAAGAAAGACGGGCAGGAAAAGAAGCTCTACATTTACAATACCTGTGATCATCAGGAGTGCTATAAGGAAGTGGGCTCCCAGGCAGTGGCCTACACAACGGGCGTTCCGGCTATGATCGGGGCAATGATGGTGATGACCGGCGCCTGGAAGAAACCGGGCGTCTACAACATGGAAGAATTCGATCCGGATCCGTTCATGGATGCGCTGAATAAATGGGGGCTGCCCTGGAAGATCAGTGAGACCCCGGATCTGGTGGATTAGGAAAATGCGGAGGGAAGAATTGAGGACGCCGTGTTTTGTGGTACAGGAGAAGAAGCTCCGGGAGAACCTGGAGATCCTCCGGGAGATTCGTGAAGAAACCGGATGCCGGATCCTGCTGGCACAGAAAGCCTTCTCCATGTACCGGGTATATCCGATGATCGGAGAATACCTGGATGGAGCGACGGCAAGCGGGCTGTTCGAAGCACGGCTCGGGTACGAGGAGATGGGAAAGGAGAACCACATATTTTCCCCGGCGTACCGGGAGGAGGAGATGCCGGAGATCCTCCGGATGTGCGGGCATATTGTGTTTAATTCGCCGGCACAGATGAAGAAATACCGGTCCATGGTCAAGGCGGCGGGCAGGAGTATGGGACTTCGGATCAATCCGGAATGCTCCACACAGGAGGGACATGCGATCTACGATCCCTGCGCGCCCTGCTCCAGACTGGGGACCACGCTTGAGGCATTCCGGACAGAGCTGTCGGATGAGGATATCGCCTCACTGGACGGCCTGCACTTCCACACGCTCTGCGAGCAGAATGCGGATGCCCTGGCGGAAACGCTCCGGGCGGTGGAGAAGAACTTCGGGGAATACCTTTCCGGGATGAAGTGGGTGAATTTCGGCGGCGGGCACCATATTACCCGTCCGGACTACGACCGGGAGCTGCTGAAAAAGTGTATCCGGCATGTGAAAAGCACCTACGGCGCAGAAGTGTATCTTGAACCGGGGGAGGCGGTAGCGCTGAATGCGGGCGTCCTGATGACCGAAGTGCTGGAAATCGTGGAAAACGGAATGAAGACGGCTATTCTGGACGCATCTGCGGCGTGTCATATGCCGGATGTGCTGGAGATGCCCTACCGGCCGCCGCTTTCGGGCGCCGGTGACCCGGCACAGCGGGGTGCGGGAGAGGACGGATATATTTATCGGCTGGCGGGGCCCACCTGTCTGGCGGGGGATGTGATCGGAGACTATGTGTTTGACCATGAACTGAGACCCGGAGAACGGCTTGAATTCGGCGACATGGCCATCTATACCATGGTAAAGACAAACACCTTCAACGGCATGCGTCTGCCGGATATCGTGCTTGAAAAGGAGGACGGAGAATGTGAGACCGTCCGGACATTCGGATATGAGGATTTTAAAATGCGGCTCTAGGCGAGCCGCATTCTGTATGTGTCTAAATATTTCCGGTAAACAGGGTGCCGGCTTTCCCGCCCTTTACAATGTCGTAAAGAGCCTCTGGCCGTTTGCCGTTTGTGACTATGGTGTCGATGCCGTTTGCTGTGGCGAGCTGTGCGGCCTGAAGCTTTGTGCGCATGCCGCCGGTACCGCGCCTGGAACCTGCGCCGCCCGCCAGCGCATAGACTTTCTCATCGATCGCATCGATTTGTTCGATCAGTTTTGCGTTCGGGTGGAGCCTCGGGTCGCTGTCATAGAACCCGTCGATGTCAGACAGGATGACCAGCCGTTTTGCACGGCAGAGTACGGCTACGACGGAAGAGAGCATATCGTTGTCGCCGAACAGACGGTCCTCGGATTCGATCTCTGTGTAGCTTACGGAGTCATTTTCGTTGACGATGGGGATCACGCCCATTTCCAGAAGGGCGTCGAACGTATTGGTCAGGTTTTCCTTCTTCTCTTCCTGCTCGATGTCCTCTGCATTGAGAAGGATCTGGGCTACGGTCTTGTCATAATCCCCGAAAAACTTGTCATAGAGGTACATGAGGCTGCACTGCCCGACAGCGGCGGCGGCCTGTTTCATACGCATGCTGTTGTAGTCCGGGCGGCCCTTCATGCTCAGTTTATTTCTTCCCACGGCAATGGCTCCGGAGGAGACCAAGATCACTTCGTATCCCATGTTCTGGATATCCGCTAGCGTGCAGACCAGGCGGTCCGTGGCGCGAAGGTCGCTTTTGCCTGAGTCGTTGGTGAGCGTGGAAGTTCCGACTTTTACTACGATTCTGTTATTATAAAGTGCCATAATGCGATTTATCCTTTCCATATTCATTCCATCTGATATCATATCACAGAGTATTAAATTGCAAAAGTATATTTTATTTTTGTTTTGCATTGGGGTAGATCCGCTGCATTTTCCCGTCGTTAAAGTTTTCATCTATGATCTGTTCCCAGCCGCTGTCTGCCGCTGCGCCGCCTGCCCGCTGATCGTAGCGAACCAGTGCTGCGGATGAGACGATGATATCCGCGGCCATAAATACGACCAGGATCCAGGTGGCGACATATCCGGCGATCTTAGGGATGCGTTCGATCCAGCCGGAAAAGCGCGGATAGAGCAGTTTGATCCACACGACTGCAGCAATCCCCCAGAAGAAGCAGTAGAGAAGATTGACCCTGCCGCCCAGGTTGAACGGGATCTGGCTGTAATCCCAGAAGACCTGTCCGAATACGAGTTCGGTAAATACGCTGCACACATATTCGTAGGCGCCGCCGAGAAACGTTCCGACAAGGAAAATGTGCCGGTCCGGCTTGTCCCGGTCTTTGTAGAGGAGCGTCGTAGCCAGGGTGATGGCCAGACCCCATACAATGCTGAAAGGTCCCCAGACAAGGCTGCTGCGGCTCATCCACACGCCGCCGGTGATCCGGCAGAAGATGGTTTCGGTAAAGTCTCCAAGAAGCGCGCCGATGAGGAACAGCCAGAACAGTTTGTAGAATCCGCAGCCTTCTGCGAATTTTCCCTCTTTAATTATTTCTTCAGACGCCTCTTCGATGGCAGGATAGGCCTTTGCCATACGCCGGCCCACATAATCCACGATCCGTCGGGCAGTCCTGTATACTGCGGTGATCAGCTTCCCGTGACTTTTCTGTTTCCCGGCTTTTGAGCGGTGCAGATGGAGGAGCGCGGCCAGGGAGACCACAGAGTCGATCACGAGAAATGCGGCAAGGATCCATACGATGACGGCCGGTACCGGTTCCGGGATGAACTCATAGAGAAACAGGAAAAACGTGTTGCCGTACCGGACGGTGGCGGCGCCGAGGAGTGCCCACAGCAGAGTGTACTGAAGGCAGATGTATCCGTCGAAATTCCATTTTTTGTGAGAATAATCCCACCATTTATGCCGGTTCAGGCGCTCCAGGATCTTGCCGGTGTACCATTCGGTGACGGTCGCCTCGATACCGCATCCGATCAGCAGAAAGACCGGATCATCGGTCAGGTCGGAAAGAGTGATCTGCATAGTAACCGCAGCGATTCCGTAGACCGGGCAGAACGGACCGGTGGAAAATCCACGGTTGGTGAAACGCCGGTTTTTGATCGATCCGACCATGGCCTCGATCACCCAGCCAAAGAAGGAATAAATGAGAAAGAGCCAGAGAAGTTCTGTAAATGTAAGTCTCATAGTTATCTTGTGTAAGCCTCCTGCAACAGTATATTTTCTAAAAAATGCAAAAACATAGTATCACAGGGAGCCCGGCATGGCAACACGGGAGATAGAAGAAGACTGAAGTAGTTTTACGTACATTTAACATTTTTAACATCCTATCTGCCGGTTCCATGTTATACAATAGACAGCGTAATATCCGGGAGATATCCCGGCGCAGCGAAAGGAAACTGTATGGTAAAGATTTATGTAGTTGATACGAATGTCCTTCTCCAGGCGCCTTACGCACTGGAGAGCTTTGAGGACAATCAGGTTGTGCTTCCGATGATCGTTCTGGAAGAACTGGACCAGTTTAAAAAAGCGGAGGGAGAGATCGGCGCCAATGCCCGCCGGGTGATACGTTGTCTTGAGCAGCTGCGGCTCCGTGGGGACCTGATCCGCGGAGTGCCTCTTGAAAACGGCGGCACTGTCCGTGTAGAGAAGAATTATGTTAATGTCACCCTTCCGGAAGACCTGTCGGATGTATCGGCAGATAACCGAATCCTGCGTGTCTGCCTGGGGCTGGATAAAGCACACGGGGAACAGGTCGTTCTGGTGACCAAGGATCTGCTGCTGCGGATCAAGGCACAGATCCTCGGCATCTGTGCACAGGATTTTACCACGGATCAGGTGCTTGAGCGTGAGAATCAGTACAGCGGCAGATGTGAACTGTATGTGCCGGAAGAACTTTTTAAAGATTTTAAGAAGAAAGGGGTGCCTGCCGATCAGGCATATACGACGGATGCGGACGGACGAAGTTATGTGCCGGAACTGGAGGAAAACCAGTTTGTGCTGCTCAGAGCCGATCAGTCTGAGAAAAAGACGCAGCTCGGGCGGGTGACCGGCGGTATGATCCGTAAACTGGAGTACAGGAAGAGCGCGCCGTATGGCATTACGCCGAGAAACGCCGGTCAGTATTTTCTGCAGGAAGCGCTGATGCAGCCGGCGGACAAGGCGCCGCTTGTCATCGTCAAGGGGATGGCAGGCACGAGCAAGACGTTCTATTCTCTGGCCGTGGGCCTGGAAAAACTCCTGAATCATCCCACCGGAGAATACCGGAGGATACTTATATGTCGTCCCAATGCCCAGTTCGACGATGATATCGGGTTCCTGCCCGGCGATGAACAGGAGAAGATCTCGCCGCTTATGCGCCCTGTTATCGATAATCTGGAGCAGCTTATCGATTCCTGCGAGGAGGAGCGTTATCAGGATGAGGAAGAACTGAGCGGAAAGATCGAAGAGATATTTGCACGAGGGATCATTCAGACAGAAGCGCTTAATTATATAAGAGGCCGGTCCATCATCAAGACTTACCTGATCATTGACGAGGCGCAGAATACCACGCCGGATCAGATCAAGGGCATTATTACCAGAGCGGGGAAAGATACGAAGATCGTGCTGCTGGGCGATCCGAACCAGATCGACCGCCCGTTCCTTGATGAACGGACCAATGGTCTGAGCTATGCATCCGAGCATATGAAGGGAAGTCCTCTGTGCTGGCAGATCACGATGACGGCAGGCGAGTGCGAGCGGTCTGCGCTGGCCATGGAGGCGGTGAAGAGACTTTGATAAAAACAGATTACAAACAGATACGCGCAAATGAAGAGATCAACCTGCTGATAGAGAAGGGCAATGATACACTCAAAGAACTGGGCTACACTGAACATTCGAAAAAGCATGCTGCAAAGACAGCAGAGACGGCGGGGCGGATCCTAAAAGAACTGGGTTACGGAAAACATAAAATAGAACTTGCAAAGATTGCCGGATACATGCATGATATAGGTAACAGCATTAACCGACAGGATCATGCGCACAGTGGGGCGATCCTGGCCTACCAGATCCTGAAAGATACGGATCTTCCGCTGAAGGATATCCTGGTGATCACGACGGCTGTCGGTCATCATGATGAAGCTACCGGGACGGCTGTGGACGGAGTGTCCGCCGCCCTGATCCTGGCAGACAAGACGGATGTGCGGCGCAACCGTGTGCAGAACCGGAACAAGGCGACTTTCGATATCCACGACCGGGTGAATTATGCGGCATTATCGTCCAGGTTGATTATCGACAAAGAAAAGCGTATGATACAGATGGAACTTGAACTGGATGATTCCATCTGCACGGTGATGGATTATTTTGAGATATTCCTGAAGCGCATGCTTATGTGCAGGAGAGCTGCAGAACGCCTGAACTGCAAATTCAAGCTTGTTGCAAACGGAAATAAACTATGCTGACTGCAAAGGAGAAGAGTATGGAAAACATTTACATGAACAGGGAACTGTCCTGGCTGAAATTCAATGAGCGCGTGCTCGAGGAGGCGGAGAATAACGAGGTGCCGCTCTGCGAGCGCATGAATTTCGTGTCGATCTACCAGAGCAATCTGGATGAGTTCTTCCGGGTGAGGGTCGGTTCTCTTCAGGACCAGATGCTGGTCAATAAAAAGATCCGGGATAATAAGACGAATATGAATTCAGAGGAGCAGATCAAAGCGATCCTGAAAGAAGTGAAGCGTCTGAATAAGAGAAAGGACGCGGCCTATGCGGATCTGATGAAGAAGGTCGCAGAGTACGGCATCACACTGGTTGATTTTAAGACGGCGAAGCCGGAGGAGAAGAAATTTCTGGAGCAGTATTTCAACCATGAGATCGTGCCGCTCAGTTCCCCGACCATCGTGGGCAAGCGGCAGCCCTTCCCATTCCTGCGCAATCAGGAGATCTACGCGGTAGTTGTCCTGGAGACGAGGAGCGGCAAGGAAAGGATCGGTATTATTCCATGCACCAATAATATGGTGGAGCGCCTGGTCGAGATCCCGGGCGGAGATGGAAGGTATATCCTGTCCGAGAATATCGTGCTCCATTATATCGGCAAAGTATTTAAGGGGTATAAGGTCATTGGCAAATCGCTGATCCGTGTGGTGAGAAATGCGGACATCGATGCGGACGCCCTGTATGATGAGGATCTTGACTACCGCGAGTTCATGGCGGATCTGATGAAACAGAGGAAGAAGCTTACGCCGGTCCGTCTGGATATGTCCAGAGAGATCGATGTGTCGGTGGTTGAATCCCTGTGCAGATATCTGAAGGTGGAGCCGGAGCGGGTGTTCCGCTCGGATGCGCCGCTGGATCTTTCGTTTATCTATAAGCTGCAGGATCTTCTGCGCATGCATCCGGAACTTTTCTATGGGAAGCGGGTGCCGCAGAAATCGGCGTCATTCCGCGACGGTGAGAGCATCATCCGTCAGATCGAGGAGGGGGACAAGCTTCTGTCCTACCCCTATGAGTCGATCCGCCCGTTCCTCAATATGCTCTATGAGGCGGCGGAGGATGAGAATGTCCTGTCCATCAAAATGACCCTTTACCGGCTGGCGAAGCAGAGCAAGATCGTGGAGGCGCTGTGCGAGGCGGCTGAGAACGGCAAGGAAGTCGTTGTCCTTGTGGAGCTGCGGGCGCGGTTTGACGAGGAGAATAACATCCGCTGGTCCCGGATGCTTGAGAAGGCGGGCTGCCAGATCATCTACGGCCTGGAAGGGTTTAAGGTTCATTCCAAATTGTGCCTGATCACGAAGAAAGGCAGGGACGGGGTCGAATACATTACCCAGATCGGCACCGGAAACTATAACGAGAAGACGGCGCGGCTTTATACGGACCTGTCCCTGATGACGGCGAATGTGGAGATCGGCCTGGACGCGGCCGCTGTATTCCAGGCGCTGACCAAGGGCGAGACCGTTGAAGAGTCCGGTCATCTGCTGGTGGCTCCGAAGTGCCTGCAGAACCGCATCCTTGACATGATCCAGGAGGAGATTGACCACAAGAAGAACGGGGAGGAGGCTTACATCGGCCTGAAGCTCAACTCGCTGACGGATAAGAAGATCATGGATAAGCTGGTTGAAGCGTCCTGCGCGGGCGTGCACATCGACATGATCATCCGCGGCATCAGCTGCCTGATCCCGGGCGTGGAGGGAAAGACGGAGAATATCCGCATCATCAGCATTGTCGGTCGGTTCCTTGAACATTCCAGGATCTATATCTTCGGCTGCGGAGAGCGGAGAAAATATTACATCTCCTCCGCGGACTTTATGACAAGAAATACCGTGAAGCGTGTGGAAGTAGCGGCGCCTGTCTATGATCCGGCGATCAAAGCCCGGATTCAGGGCATTTTCGACCTGATGCTCAGTGACAATCAGAAAGCAAGAGATGAGAGTGCGGAAGGTGTCTATGCGCTTGTTCCGCATGAGGGAGAACCGGTCAATTCACAGGAGATCCTTTATCAGGAAGCCTATGACAGGGCGGCTTTGAGGTGAGCGTATGATTTACAGATTCGGGGACCGGCTCGTCCCGGTTACAATTGAAGAGTGGGAAGCGGACCGGTCTCCGGCAGTATTTGTTACGGATTCCAGACATGCAGATAAGATCCTCGCGAAAGCGGGGATCATCTATGAGAATGAGATCCACGTGTCGAAGATCGGGTTCTGCAGGCTGGAAAACCAGCAGGACTGCATCGTGGGTACGCTGTGCATCCCGAAGCTTCTGGATGTGCTCGGCAGCAGATACCGGATGTATTTCTTTGTCAACCGGAGCAATGTTGTGATCATAGATGACGAGGATTTTTCTGAACGGCTGATCCGGCGCATCCAGCAGAAGAAAACCCGTCAGGGAGAGAATAAAGAACGCTTTATCTATAATTATATTTCGGAATTTATCAGCCGGGATCTGGAGATGCTTGTGGCGTATGAACGCCGGCTTTTGAGAATGGAAGAGGATGTGAGTCAGGAGCACATCAGCGGGTTCCAGGCGAAGCTGATGCCGATCCGCAGGGAACTTCTGAATCTTCGGAGTTATTATGATGAGATCATGGATCTGACGAAGGAACTGGAAGAGAATGAAAACGGATTTTTCCTGAAAAAGCATTTGAAATATTTTGGAACACTGACAGACCGTGCGGACCGACTGATGAGCCGGACCAGCCATCTGCTGGAATATGCGCAGCAGGTAAAAGAAGCGTATCAGGCGCAGATCGATGCGCGGCAGAACAGCAATATGCAGTTCCTGACGGTGATATCCACGATCTTCTTTCCCCTGACCCTGATCACGGGATGGTACGGCATGAATTTCCGTGATATGCCGGGGCTTGAGGACGGGTACCCGTTTGTGGTGATCTTAAGCGTCATTGTGATTGTCGGCTGTATCATCATCTTTAAAAAGAAACATATTTTATAGATCCAGGACTTTCCGGATGACCAGCCGTTCGCTTTCTCCGGCGTTCCGGTATTTTGTGAGCAGTGAGACTTCCTCTTCAGTGAGATAGATGCTGCCGTTCCCGTCCTGCAGTTTTCCGGTGAGATAGGGCCCCGCTGTTTCATTGACCACGCCGCTGCCGGTACAGGTCTGTGTGACGAGCTGTTCCAGCTTCACGCCGTAGATGTCTGCGATGCGGATCAGAAGGTCGATATCAGGGATCCGTTTGCCCGTCTCATAATTCGAGTAGGCCTGGCGGGACAGATTGAGCATTTCACCGATCTGTTTCTGCGTATAATCGTGGTCGAGCCGCAGTCTGCGCAGATTGATCGCCAGCTGGATATTTGACACCGGAAACACCTCCATTTACAGGAAAATTTAAAACTTAAGTCATTATATCAAGTTTTCCTGTAAAGAAAGTGTTATGCAACAGAACAGAGAATATACAGAATAAAGCAACAAAACGTTGCGCATTTATAGATCTTTATTTATCAGGCGGCTCCATGCGGCTGAGTACGCTGTTGTGATACAGCGGAGAGCAGGTGACGTCTTCGCCCAGCCAGGCCGGAGGCTGATAATTAACCGCCGTGTCTTCGTCCGGGAATTCAATCTCGGCGATCACAAGCGGTTTCAGGTCTCCCTCAAATATATCAAGTTCCAGAGTCAGGTGGTCCTTAAGCGGGATCACATATCTTTTTTTCCGGATCACACGCCCGTCGGCCTTGGCGATGAGATGCCGGTACCCTTCTTCTGTGAGCGGGAGATTGTATTCCTCGCGGACCATGAGCCCTTTTGATTTGTAGGTGAGGATATAACTGTCGTTGTCCTTTCGCACCCGTACGACCGGTGCGGTGCAGAGATATCCCTGTTCGATCTCCCGGACCGGGTAATCCGCCGGATCAAAAGGCAGGTTTGTCAGATCGGGAAGAAATTTGCGTTCGATTTCCATTATAGAATCCTTTCTTTTTTTATTTTTCATTCTGTTTTCCATTATAAGAAAAAAACGTGCACGATTCCAGTAGGAAATGGTATAATCAACTGAAAGATAAGTACAGGAGGACAGACTATGAGCAAAGCATATGTATTTCTTGCGGATGGATTTGAGGAGATCGAGGGGCTGACCGTTGTGGACGTGCTGCGCCGCGCCGGTGTTGATACGGTTACAGTATCCGTAATGGGGAGAAAAGAGATCAGCGGATCACACGGGATCCCTGTGGGGGCGGATGACGTGTTTGAGAAACTGGATATGAGTGATGCGGATCTTCTGGTCCTGCCCGGCGGCATGCCCGGGACCCTGCATCTGAAGGCCCATGAGGGGCTGAGAGAACTGCTTGTTACAGCTGACAGGGAGGAGAAATATCTGGCTGCCATCTGCGCGGCCCCGTCGGTCCTCAGTGAACTGGGCATGCTGAAAGGAAGAAAGGCATGTGCGTATCCGTCTTTCGAGGAGACGCTTGACTGTGCGGAGGTGCTTAAGGTCCCTGTTGTTACGGACGGGCATATTACAACCGGCAGAGGAATGGGCGCCGCGATCCCGTTTGCCCTCCGGCTGACGGAGATTCTTTGCGGAAAAGAGAAAGCAGAGGAGATCAGGACATCTATCGTGTACAATGTGTAAAAAACACTGGAAATATGCGGATTTATGTGCTATACTGTTTCAATGACTGCAAAGGTGTGTTTCCGCAGGCCAGCGGAGGACAATATTTACGGCCTTTGTACATTCAAGGAGGAAGAAAATGAGTTTACAGGTAGAAAAATTAGAACATAATATGGCGAAGCTGACCATCGAAGTATCAGCTGAGGAAGTGGAGAAGGCTCTTCAGGCGGCGTACCTGAAAGAACGTTCAAAGATCAGCCTTCCGGGATTCCGTAAAGGCAAAGTGCCGCGCCAGATGATCGAGAAGATGTACGGCCCGGAAGTGTTCTATGATGAAGCTGCAAATCATATGATATCAGAGGCCTATGGCAAAGCTTACGATGAGTGCGAACTGGACATCGTTTCACAGCCGAAGGTTGAGGTTGTTCAGCTGGAGAAGGGCAAACCGTTCATCTTCACAGCGGAAGTTGCAGTGAAGCCGGAAGTAACTCTTGGCGAATATAAAGGGCTGAAGGTAGACAAGGTCTCCACGAGAGTGACACAGAAAGAAGTGGATGAGGAGATCGAGAAAGAGCGTGAGCGCAATGCCCGCACCGTTGAAGTGACAGACAGAGCGGTACAGGACAAGGATCAGATTACACTTGATTTTGAAGGATTCGTTGACGGCGAGGCGTTTGACGGCGGAAAGGCTGAGAAGTATCCGCTGACGATCGGTTCCGGTTCCTTTATCCCGGGATTCGAAGATCAGCTTGTCGGCGCTGAGATCGGCAAAGAAGTTGAAGTGAAGGTTACATTCCCGGAGGATTATCAGGCGGAGAACCTGGCGGGCAAAGACGCTGTGTTCAAATGCACGGTACATGAGATCAAGGCGAAAGAGCTTCCGGAGCTTGACGACGAGTTTGTATCCGACGTTTCTGACAAGAGCGAGACTGTTGATGAGTACAAGGCTGAAGTAAAGGCCAAGATCAAAGAGCGCAAGGAGAACGAAGGAAAGCAGAAGAGAGAGGATCAGTCTGTGGAGCAGGCGGTTGCCAACGCACAGATGGATATCCCGGATCCGATGATCGATCTTCAGGCAAGACAGATGGCGGACGATTTTGCACGCCGCATCATGCAGCAGGGCATGAGCATGGAGCAGTACTTCCAGTTCACAGGCCTTGATGAAGAGAAGATGATGGAAGAGTTCAAGCCGCAGGCAGAGAAGCGCATCCGTACGAGACTGGTGCTCGAGGCGGTTGTTGCAGCGGAGAATATCGAGATCTCTGACGAGCGTCTTGACGAGGAACTTCAGAAGATGGCTGATGCTTACCAGATGGAAGTTGGCAAGCTCAAAGAATTCATGGGCGACAACGAGAAAAAACAGATGAAAGAAGATATTGCAGTTCAGGAGGCAGTGACACTCATTGCCGATGCGGCAGTAGAAGGTTAAGCAGGACATAAGAAAAGGTGTGCCGCAGGGCGCACCTTTTATCAGATTATACCGGAGAAAGGAAGGCATATATATGAGTTTAGTACCCTATGTCATCGAACAGACAAGCCGCGGCGAGCGGTCATATGATATTTATTCAAGACTTTTAAAGGAGAGGATCATTTTCCTCGGAGAGGAAGTAAATGACGTGTCCGCGAGTGTTGTAGTGGCACAGTTGCTCTTCCTTGAAGCGGATGACCCGGAGAAAGACATCCAGCTGTACATCAACAGCCCGGGCGGATCCGTGACAGCCGGAATGGCGATCTACGACACTATGAAATATATCAAATGCGATGTGTCTACCGTGTGCATCGGCATGGCTGCGAGCATGGGCGCATTCCTTCTCGCAGGCGGCACGAAAGGCAAGCGGTTCGCGCTCCCGAATGCGGAGATCATGATCCACCAGCCGTCAGGCGGCGCGCAGGGACAGGCGACGGAGATCCAGATCGCTGCAGAGCATATCCTGCGCACGAAGCAGAAATTAAATGAGATCCTGGCTGCAAATACCGGACAGGATCTGGAGACGATCAAGGCCGATACGGAGCGTGATAATTTTATGTCCGCACAGGAGGCGAAAGACTACGGCCTGATCGATGAAGTGATCGTAAATCACTAATCAATCACGAAGCTGATGTATGAGGTGAAAGAGTATGGCAGGCAAAATGATGGATGACGTCGTAAGATGTTCTTTCTGCGGCAAGACACAGGCACAGGTGCGGAAACTGATCGCAGGTCCGAATAACACCTATATCTGCGATGACTGCGTGGCGATCTGCTCGGAGATCATCGAAGAAGAGCTGGATTATAATGACGAAGCTCCGTTTAATGACATAAATCTTCTGACGCCCGAAGAGATGAAAGCATTTCTCGACGACTATGTGATCGGGCAGGATGAGGCAAAGAAAGTCCTTTCCGTTGCGGTGTACAATCATTACAAACGGATCATGGCGGAACAGGATCTCGGCGTGGAACTGCAGAAGAGCAACATCCTGATGCTGGGACCGACCGGCTGCGGCAAGACCCTTCTGGCGCAGACGCTGGCGAAGATCCTGAACGTCCCGTTCGCGATCGCGGATGCAACAGCACTGACAGAAGCCGGATATGTAGGCGAGGATGTGGAGAATATCCTTCTGAAAGTGATTCAGGCGGCGGACGGCGATATCGAGCGTGCGGAGCACGGGATCATCTATATCGATGAGATTGACAAGATCACCAGAAAATCGGAGAATCCGTCCATTACCCGCGATGTGTCGGGCGAGGGCGTGCAGCAGGCGCTGCTGAAGATCATAGAAGGAACGGTGGCTTCCGTGCCGCCCCAGGGAGGAAGGAAGCATCCCCATCAGGAGCTGATCCAGATCGATACGACCAATATCCTCTTTATCTGCGGCGGAGCATTTGAGGGGATCGACAAGATCATCGAGACCCGTCTGGACCGGAAGTCGATCGGTTTCAATGCGGAGATCGCGGAGAAGCATGAGTATGATATGGATGTGCTGCTCCATGAGGTGCTGCCGCAGGACCTTGTTAAATACGGCCTGATCCCTGAACTGGTGGGACGTCTTCCGGTTACGGTTTCCCTTGAGCTGCTGGATAAAGAGGCGCTGATCCGGATCCTTACGGAGCCCAAGAGCGCGATCGTGAAACAGTATCAGAAGCTGATGGAACTGGACGGCGTGAAGCTGGATTTCGACCGGGATGCACTGACGGCCATTGCGGAGACAACGCTGGCGAGAAAGACCGGGGCCCGTGGACTTCGTGCGATCATGGAAAAGATCATGATGGATACGATGTTCCAGGTGCCGTCCGATGAGACGATCAAGGAGTGCCGGATCACAAGAGATGCCGTGCTCGGGAAAGGAGCGCCGCTCTACATGAGGGACGGGGAGGAACGCAAGTCCTTCCTTACATCCGAGAGCGCATAGATCATAAAAGCATAATTACGGCCCACAAAGCCGTTACGCGGGTGCAAGCAGGAGTATTTCCGGCCTGTGCCCGCATTGCTGTATTCAGGAGGAAATTGAATGGACAACGAGATAAAGAGCATGCCGATGGTCCCGCTGCGGGGTATGACGATCCTGCCGGAGATGGTGGTGCATTTTGACGTGAGCAGGCAGCGCTCCATCGCGGCAGTGCAGGAGGCTATGGCGGAAGGGCAGGAAATCTTTCTGGTCACCCAGCGCTCCATCGATACGGAAGATCCGGATGCAGAGGATGTGTTTGAGATCGGTACGGTGGCGCAGGTCCGGCAGATCATCCGTCTTCCGAAACAGATCCTGCGGGTCCTGGTTGCGGGAGAACACAGGGGACGCCTGCAGGAGATCGAATATAAAGATCCTTACATGCGTGCGAAAGTCACGGTGATCGATGAGGGATCCGATGATGCGGAGGAAGACATCAGCACTGAGGCGATGGAGAGAAGCCTCAAAGATATGCTGATCGATTTCGCGGCGAGAAACGGGAAGATGTCGAAGGAATCCGTGTCACAGCTTGTCGAGATCAAAGGGCTCCGCAGGCTGGTGGATGAGATCGCGGCGAACATCCCGCTGCAGTATACGGACCAGCAGGAGCTTTTAAGCGAGACGGATCTTCAGAAGCGGTATGAGAAGCTGGCTTTCCGGCTTGTCAATGAGATGGAGATCATGAATATCAAAGAGGAGATCCGCAAGAAAGTAAAAGAACGGGTGGACCGCCATCAGCGGGAGTACATCCTGCGCGAACAGCTCAAACTGATCCGGGAGGAGCTGGGGGAGGATTCCACGGTATCAGACGCGGAAGAGTTTGAAAACGAGCTGAAGAAGCTGAAAGCGCCGAAAGAAGTAAAGGAAAAGCTTCAGAAAGAGATCAACCGGTTTAAGAGTTCGCTGAATTCGCCGGCGGAGAGCGGCGTGATCCGCACCTATATCGAGACGCTTCTGGAGATGCCCTGGAATAAAGCGGCAAAAGACAATCATGACATCGGTTATGCAAAGCAGATCCTGGACGAGGATCATTACGGGCTGGAACAGGTGAAAGAGCGGATCCTGGAATACCTTGCCGTCCGGAATCTGACGAAGAAAGGGAACAGCCCGATCCTCTGCCTGGCCGGGCCGCCGGGAACCGGCAAGACATCGATCGCACGGTCCCTTGCAAGGGCGATGAAGAAGCCTTATGTCCGCATTTCGCTGGGCGGCGTCCGTGACGAGGCGGAGATCCGCGGCCACCGGAAGACCTATGTGGGCGCCATGCCCGGACGCATTGCAGCCGGCATCCGGACCGCAGGGGTGAAGAATCCGGTGATGCTGCTGGATGAAATCGATAAAGTGAGTACAGACTATAAAGGGGATACTTTCTCCGCGCTTCTGGAAGTGCTGGACAGCGAGCAGAACAGCCGGTTCCGGGACCATTATCTGGAGGTGCCGCTGGATCTGTCGGAAGTTATGTTTATCACGACGGCCAATACCCTGCAGACGATCCCGAGGCCCCTTCTGGACCGTATGGAAGTGATCGAGATCAGCAGCTATACGGAGAATGAGAAGCTTCATATCGCCATGGAACATCTGGTGCCCAAGCAGCTGGAGCGCCACGGCCTGTCCACAGAGCAGCTGTCTTTCAGCAAAAAGGCAATCTGGAAGATGGCGCGCAACTATACGAAGGAAGCCGGCGTCCGTCAGCTGGAGCGGGAGATCGGCAACGTATGCCGGAAAGCGGCCAAAGAGATCCTGACAGAAGGAAGAGAAAAGATCAGCGTGACAGACCGCAATATCCACAGATTCCTGGGTCGGGAGAAATATACCTATCAGATGGCCAACCCGGCGCCGGAGACCGGGATCGTCCGGGGACTGGCATGGACGAGCGTGGGCGGCGATACGCTGCAGATCGAGGTGAATGTGATGCCGGGAAGCGGGGAGCTTCTCCTTACAGGGCAGATGGGCGACGTAATGAAGGAATCCGCCCAGGCCGGCATCAGCTATATCCGTTCGATCAGCAGAAATTACGGCATTGCCGATGACTTCTTTGAGAAGCATGACGTACACGTACATATTCCGGAGGGCGCGGTCCCGAAAGACGGACCTTCCGCCGGGATCACCATGGCCACGGCGATCCTGTCCGCAGTCACAGAGACAAAAGTCCGTGCGGATCTGGCCATGACCGGCGAGATCACGCTCCGGGGAAGAGTCCTGCCTATCGGCGGGCTCAAAGAGAAACTTCTGGCAGCGAAGAGCGCGGGCATCCGGACCGTGCTTGTGCCAAAGGAAAATGTGCCGGATGTGGAAGAACTGTCGTCTGAGATCACAAAGGGGCTGGAGATCATTCCCGTGGAGACGATGACGGAAGTATTAAAAGAAGCACTGGTGTCAACAGATCCCGAATAAAGGAGAAGAAGATGGTAATACGAAGTATCAATCTGGAAACCGTTTGCGGCGTCACGAGCACGCTGCCGGAAAATGACAAGCCGGAGGTGGCTTTTGCCGGAAAATCAAACGTGGGAAAATCATCCCTGATCAATGCGCTGATGAACCGGAAGTCCTATGCGCGGATCTCCGCCACGCCGGGCAAGACGCAGACGATCAATTTCTATAATATCAATGATGAGATGTATCTGGTCGATCTTCCGGGATACGGCTATGCCAGAGTATCCGAGAAAGAGAAAGAACGCTGGGGAAAGATGATCGAGCGCTATCTTCACGGTTCGGCGCAGCTTAAAGCTGTGTTCCTGCTCATTGATATCCGGCACGATCCGTCGGCCAATGACCGGATGATGTATAAGTGGGTGGTGGAGCAGGGATATAATCCCATTATCATTGCGACAAAACTTGATAAAATAAAACGCTCCCAGGTGCAAAAACATGTTAAAATGTTAAAAGAAGGTCTTGATCTTGTCCCGGGGACGAAAGTGATCCCCTTCTCTTCACAGACGAAGCAGGGGCGGGATGAGATCTGGGAACTGATCGAAAAAGAATGTTTAAGTCTGACTCCGGAGGAAGAGAATGAATAATAACCGCCCTTATTGGCAGGTGGCGCTGCGGCTGATGTTCAGCATCGCAGCCACCGTTGCATTTGTGATCATCGGATGGAAGCTGCTGGGATTCTTCATCCCCTTTGTAGTGGGATGGATCATTGCGGCGATCGCGGCTCCGCTTGTAAACTGGCTGGAGAAACGGCTGAAGATCGTTAAAAAACTGGGATCGGCGCTGATCGTTATCGTGGTTCTTGCGGCCATCGTGCTGGCGCTTTACTTCGGGATCAGCCGTCTCGTGGTGGAAATCAGTTCGTTGATCCAGAATTTCCCGGAGATGTACGCCCAGCTGGAAGCCGGGCTGCGTCAGATCGGAGATACATTGTACGGGATCTTTGAGCGCCTTCCGAAAGGGGTTCAGAACGGCTGGACAACCATGGTGGAGAATCTGGATCAGTACATGGGGGATCTGGTGTCAAATATCAGCGAGCCGACGGTCACGGCTGCCGGCAATATCGCCAGACGGGTGCCCTATTATCTGATCTCTTTCCTGGTGTCTGTGCTCTCGGCGTATTTCTTTATCGTACAGCGGGAAGAAGTGCTGGGCTGGATGAAGAAAGTGGCGCCGGAGGCGGTGCAGAAGCGGATGACCCTGGTGATGGACAATCTGCGGTATGCAGTGGGCGGATACTTCAAGGCGCAGTTTAAGATCATGGTGATCGTATTCCTGATCCTCCTGGTGGGACTCGGGATGCTCGGCACCGGGTACTTCGTTCTGGTGGCCTTCCTGATCGCATTCCTTGATTTCCTTCCGTTCTTCGGAACCGGGACGGCGATGATCCCCTGGGCGGTGTATAAATTCTTTATGGGCGACTATAAAATGACCGTGGCGCTGGTCATCATTTACGTGATCACGCAGGCGGTCCATCAGCTGCTGCAGCCCAAACTTGTGGGCGACAGCGTGGGCCTGAACCCGCTGGTGACGCTCATCCTCCTCTATATCGGATACCGGATGGGCGGGATCCTCTGGATGATCCTGGCGGTGCCGATCGGCATGGTGCTCATCAATATGTGCCAGGCCGGGGCCTTTGATTATATCTTCGATGATATAAAGATTCTGGTCGGCGGGATCCTGGGGCTGCATGAACAAAGCGGCGACGGCGGCGGAAAATCCGATTGAAAAAAGCCGGGTGCTGTGGTATGATATCTGAGGAATGAAAATTCCGGAACAGAACAGAAAGACACTGAATATTTATAACTGTACAGGAGGTAGGTTCAGATGAAGAAATACGTATGTGACGTATGCGGTTACATTTATGATGAAGCAGCAGGAGATCCGGATAACGGGATCGAAGCAGGCACAAAATGGGAAGATGTGCCGGAAGATTTTGTATGCCCGCTGTGCGGCGTAGGCAAGGATCAGTTTTCGGAGACTGAGTAATTTTATATTGTAATGCATGATATTTCCCGCTCCACGGCAGTCTGACCTGTGGGGCGGATTTTTTGTGACGGCGGCGCACCGGAGTCCGCAGAAATCCGGATCCCGGGCAGGCGTCCTGTCAAAAAGAAAGGAATGGGGGAAATTTATGGCAAAGAAAGAGAAATTTGCATCTGACACATCCGGGCGGAACGCGGCGGCCTGGGCGAAGGCGCTGGTCATCCTGCTCATAGGCCTTACGGTCGCGCACCTCGGCGTAACACTGTTCCTGTTGTCTGAACTGGGTACGGATACATTTACCGTATTCATCCAGGGCCTGTCCCGGGTGTTCGGGCTGACGGTCGGGACGGTCCATGTGATCGTGCTGTGCATCCTGATGGTTGTCATGCTGCTTACGACAAAGGGCTATGTGAAGCCCGGCACTGTTGTATGCGCGTTCTGCGGCGGGCCGATCATTGACCTGTTCACCTGGCTTCTGGGCGATTATATCAACGCGGATTCCGCTATGGCGGTCCGCATCATTAGCATGCTGCTTGGCTGCGTGATCCTTGCGGCGGGGATGTCCATCGTCATCAACAGCAACGCCGGAACAGGCCCCAATGACCTGGTGGCGGTGATCCTGTCCGACAAGATCGAAAAAGTAGAATTCCGCTGGGTGAGAGTGGGGTGCGACCTGTTCTTCGTGGTGCTCGGATTCATCCTGGGCGGAACCGTGGGCGCCGGTACGGTCGTGGCGGTATTTTTAACCGGCCCGCTGGTGCAGTTCTGGCTTCCGAAGACAAAAAAATGCGTGCAGGCCATCCTGCATGAAGAATAAAAACTTCAATCCGGGACGTAGTAAAATTGAATTTTACTACGTCCCGGTTCACACTTTTTTCACAAATTCCCGGAAGAGCAGACGTGTTTCCGGGGATGTCCGGTACATGCATTCGGGATGCCACTGGACGCCGACGGCAAAAGGGTATCCTTCAAGTTCAACGGCTTCAACTGTACCGTCCTGTGCCCGGGCGCTGACGTGCACACCGGTTCCGGGAGTGTTTATGGCCTGATGATGAAAACTGTTGACCTCGAAGAGCGGACCGAAGCACTGTCGGATCAGACTTCCGCGTTCTGTGCGGACGCGGTGGCCCGCTTTACTCCGTGATGAAGTTTCCTGCATATGGTTGAGGGTTTTTCCGGGTGCCAGCGAGAGATCCTGCCAGATGGTTCCTCCGCAGGCTACATTCAGCACCTGCATGCCGCGGCTGATGGCCAGGACCGGTTTGCGGGTACGGAGGATCTGTCTCATAAGCCGGATATGGAACAGATCGACCGTGACATCTGTACCGCCATACCAGGGGCGGGGATCTTCTCCGGACAGGAGCGGGGTAATGTCCTCACCGCCGCAGAAAAGAAAGCCGTCGCAGAGCTGTATATATTCACTGAGAAGCCGGTCGCTGCGCACGACAGGGATGATAAGCGGCAGCCCTTTCGAGTAGCGGACGGACTGGATATACGGGTTCGGGATGAACTGGCGGTCGCCGTCAAAGCCGCAGACAATGATTCCGATCTTAGGTTCCATGTTTCCTCCATGCAGATGTTTTTGACAGCATATGTAAAAATCGGGAAATATATACAAAAATTCTTAATCTTTCGGAATATAAATCTTAATAAAGCTTTCTCAGAATCTTTCGGAACACATGGTTATAATCTTCTTATGATCTGAAAGCCGGACTTGAATATAAGCCCGGGAGTAGATAAGGAGGCAGATGATCCATGTGGGAAGAATATGAACCGGAGCGGCCATACCGACGCAAAAGAAGACATAAAAAGGGGCGTTTCCTGAGAAGGTGCTTTGGCCTGTTTCTGATCATCCTGGTGATCCTGACAGGGATGCGCGTGAAGGACAGGCTGGCAGGAAGCAGCAGTTTTACTTTGTCAATATTTACGAACGGGAAGGTCAGGGAGATCCTTCTGAACCGGGAACAGTATCCGGATGATCTGATCGATCTTGTACAGGGAAATGAGGAAGCGGCGGACTTTGTGCTGGACTATCCGGAGAAGAAGGATCTGCCGCCCGCGGAGACGATCGGTGATATGAGGCCGGGAGAGATCCCCCTTCTCCTGCAGTGGGATGAACGCTGGGGTTATTGCCTGTACGGAGATAAAATGATCGCCGTGAACGGCTGCGGACCGACTGCCGTTGCCATGGTGGCGGCGGGGCTGACCGGGGACAATACGATAACGCCGTACAGGGTTGCTCAGTTTGCCGCTGAGAACGGATATTATGCCGGGGATGCAGGAACAAGCTGGACCCTTATGACAGACGGAGCGCGTCAATTCGGGATCTGTGGGGAAGAAATGGGGCTGAGTGAGAGTGAAGTCTTTTCAAAACTGGAAGCCGGACATCCGATCATCTGCAGCATGCGTCCGGGAGATTTTACGACAACGGGACATTTTATTGTACTGACAGGCGTGGAAGATGGGAAGATCCGGGTCAATGACCCGAACAGCCGCAAGCGGAGTGAGAAGTTGTGGGATTATGAACGGCTGGAGTATCAGATCAATAATCTTTGGATGTTTACATTAAATTAAAAAAACGAGGACGGCTCGAAAGCCAACGCCAGATAAGGAAGTATTTATGTAAGGGGGTACGGTGTAACTCAGAAAAATGGGTTACACCGTACCTTTTTGTTATGCTACAAAGCGGAAGTCCTGCGGGTTTTCCCGTATTTCCTGCATCATAGCAAGGATTTCCTGCTCGGTGGGAATGTCTATCATCCCCGCCGCCGTGAAGTAAATATCCACCTTCACATAGCAGTGACCGCTTGACTTGTCGTTGTTGTGGACTTCAATACGCTCAATCAGCGAGTTTACAAGCGTTGGGATAAGCTCCGCAATATCCGTCAGCTTACGAAGTGTTCGGAGCAGCAGCCTTAAATCCGTAACCTTCTGCTTTGCTTCCTGCAAGGTCTTTTGACTGTCGGCAACCTCCTGCGTCAGCGCTTTCTGCTCTTTTTCGTAGCTTTGGAGCATTTTGGAAAAGCGTTCATCAGAGAGTATGCCGCTTGCGTTCTGCTCGAACACCTTTTCAATCAGCCTGTCGATTTCGGCAATTCTCTTTGTGCCCTGTTCCACTGTCTGCTCCAGCCTTTTGTGTTCATTCTGCCGCATGGCGTTGGTTTTCTTCGCCAACATATACAGAAATACTGTTTCGTGGCACTTCACAAACTCTGCTAAACCGCTGATGGCTTCAAACACAATCTTTTCCAGCACAACATCCCGGATATAGTGGATTTGGCAAGTCCCTCTGCCGTCCTTGTAATTGGAACACCGCCAAAATTCCTGATTGCGTTTCAGGCTTTTTGCGGCGCAGAAATGCAGCTTTGCGCCGCAGTCGGGGCAGTACACCAATCCAGAAAACAGACTTGTTCTGCCTGTGGCTGTCGGTCTGCGGCGGTGTTTGCGAAGCTCCTGCACCCTCAGCCATTGTTCCTCCGAGATAATCGGCTCCTGCATATTCGGGATAACCTGATGTTCCTCCGCCGGCTTGTAGATGGTTTTGTGCACCTTGTAGCTGACAGTGGTGGTCTTGAAATTCACCGCACAGCCAGTGTACTGCCTGTTTTCAAGAATACCGACAATGGTTTTCTGCTCCCATTTGCAGGAGTTCATCTCTACCTTTTGAGCGTGTGATCTACCGATGCTTTCGTAATAAGCGGAAGGAACAAGGATTTGTTCTTTCTCCAACTGCCTCGCAATCTGCGATGGGCCACGCCCTGCAAGGCAAAGCGCATAGATTTTGCGTACCACTTCGGCGGCGAGCTCGTCAATCAGCCATTTCTCCTTATCATTCTGGTCTTTCCTGTACCCAAACGGTACAGAAGAAGATACCCGTTTGCCGTTATCGGCCTTTGACTGCCACACCGCACGGATTTTCTTGGAGGTCTGCGCCGCATACCACTCGTTGAAAATATTGTGGAACGGCATCATCTCTACGCCATCGCCGGTCAAGGTATCCACTCGCTCCTGTATGGCGATAAAGCGGATGCCCAGCGACGGATACACCACCTGCGTCAGCCTACCCATTTCCACCTGTTCACGCCCGAAGCGGGAAAGGTCTTTCACAATAATGGTGCCGATTTCTCCGTTCTCCGCCATGCGCTCCATACGCATAAAATTCGGTCTTTGGAAGGTCGTACCCGATACGCCGTCGTCCACGAAGAACATGGTGTTGGTGTATCCCTCTTTTCGGGCGAAGTCCTGTAAAATCTGCTTTTGAGACGAGATTTGTCAAGGAGTGTTTTTGCAAAGCAGTGTGCAATTCGCATTGACAAGCAGCAAAAAGAACGCTATAATAATGTCGTTATCGATAATGATGTTATTATTTAGGCGCAGAGGAGTGAAGACATGGCCAATAGGGACCATTCCCTGGATGATGGGATCATTCAGGCTGCTTATTCGGAATTTCTTGCTTACGGCTTTCAGAAAGCCTCTCTGCACAAGATCGCCGAAAAAGCCGGTGTTACTACGGGGGCAATCTACACAAGATACAAGAATAAAGACGCGTTGTTTGCCAGTCTGCTTCAGGATTTTTTTGAGACGATGCAGGTTCTCTTTGCTCCCATCGCGGAAGAATACGAAAAAGCAAAGTGCAGCGCGCAGCCGGATGATATCCTCCGCGCCATAAACGCCGAAGAACAGGTATATTTTCAACTGCTGACCGAGCACTGCAATGACTGCACTTTATTTTTCTGCCGCAGCGATGGCAGCTCCATGGAAACCGTGCTGCATAAACTAATGGATCAAAAAGCGGAACAAACGGTGGAATTCTTTTCGCATATCTATGGGAAAGCGCCAAATGCCGATGCGATCCGTCTTTTGATGGGCTCACAGTTCTGGTACTTCCGCCAGCTGCTGGATCAGCATATGGAGGAAGGCAGAATGCTTACCTGCTTACAGGCAGTCCTTGATTTCACCAACGCTGGCTGGCGGCAGCTATGCGATACCTTGCAATAAATCCGAAAAGTTAATTCGGACGGTCCATCCGTCCGTTTCTTACGGCCGCTGGTTAGAGACGACTAACTAATAAGAAAAGAGTTAGCGATGATAGATTTTGAATTTGAATTTCAATATGCAGAAGAAAAGCAGCCCGCCTTGCAAAAAGTCGGCGGCAGCATCCCAGTCGGACGCTGTGTGGTGCTCTGCGGCGGCAGCGGCTGCGGAAAGTCCACACTGCTACGGTGCATCAACGGATTAATCCCCCGGTTTTACGAGGGAGAGTTAAAAGGCTTTTGCCGCCTGAATGGGCAGGACACCGCCGGAATACGTATCGGCGAGATCGGCGAGTTGGCCGCCTCGGTCTTTCAGGATCCTCGCAGCCAGTTTTTCACCGTGAACAGCTCCAATGAAGTGGCCTTCGGTCTTGAAAATCACGGTCTGCCGCAAGATAAAATCCGACGGTGGGTAGATGAGGCCTTCCGGATCTTTCATCTGGAGCGGCTGAAGGATCGCAATGTCTACGAGTTGTCCAGCGGCGAGCGACAGCTCATCTCCATCTTGTCCGCGTGGGCAATGGACACAGATATTTTTCTGCTGGATGAGCCCACGGCCAATCTGGACTTTGCAGCCACGCAGCAGTTAAAAGAGATTCTGCTTGCCCTGAAAAAGCAGGGCAAAACGCTGCTGCTCAGCGAGCACCGACTCTACTATCTTGCCGACATTGCCGACGAATTTTGGGTCATGGCAGACGGCGAGATCAAAGGAAAATATACTGCCGCAGAGGCAAAGGCGTTCTCAGTGGAGCGGAGACAAATACTTTCTCTGCGCACGCTCGACCTTGCGGAGATCACCGTGCCGGAGAAAGAGCCGCTGCCGAAAACCGCGCCGACGGCGCTTGCCGTCTCAGATGTCTGCTATACATACGGCAGGAAGGCCGGAGATACCCTCTCTGGTGTCAGCTTTTCCGTCCGTGAGCATGAGATCGTCGGCCTTGTGGGCGCAAACGGCTGCGGCAAAACGACCATCGGCAAGCTGATTGCAGGGCTTTACCGCCCCTCCGGCGGCAGGATAATGTTTTTCGGAAAGTCGCAAAATCCAAAGCAGCTGCAAAAGCAAGTGCTGTTCATCCTTCAGGAGGCGGAGTTCCAGTTCTTCACAGGCTCCGTCCTGCACGAACTGCAATACGGCCATGCGGTGACACCGGAGTTTGAAGCAAAAACGGAAGCGCTGCTGAAAAGTATGGATATGTGGGACTGCCGCAACCGGCATCCCTTTTCCCTCTCCGGCGGGCAGATGCAGCGTCTGACGTTGATGATGGCGTATCTATCCGACAAGCCGATCGTCATACTGGACGAGCCGACAGCAGGACAGGACGCGGAAAGTCTGGAGCGGTGCGCAGCGCTGATCCGGGAGATGCGGAAAGAAAAGACTGTTCTCATCATCACCCACGACCCTGAGCTAATTGCAGGTGCGTGTGACCGCTGCATTGGGCTGTCGGATGGGCATGCAGAAATAGAATTTCCCGTTCATTCGGAACGAGATTTGCAAGCGGTACGGCAATATATGGAGCGCTTCCATCCTTCCGATGCTCCTGCGAAAAAACAGCATAAAGAACGATTCCACCCGGCAACGAAGCTGCTTTACTGGCTGG